>CAMUHY010000048.1 GCA_947088865.1 uncultured Eubacterium sp. | reverse complement strand
CGGCATTCCCACGCAACTATTTTTTTCTGCTTTTTCACCTTTTTGCACTTGATTTCACTAATATTTTATGGTGTTTTAACTGTTTTTCTTGTACTTATGGTTTAAATTATACTCAAATATCTATTGAATGTGGTTTTGTCGTCAGCTTAGCGTAAACGAGTAGACTTCATTTAAAGTCATGTATTCATTTGGATAGGTACATGCTATGGAGCATTTATGTTATTTCTTTTTTGCTATTCAGGTAGCAAAGATTAAATGTATTAAAAAACGCTATAGGTTGTGTCTATAGCGCTTTTCTATACAGTTTATAATTCGACAAAAATTTGATTCTCTACTTTTATGTTGATTGGTACAAGATTTCGATATTGAGCTAAAATATCGTCATATAAAACTCCAGGATATTTTGGAATCTCTACTGTGATGGCAACAAAATATTTCATGGGTGTAGTCCCGACAATATCTCTATTCATTCCATGAAGTATGAAGAAAGGATTGCTCAAAGAAGACACTCTCATAGTAATAGTTTTTTTGGTCACAGTATCCCATTTTAAATGCTGTGACCGTAATTCATCTTCACTCAAAAATTGCTTTGGCGGTTTAGAGATTGGTAGATCAGAACGACTATATCCTAAATCATATAGTTCTTTTTCTGCGTCTGTTCCCACAAAGGCTGCTTTTTGCTTTCTGCCATGTATTGTGTTTTTGAAATAATTGTAATGTTTATCATGCGGGTAAAAATAATCTTCTACACAATTACAAGTATAAGAATCAACATCATTTGGATTTAATTCAGATAATGTTGAAAGCGTCCATGTTATATTGGCATTGCATTTAAGTCCATTTATGTCAGGGAGAAGAATAGGGAGTTCTATATTTTGTTTAGGAGCAATATTTCCTTCATATAAAACAACAACTTTATTGTCTTCACAATTTAGGATATTTGTAACATCATCAATACAGAATCCGAATCCTATTTCTTCGATGCTATATTCATCTGAATCTTCTGCCGTGTGAATAAGCAATGTTTTAGCCATGTGCTGAGAGATTTCAGAGGATAAGGCCATCATTTTTCCTAGTTTACCAGTAACAATAGGGGAGGCAAAACTGGTTCCACATTCTACAGTTGTTTTATTTGGTATAGTGCTTATTAAAACAGCTGGATTTTCTGGTGATCCTCCAAATTCCAGAACATCAGGCTTTACTTTGCACCCCTCACGTCCAGGGCCAATGCAACTATAACTAGCTCTTATCTTTTCTCCATTTTTGTCAAATGTATAAGCACCAATTCCTAAACCATTAACCAAGTCTGAAGGAGCCTGTATCCTATTAAAAGGATAAGGCAAATCTCCGTCATTTCCGGCAGCAACACAAAATAGTGGATGATGAGGAAGCATGGAAAGTCTATCCAATGCATAGGTAAAACGACTAATGTCATCATCTACAATTGCACCACGAGGACCAAAAGATAAATTATATAATGCAGTTTCCGTATGGTTATGCACGGTTTGTTCTATTTGGTCGATTGCAGGATATAGCCCGCTATCTTCTATAGGATTTCCCGTTTGCTGTTGGGGTAATACTCTATATGAGTCAACAGAAACAATCGGTGTTTCAAGCTGTTCGGTTGATGGCTTATAATTCAACAGTCCGTATAAAACAGCACCACAAACAGCAGTTCCGTGTGCAGTAAGTGCTGGATGTCCAGAGATAGGTGTCAGTTCATGTGCGGTGACAAAATCTTTTAAATGAGGTAATGTTGAATCTGCACCACCATCAAAAACGCCTACTCGCATTTGAGGAGCCCCTTTATATAATGGTGGAACTGGTGCGTCAAAAAAAGAGTTGCCACGCATATTGGGTATATTAAGTTCTCCTAAAGGATGAACTGTTCTTAAGGGGTTGAATTTTATCAATCTTTCTAATGTTTCGTGATTACATACGGCAGCACAGAACAAAGGGCCATTTTCATAACTGGATATTTTATATTTATCTGTTTCTAAATCTAAAAGGGTTAAGAATTGTTGCATTGCAAAAGTGTCATTCCATATAAATGGGTGTAAAACAATTTCAACTAACCCGCTATCCCATGTACCTGAAAAGCCTGAAATTTTTTCTGTAGAATCAAGTAAATCAATTGTCCGAATAGTTGAAATTTGATTTTGCCAGGTAACAGTGTTGTCTTTTTGTCCAGACTCCAATATGTATTTTAGGTTTTCTAGTCCGCGATCACTGGTTTTTGCAAAATATAATTTCGATTTAACCAGACCTTCTTCAGACTTTGAAATTATATATTTACGACCTCCGATAGGAGTAATACCATCCACCGATAAAATCATATCAGGTGAATAAGATTTAGCTTCAAATTTTGGTTCCATACGAATGCAGACAACTTTTTCTTGTAAAAAAATTTCGTCATTTCTTTGGACTTCTTCTTGAACAGAAGCAATATCCTTGATTAAAGCTATCTTATTTTCGTGATAAGTATGGGGGAGTTTTTGAGGTCCTCCATAGTAACGTTTTTCAATATCTT
>CAMUHY010000047.1 GCA_947088865.1 uncultured Eubacterium sp. | reverse complement strand
ACGGGCGCACCCCGCGCACCTGTAAAATACACTTGCCCCCGTCCATAACGGCGATCTCGTCCTGTGTCATAAGCTCTATGCAACATTGTCAAGTGATGAATTTAATTTTGCTCACAAAAAAAGCAGGGATTCTCTCGAATCCCTGCTTTTTTGCTATTTTTGAATTATATGATGTAATAATCTTATGCTAAAATACCCTTGCCACAACATATAAAAACATTCAACACACATTAATCAATAGAAATTGTAAAATTTCCTGCCTTTTCTGAGTAAGCCTGCAATGTGTATGTACCACTTAGCGCAGGTATTTGATCCATCGTAACACTTTTGCCTACCTCAACTTCTTTTTCTTTTCCAACCACTGCACCAGCTTCATTAACAATCCGCACTTTGATGGAACAAGGATTAGACGCGTCATTCGTTACTTTGGGCGAATCACGAAAAAAATTGTTTGATGACGTAACATTGCACCATTGTTTTGCTGCCAAATATGCTGTTCCTGACCAATTTACACGTGGTTGAATCTGCTCCTGAACAGAATCTGCTACAACAACTTCCGACTCGCTTTCACTCGCAAACGCTACTATGGGGCTAACCGCGAGTGATGCACATACTCCTGTTACCATTAATAACCTTCCTAATCTTTTCATTTTTGTCTCCTTCCACAAATGATATTTTTAAAATGCGTAGCACTATTACTACCTTATCTAAAGTTAAGCATATACCATCCATTGTCTGCCCATATTTCTACTGTATAATATTTATTGTTTTCTAGTTCCTTTAAGTTAATAGTAGTTCCAGCGTCAATTATTAAATCATTTAACACAATGTTCCCTTTTTCATCTAATATCCTCATTTTTATGCTATCCGTACTGTTGGCATTATTAGTAACTGTTTTCTTATAGAATATTGAATCATAAATTAAATACTGATTGCCCTCAAATGATATAGCCTTCCATTCTCCAAAGCCATTCTCCTCATTAATGACAGATATCTGATGGGGAAACAAAAAGTTATTTATGGCACCAACATTAATTACGACCATCATACCTATCATTGTCATTAGCATTACAGCTATAGCGACTATAATAATTCTAATCCGATGCATTTTATTTATTTTTTTAAATGGTTTTTGTGCTTTCAATTTGTCTTTTTCTACGCTTAACTCGACAGACTGAAGAGGTTTTTTCATAGACTCTAAGAATTCTTTACATTGTTCACAACTTTGTATATGCTCATAAATTAAATTTTTAGAATCTTCACTACAAATTTCATCTACAAATGATGGCATTAAATCTTTAATAATATTACATGTCACTTTCATTATGATTAACCCTTTCATTTAACATTTCCTTTGCACGATAATAGGTAACGCGCGCCCAGTTATCACTTTTTTTAAATATGTATCCAATTTCCTTAAAACTCATTTCACCTAATGTTCTTAATAAAAAAATTTTACTATAAGGTTCTTTCATATTCAAAGCGGCATGTATTATATCCTCTGCCTGTTCCTTAATTACAAAGTAATCTTCTAATGAAATTTGGTGTGGATTTTCTTCTGCAATAAAATCAAAGTTTTCATCAATACTAACTTGACCATAATGTTTTTGCTTTTTCAAATAATCATAAAATACGTGTTTTGCTATTTGGCATAGCCAAACAGACATTTTACAAGTACCATCATATCTTTCTATAGATTTACAGGCTTGATAAAATGTTTCTTGAGTCAGTTCTTCAGACAAATCATAATTATGTGTCAGACAAAATAAAAATCTTTTAATATCATTTGCATAATTTATATATACTTCCTGTAAATCCATTTATAGCTATCACCCCTTTCCTTCTAAATATAAATAGAAATTTATTTAAAAACGTTACAAAAAAATAAAAAAAAATTTTATATTTTTCCTATTTATATAAAATTAACACCACTTTACAAATTTTTTATATTTTGCTGAACCACGATGCTCTATAATCAAGGTCTTTAATGGGTCATGATAATTTTTCTGTGTTTCGGATCCCAAAACGAAAATGGCAAATAATAATTTACTCGAAAATTTGAACTATTTTCCTTGTCAAATATTGCATCCTATAACAAAATTTGCACCTATTAAGTCAGAAAAACCAATATTTTCAAGGATAATAGTAAATTTAGCTTCGATTAAATAAGAATCGTGAAAAGTTGTAAAGTGGTGTAAAATTAATAGAAAAAGAAGTCAATTTTATCAGATATAAATAAAGTATTTAGCCTTATTTATATTCTGTAATATCTCGTATATTGAAATGAATACAATAATTTGACACAAAATATGTTTAAAGTTTATATATTGTTATTATAAATTTTTCAGAAATAATGAAAATTTTTTATTTTATAGCTCCCCAACAAAATTATAGACAATCCGTACTTCCTGTGTCTTTACCTCATCCACTTTCTTAGGTTCCCCAATCAATATGCGGTTAATCAGTCGGTTTAATACCGTTTCATCAAGCTCTGTAATAGCAGCATAACGCCTGATTTCTCCCATAAACATCTGCACATCGCCTTCTGAATGTTCCTCCTCACTGATAAGTGCCGCTATCTCCTGCATACGGTTCTGGTTGC
>CAMUHY010000046.1 GCA_947088865.1 uncultured Eubacterium sp. | reverse complement strand
AGAAAGTGGTGTGTCTATAGAGATTAATGGAAACAGAATAAAGTTATAGAGTTTTGCAAAAAGGATTTTGCAATGGTAATTAATAATTTAAATTAATTTGATTGTAAAAATAGGAGAGATTTCAAGTGGATGAAGAAGATCTGACAAAGGAATTATTTCCATTTAAAAAGCCATTGACATCACGTTATAGGAAAAAGTATGTAGAGTTCCTTGCAGTAGGTATTTTACAATATTGCTATGATGGAACATATGAAGGTTATGATGTATATGATGCCCCAGATATCAGAGATAAAACTAAAACAGTTGGAATAGAAGTTACAGAGGCTATTACTATTGAGCAGGCACAAATTGTTTGAAACCATATTGAATGCCAAATGATGAAATAGAATATGGATGATGGGCAAGAACGTAAATCCGAATAAAGTACATAAAAAAATAATGTAAAAATGATTGTTTTAATAAATTAATAAAAACAAGTAAGAAAAAAATAGTTACATATATTAAAAGTATTGGAAACATATTGTCTATACAATTGACAGATAAAATAGTAGCTTGAAACTATAGGCATTGATTTAGAAAAAAGTATACTCTAAAGATATTGAAGTATAAAGGAGATTAAATATGATTATATGGATAGATGGTACTTATGGTGTAGGGAAAACGACAGTAGCATCTGAGTTAATGGAAAGGTTTTCTAATAGTGAAGCCGAGTTTCTACAATCAGATCGTTATAGACAAGAAATGTGGGATGAAATGGTAGCGGAATCAAAGCGAACCAATTGTATGCCCGATTTTGGTGGCTTTTGTCCTCAAAATAATATTAAGTTTTTAGAAAAAATGAAAGGAATCATAAAAGAAAGAGCATCAATATCAGCAAAATATGTGATATTTGATATGGCAGTTACAATGATAGAATGCAAGGAAAAATTGTTTGATCCATTGTTAAGTGATGGAAATGATATAATACATATCATTCTTATAGCTGATGAGGAAATAATAAAGTCCAGAATTGAAAATGACAATAATAGAGATAAGGTCTTTGCCCTGAACAACTTGAAAAATAATTTAATATTTTTGAACAGTAATTTCAATGATGCAATAAGAATTAAAACAAATAACAGAAGTGTAGGTGATATTGTAGATGAAATAATTGGTATTATAAATTCTCAATAGAATAAAATGGCTGAACTGAAAGATGCGAAAGTTGATAGTAAATGCAGAGTAGATATTGAATGTCATAGTAAAATATAGAGATAGAAATTGATACATGTGATTAATATTGAGAACTTTATCGTTTTCAACATTCGTGAGCATTTGCAGGATGGTGAGATCGGAGAGACAGAATTAAACCAGCTGCTCTCTGATTTTTCCTGCCCAATAAATCTTGATGTGGAAAGGTTTTTGAAACGTAGTACAATAGAATTTACAAAAAAGAACCAGTCTGTTACATACAATGTATTTTCTAATAATGCGGTTAAGGTAGGCTATTTCTCCATTACTATAAAACCAATTACTGTTAGTGCGGATAATTTTAGCAATATAATGAAACGCAAAAATGCAAGAGTAAGTGAATGGAATGAAGAAACACAAATGTTTGGCTTATCTGCATATCTGATTACATAACTGGGTAAGAATTTTACAGATAATATCAAGCTGAAAATTTCAGGGCAGCAGCTTTTGGAAGTTGCAATGACAAAAGTTCATGAGCTCCAATATCTGGCAGGAGGTATGGTAGTTTTTCTTGAGGCAGAAAAGCATAAAAAGTTATTGGAATTTTATGATTCAGTAAATGGATTTAAGGCATTTGAAACTAGGGAGGCTGTGTCCAGTGAAAATAAGTAGCATACATTAATCCAAATGTTAAAAATAATATAAAGTTTTAGATGAGGAAGTAGATTTATTTTGTATATTATCAAAATATTTATAAATGTAAAATAGTAATACAGTAAGCAAAATAGCTGGAAAAATGCCTCCAAGTCAAACGGGATTTGGGGGTTTTCTTCTGCCCATTTTTATTTCGGAAAAGTCTATCCGAAAAAGAAATTCTATGTTATTGCTTTCTCAAAACATAAAAATAGAACGATGTATTTTGATTTTGGGCATAAACATTGAGCCTGACGATTTGGCAGACTTAAGAAAAAGTATTAACAGGCTGGATGTTTATTGTGCTGCTAGTTCCGGATAGATTTTCCGTTTGGTTTCAATCAGGGCTCCCATAACCCGCCTCCCTTTATCGCTGACCAGATATCTTCTGGAGTGTGGGATTTTCCGGATCAATCCATGGCCCCTGAGTTTTGAAAACTCCCGGCTCATTTTCCCACGACTTTTTGCAGATTCAGCCCCTTTTTTATAGAGACTTTGTCGGATATCGCGGTTGGTAAATCCACGGATCAGATAGCGGCCATCACAAATCGTTTCGAAAAGATGGATGGTTTCAGGGGACCATACATTATATCCACTGTAAGTTTTTCCCTTTACTTTCTTTTTCTGGCAGACATGATTGATTTCCTCTTCCACGCTTTTTTGAGGAATCACATGACACATGGAATCTAAAAACCGTTTGTTTGCAGTTTTTGAAATCTCTGCATACCGATAGAGGTTTGCAATGGATTTCCCCATGGGAACCCACTGCATGGAAGCCGTTCCGTCCTTATGATGGACCTCCTTATAAACCTTAAATTCCTTTGGGTCATTGATCGTCATTTCTATCCGCAGGCAGTTAAATTTATCATACATCTTGATACTGTTGGACTTCAGCTTGAATTTAATCCTCCAGCCTACTGGGCGTTTTCG
>CAMUHY010000045.1 GCA_947088865.1 uncultured Eubacterium sp. | reverse complement strand
GCAAAGATATGCTGGGTTGCGATGCGTGTCAAGGCGGAAAATAGAATGGTTACTATTGATGTCTTGCTTTCTTGAAATATAGCTATCTTGTTTTCTATATTGTTTGATTGATTGAAAGCCAGCAATCATGTTTTCTTGAAAACTGTGTTGCTGGCTTTTCTATTTACTTACTTCTTATTTTCAATCTTTTAAAAATAATAATCAAGGCTCCTATTACCATTAGTAAAACTCCAGGAGAAGCATTTATTAATTTTGATGTAAAATCTGTTCCTTCAATAATCCAATTGATGTTCCCAGTAAACCCTAAAATGGTAAGTATAATACCTCCAATAATGCAGAAGATGCCACTGCATAAACTTAAAATCATTATTATATATTCGTATTTTATAGCTGTAAGCCCAAAGGCTGTATTAGCTATTTTAGGGTCAATATCCACAGTGCAACTGTGTAAACAAAGAAAGGTTAAAATAGAGATTATGAGTATATATATAGCTCTATTCATTTTATTTTGACTGTGGAGCGCCATATCCTTTAGAAATATTCAAATCCCTAATTTGAGTATATAAATCAAACATTGTTCCTTTGTTTGAAATCCATTCAGTGATAATGTTAACAAGCTCATTTATATCTGAAATATAGGACATTCTTCCGTCTGCTCCTCTTATACCTTGTGCATCTTTTCTGTGTCCACGAGTTAAAAATGTGTTCTTTTCTTCATAAATCAAATCTCTCGCATCTTTATATGTATCGCCTTTTGGAAGATATTTTCTTAATAAACGATTGACAACATTATAATATAAATTATATTTAGCTTCAGGGTCATCGATTTGTTCTAAAACCATATCTGCCAACTCATTTTTGAGTTCGATTTGACCGTTTACATCAAAATCAAATGTTTCTTCTTTGATTTCATCAGCTTTCATTAAAATTGCTGCACGCTCTAAATCTTGTTCTTGTTTCCTTTGGAGTTCTTCTAATTCCTCCTGAGATTTTTTTTTCTTTTTTTCTTCCATAATTAATTGTATAAAAATTCTTTGATTTGTTGTACTGATTCCATTAACGTTTCTTTTTCAAATGGGTGAGTATTTATAAGCTCTAAGGCTTCATTCATTTTAGGTATATATTTATTATAAAAAGCCCATTCGTTGGTTTTATAACAATACATTGCATATATAATAGAGGTATGTACTCCCCATTCTTTAGCTAGTTTTTCAATATTATAATGTGATGTAATATACCCTGATGCAAATTTTAATCGGGATTCATTTAATAAATATTCACAAGCAAAATTATCTGCTTGTTCTTCATTCATTAAAAATATGTCTCCCTCATTATTGCTAATATGATACGTTTGTTTTTTGATTTCATCAAAATCAAAAAGTACATGATGTAGTTCATGTAAAAGAGTAAACCATAATGTAGGATAATTATTTTGTAAATTAGAAAGTACAATACATGGTTTATCATTTATTATCATGGTAGCTCCTCTAACTTGTATTTTTTCTAAGCTTGGTTGATATATAACTGTGACCCCAATACGAAATAGTGCTTTCAGCACTCTAATTAGACCATTTTTTATATCTCTTGTGTATGGTCTGATTTTGGGTATTAGTTCAACTAGTTCTTTTCTTATGTATGGATTGGGATTTGCAATAGATTTAAATTGGATAAACGCAGATTGTATCCAAAAATTACGCATTAAATCATTCGAGTTTCTTTTAGAGCGACTAAAAACGGGAAGCAAAGAATTTTCTGAGTAACTGTAAATATTATCAATGTCAAAAAAACGTTTGATTTTATCACTCATATCTTTAGATGAAGCATTGGAATTAAAAAACTTCATCTTAACAAGGATAGATACATCAAAATTTTCAACGATATATCCTGCTTCTCTTGCTCGTTGGATTTCTCCTATTTGTTTAGGAGCTAATTCTGGTACGTAAACTTTTATTAGGTCATTAACAGACAGACCTAAAAAATGAGCCAATTTTACTACATTTATGAAATTGATTTGTTTAGCAGTTCCATTTAATATAGGATTTATAGTTTTAGAATCCATTCCTAAAATTTTCTGAATCTGCCTATCTGATAAGTTTAGTGAATTTTTCTTTTCTTTATACAAATCCTTTAAGGATGCAACCTGACCTATATCGATTGAAGATTGAACAGCTGCATCAATTACTTTACTAAGTTCTATGTCTATATTGTCCATATTTGCAGAAAATTTTCTGCAAATATAAAGAAATAGGTCAATACTCCCTAAAATTATGAGGAAAATTTTCCTCATAATTTTAGGGAGTATTAGTTCTATAAGTATGTATTAAGTAATCTTTTGTTATACAGATAGTTGTTTTTCAACGGCTTGCATATCCCTTAGTATCGTTTGGTCTAATACTTTCGCATAATGCTGCGTCATTCGGGTGGATGAATGCCCCAGCATTTTAGCCACATTCGGCAGTGACACGTTGTTAGCCAGTGCGATAACCGAAGCGAAACTGTGCCGGGCTGTGTGCGTGGTCAGGTTCTTTTTAATACCGCACAGGTCGGCAATCTCTTTCAGGTAGCTGTTCATCTTCTGATTGCAGGGAACGGGCAACAAAGTTCCTTTATCCATGCAGTAGGGGTTATCCTTATACTTTTCAAGTATCTGTTTGGGAATACTCAAAAGCGGGATGTTACAGAGGTTGTTTGTCTTTTCACGGGGTTTCACTATCCACAGGTTGCCGTTGCTGTCCTCTGAAACGTGTCCGGGGCGCAGATTATACACGTCTATGAATGCCAACCCCGTATATAGATAGAAAACTATCAATGCAACCAATAGAGGAATCCGGCAAAAGAACTGCAATTC
>CAMUHY010000044.1 GCA_947088865.1 uncultured Eubacterium sp. | reverse complement strand
GCATAAATACAGTAAGCCCCTTCTGGCATTCCACCACGCGCACCCCGGTAATAAGGAATTCTCCATTTAAGCAGACCGTGGCGATTGCCTTCAGTTTCCCCTCATCCCCATAACGAGCAACGATTTTTGCCTTAACTTTCATTGAAACCTCCCTTGTATATCTTTAATGTTGCTTATAGCAAAGCATAGTAGTATATTTGTTTTTTGTTTGCAAATCAAGAAGGGGATGGATATACTGTCCATCCCCTTCTATTGTGCTTATCACATTCTATCCCTGTTCCTGTAATGAATCTTCCATACACTTATTGGCTTGGTATAAGATTCTTAGCAGACATAAGGATTTCCAAAAATCCTCCAAATAAATAATACCAGTAGCATGGTTGATAATTTGATTTACTCATTGCACAACTCTACTTTCTTAGGTTTGATATAGCAAAAAGCACCATTGGCATTTCTACATCCAATGGTGCTTTTTGCTATATTAAAATTTCACCTATCACTTTATATCAATGTTTCTAAATATCACATTTTATTTTGTACTTTCATAAATTCTGACCAATAACACTATATTTGTTGCAGCTAAATCTAATGCATACTCTACAAATTCATCTGGTATATTAATAACAGAACTCCCTTGACCATGCCCTGCATTTTTATTGCGTACAACTGGTAATCCCGATTGTAGTGTTGTTCTGACAGCAGTTAGATGAGAAAGCATATAAGGCGGGTAAAAATGGTTATTTTCCAATATTTCAATCAACCTTTGTGCTGTATCTTTATTTTTATCATAGGGATAGCCTTTTTTATCACAAATTGTTTTCATAGTACTTTCAAATGCTTTTCCCGCTTCTAAAATGGCATTTTTATTATCAGACTTTCTCTTGCATTCAAATGCTGTCCGAATCTCTTCCTCTGCCCCGGAAAATCCTTCCTCATACAATAGTTTTAATGCAGGTTTAATAATTTTGTTATGTATAACTGTATTGTCAATTCTAATAATTTCCCCGTTTACAAATTCATATCCCAACCGATGTTGTTTCAATCTATCATTTAACTCGTTTATTGCATCACGCACATTTTTAATTGAATTAAAGTTATAACCATGCTCTAACTGTATTGTTTTCAATTTTGTATCAAATACATTGAATGCATAATCAATAAAATCCAATAAATCAATATCGTTGGAATGGTCTAAATATTCTTCTATATTTTGTTTCGCACACTCTCTTATAGCATCATCAAAATAACCTAATTTTTTTAATCCCTTTTCTCTTGCAAAACCATCATGCATAAATCCCCATAAATCAAAATTAATATCATCATACAATTCTATCACATCTGTAATTATATAAAAAACTTGGTTTCTAAATTCTTTTGGAATATTCTCATAAATATAAACTTCAGGCTCTCCATCTCTATTTTTTATTCTTTGTGATAATAAGTTAAACATAACCCTCTCCTATAAAATGTCTATATATTTTTATTTACCTTGTCTATTTTTTATCCCCTGTGATATCTTTTCCCTTATCCTCCCAACCAATTCTTGCACTTTACACGCCGGCCACATCTCCGACGGGTTTCGTTTTTCATCTCTCAAACATTTCTTGTAGCATTGCTCTGCCAGTTTAATTGCTTTTTCCTCATCCCCATACTTTACCAATTTTCGGTAAATATCCTTGTCATTTTTCAAATACTTCTTTTTTGAAATTTTTTCAAATTTATCCGCAAAACGTTCACAACAAACATAAGATTCCTGGATTGCAGGCATTTCCCCAAAATAAGCATATAACCAAATCTCGAAACAGGGATTTGACCATCCAGCACCAACCTGGTTTTCTTCTGCTTCTTGCACAATACGGTCAAAATCTTTTACCTGATCTCGGTCAAAAACAATCCAAGGGATACGATATTGTGAATCCTGACCTACCAACTCCAACGCTTTTTTTACAAGTTCCACTGTTTTTGCTTTCTCTACCTTGATGATCAGGTGGTCTTTTAATTCTTCTGGTATACTGTCCCGAAACCCTTCAAAATAATTCTTTTCCGTTTCTTTTGTATCTGTGACAATCAAGTAATACCCCAGTTCCGGCATCCTTGCCCCCACACGTTTTTCTCTGTCCTTCCTTTTTCCTGCACGAGTGTTGCTTGGTTTCCCTCCCTTATTTGCCATCCACCATTCCTCCCTGCAGCATCTTCATCGGTTTTAACGCTGGGATTGCCCCAAAATTTCCTGTCATATACTTTTTGGCAATCGCTTCATCCCGGCGAACCTTATTCCCTTCCTCATCTTTAAATTCGACAAGGGAATATAAATCAGAAGCACCATCCTGCTTTTTATCCACCATCCATATCTCGTCCCTGCGCAACAATTCATTGGTAAACTGCCATACATCATGGGTTGTAAAAATCAACTGTGCATTTTTTGTATTGATTTCCGGCGATAAAAATGTTAGGATAATATTTCTTACCAACAATGGGTGCAACCTGGCATTTAATTCATCAACAAACAAAACTGCTCCATGTTCCAATACTTCTTTTAAAGATGGATATAGCGCAAACATTTTTAAGGTTCCGTTGGATTCCTGATTGAGTGGGATAGATACCGTTTTGTCGCTGCCCATCATCTTATGGAAGGTATCAATCTTATAATTCTTCTCTGATTCCTTCCCCTCTTCCTGTTTGCTTTCCTCCACAGAAAAGTCTTGTATCCCTTCATCAAAAGATGAAAAGTAATCTACCACGTTATTCTGCACATCCTTGTTTCTTATAAATCCTTCAGGAAGCATCCGTGAACGGAAAAAATTCTCTGCTGGGTCGCCAAAATCCACGACCTCATTCCCCAAAAACCAGTCCCTGACCTTTTTTAATTTTGCAACACGCAGTTTAGCCCCCAGGGATACAACCAGGGATTCCTTGTTCAAAGCATCCTTGATATTATCCACTTGGTTTTTACTAAAACCATTCATTTCTAACTCTTCCCCAGCTTTCCGATAAAAGACAGTACGGTAAGTATTTCTTGCCGTTTTTGCCTTGGAATAAAGCCATTCCTCCACAACTTCATTACCCTTTAATGAAAATCCATACTGGTATGTCTTTCCCGTATCTTCCGAATTGTCCACATAAAATACTTCAAAAGTGCTTTCCCGATCCCTGCTGTTTTCATCGAACAAAAATGGGATTACCTTTTGGTAATTATCCTCTTTCTTCCTGCGCTTCTCATCCTCATCCCCAAATTTAAAGGATTCTAACACATAATAGGTCATGTATTGAAATGCGCCATACACATTTGATTTTCCACTTGCATTTGCGCCATAAATTGCAGCAACCCGGAGCAGCTTATCATTTGCTATGTCCACAACATGCC
>CAMUHY010000043.1 GCA_947088865.1 uncultured Eubacterium sp. | reverse complement strand
TCCCAAAAACCCAGAACGGATTATGACTGTCTGGGGAGTAGGATATCGCTATATCTAATATGGTAGAGGAATTGAAATAGCAGAGAAAACATCTGATAGCGGAAAAAGTGGAAGCGCTAAAGGATGCTTTGAAGTATTTTGCGATAATTTAACTAATATAGTCGTCTGATGTTATGCAGGCGGCTTTTTTAGTTCAGTAAGTATAAAATTTTATTTTTTGTCCCAAAATAGTATTATTTTGTCCTGAAATATGATATAATATAAAAAAAGTAATTGGAGGTGCACTCTTGTGAAAAAACAAAATGTATTAAATTTAATAAAATATCATATTGAAAAAAATGAGAATGCATTTAGAAATGAGGCAGTAAGCATAGCGAAATATTTTGACGCTATTGGTGATTATCAGCTGGCTGAATATATAATGGGGTTAATAGCAGAATCCAACTTGTATGTTCCACAGGCTAGTGATTTTGAAAGTGAATTTTTAAAACAGATAGATATCAGAGAAATGCAACCATTGAATTTGCCAGTAATAATATCTAATGATATAAAAGGTATTATTAATGCAGTTAATCATAATATTGGGATAAATAAATTTTTGCTTGAAGGATTGCCAGGTAGTGGAAAAACGGAGGCTTCAAAACATATAGCAAGGTTGCTTGGCAGAACATTATATTGTGTTGATTTTGAGCATTTAATTGATAGTAAACTAGGTCAGACTAATAAAAATATTGCCAGTGTTTTTGCTGAGATAAATATGATTCCATATTCAAATAAAATTGTTATTTTATTTGATGAAATAGATGTAATTGCCTTGGATAGAGTTAATAGAAATGATGTGCGAGAAATGGGGCGGGTTACTTCAACTATATTGAGAGAGCTTGATAGATTAACTGATCTAAATAAGGAAATAATAATTATTGCGACAACAAATTTGTATTCTAATTTTGATAAAGCTCTAATTAGGCGTTTTGATGCAGTGATTAATTTTAATAGATATAGCAAAGAAGATTTATTGGAAGTCGCAGAGCATTATTTTATATCTTTTATTAAAAATTTTAAAGGTATTCCTAAAGATACCAGGTTATTTAAGAAGATATTGAGGGCATCGTCTGATTTGCCTTATCCAGGGGAATTGAAAAATATTATTAAAACCTCTTTGGCATTTAGCGATGCAAATATAGAATATGATTATTTGAGAAGGCTTTATAATTATTTGATAGGTAATTTAGAAGAAACTGATATAGAGCAACTTCATGCACAAGGGTTTACAGTCAGAGAAATAGAAAAGCTCAAAGGAGAATCTAAAAGCACTGTATCCAGAAAATTAAGTAAGGGGGAAGAAATTAATGAATAATGTACTGGAGTTAAAGGGAAAGCGATTTATTCAAGCTTCGAAAACTAGTGGCGGTGGAGGGGTATCCATGAACAGCAAAAAAGTAGTAACAAGAGAACAGTTGCTTAGATTGATAGAGAGATTAGTTCAAATTAAAGAATTTTGGAAACATGAAAGAAGACCTTTTGAGGGGATATTGATTAGTGTTCATTATAATAAAATAGTTGCAAAGAGTAATCGAATTGCAGGATTGTTTAAAGGAAAAGAGTCTAATTATGCTATTGTGGGCGCTAAATTTAATAAAGAAAAAACGAAACATATTATTACGTACTTTCTTGATATGGAAGATTTGGATGAAAGTATAGAACTACTTTTAAAAACAAGTGATATAATCAAAGAGAAGTTTCAAAATGGAATAGATAAAGTTACTTTTGACGATAGAAAAACAATGGATAAAATACCATTCTCTCGATTTTCAATAGTAAAGTCTATGTTTAAACAGGTAGTTGCAGACGTTTCATATATTGAAGATTTTGAGGTGGAAATGGCGACACACCAATTAAAACAAAGTATCATAACATTGTATAATACGCGTACAGATACAAAGATGTTATTCAAAAATATTGGAATCGACATTTTAAAAAGTAGAATATTGGATAATCAGACAGTATTTTTAGATGAAAATCAATTACAGATTTTATTTGAGAAAGCGCCATATCTTGTTTCTATGGCAACAGAGGATTTATCAGAATTATCTCCAGAAGACTTCATTCAGGAATATCAGCAAGGGACTCTGTATATGCCTTCCCCAACCATTGAGCCGACTATTGGGGTGATTGATACGTTATTTGATAAACGTGTCTATTTTGGTGAATGGGTTGAGTATCATGATATGGTTGACGATAATCTTCCAAAAAACCCAGATGATTATCGTCATGGGACAGCAGTGGATTCTATTATTGTAGATGGTGCAAGATTAAATCCGTGGCTTGATGATGGGTGTGGCAGATTTAGAGTACGCCATTTTGGTGTTGCGATAGGTTCAAAATTTTCTTCTTTTACTATTACAAAACAAATAAAAGAGATTATTGCAAATAATAAAGACATAAAGGTTTGGAATATTTCGCTCGGAAGTAATCAGGAAGTGAATGACAATTTTATTTCTGCAGAAGCTGCCATATTAGATAAAATCCAATATGAGAATGATGTTATTTTTGTCGTTGCAGGGACGAATAAGCCTAGTGCTGATATTGAGAAAATAGGCTCGCCTGCTGATTCAATAAACAGTATGGTAGTTAATGCAGTGACCCAAAATGGTTTTTCAACTAGGTATGCAAGAAGAGGATTGGCATTATCCTTTTTTGCAAAACCAGATGTTAGTTATTATGGTGGGAGTGAAGAAAAATATATTAAGGTTTGTGAACCATTAGGGGAAGCAAATGTTGCTGGTACCTCATTTGCGGCTCCTTGGATTGCCCGAAAATTGTCTTATTTGATTGATATTTTGGGATTGAATAGAGAAGTTGCAAAAGCGATGCTTATTGATGCTGCAAGAAACTGGAATGAAAAGCCGACACCAGAAGAGGTTGCCTTGTATGGACATGGTATAGTACCTATTAAAATAGATGATATTGTTCACACAAAGGAAGATGAAATTAAATTTCTGGTATATGATGTAAGTGAAAAATGGAATACATATAATTATTATTTTCCAGTTCCAATGAAAGATGACAAATACCCTTATATTGCAAGGGCAACGATGTGTTATTTCCCTATGTGTGATAGGACGCAAGGGGTTGATTATACAAATACAGAACTTAATTTACATTTCGGCAGAATCAACAATAAAGGGAAGATAGAGGATATTAAGGGCGATAAACAGAATCAGGATGTAATTTTAGATAACGAAAAATATTTCCTTTTGGAGGGTGAAGCAAGAGAAAGATTTAGAAAATGGGATAATGTAAAATATATTGCAGAAAGACCCAAAAATAAAATGAGGCCTAAGAAATCTTACGACAATAAAAATTGGGGAATGGAAATAAAAACGAATAACCGCTTAGACCCTAAAGATGGAATGGGGATTCGCTTTGGAGTTGTAGTTACGTTAAAAGAAATAAATGGTGTCAATAGAATTGATGAATTTATTAAGAATTGTACTCTAAATGGTTGGCTAGTCAATAAGATTGATGTTCAGACAAGAATTGATATTAATAAAAAAATCAATGAGGAAATTGAATTTGAGTAAATATAGTCGATATTTTCTAACATAAGAAATTTTACGGTAGAAAGCGTAAATTAATGACGTTTTGCGTGAAAAGGCTTGCATGAGCAATGTTAATGCTACATAAAAATTTCTTATATTGCTGTATATTTATGGGAATATATTCTAATTTGAAACTTTTGTGATTATAGTTATTTTATAATAGAAGATACCATAAAATAATACCACCAATCAACTGATCATATCCAGTTATTT
>CAMUHY010000042.1 GCA_947088865.1 uncultured Eubacterium sp. | reverse complement strand
TTCTAAAATTGTTGCTGACCAACCTGATTGTATTCGATTCGCTGAATAGTTACATTTTGCGCATTGGCGGTAACTTTGCATCGGGATTTCTCACGTTTCCCGGAGGCAATAGATATGATTCAGTCATCGGCAATTTACACTCCTACCGACCGCATCCGCGACATCATTGTGGATAATGGTCAGTTGCTGTTGGTGCTTAACCGTTTCAAGATTCCATTCGGATTCGGCAACAGCACCATACATAGAGTGTGTGCTGACAACAATATCGACTGTTACACCTTTCTTGCGGTGGCGAATCTTATCAGTAACCGCAATTTCAACGGACTCCAGATACATCTTCCGACATTGGTCGGCTATCTGAAAGAAGCGCACTCCTACATTTTGGATTTTACGCTTCCCGGCATAAAGGTCACGTTAGTGCAGGGCGTGCAGCATCCCGCTGCCACTGATGTGGCGTTGTTTCTCATCAAGTTTTTTGATGAATATATGGAAGAGGTCAGAAACCACATGACTTTCGAGGACGAAGTGGTGTTTCCTTACATCGAGCAGTTGCAGAACGGTGTCCGCAACCCTGATTTCCGCATAAAGGATTTCGCCACGAAGCACAACAGCATGGCATCCAAGCTTACCGAACTAAAAGACCTTTTCTTACAGCATTATTCAATTCCAAACACACGCATACTCAATCAAGCTCTGTTTCGGATAATGTCTTGCGGTGAGGATCTTATTTCCCATTGTGAAATTGAAAACCGGCTGCTCGTGCCTGCCGTCGAAGCACTTGAGAAACGAGTGTCATCTATAAGACAGAAACAGTCCAAAGAAACAGATGATATTTTGGCGTCTGCAAAAGATAAGACTGAAATTTTGAGCGACCGTGAGAAAGAAATAATCCGCCTCGTGGCGCAAGGACTTTCAAATAAGGAGATTGCAGACAAATTGCGCCTCTCCTTCCATACAATTACCACCTACCGCAAGAATCTAAGCTCAAAGTTGAACATCCACTCATCGGCGGCTCTTGCCATATTCGCCATCCTTCACAACATAATTGATCCTAAAGGAATCGACTTGAAATAACAAGTCAGAGATTTTGTAGTTTGAAGTAAAATCGCTTTATTTGCCGACATAAACACAATCATTGAACCCAAAGGTCATACAGTATTAATATCCTGTTCCATTTGAGCCTTTATCGTTCCCATTCGTTCCTTTTTGACAGCCTGACTGTTTCCTACAAATAAAATCCAGTTTTGTTACCCGCTTGTTATCTATTGCTGATTTTACAATCACAAATTGATGATATACAACACTATGCTTTGTTGCTTTATTTTCAAGGGAGAAAAGAAGGATTTATTGGATGTTAAGCTTATAGAGTCTTTTTGCTTGATGAATAGTGACCAATGGCGTTACCGTTTATTGTTAATTCAGAATGCTTATCGAAGAAAGAAAGCCCATTTAATTCTTAGATCTAAGAGCTTTCTTCGTATCATACTGGTTAGGTTGCATTTGTTGGAATTTGTAAAGAGAAAGATGGTGGATAAATCTTAAAAAGAAAAAGTTTTGTAGTACAGTTCCGAGTATGAAAAAGGTAAAAATTCCTCTTCATACTTAACCTTTTTACTTAATTTAAAAGTTTGTATTTGAATACTTATCTTATGGATAGTTTTTCTTATTATCAACATATGTTGATTCCTAATTGTGAACCTCATGAGATACCGAATCTTTCTTGTTTAAATAATGGATTGATATGGGGTAGTTATGGTTTAAAAGCTGTAATATGCAGATATACAACTAATTACGATGCATGGGGGGGGTAAAAACTGGTATTATGTAATAAAAGACACCCCTTTTGATATTTCTAAATTAAAGAGTAAGCGTCGTTATGTAGTGCTTCAAGGAGAGAGAAACTTTGAAATAAGGCTTATTCATGCTGAAGATTATAAAGAAGAACTTTATTCTGTGGTCTGTGATAGTCTTTCTGCATATCCGAAGAAATATCGTCCAGTGAATCCATCAAAAGAAAATTTTATTAGCTCTTTGAATTCATCGTCTTTAAAAGACAGACTTTATGGTGCTTTTTATCGCGATACGGGGAAACTTTGCGGCTATGCTTTTATTCATATAAGAAAAAAAGTAATAGATTTTTCTATTTTGAAGACTATTCCATCTTTTGAAAAATTGCAAGTTAATGCGGCATTGATTTATGGAATACTTCTTGATTGTAATGATTTACTTAGTTCTGGTTTTTATATTTGTGATGGTTCAAAGAGCGTTTTTCATGAGACGAATTTTCAAGATTATTTAGAAAAATATTTTGCTTTTCGTAAAGCTTACGTTGATTTGCATATAGTATATAATCCAAAATATCGTTTTACCTTCAAAGTTCTTTATCGCTTACGTTTTCTGTTTTATAAATTGGATAGCATTAGATTGATACATAAACTAAATGCTATTTTCAAAATGCAAGAATGTGCAATAGAAAAATTATGATACAATTTGTCTTGTATGCCTGCAATAATAGATAAATATAAAAAATTTTCAGTATTGATGTCTGTTTATAAAAACGACAAACCTGAGTTCTTATATTGTGCTATAAAGAGTGTTACGTTGCTTCAAACTTTACAACCTTCGGAAGTCATATTGGTTATAGATGGTCCTATATCTGTTGAACTTAACAATTGCATTAAGATGTTGATGGAGGAAATTCCTTATATACGTCCGATACGCTTGTTGGAGAATAAAGGATTGGGAAATGCTTTGTATGAAGGGTTACTAGCATGCTCTTTTGAGATAGTAATGCGTATGGATAGTGATGATATATCTGTTCCTAATCGATTTGAGAAACAGATACGCTATATGGAAATGCATCCTGATGTATCTGTTTTGGGTGGTCAGATTTCAGAGTTTATTGATACGGAAGACAATGTGGTAGGGTATAGAGTTGTTCCTCAAACACCTGAAGAAATTGCTCATGTGATAAAGTGGCGTTGTCCGTTTAATCATATGAGTGTGGCATTTTTACGCTCGTGTGTTATGAATTCAGGAAATTATCAAGACTGGTTTTGGAATGAGGATTATTACTTGTGGATTCGTATGTTCTTGGCTGAATGTAAGTTTGCAAACTTGCCTAATATATTGGTAAACGTGCGGGTGGGAAAGGATATGTATGCTAGAAGAGGTGGCATGAGATATTTTAAAAGTGAAGTGCGATTGCAGAAGTATATGCTTGATAATAGCATTATTAATAGCAAGGTCTTTTTAGTTAATGTTTTAGTAAGGTTTATGGTGCAACTTCTGCTGCCCAATAAGGTTCGTGGATGGTTTTTTCAAAAATTCGCTAGAAGTTAAAAGGATATAATTAATATTTGACAAAATATGATTGGTTTTAAGTACTTGTTCAATAAAATTCAGGACGTTAAGCTAAGAGACTATTTATCTTTTTTCCCTATGGTGATAGCCTGGATTGCCAAACCTCTTTATAGAAAGAAATTTCAGACTGTTTGGCTGGTATGTGAGGAGCCAAAGGAGGCTAGAGATAATGGGTATCACTTCTTTAAATATATGTGCTTGCATCAGCCACAACAAAAGTGTATATATGCCATTAAAAAGAAATCGGTTGATTATAAGAGAGTTGCAGAATTGGGGGAAGTCGTTGAATATGGAAGTATGCTTCATTGGATAGCCTATTTTTTGTGTGAATATAATATTAGCTCACAAAAAGGAGGTAAACCTAATGCGCCAATTTGTTCTTTTATGGAGTTAAATAATTATTTTCATATGCGCAATCATTAGTGTCCCATAAAAAATAGGGACTAGTTAAACATTAAATAAATTTGG
>CAMUHY010000041.1 GCA_947088865.1 uncultured Eubacterium sp. | reverse complement strand
TTCTCCTGCATCTATAGTTATTCCCTCTCCACTGGCAAAAGTAATTTCTCCATTACTGTATATTTCAATACCATTGTCTTCATGTAAAGTTATTTGCGCCTGTTTTTTACCCGTTTTCTGATCCTCACAAATAATTTCCACAGAACTTGGTGTAAATCTAATTTCCTTTCCATACACGGCACAGGAGGACTCTCTCGCTTGCACAATCCAAAAGGTAAAATATTTACTCCTGGACGGCAATCATTTATTGTCGCTTCATTTTTTCCATGAACACTGCTTCCATGAGAAACTGGCACATGTAATATACTATTCTGACTTCCAAGAGAGCACGTAAGTACTTCACCATCTTTAACATTATATTTTTTTATCTCTGCCATTTTATGAACTCCATCATAATCAAAAAATATACAATATAGTATTTTCATCATCAAATGCTGTAGGAATTACTTTTTGTAAATTTTCTATTCTATCTTTCATATATTGCAAATCTTTTCCCTCAACATTTTTCATTGCCCATTCCAGTAACATTTCCAATTCTTTTAACACTGTATCTTTCATTGCAAAATTAATTTCAGCACCATCTTGAATATATTTAACATTAAGTTCATTAATAGCCTTTTCCCAATACTTATTATAAAAACGCTCAGATGCAATATTTTCACTTAAAACCAATTCAGAATTTCTATCATAAAAGTCACCATCATATTTGTACAATCCTACTGACATTGTTTTTCCTCTCCATATATTGCGTCAATTTCCTCGCCTTTTTAACCAGCTATTTTTTCATAATATCAAGTGTAGATACCTTTTAATAGGCTAATTACATGAATGTCAATTCTTATATCTTTTAATGAATTTTTATTTTATAAAATTTCTATTTTATCTAATCCTTCAGCTTCCATAAAATTTTCATCATTTAATATACAATTTATAAATTTTACATTCTCAAATTTCGTATGATTAAAATAAGTTTCTGTCAAGTCAACGTTCTTAAATATTACATTTGAAAAATTTGCTCTAAAAATGGAATTACGAATCATTTTCGAATTTTCTATAATCAAATTTTTAAAATCACTTCCATAAAAACTAGTCCGAAGAGAATCCAACTCTGATATATTAGTAGCATTAAAAACAGTATAGTCTGCTTGTCCTTTTCTAAATACATTTTTATTGAAAATACAGTTTTCAAAAGCCGAACCACTTAAATTACTTCCGCTTAAATAAACGCCCGAAAAATCACATTTAATGAATTCTACCTCTAAAAAAATGTATTATTTAGGTCAAAACCCGAAAAATTCAAATTATCAAATCTGGTATCTTCATATTTAATTTCCAACTTCTCTTTAGAAATACCTAAAGAATAATCGGTGTATTTTTGTAGTTTAGATAAAATATCCATTTTTAATCACCTATGAACATACAATTCCATCTCCCTAGACATCTTTAATACTATTTAACACTCCTCATTTTTATAAATAAGCAGATCGTAATCTTCTGCTGTTTCCTGAATTACATATCCATATGAAAAGTTATTTAATTTTTCCCCATTCCTAATTGAAACACATGAAAACAGTGAGGAATTTTTAAGAATAGTAAGATATTCTTCTTGATTTTTAGGCTGATACCATATTGCTCCAATTTCGTCTATTCTTTTCCCCTCCTCGTCAAGAATCCACTTACTTCTTTCATATAATCTATCTAATACATAATTATATTCTTGCAAATCAATATTATATTTTTCTATTCCATGAAAAACTATTTTTTTAATATTATCTAATGAAATATTAATGGAAGAACTAATTCTCTTTGTTTTTTTTATTTGCAGAAATAATTTTTGCGCCATTTCTTCATTTTTTGATTCTTTTACTAATTCTTTTAATATCTCCTTTTCAATCTTTAATTTTGTATCTGAATTATAATAGTAAATAATATCATCACAATAATATTTAAATGTTTCATCTATATCTTCTTGGGATACATTACTATTATCACCTATTTCATAATATTGAAATAATAATATTTCATCTTCTCCTAATTTATCTTTAAGAACACTTAATTTTTGATTTACTGATAAACTTCCAAATTTCTCAATCCTTTTCATGTATTTCTCCTTTTTTAGTCATTAAACCAATGGTGAATATTACCATTATCTGTTTTCAAATGAACATGATCTGGAACCACCTTTCCATTCACTCTGTAATTTCTGTCTAATCGTCCAATTAAATTTCCCTCTTTATCATAAACATTTTGAGATTTTACATTATATCCGCCACGTCCTTTAAACTTATCCCTACCTAATATATATATCCATTTTCCTTTAACCATTTCTCTCTTTTTTTTCCTATTGGTACCCATTTGCCAGTTGAGGGAATATATTTTTTGGTCGAACCTTTTATAAGATTTTCAGCATCATCCACTAAATCCGCTCCGCTCCCCACCTCTCCTTCAATTTTATTTATTTTCACTCCACCTGTATCTACATTCGGTTTTTCTTTTATATACTCATTATATTTTCGAGAAAACAAATCAAAGTCATCGACATCATCCAACTGTCCTGTTGCCAAAGCAGGTTCCAATTCTGAACCAGATGAATTCAATCTCCTTCTAACCGCATTAACAATATTATCCGCTTTTTCTGCTGCCTCACCTACTTTATCCGATGACAGAAGCTTTTTCACATATTCTTCCACAGACGTTTGAAATGATTTCGCTGTATCGGCAACTCTGCCTGCTTTTTCTGCATCAGCCGCCTGGTCTAAAATATCTTCCGCTTTTTCCATATCCGATGCCGAATCTAAAACATCCTCGGCCTTATCTATCTGGACAATTTGTTCTGCTATCTTTGACGCATCTACAGCATCATCCATATCTTCTACCTGATCCAGAATCTTTGCTGTCTTTCCGGCATCACCTGCCTGATCTCCTGCTTTTGCTGCAGCCAGTTCACCAAGAACAGCCGTCACTACTTCAAATGTAATGGCTCCAGTTACACGACTCTTTTCCTCTGCACTTCCATGGATAAATTTTTTGTTCAGTTCAGATATTACATAACTTCGAAATACTGGCACAGATTTCTCTGGTTCATAAAAAAATTGATTTATTCCTTCCAATGCGGTGAATGGATCTGCAACTGCTCCAATCAATCCATCCACGGTTCCTAATATCCCAATTCCTAAGAAACCATTGAGAAATGACCCCGTTACAGATGCCGTATTGCTTTTTCCTTTGTCGTTATTCATAGCACTGGCATGAAATAATCCACCAGTGAAAGAAGATACAATGGGAATATCTTGATTATACACCTTATTTCCAAATTGATCTGCACTTTTCAAAAACTTTTCCCGTGCTTTCTGATGGGCATTTTCAGAAACTCGATTCATCCAGCTAAAAATAGGATATTCTTCCACAATGATTTTTCGGCTCTCCAACAAAAAATGCAGTCCTTGACTTAATTGCGTGTAAGGGTGTTGATAAACAAAAGGCTTCGTGTATACTTCCTCCTTAACAATCTCATAACTTCTCGGAATCTTCAGCCCTTATTTCATGGGGCTTTCAGAACCTATTTTTCAAAAATCACCCACTTTTTTCTCAAAAACACTTGACAAACCAGTCAAAAAATGCGGCGCTTCGCGCCCTTGATCAAAAAGTACTTTTTTGATTGGAGGCGATTTTTGATGTTACCTTATAACCCTGGCGGTCATGCCGCCTTTCAGGATGCTTTCTCAGCAGCAATTCCTGGACCAATCCATTCACAGGGGGGGTGGTTAATCCCCGGCACCTGGCTCTTGCCGGTGACGGCACCCCTGTCCGTACTGCCGCACAGCAGCGCAAAAAGCGCATCTGCGATTGTAAGGAGAAAGGCTGTTCTTCTTGTAACTGTAAACGCCATTATTCCCAGCCCGACTGTAACT
>CAMUHY010000040.1 GCA_947088865.1 uncultured Eubacterium sp. | reverse complement strand
AAATATCTATATTGTAGCAATTTATACAGGGAAAGAATTATAAAATTAAGATATAACACATGGACTTTGAATATATCAATACAAGAAACCAACAACCCAAATCGGCAACTTACACCTGTAAGGTGTTTCTATTCCATCAGCTAAAATATAGGAATCAGGCACATCCGCTATCTGGTCATACGTTTTACCTTCCTCGCCAACTTCCAAAGTATATTTCCCATTGACTCTATATACCTTATCTCCTTGCTCCAGGTCGGATATTTATGCACCTCATCCAAGAAAAGATGCTTCCCACCATTTTTCACGAATACATCCACCAACTCCAACAAAGTATGATTGGAGAAATAAACAGAATCTAGCGTACAATAGAGCACTTCCCTACTATAAATCTCATAATGCTGCTTCATATACTGCAGCATTAAAGTAGTCTTTCCCACACCTCGCGGCCCTTTAATAGCAATCAACTGGGCATCCCAATTGATCTGATACATCAATGTCCTTATTATCCCAGTCGATGTCAGCGACAACAAACGGTCTCTTGTTTAGCAAAAAGAGTTTCCATAAATTCTTATATCTTAGTACTTTCAAAGACAAAGACAATCATTTGCTGTTTGCAAACAGCATTTTTAATCACTTTTTGCTGTTTGCGAACAGCAATCAAGCTCCCAAAGTTCTGCACACCGATAGGGTAAATCTATTTTCTATAAAAGAAATAAACTGATTCCTATTTAGGGATTAGTTTAGTTACTTCAAATAAAGTATTTATTGCGCAACAACAAATACTTCTTATTTTTCATTTTGATCATTTTTAACAGATTCTTAACAAAAAAAATAATAGATTTGTAAGATATAATCAAGATATCAATATGCATCATTATTGCTAACAGAAATAAAAAATGAGAAGAAAGTTAATTCGCAAATACCAAGCATTCAATCAGGACTTCCAAAGGTCTAAAGAACTATTTCTTAAATGGTTTATCCCCGAAATTAAAAAAAGATTTTTGGGAGTAAAAAGAATAAACTATAAAGACATCCCTATCATTATTAACAACTACAACCGTTTGGAAATGCTAACAAAGTTAATCCATGGTTTAGAAAATAAAGGATACCACAATCTATATATCATCGATAACCAATCAACATATCCCCCACTATTAGAATACTATACAAAAATACCATACCCTGTATATATGCTAAATAAAAATGTCGGGCATCTGGCATTATGGAAGACCGGCATATTCAAGCAGTTCAAAGATTCTTATTATGCATACACCGATTCGGATCTGGAAATCCTTCCTGACTGTCCTGACGATTTTATTGAGAAATTCATTTTATTACTACAAAAATATCCAAAAGCGTTAAAGGTTGGATTTTCAATATGCATAAACGATTTACCTGACCATTATAAATTAAAAGAGAAAGTTATAGAATGGGAAAGTATTTTCTGGAAAGAAGAGATAGAACCTAATATTTTCAAAGCATTAATAGATACGACCTTTGCCGTATATAAGCCCTATTTTGTCGGAGAGCCTATTGACCCGGATTGTTTCTGTATTCGAACCGGATTTCCTTATTCCGTGAGACACTTACCTTGGTATATTAACAACGACAACATGTCCAAAGAGGAGCTATATTATTTGGGACATATTAAAACATTGACTCACTGGTCCAAACAAAATAAAGTTAAAACAGATTAGACTTACGATTTATTGCGTATCTTTAATACCATGAATTGTAACAAGCATAAAGATAAGCCCAAGAGTTTCCATGCATTGTCTGAAATATATTATTCTGTGTCTGGACCTTGAGACTATAATTATCAAAAACGAGTGTTGGTTAAAAGCCAAATCCTTCGTCGATAATATATTCACAATGTTGCGCTACTCTACCTAATCTAAGAACCTAAAAAAGAAAAATTCTATAGCTTATTTTGCAATCAGCAACATGCCAGTACAGTTTTCCATCACAAAAGTCTGCAAATACAATATTTAAACAAACTTAGTGTGTATATTTGCAAAATTAATTGATAGCAATAAAAATGAAGAAATTAGCAATTATCATACCAGCTTATAAACCACGTTTTTTGCGAGAAACACTTGATTCCATCGCTAAACAAAACAACCACGACTTTACCGTATACATAGGTGATGATGCAAGTCCCTACCAATTAGAGACCATAGTAGATCAATACAAAAACAAATTTGACATCATATATCATCGTTTTGAACAAAATATGGGTAAGAAAGACCTACCCGGCCATTGGGAACGATGTATATTATTGTCAGAAGAAGAATTTATATGGCTTTTTTCAGATGACGACTTAATGCCCTTTGACGGAGTAGCACGTGTAATTCAAGCTTTACAAAAACATTCTGGTGGAAAATATATATTCCGTTTCCCTTTAGAAGTAGTTGACGAGTATGGTAAACTTAAGTATAAAAATCCTCCTTTTAAAACCGATTTAATTTCTGGATATGAATTCTTATTAGATAAATTATCTGGAAAAATTAGTTCTGCTGCCTGTGAGTATGTATTTAGTCGAACAGTATGGGAACAAACAGGAGGATTTATAAAATTCCCTCTGGCTTGGTGCACCGATGATGCAACATGGGCTAAATTTGCAGAATTTACAGGAGGAATAATTTCTTTACCTGGCAATCCCGTCAGTTGGAGAAATGCCGAAGGAGAAAATATATCAAACTCCACTCATTTCAATAAAGAGAAGATTAGTGCAACAATA
Organism: uncultured Eubacterium sp.; assembly: GCA_947088865.1. Classification (GTDB taxonomy): domain Bacteria; phylum Bacillota; class Clostridia; order Lachnospirales; family Lachnospiraceae; genus Lachnospira. The sequence continues at coordinate 2,763 of CAMUHY010000040.1, read as the reverse complement.
CTTTTCATTGAATGGATCGGCATAAACTATCATTCTCATCTTAACGAAAAGAAATTCAAAAAAGCAATCAAATGTTATATACATAAATTCTTACATCATTCATTAAAGAATGATTTTAGTGTACATGACCTTTTACATTTATGCAATGCTCTAAGAAAACTCACACCAAATGTATCTTTGCAAGTTTTAATTCATCATATTTGGAAAAAAATAATATCAAAAAAATGAAAATACTATTTATCATTCCGTATATACCATTCCCCCTGAATTCAGGAGGAAATCAAGCTTTCTTCAATATGGTAGATTACCTCCGCCATAAAATGGATGTATCTATTTTGCTACAAGTGCAATACGCTTCAGAAGCATACGACATAAGCAAATTAAAAGAAATATGGGATAACGTAACTTTTTTTGTATTTACAAAAAAAGATGATAAGCAACCTAAAGTACACCATCCATTCTACTACAAATGGCTCATTAAGACAAAACAATCTATAGAACGAAAAATAAGACGTCAAATTATTCCTGAAAACATTGTTTTTACGCCCGATTTTATACGTCAAGAATCTACACTATCAACCTCTATATTCAAAGAATTAGATGTAGATTATATAAAGTATGTCACAGAAGTTGCTACATACGGCTTTGACATCATTCAAGTTGAGTTTTATAAATTAATCTCCTTAGGATACTTACTTCCCTCCAATACACAAACAATTTTTGTACATCATGAAATTAGATATATTCGAAATGAAAATGAAATGCAACTGTTTCCAAGAATCACTAAGAGCGACCAATTTATATATCATATCGCAAAAGACTTTGAACGGTTTGCCTTACAACATTACAAGCACATAATTACTTTAACCGAGATTGACCGACAAATTCTAACTAAGTTTTTAGGGCAAAATAATCGCATTTACACTTCTCCTGCAGTAATACAAACAGATATGGATACACCGCCTCAATTCATACCTTGTACAAGCAACAGATTGACATTTGTAGGAAGTGAAACTCATTATCCAAATCTAGATGCTCTCATTTGGTTCTGCAAGGAAATTGCACCATACTTACGTAAACAAAATTTTACTTTCACTTTACAGGTAGTAGGTAAATGGAAAACTCACATAAGGGAGCTTCAACATAGTTGTCCAGAAATGGAAGCAGTTGGGTATATAAAAGACTTACCATCCTTTCTTAAAGGAAGTATTGCGCTCGTTCCCATTCGTATAGGTAGTGGGATGAGAATGAAAATCTTAGAAGCTGTTTCGGCAGATATTCCATTTATAACCACTACAAAAGGAGTTGAAGGAATTGACCTTCTCGATAAAGAAGAATATTTAAAAGCTGATAGTGCTACAGAGTTTGCAGATGCTATTATTACTCTCTCTCAAAATACTGAGTTACAAGAGAAACTAGTAAAGCAAGCTAAAAGTAAAATGAAGGATATATACAATCCTTCAAACATGCTCGAACAAAGATTCGACATCTACAAACAGATATTAAACGAGCCTAACAAATAAATCAATCGCTAATTTCACTATATCAACTTTTATTAAATGAAGCCATTTATCTCTATTATCATCCCGGTCTATAACGTAGCACCTTTTATAAAAAGTTGCTTGCACTCGGTTCTCAATCAAACATATAAAAATATAGAAATTATTATTATCAACGACAAGACAACAGACGAAAGCATATCTATTATAAAAGATGTACTACAAAAAGAAACTCCATCAGTTCCAATCAAGATAATAGAACATGCCGAGAATAAAGGTTTGTCTTCCGCACGTAATACAGGAATCAAAAACAGCAGGGGAGAGTATCTATATTTCTTGGACAGTGACGATGAAATTTCCACGGACTGTATTGAAACTTTATCTAACAGAGCCAAGATATCATGTGCCGATATAGTAATCGGCGATTATATAGTACAAGGTTCTTCAGACTTTTTTCCTCCTCTTGAACTTGGGACATCTATCATTAAAGGGAACTCAAAAATAATTCAAGCATATATGCAAGAAAAGTTTTATGTGATGGCATGGAACAAATTAGTTAGAAAAGAGTTTATTGTTAAAAACAATCTATACTTCAAAAATAATTTAATACACGAAGACTGTCTCTGGAGTTTTCAATGCGCATGTAAAGCTGAAATAATAGACATAATAAAACAAACAACCTATATTTACAAAATTCAAAAAAAATCAATAACATCTACCCTCACATTTGAAAAAGACTTTCAAATGTACAAAATCATATTAACAGAAATCACAAATTACGCCAACAGTCTCCATCTTTTAAACAATAAAGATGTATTTTCTTTTATCGAAGAAGAAAAACTTCGCTTATTACGTAAGTGTATATACGCAGAACACCCTGATTATATACCCACACTATACACGCTAATTCGTTTATTACCTCATGCAAAGCATTACAAAATTCTTTATTGGGAGCTTTTCAACGTACGAAATTTAATTCGTGATGCACATTATTTCTTTTCTCCCCGCCTCGCAGAAAGTTACTATAAAAATGTACCAGAGATGCAAAACAAATACTCTTCCAAAAAACGTAAGGCTATAGGATTCTATAAGCACCTTATAAAATTACTAATATGCGATATCCGAAACAAATGACACCAAAAATATAAATCAAGCAAATAAGAGCATTTAAAATATGGATCATTTGCTATCATAACAGCAAGCAACTATACGTAATCATTCTATTTTCCGCCACGACAATTTTATCGGCTGTTTTTCAGCCGAT
>CAMUHY010000039.1 GCA_947088865.1 uncultured Eubacterium sp. | reverse complement strand
AAATGGTCTATTTTTAGACCCTAAACAAAAAGGAGAAAACATATTATGAAGAAAAAAACAGCAGTATTAGTGTTGACAATGGCATTGTCTTTATCCATTGTGGGTTGTGGGAACAGTGCAGAGCCGAAACAGGGAGAGGTACAGCAGGAAAAAGTTGAACAGGGAAAACAGGAAGCTGAAAGTACAGTAATTGCTGAAAATGATGTTCTTGTTATAACAGGAGAAGAGGACAGATATTCGGAGTATGATTTTACTGTATTTACTAATTCAGAAGCATTTGGAGAAGAAAAAACATTCAATGAAAATTCGCCAGTTTATTCAACTGATGGAGTACAGGTCGGATACATAAAAGCAGGTTCGACAATAAAAATTGATGAAGCCTTGAATCTGGTTTGGTACTGCTTCAAAAATCCTATCAGTGGTACAGATTATGATAAGTTATATGTTTTACAAGACTATTTTTCAGATAGTCAAGATTTCAGTGTTGATGCACAAGAGGAAGAAATTCAACAAGAGGAAACAGTTGTTGATCCTTACGATACGATACTTGAAAAAGTTGGATATGACAAAACAAAAGAATATACGAGAGATGAATACTTAGAAATTTTGACAAATATTTTTGAAGAAATGGGGAAAGAAAATAATTTAGAGTTAGCAGGCATGAATCCTATGGACTCTTATGATGGTTTTCATATACAACTTACATATGGAATTACAGAATATACAGAAGAAACTACAGAAAGTTTAATGAATTATATGGAAAATGCAAAAGATGGATGGGGAGGAATAACAGAGTTTTGTATTGTCAAAGCTGAAAAAGATGGAGTGGAAGGACTAAATCTTTTTGCAAAAATAGATAACGAAGTAGTTCAAAAAAATATGAGCGAATGGCAATAATACATATAAAGAGAGGTTTCGGAGTAAAATTCGAGACCTTTCTTTTTTATAGTTCATTCATATTTTTTTGAATAATTTTACCATGTAATTTTATAATATAGTGTGTTCAATAAGAATACAGGATAATTACTATTCGTGATTAAGGTTAAAAAGGTTAGGTTGTACAAAAGGAAGTCATATTAAAAAGCAGATTTATATTTACATGTTTATCAAGTGAAATGGTTAGGTTATAAATCTGTATATCTCGCCTATCCTATTAAATGAGGGAAAGGAACATTTGCTTTAATGGGCGGTGTTCCTTTTTTTCGTATATGGGATAGTGGACTATAGGAAAGGGGAAAGGATAAGCGAAAACCGTGCATAGGTCTATAAATACTATGCAAATTTGCCCTCTATAGGGGGAGTATTCGGTTCACAGGGATAATTGTAGCTGTGCCGATGTTTTGGGTTTGTGTAATTGCACAAGCAGAAGTAGTCTGAAACAACAATTATTTTTTTGACAATGGTGTAAGGTGTATGCATTAAGGTTCGGTCCATCGGACCGAATCTTAATGCATATAAAAGGGGGAGTTAAATTATATGGGAAAAACAAGAAATATCAAATATCAGTTTAAATATTGCATAGATACCCATTTTAGGGAGGGCATGGATAAGCACTCTATGAAAAGAAATGGAAAAGATAACAGTAAAATTTATTCTTATGCGGATAGAAAAAATTTAATAGATTTAAGTGCTAATTTTGCAAATTGGATAAAAGAAAATCATGCAGAAATCAAACAATTAAAAGATATAAATTCAATGCATATACAAGAATTTTTAAATGAAAAGGCAAATAGTTGTAGTAGGAAGTCTTTACAGGAATATCAATCCCATTTCAGAAAGTTGGAATCACTCTGTAATAATACATACAATACGAATGTGGACTTTCATTCGACGGTTACTCCAATTAGTGCAAAAAATGGCGGTGGAAAGATTAGAAATATAATGTGTTCAGATGCTCAATATCAGATGCTTTTGAAAACCAAAAACAGCAATTTAAAGTCTGCTCTTGTTTTAAGTAAGAACTTTGGTTTAAGAGCTTCGGAGTGCAGCAAATTGCAATATAGAGATATAAAAGAGGATGGAATCTATATAGCAGATTCCAAAGGAAAAAAAAGTAGATTTGTAAAAGCCGAGAACAAAGAACAGCAGGATATATTGCAACAATTTAGAGGAAAAAAGCAAGGGAGAATTTGCCCTATCCAAACAGGGAGTTTACAACAGGCTTTTAACAGGGAGTGCAAAAAGCAGGGGATTCATTTTCAAAATGGAGCATTTCATACATTAAGAAAGAACTTTGCAACTGCAAAATACAAGGAATACAGAGAGAAAGGGGAAACGGTTCAGCAGGCTTTGGATAGTGTAAGTCATGTTTTGGGGCATGGTTCCAAAAGAAATGAACTGATGAAACAATATATTTGTTGCCCTTTAGAATAAATTCACACCAATAAAAGCAAATCTGTCTTTGATGGGTTTGTTTTTTTGTTATAAATGGTTTTTCCTCTATCTATAATAATCAAAATAAAAATCCCATGCTCCGTAAAGCATGGAATTCAATAATAAGACAAACAAACCTTTAATATTATTATAGATGCTCTTGGTGTTCATATTATTATTTTTGGGGTGAGTTTGTCTTGTGGCAGACTTTTTTTAATGGACAAACAGAGAGGAAAAATACATATGAAAGAAACATACAATTTAAAAATAAAAGAATATAATTCCCAAACTACAATAAGCCTTTATAAAAATCCCGTTATTATAAGGGATGAATTAGAAAATGCAGTTATTCAGTTAAAACGGTTTCGACATTCTATTATCAATCAAGTCGTGGATTTAGGCAACGGAAATTCGCAATACAGCTGTGATGAAAGCATTTTAGATAAAAAAATAGACGAGGTAATAAACGATAAAAATCTACAATCTTGCCATCATTATATTAAACTTTGTGTTCCATGCTCCTACATTGGAAAAACAACTAACAATGAAGAAAAGCATGAACGAAGTATAATAGCTTCTATGAGCAGGACGAAAAAATCCATTTATGATTATGCTTATAGCAACAACTGGAATATGTTTGTCACTTTGACATTTGATGATAACATATTAAATGTCAAATACGGAAAAGGTGCTTCTGATTATGACACATGTGTAAAGTGCCTACATAGTTTTTTTACCGTTTTAAAAAGACAATGTCCAGAGATTCAATACTTGGGTGTGCCAGAACTGCATCATTATTACTATGACAATAATAATAATGCGGTTGTATTTAACGGTAAAAAAATGAATAATGAAATTTATAGTTCTTTTTTGAATAAACCGAACAGAACCGTACAGGAACAGGATATTGTAAACAAGATTCTTTGCGGTGAATATAAAAGGCGATTCCACTTTCATTTTTTATTTAATAATTATCCCGAAAAGTTTTTAACCGATTCATCACATAGAGATGGCAAAGGGAGAATTATCTATAATCTGACAAATTATAAGTTAGGCTATACCACAGCAACGATTATAGATAGTGTGGAAGCATCACAACATTATATAACAAAATACATTAGCAAAGATCTGATTGAATTGAGTAAAGGGAAGAAAAGGTATTGGGTTTCTAAAAATTTGAAAAGACCTATAGAAAATGAATACTTTGTGGAAGAAAATGAATTTAGAAATTTGAAAATTGATATTGTGGATGCTATTGAAAGTGATTCAAGATATAAAGTTGTCGCCATAGAAAATAATGGATTTGAAAATAAGATTTATAATGGGGTTGTTTTAAACAAAGAACTATTTAATACAGATTTCCTAATTGATTATATTGACTTGGGGGTTGTTCGTCATTTCCATTATAAAACTTTTGGATTTCGCTATGATGAGAATGACAAGTATAATCTTCATTTTTCACATCCTGTCGCTAGTATAACCTATTTTACTAATGGTTGCAAAATACCAGATAGGCCGATAGGGTATCTTATAGAAACAATCCTCCGAGAATTAAATAAAGAATTGGAATTCCGTACAAGGGGTAGTGCTTTTGGTGGGAATTCCTATATTCCCGAAGATGTTATTTATTTTACTATAGATGGTGTTTATGGAAAGGCAGTACTGGAAAATGGGGAATATATTTATAAGGAATAGTAATCTCTCTATATACTAGACTTTAACAACACATAAGCAACTTTTTATTATTGCAGGATATAGATAAAATGTTATTGTTGTCAAGGACTTGCTTTTTTTGCCCGTCAAAAAAAGTTGCAAAGCAATCCTTGATAACATGAGCATTAAATATAATAGTTTTAAGAGGGAGATAGGCAGATTTTTGCTTATATCCCTCTTGATTGTGCTTTTTAATTTTCGTATAAATTCGTATAAAAACTAAGGGATGTATAAGAAAAATGCGATAAATACGGTATTTTTATATGGTATTATTTATCCCGACAATGAAGAGCCTGGATAAGTAAAATATAGTAAAATCAATGGTTGCAGTAGTTTGAGATCAAATGAAAAAGCCGTTTTGAACCAATTCTGAACCAATTTTCAGAAGATTTTTAAAGAGTTATGCAGAGTTGTCCGCAGGATAAGATATTTCCGGTTTCTTATCCTGTGGATTTTGTTTTTTCGTATAAAAAGCATGATGATTGATACAATACATCTATAAAGCGAAATGCTTTTGCCAAGTTGCATAATTTTGTTTGTGTGCTATAATTAAAAATCAGAAGAATAAAAATTATCACTCCAATTGGATTTGTTACCAAAACAGTGTAGGACAATATGTCTGCAAATATGCTTGAAATAATGAACAGGGGTATGTAGTGCTTAGTGGAAAATGATATGATATATCCTGACTGAAAACTGTTATATAGAAAGATGAGGTGTTGTTATATATGGAAATGGTTTTTGATAAGGAACAGGCTGATTATGCAGCCGTTTTGGATGAAAATGAAAAAGAAATACGCAAAATGGTAATGGACAGCTATGAGGATATGCTTGGAGGAAAGGGAAGGGATTATAAAACCTTTTTTGCAGAATTAGAAAGAAAGTATAAAAATGCGGATGTATGATGTTATCATACTGCCGAAAGCGGAGGAAGATGTTTTAAATAATACGGATTATATTGCATTTGAAAAGAACTCACCTGAAACGGCCTTGAGACTGGCAGCCGGTTTCAGAAATACAATTGCCCGACTGGAATTTATGCCGGAACAGCATGAACTTGATGAAGACGAAGAATTAGCAGAAAAGGGGATCCGCAGGTGTTATTACAAAAATTATAAAATATTCTTTTATGTGAATGAGATCAGACACAGTGTCTATATTTTAAGGGTATTACATATGCTTGTAGATTCTAAGCCGCTTCTTTTGAAAATGCATTTTTGATAATATAAAAAGTTGCATGTCAAGGATAATATCGTAGGAGCAATAGGTATCGGACAGGATTTCAAGAATTATAAAAATCCACAGGATAGAATGAAAATTTTCATTTTGCCCTGTGGATTTTGCTTATTTTAAATCTATATGCCGATCCATCATTCTAATTATTATGCTCTCAATTCCAAGACATACTATAATTTTTCGATTCT
>CAMUHY010000038.1 GCA_947088865.1 uncultured Eubacterium sp. | reverse complement strand
TAGACGAAGCAAACCGCCTTGTATATGGCATTGATGAAGCACAGAATATCAGAATCATATCCTGCAAAGGACACTATGAAGATTAAAGAATGGGAAGTTGTCAAAATGGCAGCTTCCTTTTTACGTATCTCTCTGACTTCATATTTGCCCCGTGGCGAGTTTAAAATTGATTTAAGGTATTTATATTACTTGCACAATAAAAACGCCTTAAAACAGATTTTGTGCATTCTAAACACTATCATAATACATCAATCAGTCTATCTTTTCGATTGGATTGACAGACAAATTATAACTATAAAAATACAAAATAAAGTTAATAAAAGTATATCATAAAATAATAAAAAAGTACATTTTGTACCTTTTTGAAAATTGTTCATAAGTGCGTAAAGCCTTGATTTTACTGTATTTTTGTATAAAACACACGTTTACCCATAGACCCCACAGGACTATGGTATAGACCCCACAGAACCATAAACTATATTCAATGAACTAGAATTATTTGAATAATAATCAATCTTTCATAGCAGAGTGATTGATAGATTGATTATAGTTATATTGGTTCTAGTTAAATGATTATAGTTCCTGTGTAAAAATTACACACCCGGCTATGTAAAAATTACACACCCGGCTATGTAAAAATTACACACCCCCTATGTAAAAATTACACACCGTATAAAAACTAAGATTATTGCTGTTTAAATCTAATATAATTAATTGACAAAAATTAGAATACCTTGTATAATTTTAAACAAGCATATATTAATCAAACAAAAGGAGTATAATATGGAAAACAATTTTGAAGAACATTTTGAAGTTGTTCTTAAAGAAGATGGAGATTCCAATAGAGCAAGTTTTTATATTTATAATGGCTTATTAGATTCACAATTATTTAATGCTCATGAAGTGTTACTGCTTGTTCATTTAATTGCATTTGCAGATAATAATGACATTGATCAAGTTAATACAACGGTTATAAGTATAAATAAATTGAGTAAAAAAACTGGAATAAGTAAGGCTACAGTTTGTAAATATATTAAATCGCTTGAGGAAAAGGGCGTATTAATTAAAAAGAATCGTGTATCAAAAGAGAATGGATATATTGCTAATGTATATGAAATTTTGAATTTTACTTCTGTATGGGATTGCGTGACATTAGATGAATTAAAGAAAGAGACAGATAAAATAAAAGGTGGAATTGAGAATGGCTGATGAATTAAAATATAAGCGAAAAAATCCATTTGTAATATTATCTCATAATTTTATCAAGTGGGATATGCTTAATTGGAATGAAAAAGATATATATATAATTTTATTAATGTATGCAGATAGTGAACAAAAGTGTTTTCCAAGTATTAATACATTATGCAAAGTGTCTGGTAAATCGAATAAAACAGTTATTAAAGCATTAAAAGGATTAGAGGAAAAGCATCTATTAAAAAAAGAAAATAGGATTACAAAAAATGGACAAAGTAGTAATTTATACACTTTGTATGATTTTGATAGTGTATGGGAAGCTGAAAGCATAGAACAAGTTTCTAAAGTTGTTGATATCGAAACAAAACGTAAACAATTATATGAATTAGCACGAGAATTAAATTACATTGTTGAAGAAAAAGAGCCTACATCCGCACCGACCAAAGTAGCGGATGTAGACCAAAATAAAAAATCTTTTTATATGGATAAGGATAACATCAATAAATCAAAAAGTCAAGAATTGGAAAGATATACCATCGACCAGATTCATCAGCTTTTCGATTATGATGTTATGCTGCAAGAAAATCCGTATCGGAAAAACGATATTGAAGTAGCAATGAGTGTACTTTACACAGCCATGAACACAACAAAAGCTACAATCAGAGTCGCCGGAGAAGATAAACCAACTATGATTATTATTTCAAAACTAATGAAGTTGGACAAGGAATCAATCATGTATGCTCTTGATAGATTTTCGGAGCAAACAGAGCGCATTAAAAACCCGACATCATATTTGTTGACAATTTTATATTTTGCGCCAGAACAATTTCATCTGGATATACAAAATCAGGTATCGCATGATATGGCACACTGGAACACAGAAGAATAGCCTTTGTTACTTTGCCAAAAGTAACGCCTTATTGCTTCTGACACATACGCATCAGAAGCAAGGCGCTCTCCGAGGGAAGTATTTGCTTGATTTTACATATGTTAGTAAGCTAGAAAAAGTGATAAGTCCATAAAAACAAAGAAGCGAATCCCCCAACCGTAGTAGCATACAATTGAGGGATTTTTCTTTGATTTTTTCAGTGACAAGTCTACTAGAATTCGACTGTTTTTTGATAAAAGGGTTTTTAGGGGTTCCCTAATATTTTCGGAGCGTGTACGGACAGGAGCAGTGCTTGTTATGCTACTCCTTGGACGTCCGTGGGCAGTGCTTGTTATGCTACTTTTCGGACGTCCACGCGCAGTGTTTGCTAAGTTTCTACCGATATCAGTAGAACTATGCTACTATAATGATTAAAATTAAAGATGCACAGGAATAGTTTTTTCGTAGTGTTTGGGTACAGGAAATTTTTTTCGTAATTCATATTCATCGCGTCCAAGCTCAACCATTTCTAAAATCATATTATTCATATAAAACCAATCATAATAGTTACGAGTTTCAAAATATTCAATATAAACAGTATTTAATATAGTTTCACATTCCCTTAATGAACTACTTCTTAACAATGAATCTATTTGTTTTCTATTAGTTATCTCACATTCTCCGCCATTTATTGTTTTATACCTTATAGAAGAAGTACTATAATTTATCGCATAATTATGAATAGAATCAAGTAAGTCAAAAAGTAAATCAGAATTTTTCATATCTTCATTCGAATTATTATTGTGATTATCAAAAACAATCACATCTATCAATCCCTTTATTTTATCACTATAATTTGAAATCCTTTCGACAGTTTCATATTCTAGTCCTAAATAGTTAGATGCTGATTGAGCATCTCTTTGAAAAACCTTTTGTTCCGTCAAGAAATAATCTATATCGCAATCAAGCAATTCACAAATATTCATTAATTGTTCTAGCGTTGGAACTCTATCTCTTTGCGCCGTAGAACACCATTGATTTATCTGAGAATCAACACTATTGACAAAATTTTCACTATATTCGTCTAAAAATTGTTTTCGTTTGTTCTTATTATTTTTTTGATATCTACATTCCAATAACTTCAAAAATTTATCTGGAAAATGATTTTTATAGTATTCAATATTATATTTCATTTTTCTTCTCCTTCTTAATAAAAAGTTACAATTTGTAACTTTTTATCGCAACTATTTATTTTAAGATTGTAACTCATGTACGTGACGCTGTCAATAATGTATGAGATAATTAGGATACAAACAAATACAACAACTATTGTAAGGAGGCGATATCATGCAAGCTAATCAAGCTATACGGCAATTAATAGCTACAAAACGGTTAAAACATTACGAGGTAGCGGCGGCATTGGGTATGTCAGAATATACCCTATGCAAATGGCTAAGGACAGAATTGGAACCAGAACGCAAGAAAATAGTAATAAAGGCGATTGATGAAGCAGTAAAAGCGTTGGAGATGTGACAATGGCGGAAAGAAGGATGTTTGCAAAAACCATCATTGACAGTGATTTATTTTTGGATATGCCACAATCGGCACAGCTTTTGTACTTCCATCTATCAATGAGGGCGGATGATGACGGATTTATTAATAATCCTAAATCAATTATGAGAAATGTAAAATGCAATGATGACGATTTAAAACTTTTGGTAGCTAAACAATTTATTATCCCTTTTGAAAATGGGGTGGTCGTGATTAAGCACTGGCGGATACATAACTATATCAAGTCCGACAGATACAAGCCTACATCATATCAGAGCGAGAAAGACCAGTTATCGTTGGAAAATAATACTTATGTATTATCTGGATACAAGGCGGAACCAAAGCGGATACAAGATGGAACCACTCTGGAACCATCTTGGAACCATAATGGAACCGAAATGGATACGCAGAGTAAGGTAAGAGATAAGAAAGACAAGTCTATAGGTAAAGATACTTATTGCACAGAGCCGAACAAGTCTGCTCCTGTGCCAGCAGCAGTAATTGAATTAATCCTGAATGATAAAACGTTGTATCCCATCCATCAATCAGATATTGATATGTGGCAAGAGCTGTATCCGGGAGTCAATGTATTACAACAGCTACGAGCTATGTCTGGGTGGTTAGACGCTAATCCACAAAAAAGAAAGACACGAAAGGGTGTAAAGCGATTTATTAATAACTGGTTATCACGAGAGCAGGACAAAGGGGGCAATAGGCAATATGGGACAAACACAACAGAACCAAACACAAACGATTACGCCATGTCATATAAAGCATGGGAGTGATAAACAGTTCAAATGTAAACAGTGCCATGATGTAGGCTGGATTTTGATGTGGCAAAACATAGAAGATTACGGGGATAATATCTTATTTGCTAGGGCTTGTGACAGGTGTAAAATACAAAGACGATTAGCAGACACTACAGGCATTCCCCCAGAATATTGTGACGCAGATTTGAGCAAATTTAAATGGGATATATACAATGTCGATATGACACAGATGTGTCGTATCTGCGAGGATTTTGTACAACATTATCAGGACAGGTGGGTAAAAGCAAACAAAGGACTGTATCTGTGGTCTAAGGTGCCCGGCAGTGGCAAAACTTTTCTGTCGTCGTGTCTGGCACAATCTGTGGCAATCAAATATGACTTGCAGATGAGATGTGTCACAGCAGCAGATTATTTAGCAGCAGTTGGAGCGAGTTATAAATTTGATGTTATTGATAACAGCGCGGTGTATCGGTCTTGCGGTTTATTAATATTAGATGATCTTGGGAGCCAGAAGCAAGGTGATTGGCAAAATCAGGAACTGTATCGTCTGATTAATACAAGATTGCAAGATGGGCTGATCACGATTTATACATCTAATTATCCAATTGACCAGCTTAATGTTGATGAGCGGATAAAATCACGGATTTTGAGACAGTCAATTGTCTTGCAAATGCCCGAAAAATCAATTAGAAATCAGCAGGCACAAGAACAACAGTCAAAGTTTTTGGCTGATATTATAGGAGGTAAAAAGTAATGGCAGACAATGCAATTAAAACAACAAATGATATCGAAATATATCAGCATGATATATATTATTACGTTGATGAGTTTATTGCAAAAGAACTTGATGGTAACGGAAGTAAAATGGATAGACGTTTTAGAGATATGATCTTGTACATTAGTGATCGCATACCTAAGCCACCCCATGAGGATATAAACTTATTGGACAAAATATTTGATATATACATACGATTATGTGCCAAATATGAGCGATTACCAACGCTGGAATGCTTTAGTTGGCTTGTAAACATCCACCGGTCTACTTTTACCAGTTGGATAAATGGGGAGTATAGGGCAAGCACTGGGCACTCCGACACGTCTAAAAAATGGTTAGAAATTTGCAAAGGATTTTGTGTAGACGAGTTGAGTAATGCGAAAATAGCAAATCCTAATCTGATTTTTACTGCAAAGGCTGCATATTTCATGAGGGAAACATCACCTGTTCCCCCGTTGGAAACAGAACATAGACGTGTTCTGACCGCTTCGGAACTGCCGAAGTTGGGCGGTGGTGAGATTGGAAAATTAGAAGAATAAGTGATTTATCCGTCATATTGCACAACAGTATTTACAGAAAATACGTTCGATAAAATAACAGAAACCTAGTAAAATCAAGGGTTTCGGGAGTTTTGGGCATAAATTCAACTATTCGCAAAGCTATTGTTTCACGAATAGTTTCCATGCGCCCAATGGAAACGTTTTAAATTTCTGGATTGAACACCTTAAAAGCATTATGGTATCGGCGCAAATGATGGGTGGTAGGGGGTTTCATACCGAACATATGTTCTTTTAATTTAGCATACTACACGCCGCCGAAATCAAAAAAACTTAATTTCTCCAAAAAATCAAAAAAGCGAGGTGAAAAAGATGGAACAATTAATTGAACTGGAATCAAGGCATGAAAGCGGCATCTATGCGCTTAAAATTTTGGGAGTTGGAGGGAGTAACATAATTGTCAAGAACCCCCTGAATCCCAAAACTTGCGTTCGGGTTCCCGTGTCCTACACGGATTATTACGGGATTGACATTTATGTCGATGTAGCATTCGCCAACGATGGCGATCCATTCAGGGTAAATTTAATCGGCATCACGGAACCGCAGTTTGTGCCGATTAATGGTGATGAAATTTATTAAAAAAAGTAAAAAAGACCCTAAAGGGCAGAAAGTAGAGGTAATAGAATTATGAATTACAAGAAAATCATGCAAAACGATAAAGTACGAGTGGCAAAATTGTATGAAAAAGTTTTTAGTACACCCGT
>CAMUHY010000037.1 GCA_947088865.1 uncultured Eubacterium sp. | reverse complement strand
GCAAAGATATGCTGGGTTGCGATGCGTGTCAAGGCGGAAAATAGAATGGTTACCAACTATACTCTTCAATTATTTCAATAGGGATGACAAGCTAGCACAATAATTATCTATAGAAAACTGTTGTGCCTTTTTCAAAGACATTTTCTTTAACGAATTGAGCAACTCTCGATCATTTGCTAAGATCATAATATTCTTTATAAAATCATCGGGAGCAGAACAGAAACATGCGTTGGTCTCATCGCAATAGTCACGTATAGATCCAACATCACTAACCACCATCGCCAATCCTGTCGCCATCGAAGTACAAATTACATTACTTCCAATAGTATCCTTCATTACATTTAATGAAATATCAGAATCATTCATATAATGCTTTAATTCCGCCTCAGGAACATATCCCACCAATGTTGCATTCTTAAAACCTGAAAACAAATAATCAATTTTCTCCCGCCCTTTGCATATATAAAAACGAATTTGCGGAAGTTTTGAAACAATATAAGCGATCTGCTCAAAGTCACGTGCCAAGGCACCCATTACTATTACCTTAACATCATCATCTCTGTTACAAAGATTTGCAGAAGGAGTATAATAATTATTATCGACATAATGAAAGGAAGTATAAACATTCTCTATTCCCAAACTATTCAGATAGCATGTCAAACTACTTCCTAATGTTACAATTTCTGTAACAAATCGTGAACTCTTCTTTATTTGTGCTTTCGAATATTGCCCTTCCAATTTCTCCGGAACAAGATGCACCATAGCATATATAGGTGCTTTAGGACATATAAAGCGTATTATTTTTGCAAACAATATTTGATACGAATCTCTATGTAAATATTCAGTAAGAATAAATTTATCTCCTGATTTATATGCCATTGCTAATTTAAGTGCTGTCAAAAACACAGAGATTTTCTTCCCCCTTTTTCCCTTATCCAAAAAACGTCCACCCATATTGAAAGTATACATTTTATACAATTCAGGATTGCTTTTTTGAATATATTCATAAAGATACCTCATTCCTGTATGATTGCCAGATGTTGAAGCCCAATCATAACAAATAACATATATCATAATTATCAAATTTTAAATTAAATAACAATAGTCTTAAACAATAGAGGAATTGCCGAATTCACACTAATATCATTATTTAGACAAACATAATATTTTGAACAAAGGTAATGAAAATAATTCAAAGTTTTATTCTAATGAAACTATTCTTTTCTATATAGCAAGCTCGGGATAAGAAATCAATAAAAAACGAAATAACTTTCACCATTACAAATATTAAAGTAACTTTGTAATCAACTAATATTATTGTGTTATAATGATTAAAGAAAAGTATGTGCTTAATAACTCTTTCAATGCCTATTTATAATGTAGAAAAATACATTGAACGCGCCTTGTTATCTGCATTAAATCAAACCTATCAAGACTTAGAAATTTTGATAGTAGACGATTTAGGACATGATAACAGCATGAATATAGTCCACCAACTTAAAAGCACACATCCTAGAGGTAACTGCATCCGTATAATTACACATAAAAAAAATCTCGGTTTGGGAGGAACGAGAAACACAGCAATTGAATCCGCTCAAGGAAAATATCTATACTTTATGGATAGCGACGACGCTATTGTCCCTGATTGCATTGAAACTTTATACAATATTATTTCACAAGAGAAAGTAGACTTTGTAGCAGCTGGAATCAATCAAATTGATGAGAATGAAAATTCACTCAAAATCACTAATTACCCTAATATAACACGAAAGGGTAAATTATGTATGGCTCAATACTTTTATGAGGAAAAAAATGATATATGGGTAACTACATGGAACAAATTATACAATCTTTCTTTTCTAAAAGAATTTCATATTCATTTTTTGGAACACGTGTACCACGAAGACATAGTAATGCATGCCATGCTCGCTTTAAATACCAGGTCATTTAGCCTAACCAACCGAACAACTTATCTTTATAATTGTAAGAGAGAAGACTCTATTACAAATATAGGACAAGGCTACACCTTGAAGCATCTAAATGATCTTACCATAGTTTTTAGTGAAATCAGGAGATTGATACAAGCAGACAACAACCTTAGCAAACATCTTCAAAAAGCAATAAACTTATATTATTTATTTGAAATTTATCATCGATACCTACCAGCAATGTACTCGAACATAAAAAGGAGTGACTTAATAAAAGGATTAGCAAGGCTCTCCCAAAACTGCATCCCTCCTATTTTAGAAACCCGACTAACATTCAAATCTATAAAACGTTTTTTATTCCTAAAGCTTCCTTTTAGCATTCAGTATCGAATTAAAAGTCATAAATATAAAAAAAAGAAAAAGTTAGACAAGAAAAAAATTATCAACAAGTAGTATACTATAAAAGCTCCTTTGGAAATACTATTTTCATTTACAAAATTTGCAATCTTATATCTCTTAAAAATACAAGGAAACATTTTTTATTTTTAGCTATTTACAAGAGAAGTATCACCACAATGATATTTTACATGCAAGAAGATGCAATATGGCCTTTCAGAAAGAAAATTTATACAAGCCAATGGTTATAATGAATAGGTGACTTGCCAAGAGCACAAAGATAACGAACCTATATGTAGACTTATTAATTCCAGAACGAAAAAAATCAAACAATTTGATACAACTACCTTGAAAAAAGCCTTTAACGCTTGTCACAACCAAATAAAATATATATATTTGTAAAATTTTAGTGCAAGCCCCCTTAACTATTTAACTAACTTAGTAATAATTATATGAATAAACCAATGGCGAGCAACATAAGTACATCGCTGATTATATCCACCTATAATAGAAGCGACGCATTAGAATTATGCGTTAAAAGCGTGCTACGTCAATCTCTCCTTCCTGATGAAATTATCATTGCTGATGATGGTTCTAAAGAAGACACAAGAGAGCTAATTCATCAATTGGCAGCTTCTTCCGAAGTCCCCATTATTCATGTTTGGCATGAGGATTTAGGCTTCAGACTGGCCTCCATCCGCAACAAAGCTATTGCGAAAGCATCTAAAGAATATATTATACAAATTGACGGAGATATCGTCTTACACAAAGACTTCGTCAAAGATCATGTCTGCTTCGCCAAGAAAGGAAGCTTTGTAACCGGAAGCCGCGTTTTAATCGGTGAGGTATTGACTAACCAAATGTTAGCTGAAAAAAAATGCATTGTATCAATCCGCAACAAAGGAACGAAGAATACGATCAACGGCATTCACCTACCAGCTTTGGCTCCATTATTACAGTACTACCGTCAATGGGACATAACCTATTCCAGAGGATGCAACATGGCTTTTTGGAGAGAAGACCTATTAAAAGTTAATGGGTATAATGAAACCATCACCGGATGGGGAAGTGAAGACCATGAATTAGTATGTCGACTTATGAGCAGCGGAATACATAAACGTACTATTAAATTTGCGGGCATTGCATTCCATCTACATCATAAATTATCCAAAACTGATAATCTACATAACAACAAAAAAATTTTAAACGAAACCAGAAAAAAGAGACTTGTTTGGTGTGAAAATGGAATAAGCAAAAAGAAGCAATGAAGATAGGGTTTGATGGGAAACGCGCAGTACAGAATTTCACCGGCTTAGGCAACTACAGCCGTTATGTCGCAGATATACTATGCCGTTACTATCCCAATAATGATTATATCTTATATACTCCTAGAAAACAGGAAAACAAAAGACTGGATGTGCTAATCAAACAACACAATCAGTTACATCTGTGTTTTCCAACTATAACTTTTTGGAAGAGATTTAATGCACTATGGCGCATATGGGGAATCACCCAACAATTACAAAAAGAGAAAATCGATATATTCCATGGACTGAGTAACGAGCTGCCATTAAACATTCACAAAAGTCCTATAAAAAGCATTGTTACTGTTCATGACCTAATATTCCTTAGATTTCCAAAGTACTACAATTTCATTGACAGGGAAATATACAAATATAAATTCAAGAAGGCCTGCGAGAATTCGGAACAGATTATCGCTATAAGCGAATGCACCAAACGAGACATCATACAATATTTCAATATACCACCTAACAAAATAGAAGTCGTTTATCAGGGTTGCGACACTTCTTTTACTCTTCCTGTAAACGAAGAAAAGAAAAGGGATATTCGGGAAAAATATCGATTGCCCGAACATTATATACTTAACGTCGGAAGCATCGAAGAAAGAAAAAACATTCTTTTGGCTGTACAGGCAATAACTATGCTTCCCAAACATATCCATATCGTAATTATAGGAAAGAGAACCAAATATACAAAGAAAATTGAAGAGTTTGCAAGTGAACATGGGATTGATGATAGGGTACATATTTTAAGCGATGTCCCCTTTAATGATCTACCGGCTTTTTACCAATCAGCAGAGATATTTGTATATCCCTCACGATTTGAAGGTTTCGGCATCCCTATCATAGAAGCACTAAACTCAGGAGTTCCTGTTGTTGCCGCCACTGGTTCATGTCTGGAAGAAGCAGGAGGCCCTGATTCTATTTATGTAGATCCCGACGACAGCAAAGAACTTGCTAACGCCTTCAAACATATTTATTCCAATTCGGAGAAACGAAAAGAGATGATTGAGAAAGGGGTTGTTTATGCCAAACGATTCTCTGAAAGAAAACAAGCGGAAAAAATCATTAATATCTACAAGCAGCTTTTAAAATAGCACGTGCTATAACTTTAAAAACGTTTATAGCTGATAATCAGGAGCAAGTAAATTACAATAATCGTATTTATACAAATATTTATGATATATCCGGCTTTCCTCTTTCAATAGAAGGGAGGAAATGTGGCGCTCCCAATAAAACAATCTTCGTGTTGCGCGATAAAGACGGAATAAAACTACATGTGAAACAATACGTTTTGATTCATCCCTTTTAGCTGCCCGACGATAGATATAGTTAGTAAAGAACTGATCGCTATAATGAAGTGCCAACTTCACCGTTTCTTCACGATTCCATTCACGCAATGCAGCATATTCTCTCATTATATAGGACAATACTTCTCGGGAAATACATAACCGACACATATTCCGGCATACCGTATCACAATCAATCTCAGGAAGTAATTGCATGCGATTCACATCAACTAAAGAGAAAGTATATTCCCCATTGCTACCTTGATGGATAAGTATATTCCCCGGTGAATAATCCAAATGAAGAATGCCAGCCTGATGTAACAAAACAGTATAGTGTGCAAAAGCAGAAAGCTTATCTTCGTTGCCCTTAACCTCTCCATCCATCAGATCACGTACTGTTTTGCCGGCATCATAACCACAGATGTAATAGCTTTCAGACAAGAGACCACGATGGAATTTTTCAATCATTGCAATCGGTTCCGGCACATCGAAGCCATGCTCCTGCACAGCCATTGAATATATAAAAGACCGTTCAGCCTTTGAGCGACGAAAGAAAGAGTAGACTATACGGTTTATTATATGAGGTTTCTTAAAACTCTTTACCACTATATCAACCCCATGTAAATCGATACGTTTCAATACGTTACGGTCATTGTAAACAATATCGCCCTTATCTCCAAAGGAGTCAGGGATACATTCTATTTCTTTCCGTAAGTTTTCATATTTAGGGTTGACGATAACTCTCATTACACTCTTTTTATAATACTAATTACAAAGATTGAGCAAAGATAAAGAAATTAGAGCACATTCTTACTATATTTTTCTCTTTTATCACAAAGTTTTGTTAACCCCTCCTTTTTGCATTTATCTCTTCTGTGTTAACTGTACTAGTTTTCCTGTTTCTTTTCAAGCAGATTTAAATTTAAATCTTTTTTTTTGCTATGTTTGCATAGTAAAAAACATCAAGACATGTAAGAATGAAACCAATCAGAAAAATATTAGTCATTCGGTTCAGGCAAATAGGAGACTCTATATTAGCTATCGCATTGTGTAGCACTCTTAAAAGAAGCTTTCCTACCGCAGAAGTACATTTTGTAGTTAACAAAAACATCGCCCCACTCTATGAGGGGCATCCTGACATTGACAAAATCTTTACGTTTGACAAAAATGAGAATAAGCCATTTCATGTCTATATAAAAAAAGTATGGCAAGTTGTACATCAAAATCAATATGATGTTATTATCGACATGCGCTCTACCATCCGCACCCTTCTTTTTTCTTTATTTTCTCTACATACTCCCTTTCGGATCGGGCGAATAAAAGGATACACACGATTTTTATTAAATTATCCTATAGATACTTATAACAAGAGTCTGAATATTGATATGGTACAACGAGATTTACTACTTGCCACACCATTAGAAACAATTGCTCCCATTACATATACCAAGGATTTCAAATTATATATCACAGATACAGAAAAAGAAGAATTTCGGGAATATATGATTAATAAAGGGATTGATTTCAGCCGCCCTATTTTCTTGATTGGAGTAACCACAAAGCTTGCGTATAAAAAGTGGAATCAAAAGTTTATGTTGGATATACTGCGAAGAATACTAAAAGAGCATAATGATATTCAAATGATATTCAATTATGCACCAGGACATGAAGAAGAAGATGCCAAAAACATATACAATGCATTAGGATGCCCTGATAATATAAAAATAAACATTCAAGCTTCTTCATTACGCCAATTAGCGGCACTTGCGGCTAACAGTACTTTCTATTTTGGAAATGAAGGCGGAGCCCGACATATAATCCAAGCCTTAGGCATCCCGTCTTTTTCTATTTTCTCTCCAAGTGCTTCCAAGTCAATGTGGTTGCCAAACAACTCAACTTTTGCAGAAGGAATAAGTGCCGATGATATCTTACCACAACAAAAGCAAGCTGAAATGACTTATGAGCAGTGCTTCGATTCAATTACTCCGGAAGAAGTATATAAGAGGCTAAATCCTATAATATTGAAACTAAAAAAGAACCAATTATAAAAAGACTATAATATGAACGCTTCCGCCACCAATCTGGCATTTCTACTGCCAACAACATATCTCTGATTATTAAACATATAGCAGTCCTTACCATGAAGAATACATTCGAACAGGTGCTTCTGGTAATCCTGAGGATCTATGCCATTAAGCTTGCAACTTTCTATCAGAGAGAAGATGAATGCCGAGTTTTCTGCCGCATCCTCACTGCCTA
>CAMUHY010000036.1 GCA_947088865.1 uncultured Eubacterium sp. | reverse complement strand
TTATACATCAATTCCTTGCGTTTGAGGTGTCAACTAAAATGATACAACATCAAAATGTATCTACCCTGTAACAATCCATTCGTGTAAAACCGCAGGGCTATGCCTGTGGCTTTGCTGTAACAACATCATTTTGGGCAGGACTGCCCATCCAAAGAAAGGGGAACAAATCTATGAGAAAAATCAAGGAGAACATGAACAGGCTGGCAGTGAAAGGGTATATGAACGGGATGCGTGTAAAGGAAAGGATTGCTTGTGTGCTTGCGCAGAAGTCCGGCGAAGGCTTTGTTGATACGGCACTGAAAATCCTGATCAGCGTTGTAATCGGCGCGCTCCTGCTCGCGGGGCTTTACACGTTGTTCAAAGATACGGTGTTACCAACCTTAACGGACAAAGTGCGCACCCTGTTCAATTATCAAGGGTAGGACTGTAGCATTATAGTTTTGCTGCAAACAAGCGTGAGAGTAAAGGGAACAAAGGGATGGAGGATTGGAAGTCCCCCCATCCCTTGTATGTTTTGCAGTTTTTTTGTATTAAGAGTTTCAGTCATAATAAAAATTGCTTTCTTATTGGCATTGATAAGGTCTTTCTTAATAAGTACTTATAGATTTGAAATTAATATAATCAACATGAAATTTGAAGGAAACTTTAATTTAGAGGTTGATTTTTTTGATAAATAGGATATAATATAAGAAAATATGTTCCTGTGGGAAGTTTTGAAGACGGGTTTTAATGAGTATAGAGGAGTTATTATGTTGATACAGTTTAATTTTGAAAATTTCAAATCATTCCGTGATGAGGCTTCGTTAGACTTGTCGGCAACCAAAGTGACCGAACACGAGGGGCATGTTGTGGACATAGCAAATGATAAGCTGCTCCGGGTTGCTGCAATTTATGGTGCAAATGCAAGTGGAAAATCGAATGTGTATAGTGCATTCGAATACATGACCTATTATGTATTAGAATCTTTCAAATTTGGGGATGAGGATGAGAAACGCAGGAAGAAAGAGGATGATTACCAAAAGGTTATCCCATTTTTGTTTGATGAAAACAGCCGGGATAAGGAAAGCACTTTTGAAGTTTTTTATGTGGACAATTCGGAGGATACGGGAAAGACATACCAGTATGGATTTTCATTAAAGGATAATGAAGTTGTAGAGGAATGGCTTTATTCCAAGGCAAAAACGGCAAGAAACACTTACCGTACTGTCTTTTATCGGAAAGCAGGGGAAGAATTGGAGATGAATGGTTTTGGTAAAAACCATGTGGAGAATATCAAGTCTGCTTTAAATAAGGAATCCTTGATCGTATCTTTGGGGGCAAAACTGCGTATTGCAAAATTAAAAAAGGTCAGGGACTGGTTTTTGGGGAATGAAGTGGTAGATTTTGGCGACCCGGCAGAAAATTTTTTCCGTTCCCGGATGCTGCCCGAAGGATTTGTAAGAAATAAGGATGTGCAGGATAATGTGGTAGAATACTTTTCGTCTTTTGACGAAGGGATACAGGATTTTTCTGTGGAGGAAATACAGCAGGAAGATGGGAAGGAATCGGAGAAAAGTTACAAGATTGATACGTTCCATAAGATAGCAGACAGTGATAAAACCGTATCCATCCCGCTCAAGCAGGAATCCAATGGAACCTTAAAGATGTTTGCATTATACCCATCTTTAAAAGAAGTATTGGAACACGGAGCGGTGTTATTTGTTGATGAATTAAATGCTAGATTACATCCGTTGTTGGTACGAAATATTATTCTGACATTTTTATCACCAGAAATCAATACAAAGAATGCACAGTTAATTTTTACAACCCATGACATATGGCAGTTTTCCAATGAACTCTTGCGTAGAGATGAGATATGGATGGTGGATAAAAAAAAGGATGGTGCTTCAAATTTGTATTCCCTTGTTGAATTTAAAGATGAGGAAGGAAATAAGGTTCGCCGGGATGAGGCGATTGCAAAAAAATATATGACGGGAAATTTTGGAGCAATCCCAGCGTTAAAACCGATGAAGATGCTGCAGGGGGGAATGGGGGATGACAAATAGGGGAGGAAAACCAAGCGATGCTCGTGCAGGGCAAAGGAAGGACAGGGAGAAACGTGTGGGGGCAAGGATACCAGAATTGGGGTATTACCTGATCGTTACAGATACAAAGGAAACAGAAAAAAATTATTTTGAAGGACTTCGGGATAGTATACCAAGGGAATTGAAAGACCATCTGGTCATCAAGGTGGAGAAGGCAAAAACTGTGGAACTTGTAAAAAGAGCGTTGGAACTGACGGAACAGGATTCACAGTACCGTATTCCTTGGATTGTTTTTGACCGGGATCAGGTAAAAGATTTTGACAGCATTGTGAAGGAGGCAGAGAAAAACCAAGTTGGTGCTGGATGGTCAAATCCCTGTTTTGAGATTTGGATGTATGCTTATTTTGGGGAGATGCCCGCAATTCAGGAATCTTATATTTGTTGTGAACGTTTTGCAGAAAAATTTGAAAAAATTTCGAAACACAAATATTTAAAAAACGATAAGGATATTTACAGAAAGTTAATAAAATATGGGGATGAGGAGCAGGCAATCAAATTAGCGGAGCGGTGTTATGAGAGATGTAGGAAGGATAGGGAAAATCCATCGGAAATGTGACCGGCGTGTAAAGTGCAGGAGTTGGTAGGTGGGATAAGGGAAAAGATATCACAGAGGAATAAAAAGTGATAAAGAGTAAAATTTTATGGAGGGATTATAATGAAATTAAAAAAAGAGTTTGCACATTTTTATAAAGAAATAAGGATTGATAGAGAACAGGATTCACTCATTGAAAAAAGGGAAATT
The DNA here is from genome assembly GCA_947088865.1 of uncultured Eubacterium sp. Lineage (GTDB taxonomy): Bacteria > Bacillota > Clostridia > Lachnospirales > Lachnospiraceae > Lachnospira. Next base: position 4,390 of record CAMUHY010000036.1, on the reverse strand, counting down.
CTTGTGAATGATATAAAAGAAAAATTGCCTAATATCATGAAAGAACATAATATTAAAATAAATAAAAGTGATATTAGAGCGATTGATCAAGGAAGTTATAAGTATAATACAACAATACGGGCTGATGTAGTGGATAGAGATGTTGCTATAATGATTCCATTAAGTATAACGAATAATCCAGATCCTCGAAGGATAAAAGGTTATTTAAGAGATTCTATAAATTCTCCTTCAAGGGTAGTAGATATAAAAGAACCATGTGTAAGGGCAACTTATTTCGAACATGAAAAAGAGTGGTTACATATTGACTTGCCTATGTATGCTATTGATGGGGATTCCATTTATTTAGCTCGGGGTAAAGCAGAATCAAATAATTATTCTTGGGAAAGTGCTGATCCAGATGGTTTAAATGAGGATTTATGTAAAAAAATTAACGGACATGATCAATTACGGAGAATTATTTGTTTTATAAAGAAATGGAAAAGTGTCAGTTATGAAGGAGTGTCAAATGACCATAAAATACCTCCGAGTATTGGTTTAACGTATCTTGCATGTGATTGCTTTTCACAGCAAACTTGCAAAGATGGTGATGATGATTTATTAGCATTACAGAGAACAATGCAAGCTATATTAAATAGATTTAGTGTGACAAGAGATAAAGAGGGTAATGTTGTGTCTGCAAATATCACTAGATATCTACAAGTAAAACCAAGAACAGATATATTTGAAAAAATGCGAAATAGCAGTATGGATTATATGATTATTTTCTACAAGAAATTGTCAAAAGCAGTAGATAACCTTACAAATGCAGTAAATGTTGAGTCTGATCATGATGCAGGAGAATATGTAAGAAAAGTTTTAGGGATAGATTTTGAGGTTCCGGAGAAACAAGCTGTTGCATCGACAATACAAAGTAAAAGGGAGCATAATTTTGGATAATGTTAATATAGCGAAAAAGATATTAGAAAGTTATGAGAATATTGTTGTGGATGATTCATTGAAAAGTGATTTAGTGGTGTTATTTACTTTTTGTGAGAAAAAATTTGTGCTTTTTTGCGGGAAAGAAGAAAATGTGTATTCAAAAATATCTATATTTATTTTAAACGAAAAGAATTTTAATTATCCACATATTATATTTGACGGAATTTGTATTGAAGAAAAAGATGGATTCCCAGATGGAAATTATCGTGCGGTATGCCTTTATGAGCAAAATAGTGTAATTGCGTCAATTCAAACCTACGAAGAAAAAATAAAAGATGCGATAGATAGATTGCTTGTTCTTATGACATTAACGCCTTTAGAAGTGGAACGTGAATTTCAAAAAGAATTTATGGTTTATTGGAATTCAGTTACAAGTAATGAAAAAATAGAACTTTTTATAGGACAAGAGGATTCGTTTATAAAGTTAAAAATTTATCAAAAGAACGATCAAATTTGTTGTGTCGCGCCCAATATTTTATTTAATGATTCTAGCAAAGAAAACGAAAAATGGGAAAATAAGGTAGATTGTGTGTCATATTATATACCTATTGTAGATTGTCGTGAAATTCTTCCACCAAATCAAGAACATCATTGGGGAAGAGAAGAAATTCAAAACATTATATTTGGAAAAAGAATAAGTCATATAAGCAGAGAAACTTTTTTGCAAATAAAAGAAGAAAAAGTTGATGTGGGAGAAATAATTTTAGTTTTTGAGATGAACTGTAGTAATATTCCAATAACTTTTATGGTTAAAGTAAATTGTAAAAATAATGAACCTAAAACATTGTATCAAAAATTGATGGATGATATAGTTGGCATACAAGAATTAGACAGTAAAAGGAATGACTATTTTGAATTAAATAGAAAGATTGGTAATAGATGTGATGTTATGAATAAAACTGTGCTTCTAATAGGGGCAGGATCATTAGGAAGTTATGTGGCGGATGAACTGGTGAAAAATGGCTTTAACAAAATAAAAATTTATGATGAAGATAAATTATATAAAGAGAATACTATGCGATGGGTATATGGAGGCTCTTTGGACGGAATGAAAAAAACAGATATACTTAAATTTTTTTTGGAACGTATTCACCCAGAAATAAAAATTGAGGCAATTGGAAAAAATATAGATGGGAAAGATTTACAAAAGGAGGTACATCAGGTCGATTTGATTATATTTACTGTAGGAAGTACAGATGTTCAAATGAAAATGAATAGAATTCTTATGGATAGTGATTGTCATATACCAGTAATCTTTACATGGCTTGAGGCAGGGGGAACTTATAGCCATATATTGGTTGTCAACTATCAGAAGAAAGGATGCTTTGAATGTTTATATACAGATGAAAAAGGGGCTTTTGTTAACAATAAAGTCAACCAGAATACAGAAGAAGTTTTAGAACAAAAGCTTTTAAGAACTGGTTGTGGTGGGACAAGGGTTGCTTATGGTACAGCGGTATTGCTTAGAACAACAGCAGTTCTTTTGGAAACATTGAAACAAATTTATAATAGTTCATTTGATAATATATTAGTTAATATTTCGCCAAATAAAGTAGAACATATAAACAATACATATATTGCGAAGGGGTGTAGATGTTGTGGCGATAGAGATATCAAATAAATGCATCAAGATGCTACTTCCCAATGGGAAAGTAGTAGATATTTTATCTTCGGTATTTGACGAAATTAGAAAATGGCTACAGATATAGTCATCTTTTCCAGAAAGCGGTGGGTATATTGTTGGATATAAACATAGAAAAATAGGAAATATTTCTCTTGAAGCAGTATCTCATCCATATCCATGCGATCAGTATGGTAAAGCATATTTTAATATTAAAGATATAAAACATTTGATGTTTTTGTCAAAAATACAAGGGGATAAAAGCTATTATATGGGTACATGGCACACTCATCCTCAAAGAATACCTGAACCATCAAAGATAGATTGGGATGATTGGCATCAGACATTGAAAGAAGATAGGACAGGATGCAGTTATGCTTTTTTTATAATAGCAGGAACCCATGAAGCAAGGGTATGGGTAGGAGATTATATAACTATGGAAATATCTGAAATTTTTGAGTGTCAAAAAGTTAAAGGAATATATAAAAGAGTATTGGACAATAGCTTAGAGGGATATGATAATAATAAAAAAAATTAAAGAAAATTTTGTTATTGTTTTACAAAGCATAGGAATGGTTTTTGCTATTTGCGTGCCATATCTATGTAACATTCCTAAAATTTTTAGCAAATATATTAGTAATAATTACGTGACACCGGATAATTTCTTGGTTTACTTAGCTTTAAAAAATGGTGGAATTGGTTTGTCGATTATTTTGGGAGTGGTGGTTTGGTGGAAAATAAAAAAGAATAACAAAAATGTAGTTATGAATAAGGATAATAGCGTTTATCATAATTATTTTTATGTTTGGTACTGGTATTGTGCAAAGGTTATGGGTATTAAGAAATGTAATTTAATTGGTGTACCGATATATATGCAAGTAAAACTGGTTATGCATCAGGTTTTTGATGAGTATCCGTTAAATGATAGTGAATATCCGGAAAATAAAGATGAAAAAATTATGGTAAGTAAAATGAATGGAAATAATAAAGAATTAAAACGTAACCTTATTTTAGAAGATACTTATTTGGTTAATAATACCCAAATTCCAAACAGTGAAAGGAATTTATTCACTATCAAGATCAGTAGGAATAATGGAAATGATTTTGTAAGACGCTATAGTGAGGTTTTTATTGAAAAAATTATTAATGAAGTGAAGAAAATGCCTGAAAAAACAATATTAAATGTTTTTGCAACTACTAATCCTAAAAATACATTGAACCTTACGCGGAAATTGTTTTCTCAGGTAGGGAGGAGCAATATTTTACATATATATGTGTTCCAGCAAAGAAGAGATGGAGATAGATGGTTTAGAAAAAAAGGAAAGAAAATATATTAAGATTTATACTGTTTTTTAATGAAGAGAATAAGGTGGATATCTATAAAAAATAATTCTAAAAATATTAAATGATATTAGGGGCAAAAGGTAGTTTAAAATGAAATTGTTTTAATTGTCGCCAAATTGATTGAAAGTTTATGCTAAACAACCCCATAAAAATGTGCCAAGATAGTATACAATTCAAAAACTATTAACACAATTTATGCGTTGAAAACCTTTTGACCCCAACATCATTAAATTGAAATAAGTATAATGGGTATGGAAGACACGATTGAGCTTAAAAAGGCAATCGTGTTTTTTTATTTAGCCTAAAAAGGTGAGGTGTTTCGATGGATATGAAAGGATACCAACCATGCTATTGGTACTATTTATTTGGGGATTTTCTTGACTGCTTAATTATTGATGTTGTATCATTTTAGTTGACACCTCAAACGCAAGGAATTGATGTATAATC
>CAMUHY010000035.1 GCA_947088865.1 uncultured Eubacterium sp. | reverse complement strand
GTTATCAAAAGCGGACACACTGAACAAGGAATGAAACATAAAAGTCGATTTACAATTTTTTATAAGTTTTCAGTAACGGAATACCAATGAAGTGGAATAAATATTCAATACAGACAACGACACAGGCTATTGATTTTATCAGTTGTATGCTTGGAGAGCTGGGAATTGAAGGAATTGAAATAGAAGATAATATTCAGCTTACACAACAAGAAGCAAAAACGATGTTTGTTGACTTTATACCTGATTTGCCGCCCGATGACGGCTTAGCAAAGGTGCATTTTTATATTGATGTAAACGAAGATGACAAAACCATTCTTGACAAGGTAAACAATGGATTAGAAGAATTAAGAGCATTTGTTGATATTGGAGAGGGAACATTGACAGAAAGCCAGACGGAAGACAAAGACTGGATTAATAACTGGAAACAATATTGGCATACGTTTAAGATTAATGATTTGTATATCAAACCTACATGGGAGCCTATAACAGATGAGATGAAAAATCATCCGATACTTTCGATTGACCCTGGCACAGCATTTGGTACAGGTTCTCATGAAACGACAAAATTGGTGATTAAACAGCTTCAAAAATATGTGAAACCAGCAAATAAAGTGCTTGATGTAGGGTGCGGCAGCGGTATATTATCCATTGTTGCATTAAAATATGGAGCCGATTTTGCGCTTGGCACAGACCTTGACCCAAACGCAATTGTAGCCGCTAATGAAAATGCAAGGCAAAATGATATTGCTGCCGATTCATTTAAAGTGATTGAGGGCAATATTATAGATGACAAAGCAATACAAGAACAGTGTGGATATGATTGCTATGATATTGTGTGCGCTAATATACTTGCGGACGTGTTAATTCCATTGTCTGGTGAAATAACAAAGCATATGAAAAAAGGCGCTTATTTTATTACATCGGGAATTATTAATACAAAAGAACAAGAGATTATTCAATGTTTTGATGATAATCCTTTATTGGAAATAGTTGATGTCAATCGTGACGGCGAATGGGTAAATATAACAGCGATGAAGGTATAATAAAGTGATATAAAGAAACGTTAAAGATAACGAAGAGACGGAAAGGGAGAGAACAGCAGTATTATGTATCATTTTTTTGCTGCACATGAAAATATATATGAAAATCATATTGAAATAGTTGATGATGATGTCAACCATATAAAGAATGTATTGCGAATGAAAGTCGGCGATAAACTGCGCATTAGCAGCGGTGATAACATAGACTATATTTGCTGTATATCCACAATTGATGAAAATAAAATAAAAGCAGATATCCTTTCAGTAGATGAGATGGGAAATGAATTGCCCATTAAAGTATATTTGTTTCAAGGGCTTCCAAAGCAGGAAAAAATGGAATTAATTATTCAAAAAATGGTTGAGTTGGGCGTTTATTCAATTATTCCTGTGGCGATGAAACGATGCGTTGTCAAGCTTGATGACAAAAAGGCAAAAAGCAAGGTGGAACGCTGGAATAGCATAGCGGAAAGTGCTGCAAAACAGAGTAAAAGAAGTATTGTTCCGCAAGTTCATCAAGTGATGACGTTTAAAGAGGCGTTGACTTATGCCAAAAATCTCGATATCAAGCTTTTGCCGTATGAGTGTGCCGAAGGTATGGAACATACAAGGAATATTGTTGAACAATTGAATGTCGGTCAAAGTATTGGGATTTTTATAGGTCCAGAGGGCGGTTATGATTTATCAGAGCTTGAATTGGCAAAACAATATGAGTGGGAAAGTATTACGCTTGGAAAAAGGATACTTCGGACAGAGACGGCAGGAATGATGTTAATGTCTGTTTTGATGTATAAAATGGAAGGATTCTAAAAGAAAGGTATGGTTACTAGCGTGGAAGTATATTTAGATAATGCTGCAACGACCAGAGCAGCAAAAGAAGTTGTTGAGATTGTTTCAAAGGTGATGTTAGAAGATTATGGCAATCCTTCGTCCAAACATACAAAAGGTGTTGAGGCAGAAAAATATATCAAACAAGCTTTAGGTACTATATCAAAAACATTAAAATGTCACGAAAAAGAAATTATATTTACTTCTGGTGGTACGGAATCCAATAATATGGCTGTTATCGGTGCAGCTATGGCAAATAAGAGAAGCGGCAATCAAGTTCTTGTGTCGAGTGTTGAACATTCCTCTGTAAAAGCGCCTTTTCGATACCTTGAAAAGCAAGGTTTTCAAGTGGATTATATTCCTGTTTTAAAAGATGGGACGATTGATTTAGAAAGTTTTAAAAATATGTTGACTGATGATACAATTCTTGTTTCGGTTATGATGGTCAATAATGAAATTGGAACGATAGAGCCTATACAAGAAATAGGAAATATTATAAAAAAATTTAATAAAAATATTCTTTTTCATGCGGATGCGATTCAAGCCTATGGCAAGATGAAAATTGTGCCTAAAAAATATAATATTGATTTAATGTCGGTGAGCGGACATAAATTGCATGGTCCAAAAGGCAGCGGTTTTTTGTATATCAAAGAAAAAACAAAGATAAATCCTATTATAACGGGGGGTGGACAGCAAAACAAGATGCGTTCTGGAACAGAAAATGTGCCTGGAATTGCAGGGTTAGGCAAAGCAGTAGAATTGATATATACATCGGATTTTGATAAAAAGATACAGTATTTGTATGATTTAAGAGCATATTTTGTTGAAAAGTTAATGATGTTGGATGAGGTGTATATAAATGGTATCTGTGACAGTGATTGTGAAAAAATGCAGACGGCTGCCCATGTTGTCAGCGCTAGTTTTAAAGGAATAAAAGCAGAGGTATTGCTCCATGCGCTTGAAGAAAAAAATATTTATGTGTCTTCAGGTTCGGCTTGTTCTTCTAATAATCCTGGTGTGAGTTCAACATTAATGGCAATTGGATTGGACAAAGAATTGCTGGATTCAACGCTTCGTTTTAGTTTTTGTTTTGATACGACAAAAGAACAGTTGGATTATACGATTCAGACATTAAAAGAGCTATTGCCAACATTGAGAAAATATAAAAACTATTGATGAGGAGAAGGAAATGTACAAAGCATTTTTGATTAAATATGGTGAGATTGGTGTAAAGGGAAAAAATCGATATCTTTTTGAAGATGCACTTGTAAGACAAATACGTTTTGCACTAAAAGATGTTGAAGGGGATTTTGCAGTTACCAAAGAAAATGGACGTATCTATGCGACTGCAAAATCGGATTTTGACTACGACGAGGCAGTAGAGGCGCTGCAAAGAGTTTTTGGTATTGTTGGTATCTGCCCTGTTGTTCAAATTGAGGACAAGGGATTTGATGATTTAGCAAATGAGGTTATCAAATATTTTGGAGAGGCTTATAAAGATATATATGAAGAGAAGGAAATAACATTTAAGGTCAATGCCCGCAGAGCCAGAAAAAATTATCCGTTAAATTCAATGGAAATCAATATGGATATAGGCGAGCGGCTTTTAGATGCCTATCCAAAGTTAAAGGTAGATGTGCATAAGCCTGATGTGTTGATACAGATTGAAGTGCGCAGCATGATTAATATTTATTCCATAGAAATTCCAGGTGCAAAGGGAATGCCTATCGGAACAGCAGGCAAGGCTATGCTTTTGCTTTCAGGGGGAATTGACAGTCCTGTTGCAGGATATATGATAGCAAAACGAGGCGTTTCCATAGAGGCAACATATTTTCATGCACCGCCTTATACGAGTGAGCGCGCAAAACAAAAAGTAGTTGATTTGGCAAGGTTGGTTTCAAGGTATTCTGGACCAATTACATTAAATGTGGTTCAATTTACAGATATACAATTAGCTATTTATGAGAAATGTCCGCATGATGAGCTTACTATTATTATGAGAAGATATATGATGAAAATAGCACAGGATTTGGCAAAACAAAGCGGCTGCATGGGACTTATTACAGGCGAGAGTATCGGACAGGTTGCTAGCCAGACCATACAGAGTTTATATTGTACCAATGAAGTATGCACTATGCCCGTTTTTCGACCTGTTATAGGTTTTGACAAACAAGAAATTATTGATTTGTCAGAAAAAATTGGTACATATGAAACGTCCATTCAGCCTTTTGAGGACTGCTGTACCATATTTGTTGCCAAGCATCCAGTTACCAAGCCTAATCTTAACGTTATAAAAAAGGATGAAAAGCTGCTTGATGACTGTATTGAAGAATTGTATAAAAAAGCGATAGATACCGTAGAACGAATCGTTATTCAATAAAGTCTTTCCAAGATGCCACAAAGTTACAATAAGGTTATGAGTAAGCATCGAAGAGGATTGCAAATATCCGTTTGATTAGAATTATTTGATAGTAGTAAATACAGCAAGAATAAAATACCCACAGTTTTGCCGTATATAAAGATTGATATATCGGTTTACTGTGGGGTATTTGATAAACAGAAGGTTGTTTTAAAATACAGCCTTTTGTTATAGTGTGACGAACCTTAAAAGCGTCAAGATAAACCTTAAACGATATAAGGAGCAAGAACAGAAAGAATCGTGTCAATATCATTGTCTGCATGAATGTTTAAATCAATTGGCTGAGATAAATCAAGGCTGAAAATACCCATAATTGATTTTGCATCAATCACATATCGTCCTGATACAAGGTCAAAATCGACATCAAATTTTGTAATATCATTTACAAAAGATTTCACCTTGTCTATTGAATTTAATGAAATTTGAACAGTTTTCATAAGAACCTCCTAATTTATAAATAGTATTTTGTCTAATATTTATAATAATGATATTGGTATGGATTGTCAATGATTTATCAATCAAATTTTTAGTAAATAAAGCAGAAAATAAATATTATAAAGAGAATGGAGTATTGCGTGAAAAAAGTATCAATACATAATTTAGGTTGTAAAGTAAATTCATATGAGGCGGAGTCGATGGAACAGTTATTAGTGGATGCAGGCTATGAAATCGTTGCTTTTGACAGTGATAGTATAGCCGATATCTATATTATTAATACCTGTTCGGTCACTAATATAGCGGACAGAAAATCCCGTCAAATGCTGCATAAGGCAAAAAAGAAAAATCCCAATGCGATTGTAGTCGCCGCAGGTTGTTATGTTAATGCGGATGTCAAAAAGGCAGTTGAGGACAGCACCGTTGATATTGTATTAGGAAATAACAAAAAAATTAATATTGTTGAGGCATTGGAAGAATATTTTAAGAACCATGAACATCATGTTAATGTTGTGGATATGGGTAAAACGCAGGCGTATGAAAATTTACATATTGAAAAGACCACTCAGCATACAAGGGCGTATATTAAGATACAAGATGGCTGTAATCAATTTTGTTCGTACTGTATTATTCCTTATACAAGAGGAAGAATAAGGAGTCGTTCAATGGATAATATATATAAAGAAGTTTGTAAAGTTGTGGAAAGTGGCGTCAAAGAGATTGTCTTAACAGGAATCCATCTTAGTTCATATGGTGTTGAAAATCATACAGGAACGCTTTTAGATGTTATTGTCCGATTAAGTGATATAGAAGGGCTTAAACGAATACGTCTGGGTTCTTTAGAGCCAAGTATTATTACGGATGAATTTGTGTCGGTTATCAGCAAAATACCTAAAGTATGTCCCCATTTTCATCTTTCTTTACAAAGTGGATGTGATACTGTTTTAAAGTATATGAATAGAAAGTATACAACTGATAAATATTATGAAAAATGCTGTATTCTTAGAAAATATTATTGCAATCCTGCAATTACAACCGATGTTATTGTTGGCTTTCCAAAGGAAACGGATGAAAATTTTGTTATGACTTATGCTTTTTTGAAAAAAGTGAATTTTTATGAGATGCATGTTTTTAAATTTTCCAGAAGAAAAGGCACAATAGCAGATAAAATGGAAGGTCAGATTGATGAAAAAGTAAAAACGATAAGAAGTAATGAATTGATAGAATTAGGCAGCAAGATGTCTAATGACTATCGCAAATGTTTTGTTGGCAAAGAAAAAGAGGTATTGATAGAAGAATTTGTTTGTATAGATAATAAACCGTATGCAGTTGGCTATACAGATAATTATATAAAAATACATCTGTTTGTTGGCAGTGAAAATAGTTTAAAGGTAAATGATATAGTAAATGCAGTATTGGGACCTTATAATGAAAAAAATGGTATGATGGAGGCAAAGATATAACATATATATTATATTGAGTAACGTAATGAGGCTGTTGTAAAAAGAATTTTAAGTAGTATATATAGTTTTAATTTATTATTATAACTACCATATATAGAATCAAAGTTCTATTTTGCAACAGCCCCATTCTTGCCAAAAAAGATAAAAAGATTGTAAATATTCAAATGGGTAAATGATTTTAAGTTTCTTTGGACTATCTGTTAGGTGAGGAAAATATATAAAAATCTGAAATAAATCCTGATAAAAAAGAATATATGCGAGCAGTTTAAGTTTATTATTTTATTTTTGGGATACGCTAATTGGTGCAGCGATATTTCTAATTTTTCTTAAATTCTAATACTGCACGAATCATAGCAATAGCAATTTCTTGTTGACAGGGTGATGTATTTTCCCACAGCTTTGCCAACTCCTGAATGTTGCTGACTTCATTATCTTCTAACATATCTTGCAGCAGATAATTAGGAGAGATTTTCAGTGCATTACAGATATTAATAAATACAGGCAGACTGGGAATTTTTGTTCCGCCTTCAATCTGCCGAAGATATGTTGCGTTAATATTGCACAATTCGGATAGCTTGTCTGCTGTGAGTCCTCTGTCTTTTCTTACCATGTTAATACGTTTGCCGAATCCTTTTTCTTCCATATATTCCTCTGTTTTATAAGCTAGTAGCATTTATTTTATTCACTTTTAGACTACATCATACATAGGGATTGCAATAGATTCTAAAAAGTTATATAATATTAGCTGATAGACTATAAAATATAAAAGGGGAACAGTACAATGGAACTAAATTACTTTAGAGACAAACTTTTTGATTTACTGAACGACAGCGAAGAGATGGAGATTGCTGACCTGAATGCAGACATACAGAATAACCTGCTTATTGTTAGGACAGAGGATGGAAATGTATTTGAAATTGTATGTCAATGTATGTCATGATGATATAAGATATAATAAAGTATAAAAAACAAGAAGAAAAGCAAGGGAAAAGTCAAGTTAATTTAAAATAGGAAAAGACGCGTAAAAAAATAGAAAAAAGTTATTGACAGGATTCGACTTAAG
>CAMUHY010000034.1 GCA_947088865.1 uncultured Eubacterium sp. | reverse complement strand
CATTTTTTAATAATAGTAAATGCTTAAAATTTATAAAAAGAATACAATACATTCCCATACTAATATAAGATAATAAAAAATTGTAGTCTTTTTCTTTTTGTGCTTTCATTGTAAAATTATGTAAAATACAAAGGGAGGAATAATATGAATGAAGTAAATAACTATAAGGAAGAAATTATTAAGATGGTGGAGAAAATTGAGAATGTAGGAATATTAGAATACCTACATATGTTTATTAAACTATTTTTAACAAAGTGGGGTTAATCTACCCCACTTCCTTTATTTGAAAGCATAGAATCAATCATTGACATGACGATTTTTTTATCTCGCTCATTGAGTATAGAAAACTTTTCTAAGAAAATCATATCATTTTTGGCACTTTTAGAGGATAATTCTTTTCTCATCTCTACATCAAAACCCATTAACCACATTGGTTCAACATTCAGTACTTTTCCCATTTTTCCACTGCTAATATTAGATGGTGCGTGAGAACCATTTATATATTGGCTTATAGAAGATTTATTGACGCCAGATTTGTCAGCCAATTCTTGTGGTTTCATGTTTGCGTTTGATAAGGCTAATTGAAGTCTTTTTGCGGTAAGTTCATTTTTCATTTGCGTCTTCCTTTCTATTTTTACTATATGATACACTAATAATGTTAAACTTTCAACAAAAAGTTTAACATTATCAAACTTTTTATTGACAATAAAGTTAAACGATGTTAAACTAAAGGCGGATAAGGAAAGGAGGGGATAAAATGCCTTATACTTATAATAAATTACGAGGGCGTATTATTGAAAAATACGGAACACAGAGCAAGTTTGCAGAAAAATTAGGAGTATCCAAAAACTCTGTATCAAAGAAGATGAACTGTCAGACAGAGTTTTCACAGGCAGACATTATAAAGTGGTCTATGCTTTTAAATGTACATAAGGATGAGTATGGGGAATATTTTTTTACCTAAAAAGTTAAACTATGTTTAACAAAAGGCGGTTTATAGAAAGCATACAAATAAAAGTTAAAAAATAACAGCGAGGTGATAATTTGAGTAAAAAGAAAAAAAAGAAACAGACTGTATCCAGTAGGAAACAAACTGTTTCTAATAGTGAGTTACAATACTTGAGACAAAGTGCTGAAAATTCAGTTATTGCTGTTTTTTCAAGTCATATGCTTTTAAAGCAGTAAGAATAAGAGTATTGATAACCTTTATTTGGGATTCAGTAAAGCCAGCTTTTTCAATGATTTCCTTTGATTTTGAGTCATTAAAGAAGTGATTGTTAATAAAAGATTCAATGTCATCAAAGTTTACTGTATAAGTATTGTTCATATAGAATTTTCTCCTTTCTATGTACTCGGTGCTGCAACACCTGTAAATACATTATAGGAGAAAAGACAAATCTAGGCAATACAAGAAGGTAGAGATTTGCAAAACTAATTGTTTCAAAGTGTAGACTGGCAAAACACAATGAAGAATAAGAGTTTTGTAAATCTCTAATACAAGAAAGTTTAAAAGAGGTAAAAAAAGATGAAATTCAGTGAACAATTAAAAGTAGCTATGCAGCAGTTAGGAATTAATCAGTCACAGGTTGTTGGCATGACTGGTATTGGGAAAAGTTTAATCAGTCAGTATTTATCAGATAGCAATGTGCCAACAGAGGAACTTCTGCAAACTGTTGGACATATTTTATTAATGCAAAACGATTTGCAGAGATAGAGGGGATAGAAATATGGTTGAAAAATAGGAGCAGTAAAATGGCATATTACAGCATTTGTCCTAAATGTTAAGCACACTTAGACCTTAATGAGCTATGTGATTGTGAAAATGAAGATAACAGTAAACAAGCTATTTATTCTAAGTTGATAGGTATTAATCCAAAAACAGGACAGTTATTTTTTCAAAAAGAGAAATTGAAAATTTGTAAAGGTGGTGATTTTATTTGAATGAATTGGTTGAAATTGTTTCAGAGAGAAACGGAGTTCCAATTACAACAAGTCTTATTGTGGCTGAAAAGTTTGGGAAAAGACATCAGGAAGTCTTATATGCCATTGAGGGAAGGGAATGTTCGTGTAAAGGAAGCGGTTGTAAAAAATGTAATGGCAGGGGTTATCAGCAGTTAGGTTTATTACAAGAGGATTTAGAGATAAACGCAAAATCGCACTTATCTAAAATGTTCAAAAAATCTTCATATAAAGATAATGGTGGAAGAAAACGCCCACTTTATTACATGGACAGAGATGGCTTTACTCTTTTGGCAATGGGTTTTACAGGAGAAAAAGCATTGCGCTGGAAAATTGACTACATTAAAGCGTTTGACGCAATGGAAGAATACATTAGGTCAATCCAAATTGCAAAATTGGATTATCCAGCGTTTACAAGAGCGATAGAGCAAGCACACGAAAAACCTAAGTTTTACCATTTCAGCAATGAAATTAACATGATTAACCGTATTGTGCTTGGAACAGATGCAAAACACTTTAAGGAAGAAAACGGAATTGATAAAAAAGAACATTCTATCAGACCATATTTAACAGCAGAACAAATAAAGACAATAGAGGAATTGCAAAGGATAGATATAGGACTTTTGGTTGCAAATATTGAATTTGAACAGAGAAAGCAAATTATAAAGTCACATTACACAAAGAGTATATGCGGATTAGAAGTTAAAACATAATTAAAGGAGAATAACAATGAATGTAAATACAATAACAATAAGTGATTGCTTAGAAATGATTAATATGAAAGGTCAATGCACCAGTATTCATAATGGCAAGGTTATAGGATTTATTGATGAAAAAATGAAAATGGAAGTAGAGCAGCTTCTGGGGTGTCACATTACAGATGAACAATATATAGAGGCTTTTAAGTATGCTAAAGACAAGCAAGATTACATATATAAACAGGAACATAGAGCAGCAGTTATGCAGCGCTGGTATCTTGTAAAGCTGATAGAGGAATATGTGCGAAGCCTTGAGTTTTCAAAGCTAACAATGGATTTATGTAAGAAATGCGGTGACATAAAAAAGAGCGCCCCGCATAATGCGAAGGCACTCCGTACAGTAACCACATTATAGCATTTCTTAATGAATAAATCAAGTAGAAATTTAAAAATATGGAGGTAAAGTGATAAATGTGTGAGATATGTTTGAGTACTCCTTGTCGTTCTCAATGTCCCAATGCGCCAGAGCCAACACCAGTACTTCAGTGTTCTAGGTGTGAAGAAGATATATTTGAAGGAGAACAGTATCTTTGTTTACCTGATGGACCATTATGTGAAACATGTTTAGATGATATGACAATATATGAATTTTTAGAGTTTACAGGAGAACAGTTATCAAGAGCAGAAGGGAGTTTATATGAGTAATTTAGTACCAGTAGAAGTAAAAAAGAACATTGGAACAATAGAAGATAATCTTGATGTAGTAGAGACTTCCATTCGACAGAAGTTAGCAGAATATACACAGGTTGTTATTACAAAGGATTCCATTCAAGATGGAAAAGAGCTTCTTGCAGATATTCGGAAAGAAAAGAAGTCGCTTGATGATGAAAGAAAGGCTATAAAAAAAGCATGGATGAAGCCTTATGAGGTATTTGAGGCAAGAGCAAAGAAGATTATTGATTTGTATGATGAGCCAGTAAAGCTTATAAATTCGCAGCTAGAGGCATACGAAGAAGACCGAAAAGCAGCTAAGAGAAACGATATTAAGAAGATATATGAGTTTGTAGTAAAAGAAAATGCAGAATTAGCAGATTGGCTGCCTCTTGAGAAGATATATGACATCAAATGGGAAAATGCTACATGTAAGGATAAAACGATTCGAGAAGCTATGGAAATGGCTTTTTCACAGATAAAGGTATCGATATCAACCATTCAGTCTATGCAATCAGCTTGGGAAGAAGACGCATTGAACGTATTAAAAGATACAGGAAGTCTTCAGCTTGCAATTGAAAAGATAAATTCATTAACAAGACAAGCTGCAAGAATTGAGGAAGCAAAGAAAGCACAAGAAGCGGAGAGGGTAGAAAAAGCAAGCAAAGCGGAACTGGAAGCAAAGAGAACTGAAGATAAAGCTGTTGCAGAAGCGCCACAAGAATTAATTGAACCTGAAACAGATAATCTATTTCCGTTTGCAGCTGAAAAGATAGTTGTCTTAAAGGTTCACGTTGGAGAGAACAACTTAGACTTAGTCAAGGATTTTTTTGAATCCATCAATATTGAATATGAGGTGATGAAATAATGGGAGAAGTAGGTAGAAAGATTTTTCAATTAATACCAGCAATTATGGGTGAAATCGACGCAGTAGGAAAAAATAAACAAAATAAGCAGCAAGGATTTATGTATCGAGGAATTGATGATGTGATGAATGCTATTAATCCAGCATTAGTGAAATATAAAGTGTTTATTGTGCCTGAAGTATTGGAGCAAAGCAGAGAGGAACGACAGACGAATAAAGGTGGCAATCTTATTTATTCGATTTGCAAAATGAAGTTTAAGTTCTGTGCAGAGGACGGAAGCTGTGTTGAAGCAATTACCATAGGCGAAGGGATGGATAGCGGAGATAAGGCAACAAACAAGGCAATGGCAATAGCCTTTAAATATGCTTGCTTTCAAATCTTTTGTATTCCAACAGAAGAAATGAAAGACCCTGATTCGGATAGCCATCAAATTAAACCAAAAGGAAGCGGGGAAGAGCCGAATCAAAATAAAGAGCAATCCAATCAGCAAATGATTGAGGATGCAGCCAATACAATTATTGATGAAATCAAAATGAAAGTTATCAAAGACACCATTTATAAAAAATGTCTTTCAGAACCTTCTATTCTATCGCATTATCAATTAGACAGTTTTTCAGCCATGACAGTTAGTCAATGGTCCAATGCAATGCAGTTATTGGAGAAGTATCCAGATAAGAGGTAGTGAGGGATAACAATGGATTTAACAGGAAAAATTGTAGGAATAAGCTCAAATTACATAACACAGCGTTTTGAATTATCCATTGCAATAAATGAACCAAAAGTCCTTACAGATGGATATGAAGAGTTAAAGAATAATGAAATATTGGATATAAAAATTAAAAAGCATAGAAATAAAAGAAGTTTGGATGCCAATGCTTATTTTCACGTATTAGTGGATAAGCTGGCAGACAAGCTTCGGATATCCAAAGTACGCTGTAAAAATATGATGATAGGCAGATATGGACAACCTTTGTTTATTGATGAATCAGAAACAGCAGAGGCGGTTATAAAAACGAATATTCCAGTAGAGCAAATGCTTGAGAGTGAAACCGTACATTGTATGCCTTGTGGAAGAAAAGTTGAAGAGGATAAAGAGCTTATCTTTTATAAGATTTTTCGAGGAAGCAGCACCTATAACACAAAGGAAATGAGTGTGTTAATTGATGGAACGGTATCGGAATGTAAGGAGCAGGGGATAGAAACCCTAGCTCCTGAAGAACTGGAAAGGTTGTTAAAGAGCTGGAAACATAAGTCCATGAATGGAGGTAAGCAATGAATCACAGTTTTAATGTAGAAATAGCAACAAAATATGGCATGTTAGAGGCTATCCTTTTAGAACACTTAAACTTTTGGATTTCAAAGAATAAGGCGAATAAAGCGAATTTTTATGATGGAAATTATTGGACATACAACAGTACAAAAGCACTTGCACAGTTATTTCCATATGTTTCTTCAAATACTATATCAAGAGCGCTGCATCACTTAAAAGAGACAGGGTTAATTCTATTTGGAAATTATAATAAAAGTTCTTATGATAGGACAACATGGTATGCCATTACCCCAAAAGGTAATTTAATTTTACAAAATAAGGAAACGGATTTATCAAAATGTCCAATAGAAAAGACCGAAAAGGAAAATTCAATTTGCCAAAATGGTGAAATGGATTTATCAAAATGCAAAATGGAAGAAGTCAAAATGCAAAATGGAAGTATCCAAAATGATAAACCTATACCAGATATAAACACAGATATAAATACAGATGTAAATACAGTATCTAAAGATACTGTTTGTAAAACTCAAAACTCTGACAAGCAGAGCTTTGAGCAAGAAGCCGATGTTGAAGCCCTTATTTTGAATGATGGGACAGAATGGAAAGCAAGTGCAGCGTTAGTCGCAGAATACGTAAGACTTTACCCAAACGTGGATGTAAAGCAACAGTTCAACGAGATGCGAGCATGGTGTATAGCAAATCGCCAAAAATGTAAGACAAAAAGAGGCATTACACGATTTGTTAATAATTGGTTATGTAAAGCACAAGACAAGGGTTATCGAAAAACACCAACATACAATA
This sequence comes from uncultured Eubacterium sp., assembly GCA_947088865.1. GTDB lineage: Bacteria > Bacillota > Clostridia > Lachnospirales > Lachnospiraceae > Lachnospira. The sequence goes on along the minus strand of CAMUHY010000034.1, from coordinate 1,654 downwards.
ATTGCCCTCAAAATCTGCCTTTGCCAGAAAAGGAAAGTCATAATCCAGATATATTTGAGCAATTGATAAACGAAAGCAGAGCAGATGTTATGGAGTGGAAAGGAGAGTGATTGTTTTTAGTGGAAGATTTGTCAAAACGATATGAGCAGATGTTAAATAATCCAATGAACAGCTCTAAAACAAATTATCAATGCTTAAAGTGTAATGATACAGGCTGGGTTGATGTTATAGAAAATGGTCATCTTCGTGTAACTCGTTGTTCCTGTTTTATTGCCAAAGAGAATAAGAGGATTATGGAACAAAGTGGCATATCTTTAGAGTTTCAGACAAAGAACTTTGAAAATTTTAATACAAAAAATAATCCACAGCTTGTAACGGCTAAAAATAAGGCGATTGTTTACAGTAAGAATTTTTTGCAATTAGAGCATACAAGGTATAATTCGATTCTGTTTTGTGGACAAGTCGGAGCAGGTAAGACCCATCTTGGGATATCTATCTGTAACCATCTTATTTCGCAAAATATTAGTGTGGTTTATATGGCTTATAGAAATAGCATTACCAAGTTGAAACAAAAAATTATGGACGATGTGTATTACGACAGAGAAATGAAACGATATGCAACAGCAAGGGTGCTTTATATTGACGATTTGTTCAAAGGCAAAATTACAGAATCGGATATTAACATTATGTATGAGATTGTCAACTATCGCTATATTAACAGGTTGCCAGTGGTTGTTTCAACAGAATTGTTTTTAGGAGAATTGGTTGAATGTGATGAAGCAATAAGTAGTCGGATTATGGAGATGTGCAGGGGAAATGTTATAAGTCTGAAAGAAAAAGAATTGAATTATAGATTGTATTCATAAAGGGGTGATGAAAAATGTATGAACCAGATTACGGTGGTGATATGAGTTATTATCAAGAACAGCTTGCAAAGAAGGGTATTACAAAAGAGATGTTCAACATGGATAAATATGCAGGACTTACTGCAAGAGAATTGCAGAGCATTGTTGATAGTGTGCAGCTTGTAAGTAAATAAAAGAGGAGGAAATGTATGGCAACAAATCCTGTAATGGAACTAAAAATTTACAATCAGGAAGATAGGCTAACGGTTGCCGCTATTCTTATTAAGAATGGCTATACCGTAGCACAAGGCAAGAAGCAAAGGACACCAACAGGAAAGAGTTTAGATTATTACTTGAAGGTATCCGAAGATTTCGATAATGCAGATACAGCAAAGTAAGGGGGCAAGGAAAGCAATGAAAACAGAGGATATTAAGCCTGTTAAAGAAAGAGCCAAAGAAAAGCTGGAGAAAGAATTGCAATCTGCTAAAAATAAACATTTTGCAGAGCCAATTATAAATTATCTTTTGAAACGCTGTAAAGAAGATGAAGGACTTGCTCAAGATGTTATACAGGAGCATAAGACTTGGCAGAACTGTTTTGATTATATTTATAATCGAGCAAGAAAACAATCCAAAGAAAATTATGCTTGGATTTGTGATGATACGGTTTATGAATGGGCGGAGGATTATTATCACAAAGATGATAAAGCAGAGGAAGAAAAGAAAGCTAAAGAAAATAAAGAAAAGAAAGAGGCAAAGGTTAAAAAAGAAAAAGCAAAAACAGAGCAAACAGTGATAACCCCAAAGCT
>CAMUHY010000033.1 GCA_947088865.1 uncultured Eubacterium sp. | reverse complement strand
AAAATGGAAAAGTCAAGAAAAAGCAATTTGTATTATGTACAGTGAATTATTATGACTTAGCAACCGATTCTTTTACTATATATGATTGGTGTAATGAAAAAATAAATATGGTTTCAGAGGTTTTAAAGGAAAGTGTAGACGATATATACGAATTGGTACAAGAAAGGATTGAGCCATTAACAGAACAAATACAAGAAGAATTTGCAAAGACAGAAGAATATAAGACACATGAGGAACATGAAAGAATAACCACAATATATGCCTTGAATAAGACTGAATTTACAAGAAAATATGAAGTAGATGGGAACGAATATGATAAATGTTATGATGTATTTGGAGAATTAAAGAACCCAGAATATTTGGAAAAGATAAAGCGAGAATATAGGGAACGCAAGGAATATGAAGAAAAAAGCCGTAGTTATCAGGAAGATTTTTGGAGTAACTACAATAAGCATTTTGGTGGCAGCAGTAGTTATTATAATATTCTTTCTAATAACCACACAAACGAGGACAAGGAGACTTTAAAACAGTTTTATCGTGTTCTATCTAAGAGGTTTCACCCAGACGCAAACCCTGATATAGATACATCAAAGGAAATGCAGTTACTTAATAAGTTAAAAGCTGAATGGGGTGTGTAGTTATTGCGTTTGCAAACATAGTAACTACAAAATATATACTGAAATGTACAAGTGTTTTAATAATGCTTATATTATTATGCTTATCTGGCTTTGTATTTTGCCCAATTCCAGACTTTTAATAAGTTATGGTATATCTTGCCTTAAATCGTAAGAACAGGGTAAATGTTGCATTTTCATTTTTCACGGTTGCAAAAACGAATATCAATTTATTGCAACGTTGCAGTTATTCGTTTTAATTTTTTCTTGAATCCTGCTGCCAGATATGGTATATTAGGTATACAAAAAGGGAAAGCCACAAAGCGGCTCTACCCATATAGTTAAAAGCTAATTTTTACATCAGCCGTTGCTATTGCAGTAGTAGCGGCTATTTTCTTTTACCCTTGTAAATCTGATAAATCAAATTAGCAAGAGCAACAATGAGTATTCCAATCTGGATTAAGTCCTAATATGTAACATACATTGTTATCACCCTCCTTCGTATTTGTCTGGAGGGCTTTTTTATACCCTCCGTAAAAAAAATAAGAGGGTAAAGCCGCCTATGGCTCTATGGTTTCCCACGCCGACAATATAACATAATATCCTTTATGTGGCAAGCTGCTTTGGTAGTATATTCAGCTATATTATTAAGGTCGCTCATCGGGGGTGTGTTCTACATAAAATCTTAACATTTCTTAGCAATTTATTGCAACGTTGCAAATAGGAAACGCAACGTTGCATATAAAATGCAACATAGTGAAAATAAGTATTTATGTATATTGGGCGCTTAATTTATTTATTATGAATTGTTGGAAAATGATGGTATTTTTGCGGTTTCCCCAATTTTGGAATAAGCTAATTAGCCGAGTCAAATTTTAGACTATCTATCTATGTGCCTATATTGTTATATTTATTAATACTCCAAGTACTTCCTTTCAAAAATAGTATAAGCTGCAATATGGTGGCTATTCTTCTTTATTGGGTATATATTCCATTAAGTCACCTGGCTGGCAGTCCAAAACTTCACAGAGGTGTGATATAGTTTTAGCGTCAAGCCCGCCGGTTCCGTTTTTTAGAGCTGTCAATGTTCCTTGCCCTATCAGCTTTTCTTTGCGTATTTTGTAAGTTGTCCAGCCTTTTTCCTTTAGCCGTTGAAACAATTTGTCATAGCTTATAGCCATTCCCTAAACCTCCCTTCTCTTTTTCTATGGGAACGCTTTTTATAAAAGCACCTTTTCCATTGTCCTTATTTTACCATAGTATATGCACAAAATCAAGTGTATAAAATAGACAAATATAAGCACTTAACTTTGTGTATAATGTGGATAGATTATTCACTCAACTTTGTGTATAATGGAATTACCAAATAACACAGGAGGTAGCGAAATGAAGAAAATAACAAACATTCGCAAGGCAGTTTGTACGATTGCAAATCAGTTGCGGAAAACAGGTTTATCTTTATCGGCGGCATTCGCGGTAGCTTGGAAGAAAGTTAAAATGCAAATGGTTATCAGAGTAAGCGGAACCAGCTTTGAGAACAGACAAGAAAGATTACAGTTTCTTAGCCAATTTAGACCGCAGGACTTAACGGTAACTTTGGAGCGTGAGGAAAACAACAGCTTTGATGTAAATGCCATTAAAGTAAGGGTGCATATCCCGACTATCAGGAAACAAACAGTAATCGGTTACATTCCGGCGAAAATCGCCCGCGAACTAGCAAAGGTACTTGATATTGGGTGTGAGATTAAAGTAACCCTTAAAGGCATTACTGGGGGATATGACTGGAAAGAAAATTATGGGTGTCTAATAAATATCACAATATAGAAAGGGGTCTGGATAATGAAACGAGCATGGAATTTTAAAGACTTGACTGGGCAGAGATTTGGGCGATTAACGGTTATTGAATACAGTCACACACACGGAAAACGCGCTTATTGGAAATGCCGTTGTGATTGTGGAAATTATAGCGTTGCAATGGGAAAGAATCTTCTGTCAGGAAAAACTAAAAGTTGCGGCTGCTTAATGAGAGAAAGAGCCGCCGAACACATGGGGAAAGTTGGGAGAAAATACGGGAGTATCACAGGAAAAGAGAATCTAAGAAAAGCACTTGCAGAGGGAAAAGGCACAACCAATGGAAATTACAAACACGGACATTCAAACACGCGCCTATATCGAATATGGGCAGGAATTAAACAGCGTTGTTATAACGAGAATGACACAAATTATCATTGGTATGGCGGGCGTGGAATTACAGTCTGTGAGGAATGGCGAAACAACTTTGAGGCTTTTTATAAGTGGAGCATGGCAAACGGTTACACAGACAAAAAAAGCATAGACCGAATAAATAGCAATGGTGATTACTGCCCGGAAAATTGCAGATGGACGGATATAACCACGCAAGCAAATAATACAAGAAGAAATCACTATATCAAACATAATGGAAAGATAAAAACGATTGCAGAATGGGCAAAAGATACGGGAATAAGTCAACAAGCTATTAGTTCCCGATTGCGGAATAGGTGGAGCATTGAAAAGACATTAGAAACGCCTGTAAAAAAGATAAACGCAAAGAAAAAGCCTTAACAGTACCGCTATACCATTAAGGCAGTAACCCAACAACTAAACAAATTAGGGTATGAGGGGATTATAACATTCCCTCTGCCTTCTGTAAAGAAAGGAATTAACAAGATGAAAGAACTTGAAAGCATAGACAAAATATTTGAAGCAACCGCCAAACTGGAACTTATGCAAACACTTATAGGCTTAATTATTAATATGGTGGAGGAAAGAGAGACTTCCACACTGGATGATGTTATGTATTTTGCATATCAGAAAAATACAATAGGAGATTTACTACATATCACTCTTGATGGTGTAGTTGCAGTAATAAGCGTTTTAGCAGAGGGACAGTAAGAAAGATGAGGGAATAATACAGTTTGAGAGTAGTGTGAATTTGTATAATAGTAAAATAAGGCAGTAGGCTGTAATATTACTCCCTGCTGCCCTGATTATCATAGACAGCTTTACCCTTTTCCATGCCTTTTTAAATGCTTGTGATAAAGAATAGCCAGACCTTTTTAATTCATTTGCCATTATACAAACAGCTTTCCTGATTTTAGTTATCTGCTTCATTTTATGTTCCCCCAATCTTCTTAACTTCTGATTATATTATAATATATGGTCGACAATATATCAATGTGCAAAGTTTACAATATTGACGACAATATATTGTAACATTTGTATATGGACAGCAATATAAAAATTTGTTATAATTTAGCTATAATGGGAGAGGTAGCAAAATAAAAAGCTGCCCTTTATATGGAGGTTAAAAATGGCAACAACAAAAGCACAACAAAAAGCAGTAGATAAATATGTCAAAGCAAATTATGACCGTATTGAATTTAAAGCTCCAAAAGGACGTAAAGCAGAAATAAAAGCTCATGCAGAGGCATATGGGGAGAGTGTCAACAGCTTTATAGGGCGAGCAATTAAGGAAACAATGGAACGAGATAAGCTAACGAGGACTTTAGAAACGGCAATTTCGCCAAGTGCTATTGATAAAGCTACGAAGCGAGATAAGCCCATTAATGGACTAAATGCGCCTGCTGCCCTCCATCTGAAGCTAGTTTAATTAAACAACAGGCAGCAGAACCAGAACAAACAGAAGCATCCTTACCAGAATTAGAGCCAGATAAGCATTGCAAACCACTTACAGGAGAGGCGGAAAATAATATAAACCTAGTAAAGTTATTAGCAGATGTTAATTATCAATTAGATATTGCAGACGCTTACGGAATGGACAACCTTGCTAAACTTCTTGATAAAGCAAGGCAGCAGGAAAGCGAAAGGGAAGATGCAGCGGAAGAGAACACAACGCCGATGAGCGACCTTAATAAGAGTGATACATAATTATTTTGACGGCGGATTTTTCCGCTATGCTTGAAAGCAGTGTAAATTTGCATGATAGTAAAATAAGGCAGTAGGCAATAATATTATAGCCTGCTGCCATTTTCTTTATTTTTCAGTATGTAGTTACTATAAACAAAAATATAATAACTACAAGAAATATTGAAAGTTGAAAGGGTAAGGGGAAAATTCCCCACGCCGGAATACATATATTGATTTGCAAGAGGATAATATATTTTAGTGACACTGATGTTATTATGCTTATTTGGCTTTGCATTTCGTCCAATTTAGGCTTTTTGGTAAATTATAGTATAAATGTATAACTTGGACATAAAAAGCCTTAAATCGCAAAATAATCATAGTTTTCTAAAGTTGTAATTAGCAATTTTAGAAATTGAACGAGTAGAACTATATCCCTAAGCAAAGTTTTAAGTGATGTAGTAAGCTAGAAATACAGTAAAATAGCGGGTTCTATTTACTACGCATGGTGATGTAGTAAACAGATTTTGCGTAGTAAGCAATCCCTTTACTACATCACATTGCGCAGTAAGCACAGTCCGCATAAATACAGGGTTTGCTCTTTACTACATCATTTATTCACATTGTACTAGTAAGTGGGGTAGTAAGTAGGTATTAAATTGAAAATTTTTTGAATTATAGTTGACTTATGTAGCTACATAAGTTATAATAGATTATAGTTAAAGGGGCAAGGCTTTAACGGAAAGGAGCAAAACAATGGAGGTAATGCAAGATATGACAGAAAGAGAAATGCAGAGCGTGAAAATGTCCACACTTTATGAGTTAAGATTAATTTTTACTCAAGGGGAAAAGAAAGAATATACGACAGATGAAATTGTGGAACTTTTGGACAAAATAGCGACAGCCAAAGACCAGAAATAAAGAATTATAGCAAGTAGCAGAAAGGGCGGGCTTGCCACCGCCCAATCTCCTAAAACTAATAATAACATTTATTGGGCAAAAGAGCAAGGGAGTGATTTAAAATAAAAAAGACAATGGGTAGACCAACAGACAATCCGAAAACCACTGTAAAAAGAGCAAGAATGTCTGAATCTGATGTAGAAAAGTTAAAAACATGTTGTCAAGTATTGAATATGTCTGAATCAGAAGTTCTCCGTATAGGAATTAACAAGGTTTATGAAGAATTGAAAATAAATGTTTGAGAATAGTGTAAAAAATAAGGCAGGGCATAACGCTTTGCCTTTTTTATATTTTTAATCTTTCTTATCTGGTGGATTCTTTTTTATAAATTCTTTTATGGCTTGATTTACATAATAGTTTATGCTTCTATCGTTTTCTTTTGCCATTTTTTCAAAAACTTTCTTGTCGTTTTCATCAATACGGATAGTCAAACTAACACTTGCCATGCAATCATGTCCTCTCTTTATATTTTTAATCATAATATCATAAATTGCAAGTGATTGCAAGTGAAAAAATAAGTGTTGACAAGTCTTTGTGAATGAATTATAATGCACTTAGTTGCAATTAAATCAACTGAAATTAATTCAATTCCTATTCTTGAGGATTACCAAAATTCTAAAGTACATTTTTTGTACATCTGAAAATAAAATAGTTTGGTACGGATTTTGTACTGACGAGGAGGACATTGTGAACGATATTCAAAACCAGATAAATAAAACGCCTATTGAGATAGCTTTAGGCATTGATGAGAACGGAAATACAACAGCTAAAAAATTATATGAATTTCTGCAAATGGACAAAAGTCAGTATGCCAGATGGTATAAATCTAATATTTTAGAAAATCCATTTGCCATAGAAAATGAGGATTTTAAGGTTCTCGACATCAATGTCGAAAACTCTAAAGGCGGCAGACCAACACAAGATTTCAAGTTATCCGCCAACTTTGCAAAAAAATTGTCCATGCAGGGCAAGACGGAGAGGGCAGAACAGGCAAGAAATTACTTCATAATGGTTGAGGACAAACTAAAGCAAGTTGCAGCAGCTTTCCAGAAAGCTAAAATAGATAAGCTAACCATCACAAGCCAAGAATTAACCATACTAGCAAAGGAAAAGCAGCAGGCACACCATAACATTATGTTCCGCATAAGGGAATGTATAACAGAACTGCAAGAAATGGGATTAAATCCAGACGATTATTTTATAAAAAGTGAGTATTTAGCTGGCAACAATGAAATGCGACCACAATATTTAGTCACAGAGCAAGGCTGTGAATACTATGCAAGCCGTATTACACTTAACAGGCGTAATGATTACAGAAGCGAGTATATGTTGAGATTTGACCAATTAAGAGCATTGGCAGATGGAAAGCCACTTACAAGATTACCAAAAGTTATATGTTTGGAAGATGTGGAAGAAAAAGAGCCATTTATAAAGCTTTATAAAACGGATAGTGGTGGAATTGTATTGATAAATGACGAAATCCACAACCTTACATCAAATGAAATAGAGACATTAAGCCGATTTATTCCAGAAATGCAGAAGCAGAATATAGGACAGATACAATATGTTGTGTCGGCATTCCTTAGAAGCATGAAGAAAAGTGGAAAGCTGGAAGAAATCGCTTCATGGGGCATAGGGCAAGCAGAAGAACTACAAAAACAGCAAGCACAGCCATTGCTGCTGCCAAAAACAGATATAGACCTTAATCAAGTTGAAAATTTGACAGTAAAGCAAGCACAACAGCGGTACAGCATGAGCAGGACAAAAATTCTTGAAGCGGCAAATAAAGCAGGAGCAATTATAAAAAGTGGAAGGAGGTATTATTTTAGCAGGAAGAAAATGGACAGCTATTTTGAAAGACAAACTTATTAAAAACTGCCCGCTATACGAATATAGAAATGGACATAGACCCAAAGATGAAGAATTTATCGTTAAAGATAATTTAAACGAAAAATAGAAAGCTAGCAAGGGAGTTTTTGACACAGAAATGAAAATAAATATTTATATAGTTAAAGGCTGGAATAATCAGCCAATTAAGGTTAAGTATAACATTACTAACAAGGGTGGTGTAAATAAATGAAGATTTCAGAAATGCAAGACAGGCTTGAGGAATTACAAAATGATTTGTTGATAATTTATGAGACAGCAACCACAATAGAAATTTCTATAAATGAGGGTGGTTTGACTTCTTCACAGATTGGATGGGCATTGAATGGAGTTACTAGAAATATTGATAAATCAGTAAAAGATGTTGGAAGTCTTTTGAATGAAGTTAGTGAAAAACGTAGTGTGATAGAAAGTTTGTAAAGTAGACATAGCATAATAGATTATAGAGCATTATTTATAAAATTGCTTGACTATCTTTCAGACAAGGATATTAAAAGAGTTTATCAGCTTGCAGAGTATTTATTTATCCACTTAGTATATTAATTAATGATGATAGGAAAGTAACAAAAAATAGATATGGCAGCAGTACGAAAATGCTATTGTACAAAAAACGCACAATAGGAATAATTTTCACCTGCTGCCAATTTTTAAAAAGATTAGGAGGATTTATTTATATGGCAGAAAAGAGAAAAGACAAAGATGGGCGTGTATTGCCAGAAAATGTTACACAAAGAAAAGATGGTACTTATATGTGGCGTAAGTCTGTAAATGGAAAGAATTATTGTTTGTATGCAAAAACACTTGGGGAAATTAAGCAAAAGCGAAATATAGCACTTGGAGAGATTGAAAAGGGAGAATATAAGGGCAAACATGACAAAATGAAAGAGGAAAGGGAATTTGCTCAAAAAGATATTACTTTGAATGAATGGTTTTTACAGTGGGAGAAAGTTTATAGAAAAGGAAAAATGAAAGAAACAACAGTTTATAATAATCATATGGCATATATGCACCATTTTTCTAACAATATAGGTCGTATGAAGATAAAGGATATCAGGCAAATGGATATAACAAAGTTGTTAAATCAAGGTTACAAGAATGGATTAGCATATGCAACACTTGAAAGTAATATGTTGATTCTTAAACTTGTTTTTGATTCTGCAATAAGCAATGGATTAATAGAAAAAAATCCAGCATGTGGTTCATTAGTAGTAAAAAAGAATCCGCCAAAAGAAAGACGCGCATTAACAGAAGAGGAAGAAAATAGATTTATAGAATTTGTAAGAAATGATAGATACCAAAATGGAAGAACCCCTTTTTTTATCATAGGGTTTGGAACAGGGCTTAGATTAGGGGAGTTATTAGGATTAACATGGAGTGATATTGATTTTGAAAATAATGTTATTCATGTTAATAAGAATTTTGTAACAGTTGGAAAATTAGAAGGTAAATATGTAAGAATGATAACTACGCCAAAAACAAAAAGTTCTATAAGAGATGTTCCAATGTTAGGGAAAGTGCGAGAAGCATTTGAAGAACAAAAACGAAGACAATATAAATGCAAAGAAATAATAAATGGAGTAACGGACTTTGTTTTTACAACAAAAAATGGAAAGATTATTTGTGCAGATAGTATAAGAATAGGTCTAAATAGAATAATTGAAAAGATGAATAAAAAAGAGATTGAAGTGGCAAAAGCAGAGGGAAGAGAAGCAATACTATTTAAGCATTTTTCCCCTCATTGTATGAGGCATACATTTGCAACAAGGTGTTATGAAAAAGGTGTGAAAGAAAAAGTTATACAAAATATTTTAGGACATAGCAAATTAGATGTAACATTAAACATTTATACACATATAACAGATGAGATGATAACAGATGATATGAAGAAGTTAGAGGAATAAAAAGAATGGTATTGTTGATATATGAGAGCTACTACCATTTTGAACAAGTTTTTTTACACAAGTATTTACACAATTTTTTACACAAAATTACTAAACAATCATTATACAAACATTGCACAGAAATAGAAGAACATATGTTTATATATCCGGTAAAAATGGCTTTTTTACAGTGATTGTAGCATTGTTTGGCATAGTATTAAACGACATTAAATGTATAAAAAATAATAGAATGTTATAAGCGGTGCAGATAAGGGTCTTTTCCAAAAACTTGAATGAAGCCATGTTGTGATTTTCGCAAACCTTCTATACACTCCACAGTGGAGGTCTTTCCAGAGCCATTTTGCCCGATAATAGCTAAAATTTCTCCACATTTTACAGAGAATGAAACATTTTGAACGGCATGTAAATTTTTATATGTCAGATTTAGATTTTTTACTTGTACAATTATCTGTGCCATAATAAATTCTCCTTATTTTTTGATATTGTTATTTTATAATGGTTTTTAAAACGAAACAACAAGGTTGAGGGGAACGGCAGCCTGTGATGTATAAGCGGTCGGATTTGATGTTTAAAATGCACGCCTTCGTCATTTGGTCGTGTTATAATGATTGAGGAAGGAGGCCGTTTATGAAAGTTGAATGTAAAATCAGTACAGATTATAAAGAGTCCTATGCAGTTCTTCATATAAATAAAATGACAGAGACGATTGCAAAAATCATTTCTATACTGGAAAAAGAAAATGTAAATTCTGTGACATTGATTGCAGCAAAAGATAGAAAAGCATATTTTATCAAACAGGAAGATATAGCATTAGTGCGTACAGAGGGAAGGGAAATTGTCTGTTATGATAAATTTAAAAACAGATATACATTAGATAAGCCTTTATACGAATTGGAGAATATACTTGATAGTTGTTTTGTGCGTATTTCAAAATCAGCTATTGTTAATATTAGCCAAATCAACCATGTAGAAGCAAGTTTTAATGGAACAATGGAACTGGTAATGAAAAATGGTATTATAGACTATATTTCCAGAAGATTTCGCAAAAGTTTCAAAGAAAGGTTGGGATTAAAATGAAACATATTATTAAATTAGTGATTCAATATATTTTCTATGGCATTTCTATGGGGTGTACTTTTTTCGTGATGATGTGTCTATCTTATGCTATATGGGGCAAAGAAGACTTTTTAATGCGGATATTTGAAGATTTTACAAGACAGTCCATAGGCGCTATGATTATTGGCATTGCCTGTGGCGGAACATCGGTTATCTATCAATTTGAACGTCCTTCTTGCCTATTGAAAGTAATTATTCATTTTTGTATTGGAATGGGTGTTTTTTATTTTGTTGGTATCTATTTAGGTTGGATTCCTTTTTATCCAGATAAAATAATTCTTACCGTTTTGCAATTTTTATTTTCATGTGGTATTTTTATGATAATCTGGCTTTGTTTTTATCGATTTAATCGCAATGATGCAAAAAAGATTAATCAAAGGCTAATAGAACTTGAACGGGATAATATTTATAATAAAAGATAGTTTTAGACTATAAAAGGATATAAAAAAAATATATTTTTATAATAGAATAGTTATATATTTTATATGGAATTTATTGAATATAGATTGCAATTTGCATATAATAAGCATGTAGTAATAAATATCCTTATCAGATAATTTATTTTCTTTAATTTTTTTACTTTACTTCTTTTCTAAATTACAAAAAACTCTAATCAATTTATAATTGGTTAGAGTTTTTTGCTGTTAAGATAAAGTTTTTAATGTGAAATCTATAATTATTAATTGATATATGTAGAAATAATAAGTATAGATATTTATTTTAATTAAGTATCTGTTTTTTATATGGTAAATAA
>CAMUHY010000032.1 GCA_947088865.1 uncultured Eubacterium sp. | reverse complement strand
TTTATCCTCATGAAGTATCAGCCAATTACTTACTCATTCAAACTGACGGATAACACTGGATTATCCATCATTTTCCACTCAATTTCCTAGCTGACGGATAACCCAAACTTATCTATTGGAAAATTATACCATACATTCCTCAAAAAATCATTAATAATTACAATTTTTACCCCAAAATCTCCAAATTTTCCGCTGCTGCTTCCAAAATCATACATAAATATTCCTTCTGCCGCTCTGTCTTGCCTTCAAAATACTTTCCATATCCCCCAATATCGCCTTTGAAAAACCCAAATAAGATATAATCTGTACTTACTTCTAATATCTGGGCAATTTCCATCAATTTATCCACAGAACAAGATGTCTCACCATTTTCAATTCGCTGCAACTGCCTCTCAGTAGTATAATCTAACTTTTCTGCCAGACTGCTCTGCGTCATCTTTCTTCTGCGCCTTGCCTCTTTTATTCTCTCTCCTACTACTTTTTTATCATAATACAGCACTTTCCACTCATTTCTGACGTCCCTTTATTTGCTCAAGCTGCTAGTATTATATAAGAAAATGAACAACTAGCAGAGTGACCATACCAGCCATTTCGGGTTGATTATTGTACACTTTTCAAACTGCACAGAATTAATTCTGTAAGAATAGAAACTATCCACAAAGCCACTCTAATGTTGTATGATGATATTATCTCCAAAACATCACATTAGCTGAAATTTTTATCATATCTGTTAAAAATACCAAGAATTCAGAAAGGAAAGAATATGAGCCCAAACCACAAAGAAATGATTCCACAATATTTACAGGCAATAGCCAAGAAGGAAGGTCTTTCGGAAAATGATGTCAGAAATGAAATTGCCCTCGCTGTTTCCCTTGCTTTAAAAAGCAATGACACGAAAATTCAGAATTTTTGGAAGGATATTCCCTGCGATGGGGAAAGTCCTACTATAGAAGAAATTGTTGATTATATAGTTTTTGGAATATTCACACAGGTATAACAAAACAACATAGTCAAGGGCAAGCTGTTACTTATACAAATAACGGTCTTGCCCCTTAAGAAGTTGTTCCACCATATGCAGAACAAACTCTATTTCATTTTCGTCACGCCTGTCTATCAAACAGATGAAGCGGTCTATGTATCCACTGGAACATTCCCAATTCATAAGGGCAAGCGGCGTTGTATTCAATGCCTGTACTATTTTCAGATATGTATCAAGGCTCATCGCCCGTCTCCCATGTTCCACGCTTTTTATAGTGTCAAGGGACAATCCTGCCCTTTCTGCGAGTTGCCCCTGCGTAATACATAATTTCCTTCGTTCTTTCTTAATATTCCCGGCTATAACCTCATATAACTGTTTTCCATTCCCCATTACAGCGTCCTTTCCGGTAATGGCAGACGGAAGCAGGGATTGGTTTTATTCTATTTCTTAATCATGCGTGACATATATGCAAGCACCCTGTCAATAAAGGCATCTTTCTGTTCTTTGCTGCAGTTTGCTATGTAATAATCCACATCAAAATCATTTTTTAGGCAGGTGCCTGTAATCAAGTATGTGGGATCTATCCCATATTCATGATACAGAACAAGCAGCTTGTCTGCCGACAGCCCGGTAGCTCCAGATTCATATTTCCGATAATGTTCCTCTGATACTCCAAGCAATATGGCAATTTCTGCCTGTGTCCGCCCTAGGTTATTCCTTGCTTCCCTTAACCTTTTTCCAATCTGTATATTAGCTTCTTTCCTTTGATTATCCATGATTTTTACCTCCGTATGGAAAAATCATAGCAACACCCTAACAAAACATACAGAATAGAAAACAACCCAATATTACTTATTTTTTAACCAATATATGGTTATTTTTTAATTCTTTCCCAAAATGTAGAAATCGGATGACAAAACATATGTTTTATCATCCGTGCTAATATTACTTCTATACTTATCTTTGCAGTTCCAAATATAACTTATCCTCATACATTCTTCTCCCATGCCAATAATAAGTTTTATCTCCTGCCTTTTCTCATTTTGTTATTTTAAAATCTACTCAATAACTTTTCTTATTTTTTTCTTTTATTATTCTTTTGCATTGTTTTGTCTCTTATATAGAAAAAGTGGCCACTAATACAATAATCATATAAATCTCCATTCCACCGCCTTGCAATTGGCGGCACAAATAGCAATGAAAGTGATTCACACCTTTAAGTTTTCGTGTTACAATAGACTTATTATTAAGGCATCCCGGCATCAGTATCAGATGCACCCACCCATTTTGCTATTGATGTGCAGGTGCGCCTCTCTACTTAGGTGAGAATACTCTTAAATTGGTTCACAGTGTGAGCCTGTTTTTTGTATCTATTTTACGATTTTGGCTTAATTTACTTTCTTTCACAGTATTTCCCTTTCAAACTTTTTCGTATAATTCTTTCTGACAAGAATACATCTGATAGTATTTTCCCTTTTTTTTCAATAACTCCTCATGATTTCCTGCTTCTATAATTTCCCCCTCACTTAAGACAATGATTTTATCACACAATGATGTTGCACTAAGCCTATGTGATACCAATATGAGTGTTTTTCCTTCTGTAATTTCTGTTAAATTCTCATAAATTTCATTTTCAATTTTTGGGTCTATACCAGCCGTTGGTTCATCCATAATTATAATTTTTGATCCCTCTCGATATAATGCCCTCATAATAGCTAATTGCTGCCACTGTCCACCAGACAATTCATGTGCCCCTTCTTCCAACTGTCCCAGTACCGTTTTCTCTTTCAAAGGCAAATCTTCTATAAACTCTGCACTACCATTTTTGCTTTTTTCGTTGTGAATTTCCCCAAAATTACCAGCATAAATATTTTCTGCAATTGATAATTGATACCTATTATAATTCTGAAAAATGCATACCATTTTCTCCCTCGCATCATCCAGTACATCATTCAATTCAATACCCCCAACACTTATCACACCCTCCATCGGCTTATACAAACCCAATATAAGACTAATCAATGTACTCTTCCCACATCCATTTTCTCCTACAATAGCAACTTTTTCATTTTCTTTAATTTCAAATGAAATATCCGAAAGGACATTGGGCAATTCTTCCGAATATGAAAAAGAAACCTTTTCAAACTTTATTCCATAACCATTTATTTCACTTTCTCCTGTTGTTTCTTCTGGAACCTCCATCAATTGCGACCAATCCTTAATAAAAAATGCAAATTTATTGACCGAACTTATATTAGAGGATATTGTTGTTACAGTAGATGTTATAGACTGGATTGTGTTAATCAAAAATACGATATCCCCAGCTTTAATATCGTCGCCTTCCATTGATCTGTAGCATAAAATAAACAAACAAATTCCCAAAGCCAAGTTTCTTGTAAAATTTGTCAAAATGCCTCTTGTCAACAATTTAATATGTAATTTTTTCCTTATAATATATATATTATTTCTCAACACTTGAGCTTTTTCTGCCATATAACCTATTAATTTAAAAAACCTTATATCCTTCATCACACTACGGCTTGTCAGTATCTCGTTGATATATCTTTCTTTTCTTAGGCAAGGATTTATCTTTTTCAAATAGCCATAATTATCTTTTCCCTGAAGCAACACAGCAATCATATAGGGGACGGAGGCCACTACTACAATAATTGGGAAATAACTATTTATTGTATATAGTATTATGGCATTTCCTGCAAACGAAACAACTGACGTTATAACAGAAATAATATTTCCAAGTCCCGAAAAAAAACTGCTTTCAACACCATCTCTTATACGTGTAATTAAATTATATATCTCTGGAGCCTCAAATTCCCTCATGGCAATTTTTGCAACTTTACTGTTCATCCTTTGCATTAATTCTCCATTGAGTACATAAAAAACCTTTGTCCCAAAATATCCTGAAATATTTTCTAAACATTCACCCAGAAACTGCAATAACATGTAGCCCAGTAAAATCATTATGATTATTTTTAAAGTAAATGCACCAGAAGAAAGGACATTAATGATATTCCTATTTACCAAATTCAAAACCGGTTTCAATATGGCTATCAATAAGATTATCGCTCCCCATAAAACCATGTTTTTACAAACAGAACGATTTTTAAAAACCACACCAACTCCATTATATTTATGTTCCATCTTTTTCTCCCTAGTGATACCATTTAGATTGCATTTTATAAAATTCAAAAAAATCCCTTTTATTCTCCATCAATTTTTCAAAAGATCCATCTTCAATGATTTTTCCATCCTTCAGGAACAATATCCTATCCACTTTTTTAGCTATCCCAACCCGATGCGATACAATTATTACGCTTTTATCTTTGAATATACTATCCAACGCCTCCAATTGTTTTTCTTCTGCTATAGGATCAAGCGCCGCAGTAGGCTCGTCTAATACAATCACTTCTGCGTTTCTAAATACCCCTCTACTAATCGCTAATTTTTGCCATTCTCCGCCGGACAACTCAACCCCTTCACTTGAAAATTCTTTACTCAATTCTGTTTGCAGTCCATTTGGTAAATTTTCTAATATTTTACCTATGCCCACTATTCCCAATGAATCTATCATTTTTTCCTCATTATCTTTTTCTTCTAAATCACCAAAAAAAACATTTTCCTTCATAGTAAACTTAAATTTTGCAAAGTCTTGAAAAACGATACTCTGACGTCCATTAATGCATATGCTCCCACTATCCGGCTCCAACAACCCTACCATAATCTTAACCAACGTACTTTTACCACTTCCGTTCTCTCCCAATAATGCAATTTTTTCCCCTTTTTTTATTTCAATATTAATGTTTTTTAAAACCTCTTTCTTATTCTCATAAGAATAATCTACATTCTGCAATTGCACCGCTTTTCCAACATGCGTAGATGGCAAAAGCTGGTCTTTCTTCCGCCTTATATTCTTTATCTTATTAAATGATTCCAAATAAACATTATTAACAACAATATTACCGGAATCATCCAGAAACTGTATCAAGCATCCTATAAATACAATATTGCTTTCTAAAACAAATACAATTTGATCTATTGTAATACCTTTATTTCCATACTGTAACACAGCAAATAAATAAATAGCAAACTCACAAGCATACATCAATAACGCAACTATACCGTTTATACCTATCCATTTTTTAATCTGCTTTAATTGTTTTTCTCTAATATCCTCATATACTTTATCTCTTTTTTTCTCAAACCACTTATACAACTTATAACTGCGAATTTCCATGTTCATTTCTTTGTTAATAAACAAATCCAGATAATACTTATGCGTTCTATATAATAAATTTAAATTTTTTTCCAACTTTGATTTATCTATACTGTTATAATAAATATAAATTGCCTGTAAAACTGCCATAAAAACAAAACATAGCAAAAACTGAAATTGTATCTGAATAAGACTTCCAGCTATAGCCAATAAATTCAACACAATACCAACCATATCACACATACATATAAAAGATTCCACAACCTTATTTTCTATCGCATATTTTGCCTGCTGTATATCCAGAAGGCAACTCACATTATCCAGCTCTGTAATTTCCATATTTCCTACCGCATAATATATTTTAGAATATTCTTTGTCAAGAACCCTTTTCTGTATTGCATCTTGCAAGATCTGTTGCAAGTCTGGTTTTAAATTCTGTATTATATAGCAAAAAAGCAGTCCTATAAAACAAACAAGAAACCCTTCTTTTTCTTTTGAAAACACATTCCTAACAATACCTTGTACTAATCGTAATTCTATATATGTAAAAAGGCTGGCTACCGTATTTAATAAAATAAAAAACGTAGAAATAACCGGGGCATCCTGCATTATTATCATGACAAATCCATATTTCTTCATAAATTATATCATTCCTTTCGCTTTGTCCAAGACACAAACAAGACATGAGGGGGCTTTCAATTACAATGGAATTTTCACTCTGTCCCCATATCAATAAAAGGGGCCTCTTGAGCCCCTCCATATCTAAATATAGCCATCATCCCAGTATTGTAATAACCTAAAAGTGTATTTTATTGCTTATACTTGCCTTCACAAGAAAATGGTCCAATACACTGATGATCTTTTGCACATGTAAACGTTCCATTTGTACAAGAAAATCCAAACCAACACCATCCTCTAGGGGTGGCTCCATCTGCTGAAGTACTCGTTACCTGTGGAGTTGTATATTTCATGCATTATCACCTCCTTCCTGGAATAATATTAAAATTGCACCAGGATAGCTATATAAGGTTATTACCACATTTCTGTTAAAATTTCCCTTCTCCATTTACCTGATTTATCAGTTGATGTCCAAAAACATATTTTCTTATATCACAGTCTCCATCTGTTTCTAAAACCGATCCTCTTTCACTTGCTGATGCAATACATCCTCTGCCACACGTTGCCTTCCATACGCAATTATCACATTCAGGAATATTTTCCGTTGCAAGATTAAGAAAATTCACATAATGCTGCAACTTGTCCGAAGCCAAAATTTCTCTTAACGTATTTTTCTTAATATTTCCAACACGTGTTTTTACATTCGAAAATCCCTGACATAAATACACATTTCCACCAGAATCGATCCGGGGGTTAAATGGTACTTTTCCTTCTGGCGACTTATGTATAAGAGGGCATCCTGAATTAAAACATTCCTCCGGATACGATACTTTTACACCCGTCTTCTCAATTTCTTCTATAACTTTGCTGTGCTTCAATCGTTCTAAGACTTTATGCTTTTCAAAAGAATCAATAGCAATTATTTCTTTATTTTTCTTCCCTCTACCTGATTCTGTCAAAAATCCTAACAAAATAGTATCTGCTTTCGGAGCCATAATAGATATAAAATCTTCAATATGCTCTACATTAGAAGCAGAAACCATACATCTAATTACAATCCTATTATGACCTGCATCACGCAGTTTTTCTAACCCAGACATTGTTCTTTCAAAATTTCCCACACCACAAAGCAAATCATGTTCTTTTGAACTCATGCCATTTATGCTAACTTGAACAGGAACCTTACTCTTAGCAATATATCCTGCTATCTCTTCATTAATTAACGTTGCATTTGTTACAATCAGTGAATTTTTAAACTTTTTCGCAGCTAAGCAATCTAAAAAGCATTTGAAGTCTGGATGCATCAAAGGCTCCCCACCCGATAAAGTAATACTTGTTTCTGGATCATCAAATTCATTAACAATCTTTTCAAAATCCACAAAATTAATTTGATTTTTCAAAACTCCAGAATCATTATAGCAATGCAGACATCTAAGATTGCAAGCAGATGTAATTTCCATATAAAAACCATTTAAATCATATAATTCTACAGGTTCAAGTAGTTCCATGCTTACCCCCTCCTATTCTACACTAATGAGTCCATTATTTTCCATTTCTTCAAATGCAGCGATGCTGTCATTCAGCACCTGCTCAAAGCTAATATCTGTATAATCTTTACAAGTTATATATAATTCCATCGCCACATCCCCAACACTTTTCCTATCACAATTTTCATACAGGAACTGAGATGTTGCATTTAAGGTCAAAAGTCTATTACCCTCAAAAAGAATAATTAATACATCTTCCTGTTTCTGGAAACATAAGTCATTATCATTTTTCTTTCTTATCTTTGATTCTTTATCCATGTTATACACAACAACTCTATGTTGCATTTCTCCTTTCATTTCAGTGCCTCCAGTCTCTGACAAACACGCCAAAGACTGGATAAGACTTCTACTGTCTACAATACACTGTCATGTTTTGCAAAGTAATTTAAAAAGCATAAAAAGCACTATTTACCATTTAGATATATAACAACGTACAGGAGAACTTTTTCCCTGTGCAAGTATGTTTACCTTCACATACATAAATGCTGCAGCCGCCACGTGGGGTAGGAGAAGTTCCGCCATTTCCATCTGAAACTACTTTTATTGTTGGCTTTGTATATTTCATCTCAAATCACCTCCATACATTTTTTACTTTGCAAAAACAATCCAACAAATTCTACATTTGTCGATAATAAACTTACTAACATTTATCTTGTTTGTCAATATTTTACATCATTTCTGCATTTTAAATATTGTATTTATTGATAAATACCTCTTTTTAAATTGTTATACATGTTTTTCTTGCATTTATATATGACATATGGTAAGATAAATAAAATTTTAATTATACATTTGTAGAAATTGATTGGAGGAACCAATATGAAAGAAACTATTCTAGAATGCATCCATTTAAAAAAGAAGCTTGGACATCGCTTAATACTGGAAGATATAAATCTTACCCTAAATAGTGGAGAAATTTATGGTCTTATTGGGGAAAATGGAGCTGGAAAAACCACTACATTAAAAATAATCACTGGCTTAATGAAAGCAGATACTGGGAAAATTTCTTTATTTGGAAATGCAGAAAAACTGTCTGAATCAAGAAAAAAAATAGGGGCACTCGTTGAACTTCCGGCACTATTTCCAAATATGAGTGCATACCAAAATTTAAAAACACTTTGCATTCAGAATGACTACTCATACGAGCAAATAATACCAATATTACATGAAACTGGACTAAATCCTAATAACAAAACAAAGGCACAACATTATTCTCTGGGTATGAAACAACGCCTTGGAATTGCCATGAGTCTCCTCGGAAATCCCTCCATCGTAATTTTAGATGAACCTTTAAACGGTCTAGATCCATCAGGCATTTTTGATTTCAAAAATTTAATTTCCAATTTGAATCAAAAGAGGAACATATCCTTCCTGATATCAAGCCATATGTTGACAGAATTGTTCCAAATGTCCACTAAATTTGGATTTATCCAAGATGGAATCACTTTAAAACAATTAAGCAAAGAAGAACTTTCAGGACAATTGTTAACATATGTCCATCTGTTCACAAACGATTCAAATAATTTATACAAAATAATACAATCGAACTATCCTCAGATTGAAATGATAAACATTATTACAGATAAAGAAATAAGCCTTTATACCTCTGATAAAAAAATAATACTTGAGTTACTTGAACACTTTTCCTCACTTATTACAGATACACAATATCATACGGAATCATTAGAAAATTTTTATATGCGTACTATTTCAAAAAAACAGAAAGAAGGGATATTATGAATTATTTAAAATCGGAATTTTACAAATTATTTCACTCAAAACTCTTTTGGGGAATACCTGTACTGTTTGCTATTGTGTTTATAACATTAACGCAAACCCACTCCGGCATTTATGTCATGTTTTCTGCATGGGGCGAAAATTCCCTTGGCTTTTATGCCTTTGTTCAATCCAACGGAGATACCTTTATCTTCACCGATCTTGAAAAAACACTTTTCTTTTCTTCTTGGTGTTTATGGATTATTTCCCTTATTTTTTCTGTTTCATATTTTCAAAGAGACTTTAAGGACGGTACTATTAAATTGGCATATATGCATGGAATAAAAAGTTCTACCATTTTTATATCAAAATTACTCACTTTCTTAACATATTTTTATTTTTGTTACACCCTTTTTCATACTGCTGCATTTTTTTATATTCAGCATTACATGAAAATCAGCATTGCGCCTGAAGAGTGGGGAAAACTTTTGAAAACTTTTTTACTTGTATTATTAATTTTAACTGCCTTTTCCATTAGCTGTATTTTTACATCTATTGTGATTAATAATACTTTAATTGCTTCAACTTTGCTTTGCGTAGCGACTTTTATCTCAGGATATTTGATGATGGCTAATTGGACTCCAGATAAAACCATGCCTATACTTTACTGGTTTTCCCCGATGTTTTATTTGATGCGGATATCCAATTTACAGATTACTTCAGACGTGATAATTTATTTTCTTTTTAATATAATTATTTTACTTCCTTGTTCCGTTTTTCTACAGAAAAAAGTGCTACTGAAATAGAAGTTGTTATTGCAATAATTTTATATACTATTTCTCCTTCATTCCCTCATCTACAGAAAATCTAATCTGGATCTATGCAGAGGAGGGAATATTCTTTATCTCCAATTCTAATTATTCTCACTGTTATTGACACTTATATCAATAATTTTTCCAATTTCATTTCTTTTCACCAATGCATTTACTTCCCCATCTTCTGAAAAATAATAGACCTTATGGAAAACATCAAAAAATTCTTTCACCTTCCTTTCTCTATAATACAATTGTTCTTCAACTTCTTTATAAGAAAATCCGAACAGTCCATACTCTTCAAATGTCAGCCTACTAACTTCTTCCGAAAAAGCCAATATCGATTTTGCATCCAATATATCTAGTTTTCCTATTGAATAATAAGCTTTCATTACTTTATCATTACTTTCTGTTATTTGTATCATGAATATGTATATAATTCCAAACAGAAAAACTAACAAAGGCATAATAAATTTATTTTTCTTATTCTTAAACCCTAAAATAGCATCTATCCTTTTATCTATTTTTGTTTTATCACTAACAAAATTTTCAACAAATGCATTTTTCTTATGGCACTGTAGTTCCACAGCACTGATTAAGGTTTTTCCATACTGTTTTCTGAATTTCTCATCTTGATTTTTTACGGCCTCTTGATCACATGATATTTCACAATATAACCCTATATACTCTTCTGCTTTACGAAACACTGGATTATACCAATTTAAAATACACATTGCCCTTACAATAATTTTCATAAAATTATCATATCGCTTGGCATGAATTAATTCATGCCTAAGCATAAATGGCAAACTATCAGCATTTACCAAAATATCCGGAACTACAATAATCGGTTTTTTTATCCCCATAATAAATGGCGATTCTATGCCAGCGCATACTTTTATCCTAATCCTTTTCGCAATTTTAAATTCTTTATAGCACTCCGCTAAATATTTTTCCGCCTCAGCGGACATGTCAAAAACTTCCCACCGATTAATATACCTTTTCAATTGATAATACTGATATATTTCTTTTATGCCATAGATAAATATTCCACATATCCAAATTATCATCATTATTTTAAATAAATTTATACTATCTACAACGACATAGACACATGTAATAATCGTCCTTATAACATAGACATCTTCTGGTAATAAAATGGATATTCCAGCTTTACTTATCATCCGAAAAAAACAATCCATAGGAATAACACTCACTGCCAGACAAGCTACAAGTGTAAAATATATATCTTTCGAACATAGCTTTTTTTCTCTTTTTATGATAACCAAATATACACTTAACACACACGAAATTATGAGCATCCTCATAAAAGATCCTACAAATATTTTTTGCATTTTATTCATCTAATTTTTTATATAATGACTGAATATCGCTATTTTCAAAATCTTCTTTTTTATACAAAATATTAAAAAAACTATTTAACGAGTTATTATGGTATTTCTTCATAAATTTTTTTGTTTCGTATGAAAGGTAGGATTCCTCGTCAACCTCTGGATAGTACATCCTTTCCTTCCCTTCTTTCCTGGAGGTAACAAATCCTTTATTTGATAGCCTGCTAAGTATAGTTGCCAAAGTAGAAGCTTTCCATTTTGTTTCCTCTGGAAGCTGACTCATAATGGCATTAGTGGTAATGGGCGGGGAATTACACCACAAAATTTTCATTACCTCAAACTCTGCATCCGAAAGATGAACTTTATTATGCATTTTTTAATCCTCTCCATTTTTATTTTATATTATCTACATTTCCATGATAATTGTCAATAGTTGCACTATGAAGCCTGAAGAAACATAAACAATAAGTACAAATCACGTGAGAATCAATGCAAGAATACAACCGTCACCATCTGCCAATCATACAAAAGCAAATACACTAAGTTCTTTAAATCCCAATCATTCACTTCCATTAATCTTCTTTGCTAATTGTATAAACGATTCCAATGTCTTTTTATCTAACTTTGCAAATTCGTTCCAAGTTTCTTTGGCTAACTTTGGCTCTTTATTCTCTTCGTCAAAAAAATCTTTCAAAGAAATTCCAAAATATTCACAAATACTGTTCAGAACTTGAATAGAAGGAAAATTTTTCTCATTTTCAATATTATTGACATAATTTGGGTTCTGTCCCAACAATAGACTCAACTCTCTTGCAGATTTTCCTTTGCTCATTCTTAATGTATAGATGTTAATAACTTCATGAGCTGTCACAGATTCAACCTCACCTGCTGTCGTGAAA
>CAMUHY010000031.1 GCA_947088865.1 uncultured Eubacterium sp. | reverse complement strand
CCATTGTCAAGCCAATACTGTTTAAGGCAGATTTAGAAGCAGCAGAAATGTTTAGATCCTGAATTTTCATAGCTGTATCATTGCTCCTTTATATTCTTGAGTTTGAAGGGGGAATATCCCTAGTATAACACTTTTTCTGAAAAAAACAAATGAGAAATGGACTAAAATGAGTTCTGATTGTATAATTTATTATAATAATCTGTATTATTGAATTTCAATCGTGTCATATTCTGCTATATATGGTCATTTTCTGCAAGATGATTGACTTATAAATGAAAGAAAAATAAAATATAAAGGGGGTTTTATAAGCAGCGTAACAGGACACGCACAAAGCAAAGATTGCTTATCGTCGTTCACTATGAATGTAGGGAAAATATTAAAGAATTTTGTAATGCATGACGAAATACAGAACAGACGGGGATTAAGGATTAAAGACAAACCACGATAAAATTGACTTAGGAAGGAGGAACCGAAATAGATGTTCAGGATTGCTATATGTGATGATGAATTGATTTTCGCAGAAGAACTAAAAGAACTTATATCCGGTTACATGACGGAAAAAGGTCTTGTTTTTAAGATAGATACATATAGCTCTGGTGAGGATTTAGTAAAGTTGGGAATCGAGGTAGTACGTTATACTGTTGTATTTCTGGATATCAATATGGAAAAAATGGATGGCATCAAAGTGGCTGAAAAAATCAGGGCAGCAAGCAGGGAAGTGTTTATTGTATTTGTAACCGCTTATGTGAGCTATTCTTTGGAAGGGTATCGGTTAGATGCTGTCAGATATTTGTTAAAAGGAAGTGAAAACTTTCAGGGTACAGTTAATGAGTGCATGGATGCCATCATAGGCAAACTGAATTATTCAGTTGCCAAAAGGAAATTTGAATTTAAAGAAGGAACAAAAGAAGTATCTCTGGACAGGCTGTTGTATATTGAAAGCAAACTTCATAAACTGGAATTTCATATTATGGAGGATAATTTGAATACCTATACCATGTATGAAAAACTAAGTGCGCTGGAGGATACGCTGAAATCAGATGATTTTATAAGGATACATCAGAGTTATCTTGTGAATATTAAGCATATAAAGAACGTTGTCCGGTATCATGTGATATTGAATAATGACGTCGAACTGGTAATACCAAAAGCAAGATATACATATGTCAAGGAGCAATTTATATCATATCAGGGAGAAATTTAGATGTCTGATTTATTGGCAGAAGCATTAATAATTTTGTTTGAAGTTTTATGTGGCAAAATTTTTTGCGAAATATTTGGAATAGTACGGAACAAAGGCTGGATTAACCTTGTTCAGTTAATGGCATTGGAAATTAGCGTATTTGTAGCTGCAAGGACATTTTCAAATATATTAATTTTGAAACAGATAATAGTAGCATCGTTATATGTTTTGGTTATGTTATGGCATGTGAAAATAAGTATGGGGAAAGCCTTTGTATTAGGGTGGCTATATCAGACAATGATGTTGTCTACGGATTATTTTGCGTATTCTATTGGTAAAGAATTATGTTCTCTTAGTGAAGCAGTAGGAAAGCAGTACAATTTGGAAAAAATCTTAATGATTTTGCTTGGAAAGGCAATTTTATTTTTAGGCATTATCATCATAAGAAGAAAGCTCGGTAAAAAATCTGTTGAGGTTTTATGTGATACGGATTGGCTAAAATTATTGATTTTTCCTATTTTTACAATAGTTATTATAATTTCGATGCTTTCATTTTTCAAATATGTCGAGACACCAGAGCAGATAATGTTGGTATTTATAGGTGCCTTTGGAATGATTGGAATGAATATTGTGGTATTCTATTTAATTAATGATATTGTTGAGAGGGAGATACAGTTATGCGAAAATAAAATAGTTCAGTTACAGGTTAAAAACCAGTCAGAAATGTATCGCTCAATATCAGAGAACTTTGACAAACAGAAAAAGAAAACACATGAATACAAAAATCAGATTGATTGTATAGGGCATTTATTAAAGAAACAACAGTATTCAAAATTAGAAGAATATGTAAAGACTGTGCATGGCAGTATAGATAAAGAGTTGGATGCTATAGATACAAATAATGTAATAGTGAATGCGATATTAAATACAAAATATCAGGAAGCGGATATAAATGGAATCGTTGTTGTGCTGCGGGTAAATGATTTGTCAGGAGTTTGGATTAAGGATGAAGATGTTGTTACGATATTATCTAATTTGCTTGATAATGCAATTGAAGCCTGTAAAAAGTGTGATAGCGGAAAAAGAATATTGAAACTGAAATTTGTCAATGAAGATGGCATGATAAAAATCGGCGTAAAGAATACATTCAGCAACCCGATTGTTTATGAAAATGGGAAAATAAAATCCACGAAGCTAATAAAAACAGAAGAACATGGAATCGGGATACAAAATATTATTGATGTAATTGAGAAATATGGTGGTTCATATATTATAAAGGATGATAACTATGAGTTTTATTTTTCGATAATTATTCCTGCCTAAAAGAAAGCATCTTGTATGCCCAATGATCATATGAGATGCTTTTTTGTGCCATTTTCTGCTTAAAAATGTCCACTTTCTGCAAGACTTATTGTTTTATTTTGATTTTTCTTTATACTAGATAAAAGGAGGAACACTTAGGTATGGTAGAAAAGATGGTAATGAAATTAGTAACTCAAATGGAGGAAAGAAAAATAATCGAAAAATCTAACAGTGATTATTATGAATACGTTTTATTGGTTTTGACAGAACATTTAATAGGAGTTGGAACCATGCTGATTATTGGTATGTTTTTTAAACAGTTTATACCAACAGTAATTTTTTTGATTTTTTTTCTCTCATTGAGAAAACGAACCGGAGGCTATCATGCAGATAAATTCTGGCAGTGCTATCTTGCGACAATTATAACTTACATTGGAATTATTAAAATAGCAGCAGTGTTATCAGAAAAAACTTATTTCATGTATGGAATGCTGTTATTGGCAGTGCTTGTTATTGAGGTTATTGGTACAGTAAATCACCCTAACATTGATATGAGCAAAGGTGAATTGCAGGAAAACAAAAAGTCAGCCAGATTGCTTGTATTGATGGAAACGGCAGTAATAGTTTTACTGATTGTTTTAGAGATTAACCAGCTCTATGTAAGTTATATGTCAATTGCTATCATATTGTGTTCATTCTTAATGTGCTTAGCCAAAATATTAAAACAGGAGGTAGAGGTAAAATGAGGAAATCAGAAAAAATTACTGACAAGGTATTAAAAGTAGTAGAGCGGATTGCCCGGAATGATGTAGAAAAGACAATTCTTGGCAGTACAGCAGAATGTTCAGCACTCTTTCATCAACCGAAAAGACCGAAGAAAAAAGAGAACTAGGAGCGTAACAACAAAAGTGTTGTGCGGACGTGGAATATATTGAGATTTGTTGCACAAGCACTATTAAATCGGGCTGTTTTATTATCAATAAGCAGCCCGATTTAAGAAATCATAATATAAAATATTCATATTGGTAATAAAATGACTCGCTTGGACCTTTTTAGGAGAGCGGTGCGGTTCTGAATGATAGAGGAACTGTGGAAAGGAGACATATGAATTTAGGCTTATCAAATTTATCAAATAATCATTATTTGAATTACATGAGTCAGCAAAGCAAGGTGACGGAGCAAAATAATAGTGTTGGCTTTAATGGTATTTTGTCAACTAAAGCAGCGGAAAAGACAGCAAAAACAGAGTGCAGCTTTAAGGATATGTGGCAGTCAAGGTTTCCGGGGGCGTATTATAATGTAATGGATACAGCAAAAATTGATAATTCTTTATGGGGACGAAATGATTATCCTTGGGAAAAATACTTTACGAATAATGCAGATGAGTCAGTTTTAGATTGGAAACCATCTGGAGCAGAGCCTAAAATGAGTGATCCCAAGGTGCAGGCAAGAATCAGTTCAACAATTGGTAAAAAAGCTATTGTTGTACCGCCTGTATTAGAAGAAAAAATGAAAAGTGATCCAGAACTGGCAAAGAAAGTAATGGTAGGTGTTGAAAATTTTATTGCAACACAAAATGCTGCAAATCCGAATCCAAGAAAAGGTTTTTTGATTGCATTGGATGAAAATGGCGAGATTGCTCATGCCTGTGTTACAAGTGAAAAGATGACAGTCTCATCATCAGATATGGTAGAAGCATACGAGAGAAGAAAAGAAAGACATGATGAGTATGAGCGAATGGCAGAGGAAAATGTGTTAAAACGAAAATTACTTGAAAAACAGGAGGCAGATAGAAAAGATTATATTAATAACATGACACAAATAGCAATTGATAAATATGAAAAGAATACAGTATTGTAAGGGGAATATGTTTTTTGGAAGGGCAGATTAAACACAATTTAAAAAAAATTATCCTTGAGCAATTTAATATAGACGAGGATAAATTAGGTAAAGTAGACAATTTGTATTTGTTAGGGTTGATGCCAAGAGATGTATTGCGGTTAGTTTTGTATATTGAAAATGAATATGATATTCACTTTACGGAGAATGAATTGGTTGAAAATAAATTCGATAGTATAGAAAATATCGCATTGGTTGTCAGTAAACATATACAAGAATGAAATTATCCTGCGAAAGTGGGCTGATTTAATATATGAGGAAGGAGGAACGCTGTATGAAAAAGACTTTAGGCAAGAAAATGTCAAAGGATGCAGGAAACTTGGTATCCTATGCTTGTGGATGCTGGTGCTATGCTAGCTGTTCATGTCCATACCCTAATGTAAATCCTAATGGTACAGTAGAGTATGCTCAGAACTATGCAAATAATGCTCAGAATGATTCCAAGCTGTTAGTAATCCATATGTAGTTGCTTGATATGGGGACATTAGGCAGATAGCTTTCATTTATTTGGAGGCTATCTGTTTTTACAAATATGAAGATATGGGAAGGGTATGATTGTATATGGATAAGCCTTTTGTTCATTTAATAAAATTACATAAAGAAGTATATTTGTTTGATGTGAATACAAATATGCTCTGCAAAGTCAATGAAAGGATATATGAATATCTTTTAAACGGGAAAAAGGAAGTTTTAAATGCGGATGATAAAATGATAATTAAAAATATGAAAAAGAATGGTATGCTTCAAACTAATAAAATAGAAAAAATAGAACATCCAATGACAGAAATTGTTGAGGATCTTCTTGAAAATAATATGACAAAATTGACCATGCAAGTTACACAGAATTGTAATTTTAGATGTGATTATTGCGTGTATTCAGGGAGTTACTATAATCGTGTGCATAATAATAAGAGGATGAGCTGGGATACAGCAAAGGCAGCGTTGGATTTTTTGTATAGGCATAGTAAAAATTCTACGGAAATAAATATCAGTTTCTATGGTGGAGAACCTTTGCTGGAAATGGAGCTTATTAAGAAGTGTGTAGAATATTCACGAACAATTTTCAAAAGAAAAAGGTTGATGTTTAATTTGACTACAAATGCCTCTTTGTTGACAGATGATATAATCTTATATATGAAAAGAGAAAATTTTTTGTTGACAATTAGCCTTGATGGACCACGAGAGGTACATGATAAGAATAGAACATTTGCAGATGGTAAGCATGGAACGTATGATATTGTAATAGATAAAATCAAAAGGATTAATGAGATTGCGCAGGAACTTTTAGAACATGTTACATTCAATGCAGTATTAGATGATGAAAATGATTTTGCATTGATTAATTATTACTTCACTAAGGAACCAATTATAAAAGATATAATTGTAAGCACAAACTATATAAATGATGTAAATAGGAAAGATAAAACTGAACGTGGCAATGCCAAGAATTATATAGAAGTTTGTAATGAAAAATTTGTTGGTATGATGTATTTGTTGAATA
Organism: uncultured Eubacterium sp.; assembly: GCA_947088865.1. Classification (GTDB taxonomy): domain Bacteria; phylum Bacillota; class Clostridia; order Lachnospirales; family Lachnospiraceae; genus Lachnospira. The sequence continues at coordinate 6,677 of CAMUHY010000031.1, read as the reverse complement.
GAGTACCGAGGGAAAGTGTATCTAAATTGGTGGTACGAGAAGTTGCAGACATTAGAGAAATAGTACATAAAAGAAGTGTTTCAGAACAGGTAATGCAGAAAGTGGTTCATCCAGGTGGTCCATGTATGCCAGGTATTCAAAGACCTTTTGTTAATGCGTATGGTAAGTTGTTTCCATGTGAACGTGTCAATGAAACTTGCGATGAGATGTGTATTGGAAATATTTACGATGGATTTGATATTGAAAAAGTGAAAAAATTGTTGAATGTGGGACAGATAACAGAAGAAGTATGTAAGAATTGTTGGGCAATTAATTTTTGTACACAATGTGCTGTGACTGCGGATAATGGTGAGAGAATGACGCCAATGGTAAGGCTTGAAAAATGTAACAAGGTTCGTAGTCATGTTGAAAATCTATTTAAAGATTATATAGTATTAAAAGAGTGTGGGTGCGATTTTTTAAAAGTTTTTTAGAAGGAGAAATTGATAGATGAAAAGTAATGCTTTATTATTTCCTTGCGATGTTGAATTACTTTCAATGATAGAGTATATAGATTTTGGTGATTATACCATTAGTGGACTTGTGGTATTGGAAAATTCTAATGCTTTTGCTACTGATGATATTAACATACCTATTATTGATGTAACAGATGTAAAATATGATGCTTTTGATAATGTAATAGTTATTGAACCAGATTTCTATAAACATTCTTTTATAGAAAATAGTATTAAAAAAGGGAAAAATGTAATTTATATAGGGCAGAAAGAGAAAGAAGATTTTGATTTCAAACGATTAGAGTTAATATCAGAGGAACAGCAAATATCTGTTCCGATTGTATTTGTAGTCGGGACTGCACCATACACAGAAAAATTTCAGATACAATTAGCATTAAGAAAGCAGTTATTAGCCAATGGTTATAAGGTAAGTTCCATAGGAAGTAAACCATATAGTAGCTTGTTTGGTTTTCATTCATTTCCTTTTTTTATGAATGAAAATAAAGATGATACACAAAAGATTATTTTATTTAAAAAGTATGTAAAATGTATTGAAATGACTGAACAACCTGATTTAATTGTAATAGGTATTCCCGGAGCAATTATGGCAATTAATAAAAAACATCATTTTGATTATGGAGTTACAGCATATATGGTTTCACAAGCAGTTGCAGGAGATTATGTTATTATGAATATGCTGTACGGAAAAAAATATACTACCGAACAATTAGAGGAACTGAGCAAAGTTTGTAAATATAGGCTGAATTTTGAAGTGGATAGTTTTCATTTATCTAATGCCTGGCTCGATCCTTCAACGCTCAAAGATGATCAGTTAAGGATTATAAAATTAGGGAAGAAAGAGTATGATCAAAATGTAGACAGATTATATGATTTAATGAATCCTACTGATATGGATAGGGTATATGAAGATATGATTACAAAATTGGCATCATATAATGTCAATCAGATTTTTTGAGGTAAATATGGATAAAGACATTAGAGTTGCAATTATAGATAATGGAATTAACGAGCATCTGATAAAGAGGAGGATTGAAAAAAATATTGCCATTGATGAAAATGGTATTTGCATAGCCGATACAAAAAATATAGACCAACAACAATTTCAGCATGGGACAAACTGTGCAATGATACTGGAAAAATATTGTCCAGACTGCCGTTTGGTCAGTATAAGAATTTTAGACGAGAATGGGGAGGGGGCAATTAAAAATATTTATCCGGCTTTGAAGTGGTGCTATAACAATCAAATATGTCTGGTTAATTTGAGTTTAGGAACAGCAGATTTTAGGGATTATGAGAAACTAAGATGTTTGATTAACGAATATGCTGCCAAAGGCATGATTATAGTAGCGGCAACGGCTAATTCGGGTTTTGTGTCATATCCGGCAAGCCTTACGAATGTTATTGGAGTGGCAACCACTGACAGCCCGTTGGACTATTGTAAAGATTATATGCAAATGGGTATAGATACGGTTGTACCGTCTGTACATACAATCAGGGTTCACAATGTGGAGATAAGTACATCGTTGAGTAACAGTTATGCAGCTCCATATATAAGTGCATTGATTGCTAATAAGTTAAAGGCGAATAGAACATTTGAAATAAAGAGTTTAAAGAGATATGCAAGTGAGCAGAGTCAACTTCATATGATAAGCGGAATATATGAGCCGGACTGGGTTTATAGAGCATATGTATTGGGTATAGGAACCGCAAGTAAGGCAAAGCATTATTTTGAAACAGTTACAGGAAAGTATGAAGAAGTACAGGAAGAAATAGATACTATTATAGCTTTTTCTATGGCTGATTTGGAAAATCTGGAAATAGGAAATAAGAGTTTAATATATCTTGGAAAAAATGATGTTCCTAAAATAAACGTACAGGGGTTCTTTTGGAGCAGGGAAACCAGACAGCAGCAAATTATTAATAACCATTATCAGGGAAACGGTCTTGATGTGCCAGTAGTGATATTAGCAATGGAATCAACAATAGATAGTTACTATATACTTATCGAATTAAAGAAATATTTTGCCAATGATGGTTATAACGCATATACAGTAAGTATGGAACCAGAGTGCGTATTGTATGGGTTAGAGTATATGCCGGAGCCTGCGTCAGATCAGGAAACATGGAAAAAATTTATTGAAAGCCAGATTTTTTATAAGCAGGGTGATTTGCTCATTTGGTGCGTTCCATTAGAAGATAGGGCAAAATTTTTGAAAATATATCCTGATTGTGATGTGGAGATTTGTTTTTGCAATGAGGGAGAAAATATCGTGGTTAAATTTTCTTTTGAAGAAGAAAAGGCAGAGAAAAAATTTTCGGGATTGTTTGACAGTAAAGCTATTGAAGAAATATATCGGATTATAGAAACAAAACTGACGGAGGATGAATATGGATAACAAAGAGGCTGTAAAGAAATTACTTTTGCTATTGAACAGATACAGAAAAACAATTGTTGTAATTGTCTGTTGTCTGTTTATTTCTACGGGGTTAAATCTTTGTGTACCACTCATCAGCAGGCGGATCATGGACGATGGTTTTATCGGCGGCGATAAGAAATTGCTGATTGAACTGGTATTAGCGTCTATGGCAATATATACCGTAAATTCCTTTATTGATATAGTAAAAGAGAAAAAGCGTGTAGATATTTCAGCTAAGATACAATATTTTCTTTCGGAACAGTCTTTCTCACATCTTATGAAATTGAGGGTAAGTTATTTTAATAATACGAATTATGCGGAGACTTTGAACAATATTAACACGGACATTAACCAAATGACATCTATTGCTGACAGCAGCGTTTTCTTTGTCGTTACGCAGGCGTTTAGCATGACAGGTGGCATTATTGGATTATTTATTATAGATTTCAAAATGACAATACTGGTACTTCTGTTTATTCCAATCAAGTGTATCGTGATGAAATATTTTGCTAAGAAACAAAAGCAGATTATGGACGATTTTATAGTAAAAAATCAAAAATATGCAAGATGGTTCGGAGATACTGTTGGCGGGGTACGGGAAGTTAAGCTGTTTAATGTTCTTGACAAAAAACATGAGGAATTTGTACTTAATCAGAATGAAATTATAAAAAAACAAAAGCAGATGAATATGTTGGGGCAGTGGAACATGATCATAGATAGTATTATGGTGCAGTTCCTTACCACACTGTTATATATATTGGGTGCAAATCTGGTCTTTGACCTGCAGCTTTCAGTGGGTAGTGTATTTGCATTTATTACATATAGTGCTTATGTTACAGGACCGATTTCTGCAATTCTTAATATAGGCTATCTGCTATCTGGAATTATCCCGTCAACGAAACGATATTATGCATTTATGGATTTGGAGGAAGAAACAGATAATGGAAAAAATGTGGAACCTTATTTGAATGATTTGAAAATGGAACAGGTTTCTTTTGCCTATGAAAAAGATAAGGATATTTTGAAAGATGTTGATATTTTATTTGCAAAGGGCAGCAAGACGGCTATAATCGGAAGAAATGGTTCAGGAAAGACAACAATCATCAATCTTCTTACCAGAATGTATGAGCCGACAAGAGGAAAAATATTGTTAGGGGCAGAGAATATTTCTGAACTGTCATTGTCTGCATATCGCAGTATAGTATCTGTTGTAAGCCAGCAGATATATCTGTTCAATGACACTATAAGAAACAATATCTGTCTGTATAAGCAGGTGGAAGATACCATGATAGAAGCAGCTTGTCAGGACAGTGGACTGGGAGATTTTATCAAAGAAGTATCATTAGATTATGTGGTAGGTCAGAACGGTGCAATGCTTTCTGGCGGGCAGAAGCAGAAGATAGCCCTTGCAAGAGCGCTGATACACGACAAGCCAATTATTATATTTGATGAAGCGACTTCAAATACAGACGCCTATTCAGAGCAACAGATCAATGGACTTTTGAATACCAAGTTGAAAGAAAAGACAGTAATAGTGATAACACATAAAAAAGAGATATTGAGCAAAGTGGATCAGATTGTCGTACTGAAAGAAGGAATGGTCATTGATACAGGGAGATATGGTGAGTTAATCGGCAAAGATGATGAATTAAAGGTCATGTTAGAAGTGCAAGAATGAGCATAAGGAAGTCCTTTCAGAGTGTTAATGTATGTCTGAAAGGATTTTTTTGCCGTTTTCTGCTAAAACAGTTCATTTTCTGCATGGGTAATTGAATACTGTCTATATTTTGCTATTATAAGGATGGGAGAGAATGTTTGAAAGCCTATTGATATTTTTACAGTCGGTTCATGAAGTGGCTGGCTATTTAATCTGATAGGAAATTAAGCATTTAGGGGAATAAAAACAAAGAAAGGAATGGGATGTCATGAAAAAAAGGATTTTATCATTAGCACTATGTATTATAATGTTGTTTTCAATGAATGCAACTGCTTTTGCAGCGGAAGATACAGAAGTGGCGGCTGTTGCAGATGAGGGGGCGGTAACTTTTGAGGTAACACCAACCCCATATGCTGCCGGATCAAACAGACATTCAATTGGCAGCTTGAACGCATTTTTTGGCGAAGATGATTTGGTTGCAGAGTCAACGATAGGTTCATTTACAATCAGGAGTTCATCTGTACCGGCTGGTGCAACCATTACAAAAATTGTTGTTACGTCATCTAAGAGCAGCGGAAGTACCGGAAACATTGTATTATATGTGGCAAAGGATGAGGATAATGGAGATGGAACATTTGACCGTTACATTGACAATCAAACATGGGCAAGTTCTTTGACATTTTCGGACTTTGGAAATTATGGTCTTAGTGCAGCAGGCACATATTATGTACAATTTGCGTCAACAAGATATTCAACAGGGATGATTGCCGCAGCAACTTTAAAAAATGTTTATGTTACTGTATACTACAGATAATAGATACTCATAATTCCCCTATTTGCTTTCTAGGGCATCTAGGAATAACTGGATGCCCTGGTATAAAAACAAACTAATAAAGAACAGTTTGATAAGGCACACACTTTCATATACAAAGCGTGTTAATAGCAAGGCACAAGGTTATATAAGCAGAGAGGAATATTATTGACATAGCAGCAGAACACTTCAAATAATAATTTTTAGGGAGGATTAGGATATGAATGTAATTGATGGAAGTTATACTACTTCTCAATATTATAACAATGTTCAGCAGAATCAGAAAAGCAATACAGAAGTAAAAAATGGCGATGCAAAAGGAGCAGAAACAGTTTCGCAGAACAGCAAGGCAAGCCAGTCGCAGCTTTCCAATAGGGCGCAGAAGTATTTAGAGTATTTGAGAAAAACATACAGCAATATGGATTTTATGGTGGCTGATTTCGATAAGGGGGATAATGCAAAAGAAATCCTCTCCCGATGCACAAAAGAAACCTCTGTTATCTTTTCGAGTGAAGAACTGGAAAAGATGGCTTCTGATGAAAAGTACGCAAAGGATTATATGGATCGTGTACAGGGTGCGGTTCGTATGTCAGAACAAATAAATCAGCAGTTCGGCTTTGAATCAGCGTTTGGAAAAACATCTGATAAAGTAGAGATAACGAAAATGGGAATCTCTTTTGGTAAAGATGGTAAGATGTCTATATTTGCTGAATTAGAGAAGGCTATGGACAGGCAGAAGGAACATATTGAAAGAATCAGAGAAAAACGTGCAGAAGAAAAAAAGGCGGTTGCAAAGAAAGAAGATGCTAAGAGAAAAAATAGTGCCACTACTAAGAAAACTACCATTCAGGCATCTTCTGCAAATGACCTTCTGCGAAAGATAAAGGAGATTGATTGGAGCGGCATAAGAGAAAGTAGAAACAGTGAAAGCAATAGATTTGACGTTTCAATTTAGGAAGGCTATAAATTTTGAGACTAAGAGAACAATATTAATGGCAAATATAAAGAATATTTATCAGAATGGGTAAGCCGGAAATTTATTAAGATATTAAGGAAGAACCTTTCAGAAGATATAACTCAATCTGAAAGGTTTTTTTGTGCCGTTTTCTGCAAAAACAGTTCATTTTCTGCAAAGGTACTGTTTGTCAATCTTTTTTCTGGTATGATATAGCTTATTGTGTAAATATTTGACAGAACTAAAACAAATGAAAAACATTATATAAATTACACCTGATAACAAATAACTGTTATTAGGTGTATATTTTTGCCATAAATTT
>CAMUHY010000030.1 GCA_947088865.1 uncultured Eubacterium sp. | reverse complement strand
TCTGGTATTCGTTTTTTGCGGTGTGGTGAGCAGATTATTCTACTATTTTTTATAGATTTTTTGGTAATATATGAATTAAGCATATGTATTCCTGCTAATGTAGATACACTAGCTGCTAATGTAAGAGATAACTTTTTTGAAGTTTTCATATTCATCTCCATTTCTGCGCTGCTTTTTGCGCATAAGCAATTTGTGTGCTGCCTTTTTATACAAAGAATTTTTCCTTAAAAGATGTATCTTTTTTTTCATTTTTATGTCAAGCAACACATAGACACAACTTATTCTTTGCTTTATTCATTATAATATAGAAATTCTAATTTTTCTAGTGTTAAGTAAAAAATTACAAAATGTATAAAAATGATGTATTATTATAAATTTTTTAGTTTTTAAGTTAATTTATTGTTTTCATTATTTAAATTTTCATATATAATCATAATTAAGAATTATGTAATTATCTTTTTTAGTTATTTTGAGGTATAGGAATATGGATGAATATGTTAAATATTTAGAGATGGAATTAAAACGATATATGGAAAATAAAAATGTGATTTTAAACAATATTCGTTCCATTAAATTAGATATTGAACAATTTGAGATTAGAATTAAAGATTTTAACTTAAGTAAAAATTCAGGAGAAAAATTATTTTTAGGATTTAATAATAACTTTGATGATTTAGAATCTGCAAAATTATCTGAAACGAAAAAACAACTAGAAGAACAATTAATTACATTAAATAATAAATTGAATTTTAATAATGAAAAAATTGAAGAATTAAATCATATAAAAGAATTTATTAGCAATAAATATATAATTGATAATTCAACAATTGATATTATTAAAGATAAGTTACGTTTTATAGCAAGTTTTATATCCACAGATACAAATAGAGCATTCGTTGAATTAAATCAACTGTGTGATAATATACAACCATTATTAATAAATAGTGATAAATTTTCCAATGTAGTAGATAATCATAAAAAGCAAACCCAAAAGGAATTATTTTTACAAAAAGGATTATTTGATTCTGTTTCTGCTATGATTAACCAATATATTACAGATTCTAATACAATATCAACTTCTTTTTCGGGAGAAGATTCTATTATTACCGACCATATAGCATCGATGATAGTATTTATATTAAATGATTTATTGGGATTATATAGCAGTGAATATGATAATTTAAAAATATTAATTCATGTTTTAAATGTAAAAGTAAGGTTGATTATCATTGAAAACGAAAATAATATTTTGATAAAGTTAGATTTTCCATTTTAACCTTTTATCATGCAAAAAGAAGAAACGTATAGTATATGGACAAGGTGTGGAACTTGTAAAGTTTATGTGATAGTGAATTATAAAAATTAAAATAAAGTTTTTATGGAGAAAAGTTATGCAAAAGAAAATTGTATTAATAGATGGCAATGAAATTATAATAAGTGGGCTTAAAATATTGTTTCAGCCATTAGATTTATATAAAGTGATAGAGATTTTTAATTTCATGGATATAGACGAGCATTTGATAATAAATTATATGCCTGATATCATATTAATTAATTCAGATGTTTCATCAAAGGAAGAGGTTATTCGTTTTATCTCTTCTTTTAAATTAAGATATAATTATATTAAAATTTTAACATATTCTTATAATTCTGATATTGATTATTTAATAAAACTTGTTAATAATGGGTGTGATGGTGATATCAATCTCAATAAAAGTTTTAAAGAGTTTACAAATGCTATTGAAGAAGTTTTAAAAGATAATATTTATATTCATCCAGATATTTTACCAGAATTTAATCATAAGATGGTTACAAATGAAATTTTAAAAGAAAATGTAGATAATTTAACAAAAAGAGAAATTCAAATATTAAAGTTTGTATCAAAGGGAATGTTGAATAAAGAAATTGCAAGTGCGTTTGGAATTAGTGAACGTACTGTTAAAAATCATATTTCAAATATTTTTAAGAAAATAAAAGTTACAGATAGAACACAAGCAGCCGTTTATGCTATTAAACATGGAATTGCAGAAATTTAAAAATGTTTCACGTGAAACATGAACGCGAAACATTTTTAAATTTTATGGTCTTGTAAATTTATTTTTCAAAATATTGTCCATTGTAATAATCCTAATATAAGTAAATGAGTAGGATAAAATACATAAAAAAACCATTTGTTAATTGTATTTTTTGAACCAGATTTTCCATTGTAGAAGAATTGTATTAAGATAGGCACCATAAAAATTCCAGTCATAAATAAATAATTCCACCAAATATCAACAAAGAGCATCGAAGCGCAACATACAAGTCCAATGATTGAGTAAGCAATCCATTTTTGTTTTGGTTTATCTCGATATATGTAAAAGAAAAGACACCATAATACATTAAAAATTGCCCAGTCTCCAATAATAGAAAGAAGACATAAACCAATAATTCCTAATATTTTGCACCATTTAGGACAAGTTCCTTTATCCCATAACCAAATTGCTATAAGACCTAGAAAGAGAGTATAGATAACTCCAACTGCTGGATAAAAAAATAAATGTCCATTCATATAATAAATGGGTAATGTTCCAAATTCAAAATATACAAAAGGAATCCAAGAAATAATTGCAAATATACCTAAGCGAAAAGCATATTTTTTAATGTTATGTGTATAGTAATAACCTTCTGATACAAAATATGCCATAGTAGGAGCAGTCAGTCGTCCAATAAAGTGCATAATTTGTCCTAGTACAGAATTTGTTGCAACAAAAGCCCATGCAATATGGTCTATTAACATAGCAACAATAACGAGATATTTTAATTGATTTCGATTCATAAATCCTCCTTTTAGTTATATTGTTTATTATATTATTGTCTTACTAAAAATAAAATGTTTTAATAGAATTTTTTTTAACTTATATTTAACCTTATCAAATATTATATAAGTTTTATAAAAATGGATTATATAAATTATATTATGATTATTATATCATAATTTTGTACTTAATGAAAAGCCGGAAGTTTGCGAAGTAAACTTTTATACCACAGCTTTGCTGTGGTTATTATATCACAAAGAAAATCTAAATTTATACAAAAAGTTAGATAAATAAAAATGTTTCACGTGAAACATAAAAAGTCAAGAAATATATGGATATATATTTTCATAGATGTTATAATACAGATAAATATTTGATATATGCAGTCTTTTATGTATATAAATTTAGTTGATAATAGGGAGGTATAAAGAGCGAATGGGGAGAACGATAGCAATAGCTAATCAAAAGGGTGGTGTTGGAAAAACAACAACGGCTATAAATCTCTCAGCATGTTTAGCAGAGAAAGGACAAAAAGTTTTAGTTATTGATATAGACCCACAGGGAAATACATCAAGTGGTTTTGGAATAGACAAAAATAAAGCAAAAAAAACAATATATGATGTTATTTTAAGTGAAGTTGGTATTATTGAAGCCATTAGAAAAAATGTGATAGATAATTTAGACTTAATTCCATCAAATGTTAATCTTGCTGGAGCAGAAATCGATTTAATAGATGTTGAGGATAGGGAGTACTGTTTAAAGAAAGCAATCGATAAAATTAAGAAAAGCTATAATTATATCATATTAGATTGTCCGCCATCATTGAGTATGTTAACAGTCAATGCCATGACAGCAGCAGATACAGTACTTGTTCCAATTCAATGTGAATATTATGCACTGGAAGGGTTAACTCAATTAATTCAAACAATTAATCTTGTAAAGAAAAAATTAAATCCTTCTTTAGAATTAGAAGGTGTTGTATTTACGATGTTTGATTCAAGAACAAATTTGTCGTTACAGGTTGTAGAAAATGTTAAGGATAATCTTAAGCAAAATATTTATAAAACAATTATTCCAAGAAATATAAGATTAGCAGAAGCACCAAGTCATGGGAAGCCAATTAATTTATATGACAGTAAGTCATCAGGTGCAGAAAGTTATAGATTGCTTGCACAAGAAGTAATGAATAGAAAATGATAGTTACATATTAATGTACGAACATTGACAAATATATTTGGAGGAAAGTATGGCTCAAAGTAAGAAATCTACTAATAAAGGTCTTGGTAAGGGATTAGGCAGAGGTCTTAGTGCGTTAATACCAGAAGATGACGAAAAAAGCGAAGTAATAGTAAAGGAAGTAGTAGTAAAAGAACCAGCAGAAGTAAAAGTGCGCATATCTCAAATAGAACCCAATAAAGAACAGCCTCGAAAAATGTTTGATGAAGATTCACTTATTGAGTTATCAGAATCAATTAAACAATATGGTGTTTTACAACCGTTGCTTGTACAAAAAAAAGATGATTATTATGAAATTATAGCAGGAGAAAGAAGATGGAGAGCTGCTAAATTAGCTGGAATAAAAGAAATTCCAGTAGTGATTAAGGATTATTCAGACCAACAAATAATGGAAATTGCTTTGATAGAGAATATTCAGCGGGAAGACCTTAATCCAATTGAAGAAGCACAGGCATATCAAAGATTAATTAAAGATTATAAATTAAAACAGGATGAAGTTGCTGAAAAAGTATCAAAATCAAGAGCTGCTATTACCAATTCATTAAGACTTTTAAAATTGGATAAGCGTGTGCAAGAGATGGTTATGGAAGGAAAACTGAGCAATGGACATGCGAGAACAATTATTAGTGTAGAAGATAAAGATAAACAGTTTATGATTGCACAGAAAATTTTTGATGAAAATTTAAGTGTTCGAGAAGTAGAAAAATTGATGCGAGAGCTGGAAAAACCAAGTAAAGTTTTAAAGAAACCAGAAAATGATTTTGTATATAGAGATTTTGAAGAAAAAATGTCAAAATTATTAGCGACACATGTTACTATAAAAAATAAAGATAATAATAAAGGTAGAATTGAAATTAATTATTATTCACAGGAAGAATTAGAACGAATATATGATTTACTAAAAAAATTAAATTAAAAAAGCGCGATATAGTCTATCGAGAAAATACGAGAATTTGAAAAATTTTTATAAATAGGGAAAGGAGAAAGCTGCTAGACAAATATTTGTCTGTGTTTTGAGTAGCAGGAAAACAAATGATTGATTTTTTTGGTGCTTTTTCAATTGAAGCATCTTATATTGTAATTGGTTTAACAACAATTCTTTTAACTGCTGTCATATTATTAATAGTATTCGTTGTCAAAACCTCTAAATTAAAAAAGAAATATGAATCATTTATGATAGGTTCAGATGGTAAGTCCATAGAGAATATAATAAAAGAAAATATTAAAGATGTAAAAGAAATTAAAAGTTCAACGGAAAATAATTCAAAGGCAATAAAAGATATTTATGATAAGCTTCAATTTACATATTGTAAAGTGGGAATGATAAAATACGATGCTTTTCATGAAATGGGTGGAAAGCTCAGTTTTGCATTATGTATGCTTGATAAGATGGACAATGGTTTTCTTGTAAATGTTATGCACAGTAATGATGGTTGTTTTGCATATATCAAAGAAATTGTTAATGGGAAATCTTTTATTGAGTTGGGTAAAGAAGAACAACAAGCATTAAAGGAAGCATTGGCAGGAAAATCTGGAAGCGTAGATTTAAGCCCAAAAATAAATAAAATGCTTTCAGAAGATGTAAAAGTAGATTAAAATATTGATAAAAATATGGAAAATATCCAGAAAAAGTAGCATAATAAAGAGTATAAAGAGTAAGATACAATTTGTGTCTTTGTTAATGCACAACCTCATGCAGAGAAAATATACCGCTAAAGCGGCGCATGGGGCGCGCGGCGAGTAGGGGAAGATAAATTTTTTCTACTCGATTATATAGATAATTAGAAAGGCATGGTGTTAACGTGATTGATTTAAAATTTTTAAGGTCATATCCTGATGTAGTAAAAGAAAATATAAAGAAAAAATTTCAAGAGCATAAACTTCCTTTGGTTGATGAAGTAATAGAACTTGATGCGAAGGCAAGAGCTGTTCAGACCGAAGCAGATGAGCTTAGAAGTAATAGAAATAAATTATCTAAACAAATTGGCGCATTGATGGGACAAGGCAAAAAAGAAGAGGCAGAAAAAATAAAGACACAAGTTAATGATTTTGCTGGAAGATTGGCAGAATTAGAAAAACAAGAATCTGAACTGAATGCTAAAATTACTGAAATTATGATGAAGATTCCAAATATTGTTGATGCTAGTGTACCAGTTGGAAAAGATGACAGTGAAAATGTAGAAGTGCAGCGATATGGGGAACCAGTAGTACCCAATTTTGAGATACCATACCATACGGATATTATGGCAAGATTTGATGGTATAGACCTTGATGCTGCCGGAAGAGTTGCAGGTAATGGCTTTTATTATCTTATGGGAGATATTGCAAGACTTCATTCATCGGTTATTGCATATGCCAGAGATTTTATGATTGATAGAGGTTTTACCTATTGTATTCCGCCATTTATGATTAGAAGTGATGTTGTAACAGGCGTTATGAGCTTCGAGGAAATGGATGCCATGATGTATAAGATTGAAGGCGAAGATTTATATTTGATTGGAACAAGCGAACACTCAATGATTGGTAAATTTATTAATACTATTATACAAGAAAAAGAACTTCCTAAGACACTTACAAGTTATTCTCCATGTTTTAGAAAAGAAAAAGGGGCGCATGGTATTGAAGAAAGAGGTGTATATAGGATTCACCAGTTTGAAAAACAGGAAATGATAGTTGTGTGTAAGCCAGAAGAATCTATGTTATGGTTTGAAAAATTATGGCAAAATACAGTTGATTTATTCCGTTCATTGGATATACCTGTGAGAACACTTGAATGTTGTACAGGCGACCTTGCTGATTTAAAGGTAAAATCTATTGATGTTGAGGCGTGGTCACCACGTCAAAAGAAATATTTTGAAGTCGGTTCTTGCTCTAATTTGGGGGATGCACAGGCAAGAAGACTAAAAATAAGAGTACAAGATGAAAATAAGAATAAATATTTTGCACATACATTGAACAATACCGTTGTTGCACCACCTAGAATGTTAATTGCGTTTTTAGAAAATAATTTGATGGAAAATGGTAATGTGAAAATACCAAAAGCACTCCAGCCTTATATGGGGGGTAAGGTTGAGCTTATAGCAAAATAGAGTTTACTTGTTGTGGAGTTGTAGTGAATAGGAAAGGTGTTGGGGACATATGAAGTTAGTATTAATTGATGAGTTAAAAGGTGACGAGACATTAGCAGTTCCAATCTTATCTCCGGCGAACAATGTTTTGATTCAATCGGATACTGTATTAAAAGACGAGTATATTGAAAAATTAAAAAGTTATAATTTATCCTCAGTATATGTTAAAGATGAATGTGATTTTAAAGATGAAGAAATAACAGAAACAACAGAAGTCATGCTTTGTGAGCCATCTTTATGTCAAACAAAAATTGACGAGACACGAGAACATTTTTCTATTGAAGAAACTTTTGCAAAATCAACGGACATAACGAAAAGTATATTAGAAAAACACATTTATAAACATAATGAAGAATTAAAAAAGATAAGCAGTGAAGCAGATAATATCATTAAAAATGTGATTTCAGAACCAGAAGTCATTAATTCAATTACGGAAATCAGAAATATCAGTACAGATATGTATACGCATTGTATTAATGTATGTATATTGTCAACCATAATGGCTCTTCGTTTAAAAATGAATGAACGTCAGATAAGAAATATATCAAAAGGGGCTATTTTACATGATATTGGGCTTAAATATATACAAGCCCCATACATAGATATTGAAGTTGGCGAGATGATTCCTGAGGATGCTCTTGAATATAAAAAACATACCATATATGGATATAGTTCAATTCAAGAAGAAGAATGGCTTACCGATGTTGTTAAGGAGATTATTCTTTTACATCATGAACAAATTGATGGAAATGGTTTTCCATTTAAACAAAAAGGCAGTAAATTAAAACAAGAAGTTAAGCTTGTTTCACTTTGTGACGATTTTGATAGTTTGATAAGTGGAATTGGCAATAAAAAAATGAAGATATATGAAGCAATCGAATATATTAGAGTAAATAAAGGTATTCGATATGATTCTACAATAGCAAATAAGTTTTTAGAGACGGTGGCGGCATACCCGGTAGGAACAGAAGTTATTACCAATGACGGTGAAAGAGGTGTTGTAATTCGTCAAAATAAAGAGGCGATTGATAGACCAGTTATTAGTATATCAATTCATTCAGATGGTTCGTCATATGATGAACCAAAGGAATTGGATTTGTTAAAGGTATTGACGGTATTTATTGTAGATACTTTATAATATAATTTTTATAAACATAAAAAGAAAGGATGATTATGAATCTATACCTTAGTGCAATTGGATTTTCTAACATAGATTCAAAACAAGAAAAAAGATTTATTAACGCAGCAGTAAAACAGTGTGTTGAAGATGATTTAATTGTAAAAAATAAAGTGTTAAGTCGAGGAGTTGCAATTGTAAGAGTTAGTTCGTTAACAGGCATATATATCTTTGGCAGATTTGAGGGGAAAAAATTTATATATGAATATTATTATCCTTTTACAATAGGAAATACCATAACATGCAATGATGAAATTATTATTGAGAGACATGTAGATAAAGAGTCGTACTCTGTTGTATGTGATGAGACAAAAATGGGAGTGACTTTAATTTTCTTTTTGCAAAATATTATGGATTATATGGATTTTATAATTACACAAAAAGGATTTAAAAAAGATATGTTTAATCCTGACAGAAAAAATTTAATATCCAGAAATCCAATTAAAGGCTGTACAATATACTTATCAGCATTGTCACTCAGTGGGATGATATTACTTCCAATAAAGAAAAATAAAATAAGTTCTAAAAAAAATATGGAAGAGCAACGAAAAAGAAGTCAATTGATTGCAGCTGCAAAAGAAGGTGATGAAGAGGCAATAGAAAGTCTTACAATTGAAGATATTGATACGTATACAAAAATTTCTCATAGAATTTTATCAGAAGATGTATTTTCTATTGTAGAGACAACATTTATGCCATGTGGCGTAGAGTGCGACCAATATTCCGTAGTTGGTGAAATTTTGGATTTAAGAAGTGACGAAAATATTTATACAGGAGAAAAAATTTATATTATGGCGCTAGAATGTAATAATATGATAATTTCGATGGCAATTAATTCGCTTTCGTTATTAGGTGAACCAAAAGTAGGAAGGCGTTTTAAAGGTCAAATCTGGCTTCAAGGGACTGTTAAATTTCCATTGTCGTAGATTTTTAATATAGGATGAAGATTAGGAACAATACAATTTTTGTATCTGTACACTGCTTGTTATAAACTTGCAAGAATTTTTACTTCTTTATGTAAAAGTAGTGTAGAAATGGGGGAAAGATGAAAAGAAAATTAAGTGGAATCAGAGTAAAATTAATATTATATTTTATGATTGCTATTTGTTTGCCCATAGGTCTTATTGCAATAGATGTTGTAAGAACCACAGAAATAACACAAAATGATAATATGAAGCTTACAAGTAAACAGACATTGCAGGAGACCAAGAAAGGTTTTGTAACATATCTTAAGACATTAAGTCAACCTGTGGATTTGTTGACAAGAAAAAATGAAGTAAAACATCTTGAAGACCAAGGAGTTTTAGCAACCAATATTGCCGCTGTTCAAGATTCATTGATTGCATCCGTTAAAGTTACAAATGGTTCTGCCAGAGCATTTTATACTACCAAAACAGGTCATAAAATTGTGGGTTGGATCGTAAGAGATGAAGCTACAAATAAGACTTCTAATAAAAAATCAGCCGTGACAAATGCTAATGACACAGCAGAGGAATGGTATATCAATTGTAAAGGTTTGCCAGCTAGAAGTTCTATATTTGCATATTTTTCAAAACCATATAAAGATGCTGAAACAGGAGCAACCATTTTTACGGTGTGTCAAGAAATCAAATTTTCAGATGGTGAAAATTATGGTTGTGTTGGAATGGATATTGATTTTTCAGAATTGACAGCGTATGTGCAAAATATCAGTCTTCTTAATACAGGATATGTTTTATTGGTTGATGAAAATGGCGATATACTTGTCAATAATGATAAAAATACATATATTGATGGCACATCCGTTGCGACAATGAATTTCTGGAATGAATTAAGCAGTAAGTCGCAAGAAGAAATCTATAATATTCATTCTTTTTCAGAGAAAGTTAAAGGTGAGGAATTAAATATTGTCACTGCAAAAGATGAGATAACAGGTTGGACTTTGATAGGTATTGTAAGTCAAAATGAGACATCATCCGTAATTTCTAAAATTAATTTTGCAACGGCAAGAACAGGTATTATTTCATTAATTATAGGTATTATTATTGCTATTTGCGTATCACTTTCATTTACAAAAGAGATTAATAAGATTAATGTTGTGATGCAAAAATTAGCAGGTGGTAATCTTACTAATCGAATCCAAGTGAAGAGAAAAGATGAATTTGGTTCGTTGGAAAACAATTATAATACAATGGTTGACAACATTTCCGTTTTGATAAAGGATGTTGAAGAAAAGTCAGGTGTTATTATAAAAGCATCAGAGAATATATACGATATTAGTACTACAACAACGGAGACGGTTAATCAAGTATCAGAAGCAATACAGAGTGTTTCTATTGGTACAGTAGGGCAAGCTGAAAGCACTGCAAAAGCAAAAATAGAAGTAGAAAATCTTGCAGAAAAACTCCATGAGACCAAGACCTATGTTGGAAATATTAGTGATATGTCTGTTGAAACTCAGAAACTCAGCAATAAAGGAATTGGAATTGCGGATGATTTGATTAAAAAAGCAAAACAGTCTATCACAAATTCAAAAATGTCCAAAGATGTTATGGCTGAGATGATAGAGAGTATTAATAAAATTGATTTTATATCCAATGCAATTACAGAAATCACAGAACAGACAAATCTTCTTTCACTGAATGCTAGTATTGAGGCAGCCAGAGCGGGGGATAGCGGAAAAGGATTTGCGGTAGTTGCAGATGAAATCAGAAAACTTGCAGAACAATCACAGTCTTCTACCGATGAAATTAAAGTAATCGTTAATGAAATCAGCGAAAAGTCAAACTTAGTTGGAAAGACGCTTGATGATACAAACATTATTATTGAAGACCAAAATAAGTCGATTGAAAAAGCAAAAGAATTATTTAATTCCATTTCTAATGCTGTTAATGCTTTAAAAGATGGATTAGAAAATATAGAAAAGCTAAATGTTATGATGGACAATAACAGGGTTGCAGTGGTGGATAAGATGGAAGAAATTGCATCGATTTCTACGGGAACGGCAGCGGCTTCACAGCAAGTTACAGCTTCTGCACAGGAAGTAAATGCAACAATGCAAAATCTCAACCAATGTACAATTGAATTGGATGAGATTGCTAATAATCTTAAAGCAGCAATTGAAAAATTTGAATTATAGTTTGACCTGAAAATAATAGTGTGGTATTATTAAATTCGTTGATAGCTTATAAGATAAAATTTTATAGATTGTTTCAATGTCGCTATAGCTCAGCAGGATAGAGCGACCGCCTCCTAAGAAAGTGTTCCAACACTCGCCTTGAGAGGGCAAGGGAAATGTTGCAAGTCCCACAATTTCATAGTTTTTATAAATGTTTCCGTAGCTCAGTTGGATAGAGCGACCGCCTCCTAAGCGGTAGGTCGGGTGTTCGAGTCACCTCGGGAACGCCAAAAACCCCGCCGAAAACCCTGTAAAATCAAGGTTTTCGGCGTTTCTTATTTTCCGAGAGAAATCGGACAGATAGCAAAGTGCGATTAGCAAAAGCCCATCTTGCTAATCAGACGCACCAGAGAAAAGTCGAACTTTGATTTTTTCGTTCATCGGTTAGCCTGCTTCGGCTTGCTAATGATTAGCAGGATTTTTGCCGAGTTTGCTAATCAAAATGCCTTTCCTGCTAATTTCCCGAAAAATGCTGCTAAAAATCGTGCTAATTTGAAAGGCGATAGTTCCAAGTTTAATAGCTTGTTTTATAGGTTTACTTACTACCAGATATGGCACATTTGAGTATCCCATCGCTTCTATATATAATGGAAGCAAGAAAGGACGGTGAGCCGTATGAGAGAAAAGAAAACTCACATATATGTGGATAGTCAAGAAAGAAGCATTTTATTACATAGCCTTGTGGAACTGAAAAATCAGCTCATACGGCAAGGCAAATACGGGGACTGCGTTGATGAGATTATCTTCAAGGTCGCCAATGCCCCCGTCAAGAAAGTAAAAATTAAATATATCTAAGGCACATCGTTATGAAGCCGCTTATTCTTAACCCTTTTAAGAGTAAGCGGCTTTTTTGCGTTCTGCGTCCTCTGATACAGTTACATAGCCGCCTTGACAAAGCGGCTAAATCTATGCGAAAGGAGAACGCACCCATGTCAATATTGCCAAGCCATTCAAAGAATGGCTATGTAATCGCTTTAACTAATCAGAAAGGCGGTGTCGGCAAAACCACCACGGCGGTCAATCTGGGCGTAAGTCTGGCACAGCAGGGCAAGAAAGTCCTGCTCATTGATGCTGATGCACAGGCAAATCTAACCATGTCACTCGGCTATAACAGACCAGACGATTTACCCGTCACGCTCTCCACCATCATGCAGGACATCATTGAGGACAATCCCATAGATGTTCAGAAAAGTATCCTGCACCACGGCGAGGGCGTTGACCTGTTACCGTCCAATATTGAGCTGTCGGGCTTGGAAGTAAGGCTGATTAACGCCATAAGCCGTGAAAGTGTGCTGAAAACCTGCGTGAACGAGGTCAAAAAGAACTATGACTATTGTTTAATAGACTGTATGCCGAG
>CAMUHY010000029.1 GCA_947088865.1 uncultured Eubacterium sp. | reverse complement strand
TGCCTTAAAATCAACGATTTTTGCTTATAACCGTTACTGTCGGTCTGGAGTTCGAGTAAAGGATATTTGGCTCTGAAATCCAGTAAAAATGCGGGTTTCAGAGCGTTTGTGTTGCTCTGTGAGATTGGTGTGAGATGGACTTTTGAGGGGGTGTCCATGTATTCCGTAAAGAAAATGAAATATATAATTTTATTAGTAAATTTATAAGTAAAAATAGATTGCATATTTTATTTAAAAAATAAAATAAATTAATAATATATAAGCAAAGAAAAAATATAAAATAATTTGTACAATTAATAAGTAATTCAATTATACCATTGTAATATTATTGTGTAATAAGCAATTTCTTATGGAAAGTTAAATAATATTATATGTATTTATATTATTTATTTTATATATGGAGGAGAAATGAATAAAATTATAGAAAATTTTTTGGAAACACATGTAAAGGAATATTCTATTGAAGAATATGAAAAAGAAAAGGCATTTGAACATTTTGTTAATAGATGTATTGTAAATAAATATTCTGTGGATAGATTTGATCCAATGGAGATTATGACAGATGAAGGAGAAAAAGGAATTGATGGCGTAGCTATAATAGTAAATGATCGAATAATAATGACAATAGATGAATTGAAATCTGTAATAAACGAAAATGCAGATTTAAAAGTAAAATTTGTGTTTATTCAGTCTAAAACGAGTGACAAATTTAGTGGTGACGAAATAGGTACATTTATTTATGGAGTTAAGGCTTTTTTTGAAGAAGAGACTATGAGACCAACAACTAATGAAAAAATGGAACAACTGATTGAAATAAAGGATTTAATTTATCATCAAAGCATTGATATGGTTCAAATTCCCCAGTTGGATTTATATTATGTATGTTGTGGAAAATGGGATGATAATAATGGATTGCAAAATAGGATTGATATAGAAATAAAGCCATTGATAGAATCGCAAAATTTTAGTAATGTTGAATTTTATAAATATGATTCAGATAAAATCTGTATAGCATATAAAGAATTAAAAAAGAAGATTAGTAGAACTTTTACTATGGAAAGAAGAATATCTTTTCCCAATATTAATGGAGCAAAACAATCTTTTTTAGGAATTGTAAGTTGTAAACAGTTTATATCAATACTTATGGATAATGATGGAAAAATGTTGACTAATATTTTTGAGGATAATGTTAGGGATTTTCAAGGTTATAACCCAGTAAATAGGGAAATTCAAGATACTATAAGTGATATAGAGGATCAAAAAAGATTTGCACTTTTAAATAATGGTATTACTATTGTTGCAAAGAGAGTAAATGTTACAGGAGATAATATTCAAATATATGATTATCAAATTGTGAATGGTTGCCAGACAAGTTATGTTTTGTTTGATAATAGAGAAAAGATTAGAGATGGAGCATATATTATTATCAAAGTTATAGAAGTTTTATCAGAACAGTTGTCAGATAGGGTAATATACACTACTAATAGACAAACAGAAGTAAAATCAGAAGCATTTACATCAACAAAACATTTTCATAAGGAATTACAAGATTATTATAATGCATCAGTTAAAGAATTTGGGTTATATTATGAAAGAAGATCAAAACAATATGATATGCAAGATAATATTAGAAAAACAGATGTAGTATCATTGGCAACTCAAACAGCATCATATGTTGCAGTTTTTTTAAATGAACCACAAAGTACACATAGATATTATGGAGAACTTTTAAGTGCATATAAAAATAGGTTATATTTGGAAACAGATGCTCCAGAACCTTATTACATAGCAGCCTATTTGAATTTTTGGGTTGATAAAATTTTTAAAGATGGAAAAATTGAAAAGAAATATAAAGTTTTTAAATTTCATCTAATGTTAGGAATTAAAATACTGATTACTGATACAAACATTTTATATGGAAAAGCAAGACTACAAAAGAAAAAATGTGAAAAAATTTTTAATATAATTAAGAGCCAAAATAAAATGAATGAATATTTTAATATTGCATTTATGTGTTTACGCCAAGTAATAGCAGAAACAAAAATAAACATGGTAGACCGACATAGAAGTAAAGAATTTACCACAGAATATATTTTATTGCTGAATAAACAGAAAGATGCGGTTAGTTCAACAGAATATTTAAAAAAGGGGGATGTGGTTCATTGTACAATTTTCTTTATATCAGAGTATTTTGTTCATGTAAAAATAAAAACAGAGGATACTAGAAATATAGGACAAATTCATATTTCCCGATTAGCTAAAAAATGGATTGAAAAATGTGAAGATGTTGTAAAAATAGGAGATATTTTTCAAGCTAAAATTATAAGTGATGATTATTTTGAATCTAAATATGGTTGGTCGTTAACTAAAATATTTTAGTTATGTCAAATTTATACATAAAGATATTTAATAATATCAATATAATAAAAATTTTGTAGATAGGAGTTTTTTAAGAGTTATAAGGTAAGTAAAAGAATAATTATACTTAGCTTTATTTTAGTCTTATTAAACTTATAGAATCATGACAGGTATAAGCTTCTGTCATGGTTCTATTGTTGGGCGAAATTGATTCAATGTATCAGCTAACTTCTTGTCTTTATCTGGATACAGATGAGAGTAAGTATCTAGTGTTGTTTTTACAGACTCATGTCCCAAGCGTTGGGAAATCTCTAGTATATCAAATCCCATTTCAATTAACATACTAGCATGGCTGTGTCTTAAATCATGTACTCTTATTTGTGGCAAGCCAACTTTTTTAGTTATTCGCTTCATTTCTTTTTCCAGAGCAGATTTAGTGAAATAAAATATTCGGTCAGTGCGCTGTAAGCCATAGAGCGTTGAAACATACTTTTGTATATCATTGTATAAGAAATCTGGTATAGCAATGTTTCTTTTGCTCTTTGGCGTTTTTGGAGTGAGGAACAGCTCTTGACTGTTTATTATTGCAAAGTTTTTATTAATGGAAATACGTTTATCTGGAAGAATATCTGCAAGAGTAAGTGCTAATAGTTCTCCTGAACGCATACCAGTATAAAAAAGGATATCAAAAGCTAGTTTTAAAGCTGATTTTTGAATGTTTTTGGAGAATATCTCATATTGTTGTTGTGTCCAAAAATTCATTTCATTAGCTTTACTTTTTCCAATACTACCAGCAGCTCTACATGGATTAGAAGAAAGCCTATAATGTTTTACAGCATAATTTAATATTGCTGACATTTGATTATTAACTGTTTTAAGATATGTTTGAGAGTAAGGCTTTCCATTTTCATCACGAAAAGAGAGAAGTTCATTTTGCCATTTTCTGATTTTTATGGTATCAATATCACATGTCTTTAAATTAGAAAAATAAGGCAAAAGTTTGTTTTCAATAATATTTTTCTTATTTTCCATTGTCGTAGGCTTAAGACGATGGCTCATATCATCCAAATAATTTTTTACTAAACTGGAAAAAAGTATATCATTGAAATTGTTTTGCTGTTCAAAGAAAGACCGTTCATATTCTTTTGCTTCTCGTTGTGTTTTGAAGCCTCTTTTACAGGTATGTTTATATTGTCCTTTCCAATCTGTATAATTGAAAGCAGCATACCACATTGTTTTTCCGTTTTTTAAAGTGTATTTGTAAGCTGGCATAGTATTACCTCGTGTAAAATAAATGTAGGAATTATCACATTAATATAATATAGATAAATCATTTGGATTAAAATATATGTCTACAGCATCATATCCATATTCCCACTCTTTAAAGACGATTGCCTCAATAGGATTTTTATGAATATTAGGTCCAATACCGCTTAAACCTGTTTTCCCAACAACTAAAATTTTTATGCCATTATCTAAATCAACTTTTTTATTTCTGGAATCTACAGGAGGATAATCACTTACTTGATTATATTCCGCTATATAATCTCCAATAGAAACAGCTTCTTTTAAATCAGAGAATGTCCAATATGGATTGGTAATAAAATTACGCACATT
The DNA here is from genome assembly GCA_947088865.1 of uncultured Eubacterium sp. GTDB lineage: Bacteria > Bacillota > Clostridia > Lachnospirales > Lachnospiraceae > Lachnospira. Next base: position 11,832 of record CAMUHY010000029.1, on the reverse strand, counting down.
TATATAAAATTGCTCACTAGTATCAATATTTTCTACTAATAGGAAACCAGAATAAGCGCCATATCCTTCATGTTTTAATTGTTGTGATTTTACAATTATTTTGGTTTTGTGTTCAATAAATCCTATTTCTATAAAATCATCTTCAACTTTATCATAAATTGGTACTACCCAAGGCGTTTCTGGAAAAGAATCAGTATGTTGTAATGAATATTCTTCTTTAGATCCAATAACAACATAACCAATAACATTTTTATAGTTAGGCTCTTGTCTGCCTGCATCACTGTGACCTCGACCTTTTAGATTTTCATATTTACCAATAGAAGTTGTTTCTTGGATAGTAGTAGATTTTTGAACAGTTGTTCTTGGAGTGGTAGTTTTTTGAGCAATGGCAGCAGTTGTACTAGTAGTTTTTTGATGTTGCGTTAAAGATTCAGTTATTGATTGCTTTTGTGTAGTTTTAGTGGTTGAATTTGTATTAGTTTTTTTAGGGTTGAACAAAGTACAAAAAACAACGATTAATATTACACATGATGGAATAAGAAATGCTAATAAAATTTTTGATGTTATAGAAGATGGAATTAAGCTGAATTTTGAAGAAGAAGTTTTTATCTCACTATTATTGTCAATAATTCCTTTTTCATATTTTTCTAATATTTCAAAAGCTTCTTTCAATGTTATACCTGTTGCTTCACGTAATTCTCGTGCTGCTTCAACACTGTTAGCACTATGACGTTTTAAAAGAGAGTTTAAATCATATTCAATGTTATTTATACGCATTGTAATAGTTCCTTTGTAAGTAATTTAAAATTATTTATTTTTTTCCCTTCGGTACCACTCGAAGGGAATTATTTTCCCAGATTTGTAGTTCCTGTTCTTTTTAATATAGGTTGTTCATCTGCTGCAACAGACTTCTCATATAATTCAACCATATAATTTTGTGCTTTGATCTTATCTGATAAAGATAATCTGTTAAATAAGGTAATCATATCTAATTCTTTTTCAGAAAGTGAAAGATTTTCAGAGCGATAGATAGTTCCTCTATATGTATCAGGGTGAATTTTTTCAAATACCCCTTCCTTTTTATAGGTAGACTCGCTACCGCAATAAGGGCAATATTCGCAGTCATCGGGTAAAATAGTCATTCCAGGTGTTTCATTTTTACCATCTGCATCACATTCTGTATTTGAACAAAAATTATTATGTAATATTTCACCGCATTTTTTGCAAAAAGAAGCAAAACTTGCATTATTTTGATAACCACATCTGACACATTTGGTTGATGGTCCATTTATTAATTCATCAATGGTCACATGGAAATATTCTGCAATATCTATTGTGATGGATAAATTTGGCAATGTTCCGTTTTTCCATTTCGTTAAAGTAGCGGATGATATACCTAGTTCTTTAGCAACGGGGTTAGGTTTAGTGCCTTTATTTATACATAATTTGTAAAAATTATCCCAAAACATATAATTTCCTCCAAAAAAACTTATAAAAATAAGATTTTTTATTTACATCTTACTAAAGTAAAATTATAATAAAAACATACAACGATAAGTTGCAATAAAATTTAACCAATCACCGGCTGCAACCGGAGAAAGGAAGTAATAATAATGAAATCTCAAAAAGGAACATCTTTTCCATCAGTACATATCGAAAATAAAGGGGTTGTTTCAAGGGTATATGTTGATGGAAAGGAACTAAATGGTATCAAAATTTCATTGGAGCTTACATAAAACATTGTAACATATTATTGTAACTTGTTAAAGTAAAATTTTGAAAGGAGCAAAAAATATGAAGAAACAATTATCACCATGGGGACAACAGTGTAAAGTTCAAATGCTTATATTGGGTAAAACTTTAGATGATTTAAGCACTGCAATACAACTTTCACGTAACTATATATCAGCTATTATTAATGGTCGAATGATAGTGCCAGAAGAGACTATTCAAAAAATTAGCAAAGAACTTGATGTTGATATGAACCTATACAAACAAGTTCTTTAATTTAATTTTATTTTATTGAGGTAAAAAAGAAAATGGCAAATATAACGGTTCAAACGAGTTCAAATATCTTTTATCAAGCACGTTGCAAAGCTTCAACACATAATGAACAATTAAGCAGCAGAGAAGGGGCAGCAGATATTCTGTTAATTGAAAAAGGCAGACTATATCGTATTGAAAAAGGTGTTACAAATCCATACCCAGAAGAAGTACATATGATGGCAGATTTGTACAATGCTCCAGAGTTAAGAAGTTATTATTGTAAACATTATTGTCCATTAGGAGAGAATGTTCCAGAAGTTAATATTATTAAATTAGACAGGATTACAATAAAAGCACTTTCAGCATTTAAAAAGGTTGAAGAAACTGGAACAACTCTTCTTGATATTACAGAAGATGGGATTATTACTGAGGACGAAAAGCCAGATATGGAAAAAATACTAAAGAATTTAGAGGAACTAGAAGCAGTTACACAAAATTTAAGAGTTTGGGTAAAGAAAAATTTAATGGTAGGGGGTGAGTAGATGCAATCATTATCAACAATGTCACAATCAGCTACAGGAGTTGTAGGGAAGTCAAAGCGTATATTTGTTACTTCAGAAGATGTAATGAAACTTTTTGGATGTAAAAAAAGTTGCGCAGGTAAAATGATACAAGAAACGAATGCAGAAGCAAAGAAAAGAGGTGAACATGCTTTTCCGGCTGGAAAGGCTAATAAATATACATTTTCAAAAATCTTTGGGATTCCAATATCAGACATTGAGAATGTAATGGTAGAAGAATAGGAGATGTAAAATGGCATATTACAGTATTTGTCCTAAATGTCAAGCGCACTTAGACCCTAATGAACCATGTGATTGTGAAAATGAAGATAACAGCAAACAAGCTATTTTTTCTAAGTTCATAAGTATAAATGCAAAGACAGGACAGTTATTTTTTCAATATGATAATAAAGTAGAAATTAGCCAGAAAGGGGAATCGTAATGAATGTAAATGCAATAACAATAAATGATTGTTTAGAGATGATTAATATGAAAGGTCAATGCACCAGTATTCATCACGGTAAGGTTATAGGATTTATTGATGAAAAAATGAAAATGGAAGTAGAGGAACTGTTAGGAAGGAGGATTACAGATGAGCAGTTTATAGAGGCTTTCAAGTATGCTAAAGACAAGCAGGATTACATATATAAACAGGAACATAGAGCAATAGTTATGCAGCGCTGGTATCTTGTAAAGCTGATAGAGGAATATGTGCGAAGCCTTGAGTTTTCAAGGCTAACAATGGATTTATGTAAAAAACGCGATGATATGGAAAAAGAGCGCCAGTTCAAAGAACACAGCACTCCTAACAGCAATCCTATCTTATCAGTTTCTGTTTTATAAATCAAGCACAAATTTAAGATATGGAGGTGAAAATTTAATGAATATATTAACAATTTCTGAAAAATATCCAGCAGAACAATATAATCTGCTAGGAAATACAGATGTAATGGTAGAAATACCTGATATCAAATCGCCTGTTATACAGGTTGTCCAAATTAACTATAATCCCCAAAAAGGTGATGTTTATATTCAACAAAAAGAATATCAAGATAAAGATGGAGTGCATCCAGCAAAATATGCTATTACAAAAAATGGTTTAAATAAATTAGCAGATGGAGCAGGTATTCAAATGGTTTGTAGTGAACATGTGATTCCAACCACTTGTCAAAAATGTGTAGCTGTCAATCAAGGTGCAGGTAAAGTTGTTCAGTGTGGCAATTGCAAAAATAAAGATGTTGCATTTCGAGTAACTATATCGGTTCCACAGCTTACAGGCGAGATTTTAATGGTACAAGATACTCATGAGATTATTGTGGATAATGTGATACCAACCATGACTGAAAAGCAAAAAAAAGAATTTATGAAGCATTTGCCACAGATTTGTGAAGCGAAAGCATTAAATGGTGCAATAAGAACAGCACTACATATTAAAGGAACCTATTTACTAGAAGAATTGCAAAAACCATTTGTTGTAGCTTACCTTGTTCCAAATCTAAACCATCAGGAAGTAAAAGAAGCTGCTATTAAAAATATGTTTCAATCATCAGCGAATTTATTTGGACATACACCAAGCGTGCAGCAAATTGAAACGAAAGTGCCAAAGGAAGCTGTTATCGAAGCTGAAGCTTCGGATGGAGAAAATATTGATGCTTATATTGATGATACCTATAAACAAGCTTCACAACAAGAACAGCAAATTATAGAGCGTACAGAAGAGAACCGCAATGATTTTTATTGTGATAAATGTGGAGAACATATTTCTGAAAGAGTATGGGATTATTCTGTAGAAAAGTTTGAAAGACCACTTTGTTATAAATGTCAGAAGGAGGTTTTAAAAAGATGAATATAATTAAAATTTCAACAGACCTTGAATTGACAATACATGAGTTTCTCATTGGAAGTTATCAAAAACAGAATCAGTTTTTGCGTGAATTAATAGGAAATCATTGTGAACTATATGAGCGTGTAAAGCCAAGACGATTATACACAGAGTTTCAAATGAAAAATAATGTAACCAATATAGCAGGACAGTGTGTAAGTATGTTGGTTGATGAAGAGGGTGGATTAAAGGACAATGAAGTCAATCTGATTGGCAGTTATCTTTATGAAACGGATATCCATCAACAACCAATTATGGGAAATATTCTTTTTGTTGGAGAGCGATGGATTGGCGGTGAAGTTGACTTTTGTGGTATTGATGAAACGGTATTCAAGTATTTGGAACAAGAATTAAATCAGATGATTTATTCTATGAAGAGGGCAAAGGAGGCGTTTGGTAAATGAAATTATTACATACAGCGGATTGGCATATTGGAACGTTTAGAAGTCCAGTAAAAGATGGAGTAAATATCCGAACAGAAGATACAAAGAAATGCCTTGATGAGTTGGTAAGGGTAGCCAGAAAAGAGCAGCCAGATTATTGTCTTGTTTCTGGTGATGTATTCCATGTTGGACGACTTTGGTCGGATAGATGTTGTGATGAAATTATTACAGCAATTCATTATATAAAAGAACTTGCAGCAGTATCAAAGCAGGTCATTGTTATGCGTGGCACGCCAAATCATGATGGAGCAGGACAGTTCAATGTTCTTACTGAAATGTTTGTAGATTGCAAGAATGTACATATTGTCAATACATTACAGATACTTTCGTTTGATGATGTTGATATTGCAGTGCTTCCAGGATTTGATAAAGGTACTTTTAGGGCAAAATTTGCAGGACTATCCAATGAAGAGGAAAATAAAGCATTAACACAAGAACTGTCGAATATTGTTCTTGGATTAAAGGCACAATGTAATCCGACTAAAAAAAATATTCTGATGGCACATTATACCGTGCCAGGCTCGAATACAGAAAGTGGGCAAACAATGTTTCTTACCCAATTTGAACCCGTTTTACCAATGGAAACATTGCAGGCAGCAGCATTTGATTTGGTGGCATTAGGACATATTCACAGACCACAAGCAGTTCCAAACATTGCTAATTGTTATTATTCGGGTGCTATTAATGCTATGAATTTTAATGATGAGGGGCAGGAAAGAGGATTCTGGATACATAAAATCGATTCGGACACAGGAGTTTGGACGAGTCAGTTCCATCATACCCCAATTCGAGAATTGATTACTCTTCATTTTACGGATATGGATATTACTGCTATCAATCAGGGGCATATCGATGAAGTGGCAGTGAATCATTGGAGATATAACAATGCAATACAAGATAAAATTGTCCGAATCCATTATACTTGTTCTTTAGATAATGCCAAAGCATACAAAATGAATGAGGCATTATTAGAAAAGACCTTGTTAGAAGATGGAGCATTGATGCTTTGGGAAAATCTCCCAGAGAGTATAGAGGAAGTTGTTAATAAGACAGAACTTGTCCATACAACCAATCCTGAAGAAAATCTTGTCAAGCATTTGAAAGAAAAAGAATTTTCTCAAGAAAGGATTGAAGAATTGGTATTTAAAGCCCAACCAATCATTGCACAGGCACAGGCAACGATGACTGCGGCTGTAGGGATGGGCGTGTTTGAACCAATAGAGATTTCGGTTAAGAATTATCGTAACTATGAGGAGGAAACATTTAATTTTGAAAACATTACCTTTTGTACGATTAATGGTCAAAATGGAGCAGGAAAAAGCAGCTTATTTATGGATGCCATTGTGGATTGCCTATTTGAAGAACCAAGAGAAGGCTTTATTAAAGATGATAAGAAAAAATCCCCTTGGCTTAGAAATGATGAAAAAGCACGCTCTGGGTATATTATGTTTACATTTCATATAGGGAATAAAAAGTATCGAGTAACAAGGTCAAGAGAGCGTTCTGGAGGAGGTAAACTCCATATTTCTCAATTTATCAATGGAGATTGGAAGGATTGTTCTAAAGAGAAATTTAACGATACACAACAAGAAGTCATCCATATTCTTGGCATGGATAGTTTTACATTAAAGTCTTGTGCTTTGATTATGCAAAATCAATATGGTTTATTTTTAGAAGCCAAACCAGAAGAACGTATTGAGGTTTTAAGTACATTGCTTGGATTGGACATCTATCCAATGATGGAAAAAATCACTACGGAGAAAGCAAAAATAAATAGTACCAAAGCAAGAGAGCTTAAAGAAAAACAAGAAATACATCATGCCACGATTGAACATTTAGGAAATCCTGACGAAGAGCTGAAAGCCTGCAAGATAGAACTGGCAGGATATGAAAGCAGCTTACAGCTAAAAGTAGCAGAAAGAGATAAGCAAAAGTTACTTCTTGTAAATCAGCAGGAAGCCGCAGAAAGAAGAATAAAGCTATTAAACGAGATTGCCGTTTTGCAATCAAAAAAGACAGTAGCAGAGCAAAATAAAGCCACACAACAAGCCATTCTGGATAGTAGTTTAGTGATTCTTAACAGTAAGCCAGAGATTGAAGAAAAGGTTAGACAATATAATGAACAGGTTGAAAAAGAGAAAACTTTATTAAGTAAATCAACCTTATATTCTTCTAAAAAGGCAGAGGCAGAAAATTATAAGAAGCAGGCACAAATAGAACAATATTCGATTGACAGTATGACAGAAGAAGTGCAGAAAAAAGAAGCGGAGTTATCCATATTACAGCAGACAGAACAGGATGTAATTATTAGAAAAAACGCAGCAGAGTATGAACATCAAAAGAAATTATTAGAGGAAACTTATGAAAAAGAGCGTTCTTATAGAACAATAGAACAGAAACTTGCCGAGAAAAACTATACTTTACAGCAAATTTCATCAACGTATGAGACAGATGTAAAAAATATGCAGCTTGTAGAGGATAGTCTGAAAAAGAAAGCCGAATTGCTTTTGAATGTGAATTGTGTGGATATAAGCAATGCAAAATGTGGATTTCTTTCCGATGCAATTTTAGCAAAACAGAAATTGGAGAATTATCCAAAACAGTATGTAGAAAAGAAAAAATTATATGAAGAAGAAATTGCTCCTATCAATGCACAGATTGAAGCACTTAAAAAGCAGCTTGCAGATATGAATTTTGATATAGGAGCAGTTGCAGAAATTTCAATAAAGGTCAATCAGCTAAAACCTTATGTAGCACAGCTTGAAATATTAAATCAAAAAGAAAGCCAAATTGCCTTAATAAAAGCCCATTTAGAAAATTTACAGTCCAATATACTGGAAGCAAAAGAAAGGCTTGCTATGGTTAAAACAAAAGGCATAGAGGCAGAGCAGGAGTGTGACAACTATGCAAAAGCATTTGAAGAATATGCAATTGTACAAAATACCATTCCATTATTGAAACCTTACCTTGAAAAAGAAAAGCAGTTGTCCGTAGCAGAGGAAAGAAAAACGACAGCGATGGGGAGAATGTTGGAATTAACAACAGAAATATCCAATATTGATATGGAGATTATACAAAAACAATCAGATGCAGATAAAGAGCTTCTTCGTATCAATGGAATGGAAGAATTAACAGAAATCGTTGTTAAGATGAATGCAGATATAGAAGCTTTCAATGCTTTAATAAAAGAAAAGCAGATAAATCTTGGTGCGTTGCAACAAAAAGCAGAACAGATTAAAACATTAAAAGAAGAGATTGCAGCATTACAAGAACAAAAGGCTGAATATACAAAAGAAGCAGTCGATTTTGAAACATTAAAGGTTGCATTTAGTCAAAGTGGTGTGCCTCATCAGATTATCCGCTCTATTATTCCACAACTTACTACAACAGCAAACAATATTCTTGGACAGATGACAGGCGGAAAAATGGGTGTAGAGTTCCAATTAGAACGATTACAAAAGAGTGGAAAAGAAAAAGTAACACTGGATATTTTTATTGAAGAACATGGAAAGGGAAGACTTCCGTATCTTTCAAAATCAGGTGGTGAAAAAGTAAAAGCTTCTTTATCTGTTATATTGGCATTAGCTGAAATCAAATCGTCTTCTGCTGGGATTCAGCTTGGTATGCTCTTTATTGATGAACCACCATTCTTAGATGGAGATGGTATACAAGCCTACTGTGATGCATTGGAAACCATACAAAATAGGTATAGAACTATTAAGATTATGGCAATTACACATGATTATACAATGAAAGCTCGATTCCCTCAAAATATTGATGTTGTGAAAACAGATAATGGAAGCAAGGTAGTTTATTAAGAGGGAGGAGCAAATGGCAGATAATAAAAAATATTATTACCTGAAATTAAAAGAAGGCTTTTTTGATTCAGAGGATATGAAACTGTTACAGGCTATGAAGGATGGTTATGTGTATAGTGACATTTTATTAAAACTATATCTAAAAAGTTTACGACAAAATGGTCGTCTGATGTATAGGGATATTATTCCCTATACACCAGATATGATTGCTACTATTACCAATCATCAAATTGCTACAGTAGAGAAAGCATTAGACATTTTTAAACAGATGGGATTTATAGAAATCCTGGATAATGGAGCAATTTATATGTTGGATATTCAGAATTTTATCGGTCAAGGTTCTAGTGAAGCCGACCGAATACGCAATTATCGAAAAGAAATAAATGACGAAAAACGAAGCCTTTTAGAAGATAATAGTACAAATATTCAAACAAATGTTACACCAGAAAATGTACAAATGTACAATGAATGTACACCAGAGAATGTAACAAGTGATGTACAAATGTACAACAAATGTACACCAGAGAATGTAACAAATGATGTACAAATGTACAATAAATGTACACCAGAGAATAGAGATAAGAGAATAGAGAATAAAGATAAAAAGAATATTATAAATAATATTCTTGCTCCAAGCTCTGACAAGCAGAGCTTAAAGCAGAAAGCAGAAGCCGATGTTGAAGCGCTTATTTTGAATGATGGGACAGAATGGAAACCAAGTGCAGCATTAGTCGCAGAATACGTAAGACTTTACCCAAACGTGGATGTAAAGCAACAGTTCAACGAGATGCGAGCATGGTGTATAGCAAATCGCCCAAAGTGTAAGACAAAAAGAGGCATTACACGATTTGTTAATAATTGGTTATCCAAAGAACAAGACAAGGGTTATCGAAAAACACCAACATACAACAATTACTCTAAAAATCCACCTTCAGCAGAAAAGGAAAGTCATAATCCAGATATATTTGAGCAGTTGATAAACGAAAGCAGAGCAGATGTTATGGAGCGGAAAGGAGAGTGATGTATGTCTTTTGTGGAAGATTTATCAAAACGATATGAGCAGATGTTAAATAATCCAATGAACAGCTCTAAAACAAATTATCAATGCTTAAAGTGTAATGATACAGGCTGGGTTGATGTTATAGAAAATGGTCATCTTCGTGTAACTCGTTGTTCCTGTTTTATTGCCAAAGAGAATAAGAGGATTATGGAACAAAGTGGCATATCTTTAGAGTTTCAGACAAAGAACTTTGAAAATTTTAATACAAAAAATAATCCACAGCTTGTAACGGCTAAAAATAAGGCGATTGTTTACAGTAAGAATTTTTTGCAATTAGAGCATACAAGGTATAATTCGATTCTGTTTTGTGGACAAGTCGGAGCAGGTAAGACCCATCTTGGGATATCTATCTGTAACCATCTTATTTCGCAAAATATTAGTGTGGTTTATATGGCTTATAGAAATAGCATTACCAAGTTGAAACAAAAAATTATGGACGATGTGTATTACGACAGAGAAATGAAACGATATGCAACAGCAAGGGTGCTTTATATTGACGATTTGTTCAAAGGCAAAATTACAGAATCGGATATTAACATTATGTATGAGATTGTCAACTATCGCTATATTAACAGGTTGCCAGTGGTTGTTTCAACAGAATTGTTTTTAGGAGAATTGGTTGAATGTGATGAAGCAATAAGTAGTCGGATTATGGAGATGTGCAGGGGAAATGTTATAAGTCTGAAAGAAAAAGAATTGAATTATAGATTGTATTCATAAAGGGGTGATGAAAAATGTATGAACCAGATTATGATGGTAGTGTGCAGCTTGTAAGTAAATAAAAGAGGAGGAAAATGAAAACAAAATATCAAGAAACTTTGCAGGGAACAGAAAAAGAATTTCTGGAAGTGTTTAATAAACTTTGTTCTTCCCGCAATGCTTGGCAGGTATGGGAGGATTTGATGAGTGCAATAGCTTGTTCTCTTAGTAATTCTGTGGATAGAGTATCAAGACATTATGAGCAGAGAGAAAAAGAATATGCGCAATGTGTTGATAGACTTGGTTCTGTTGAATTACCAGCAAAGATACTAGGAATTATAGTAATGGCTTTAGAAAATAATCCAGAGCAGGATTTTCTTGGGGCGATGTATATGCAGTTGAATCTTGGAAATCATTGGAAAGGTCAGTTTTTTACACCTTATTGTGTATGTAAGATGATGTCTGAAATAACTTGTGGAGATATTGACAGGCAAATCGAAAAGCAAGGGTACATATCGGTTTGTGATACTGCTTGCGGAGCAGGAGCAACACTTATAGCCGCCGCCAATACCATGAAAAACTGCAAACACAATTTCCAAAATCATGTACTTTTTGTAGGGCAAGATATTGATAGAGTGGTAGGAATGATGTGTTACATACAACTTTCGTTACTTGGCTGTGCTGGATATATTTGTATAGGGAATACCTTAACCAATCCATTGAGCGGACATGTCTTATTTCCTCAAGAAAAAGAAGGGCAAGAGTTATGGTATATGCCAATGTTTCAAACGGATATATGGAAAACAAGAAGATTACTTGTTGTAATGAAAAATAAAGCTGCAACTACAAGAAAGACAGTCAAAAAAAAGCATTATTATATGTTTATTGATTTTAAAAAGGAGCGAACTATGGAAATAGATGGATTTAATGAAAATCAAGTGTCTGAAGAGAATAAAGAAGCATTGCAATGTAATAAAGCTACAGATGAAGAAACTGCAAAAACAGATGCAGTTATCCAAATAGAGGATATTAAGCTTGTTAAAGAAAGAGCCAAAGAAAAGTTGGAGAAAGAATTGCAATCTGCTAAAAATAAACATTTTGCAGAACCAATTATAAACTATCTTTTGAAACGCTGTAAAGAAGATGAAGGACTTGCTCAAGATGTTATGCAGGAGCATAAAACTTGGCAGAACTGTTTTGATTATATTTATAGTCAGGCAAGAAAACAATCTAAAGAAAATTATGCTTGGATTTGTGATGATACTGTTTATGAGTGGGCAGAGGACTATTATCATAAAGATGATAAAGCGGAGGAAGAAAAGAAAGAGACAAAGGTTAAAAAAGAAAAAGCAAAAACAGAGCAAACAGTGATAACCCCAAAGCT
>CAMUHY010000028.1 GCA_947088865.1 uncultured Eubacterium sp. | reverse complement strand
ACAGGAACATTTGATGCTACGGAGAAATTAGGTAAGACAGCAAATTGTTATGACCAAAAAAAGACTGATGGAAGCGACCGTATAACATTTACGTACACAGGTGAAGCTGGAACAATTAAGTTTGTATCGCCAGGTTCATATATTCCAAGAATTGAGATTACATCAGAAAAAGAAGATGTCATTACAGATGGAGATGGTACAAAAGTTGATAATCCAGTGATGGGCGGAACCTATTATTTTGATTTTCAGGATAGTACAAGTGATATCTGGGACAAAGGAGACGCAGCAGAAGCAACACAAGGAACTAAGTTAAAAACTGGAACAATGGGTTTGATGACTGTTGTAAGAAGTACAGGATATCATAGTGCAGACCATGGTATACAAGGGCAGGCAGAGTTTGAATTTAAGGTGCCAGGCAATTGTACAATTATGGTTGGAGGTTGTGTTTATACAGGCGCTAATGATAAGTTTACAGTGTCATCATCAACAGGAACATTTGATGCTACGGAGAAATTAGGTAAGACAGCAAATTGTTATGACCCAAAAAAGACTGATGGAAGCGACCGTATAACATTTACGTACACGGGTGAAGCTGGAACAATTAAGTTTGTATCACCAGGTTCATATATTCCAAGAATTGAGATTACATCAGAAAAAGAAGAAGGTGTAATCAAATATGGAAATGGTCTTAATGTATCTAATCCAGTGATGGGCGGAACCTATTATTTTGATTTTACAGATACAAAAAGTGCTATCTGGGATAAAGGCGAAGCAACAGATGCAGTACAGGGAACTATGATGAAAACTGGAACAATGGGCTTGATAACCGTAGACCAAGCTACAAATTATCATAATGACCATGGTATTGCAGGTGCAGCACAGTTTACTTTTAAAGTAGCAGGCAATTGTATGATTAAGATTGGTGGTTGTTTCTTTAGCGGTGCTAATGATAAGTTTACGGTTTCTTCATCTACGGGAACATTTGATGTCACAGAAAAACCAGCAAAGACAGAAAATTGTTATATAAATGATAGAAGTACTTTTGTAACATTTGCATACACAGGTGAGGCAGGAACTGTAACATTAAAAACAACAGGCGGTTATCTTCCAAGAATTGAAATTGTACATGAGAAAGAGCCGGAACCTTTTGTAGCGCGTCCAATTGAAGTGTGGGATTTTGCCGCAAAACAAGAAAGTGATACAACAATTTATCATAATAATATCACAGTTGATGAATGGAATAAGACAGGACTTGTAAAAACAGATGGAACATTGGATACAGCGACAACAAAGACTGTAAAATTTGGTTCGTTGACCATGTGTTATGAAAATGGTGATAAATTGTATGGTGCGGTTAATGATTTCACATTTAATAATTATAATCAAACATCATACAGCGATGGATATGTTTCAGACGGACTTTGGTATTGTAATGGAAAAGGTGATATGACACGTCGATATGTTATGATTGATAATGTAAAGGCAGGAGATAAAATTATCGCATATCTAGGTTCTCATACAGTAGAAGTAGATAAAGTTCATTTCTTATATAAGGGAGCAGACGGAACACAGGATGAAACAGCTTCAATTGGCAATAAAGTTTGCAATCGTTATGAGTTTATTGCTGAGTATGATGGTACTTATCAAATTTATGTTGGTAATACAACCAATGTAAAGCCAGTTTGGCATAGAATTGTTCAGGTGCCAATGGTAGAAGTGACAGGTACAATTGATACAGCTTCAACAAATATTACCGATTATGGTGTAAAATTTATCAATAGTACAACACAAAAAGAAATTGAAGCAAACGTAAAAGATGGAGCTTTTACAGCTTATCTTACACCAGGATATAGTTATACAGCAGTGCTTACAGGTGTTGTAGGCTATGGATTTACAGATGATACAAAAAACGTTACAGTAGAAGATGGCAGTGTTTTAAGCGGCATGTCTGGTGTAACATTGACTGTGGAAGAAAAAGATGTTGCACAGTTAAGCGGAAATGTAGTAGGTTTTGACAGTGGATATGATTTATCAAAGGTTAAGATTGTCTTAGAAGCTGCACCAAATTCACAGAAAGAAAACATTTCTTTCTCAATCAATTCTGATAATACATATAGTGTATATGTGGAAACAGGTGTAGATTATACGATTACTATAACAGGTGCAAATGATTATGATGTAACAGGTGATAAGACAGTCAACTTAACAGCGAATGAAACAAGAGATATTACCGTTGCAAAAAAGACGGTCTATACAGTATCTGGAGATTTTATTGGATTGAAAGATGGCGATTCAGTTGATTCTCTTACATTTGTTAACATGGATGATAAATATGAGTATTCTGCTACAATTACAGGAAATTCATATTCAATTTCATTGAGAAATGGCACATATGAGGTAAAGGCAGAAGCAAGCGGATATAATACACTTTCTCATGTCATTGTAAAAGATAGTGATGTTCCAAGAGATTTGTTGTTTACAACAAATAGTTCTGTAACATTGCCGCTTGTAAAAGACATCTATGTTGGTTGTCCAGAACAAGCTAATAATTACGATACTGTAAGAGCTGCTGTTGCAGCTTGTAAGGCTATGAAACCAACAAGTGAAGCGGATAGAATTACCGTGCATATCGCACCAGGCGTTTACAGAGAACAGGTTATTATAGATACACCTTACATTTCATTTGTCAATACCAATCCAGAAGAAGAAGTATTGTTGACATGGTATTATGGTATTGGTTATGTGTATTATAGTATTGGTTCAGATGGATATTATTCAGAAGCAGCAGCTTTTGATAAATATGAAAAAAATACTGCACAAAAGTGGGGAGCAGCAACTTATATTAAGGGAAGCGCAACAGCATTCCGTGCAGAAAACATAACATTTGAAGCATCGTTTAACAAGTATCTTACAGAAGAAGAAGTTGCAGATGGTGTAGAGCCAGGCGGAAGAGACATAAAGAATTATGATAGAACAGCACCAAATGCAGATGTAACTTCTCGTGATGCAACAGAGCGTTCAACAGCGCTTGCTGTTGAGGGCAATCATTCAGAATTTTATAACTGTAAGATAGTCAGCAGTCAGGATACACTCTTTACAGGCAATGATAGTACGAGTTATTTTAAAAATTGCTTTATTGATGGCAATACCGATTATATCTTTGGCGGCGGCGACTTTATATTTGATGCCTGTGAATTGAGTTTTTACGGATATAGCGATAAAGAGGCAGGCGGATATATCACAGCAGCGACAGAGGCAATTAATGCAGGATATGTTTTTAGAAATTGTTTGATTAGTGCAAACAGTAACTTAAAAAAGACACCAGGATATTTAGGAAGACCATGGGGTCAACATGCAACAGTTGCATATATTAATACAAAGTTAGAGTCTAGCACTGTACTTACACCAGTTGGCTGGAATGAGATGAGTGTTAAACCAGAATTGGCAAATTATAAAGAATTTAACACAACTATACTTGGCGGTGAACAGGCAGATACATCAAAGAGAACTTCAGGAACGGTTCAAACTTCAAATCCATTTGCAGATATTGAAGCGGTATTTGCAGGCTGGACACCAGTATATTATACAAAAGAAAGCAGTACAGTAGCATTGGAAGAAGCTCTTGCAATTGAGGGAGAGGCTAAATCTGGAGCAACATTGGAAGCTGTATTTTCATTGGGTGATAATGAAGGCGCTAATGTTTCGACGATTCAATGGTACAGAGTGACAGAGGACGGACAGGAGACACTTGTAAAAACATCTTTAGCTTATCTTGACCGCACTTATACAATATCAGCAGATGATAAAGGCTGTTACATTAAAGCTGTTGTAACTCCAGAAACAATTGGAGGAACATTGGCAGAAGCCGTAGAATGCACAACTGAAAATATGGTTGATGTAATCGAGAATGCTGATTATACAGAAGTAGATGCAGCAATAGCAGAAGCCGAGAAGTTAAATGCCCAAGATTATGTAGACTTCAGCAAAGTGACAGAAGCAATTAATGCAGTTATAAGAGATTTGCCAAAGACAGAGCAAAGCAAGGTTGATGCAATGGCAAAGGCAATTACCGATGCAATAGCAGCATTGGAGAAAAAACCAGTTGAAAAAGCTGATTATACAGAAGTGGATGCAGCAATAGCAGAAGCCGAGAAGTTAAAAGCTGAAGATTATGTAGACTTTAGCAAAGTAACAGAAGCGATTAACGCCGTTGTAAGAGATTTGCCAAAGACAGAGCAAAGCAAGGTTGATGCAATGGCAAAAGCAATTACGGATGCTATAACAGCTTTGGAGAAAAAGCCAGTAGTTGTTGAAAAGGCAGATTATACAAAAGTAGATGCAGCAATAGCAGAAGCCGAGAAGTTAAAAGCTGAAGATTATGTAGACTTTAGCAAAGTGACAGAAGCGATTAATGCAGTCGTAAGAGATTTGCCAAAGACAGAGCAAAGCAGAGTTGATGCAATGGCAAAAGCAATTACGGATGCTATAACAGCATTGGAGAAAAAGCCAGCTTCTATTAAGATTGGTGATGTAGATGCAGACGGTGATAGAGATGCAACCGATGCGATACTTTTAAGAAAATATTTATCTGGTATGAGAAAGTTAAATGTAACAATTAATGAGGAAGCATGTGATGTAAATGGAGATGGAGTTATCGATGTTCGTGATGCCATTCTTCTTTTAAAACATTTAGCTCAAATGATAGATATTGATGTTCTTTTTGGTCAAAAGCAGAGTGATTTTATCAAAAAAGAAGAAATAAACTTATAAGAGTAAATCATTTATAAGGTTTAGGGGATGCATAAATAGTATGTGTCCCCTATTTTTGTCGTAATAATTATAAGTGATAATTTACATATGTCCAGCAAAGATGTAAAATTGTATTATCAAAAAAGCAAGGAGTTAAATAATGATGATAGCGGATTATAAAGATAGAGGAATTACTCTTTTAAAGAAAGGACAAAAAGGGATAATTCATGCTATATTTAGCCGTTTTGGATTGATTTTGCTGTTGTTGGTGGTACAAGTTTTAATTCTTTTTAGTATTTTTCAATGGTTTGAGGAATTTATACCACATATTTTTGGTGGAACAATACTGTTTACAGCTCTTATGGTTATTTATCTTTTAAATAGCCAGATTAATCCTACTGCAAAAATTACATGGCTTATTGTAATCATGCTTTTGCCAGTATTTGGTGTATTTTTATTTTTGTATACACAAAGTGATATTGGACATCGCGTTTTGAAAAAACGTATTAATCAAATTATTACTAATACAAAAGAAAATATACAACAATCTAATGATGTGATACAACATTTAAAAAAGGAAAATCCAAGCGTAGCGGCACTAGCACATTATATGAATAAGAGAGGCTGTCATCCAGTATTTGAAAATACAGAAGTTACATATTTTCCTTTGGGTGAGAATAAGTTTGATGAAATGTTAAGACAGCTTGAAGCGGCAAAACATTTTATTTTTATGGAATATTTTATTGTAAGCGAAGGACTGATGTGGGGGAAGGTATTAGAGATACTTGCTAAAAAGGCAGCAGAAGGTGTAGATGTTCGCATAATGTATGATGGAACCTGTGAATTTGCACTGCTGCCTCGTGATTATCCAAAACGTTTGAAAGCATTGGGGATTCACTGCAAGGTATTTGCGCCTGTATCGCCTTTTGTTTCTACTTGTTATAATTATAGAGACCATCGAAAGATTTTAGTGATTGATGGACATACAGCTTTTAATGGAGGCATAAATTTAGCAGATGAATATATCAATGAAAAAATAAAATTTGGACATTGGAAAGATACTGCTGTTATGTTAAAAGGAGATGCTGTCAAAAGTTTTACCTTGATGTTTTTACAGATGTGGGGAATTGACGAGAGACAGGAACAATATGCTTTATTTTTGTCGTATCCATCGTTGCCAGTAAAAGAGGCGGCAGGATATGTTATTCCTTATGGAGATTGTCCGTTGAATAATGATAAGTTAGGCGAGCGGGTATATATGGATATGTTAAATCGGTCGGTGTCTTATGTGCATATGATGACGCCCTATTTGATTTTGGACGGGGAGATGGAAACAGCGATTAAATTTGCCGCCGAGAGGGGTGTGGAAGTTGTATTGTTATTGCCAGGCATACCCGATAAGGCGATACCATATGCGCTGGCAAAAACACATTATGCATCGTTGCTTAAATCGGGCGTGAAAATATATGAATATACGCCTGGATTTGTCCATGCAAAAGTATTTGTCAGTGATTCCAAAGAGGCAGTTGTTGGGACAATCAATTTGGATTACCGCAGTTTGTATCATCATTTTGAATGTGCTACGTATTTATATCATGTGGATTGTATTGGAGAAATTGAAGCGGATTTTCAGGATACGCTTACAAAATGCAGACGTATTACAATGCAGACAGTACGAAAAGAAAAGTGGACTGTGAAATTAACAGGGTATCTTATGAAAGTGATTGCACCCTTATTGTAAAGTATGTTATAATACTTCCAAAATTTTGTAGAAATGAGGTTATTTTATGCGTAAAAAGATGGTTGCAGGAAATTGGAAAATGAATATGACACCAAGTCAGGCTGTTCAATTGGCAGGTGAATTAAAGAATACAGCAGTAAATGATGAGGTTGATGTCGTATTTTGTGTGCCGGCAATTGATATTATTCCCGTTGTAAATGAGGTAAAAGGAACAGCAGTAAAGGTTGGCGCTGAAAATATGTATTATGAAGAAAAAGGCGCTTATACAGGTGAGATTGCCCCTGATATGTTGGTTGATGCAGGCGTTGAGTACGTTATTATTGGACACTCAGAACGAAGAGAATATTTTAAAGAGTCGGATGAGATGATTAATAAAAAGGTTAAAAAGGCATTAGAGCATCAGCTTGTGCCAATTCTTTGCTGTGGAGAGAGCCTTGCACAGCGTGAGGAAGGTATTACATTGACTTTCATAAAAGGTCAAATTGAGGCTGCATTTGCCGATATCAGCGCCGAAGATGCCGTTAAGGTTGTTATAGCTTATGAACCAATATGGGCTATTGGAACAGGCAAAGTTGCTACATCAGAACAGGCACAAGAAGTTTGTAAGGCAATACGAGAAAATATTAGGTCAATTTATGGAGATGCGACAGCAGATGTTATCCGTATTCTT
This sequence comes from uncultured Eubacterium sp., assembly GCA_947088865.1. Lineage (GTDB taxonomy): Bacteria > Bacillota > Clostridia > Lachnospirales > Lachnospiraceae > Lachnospira. The sequence continues at coordinate 10,137 of CAMUHY010000028.1, read as the reverse complement.
TATGGTGGCAGTGTCAATGCTAAAAATGCGGCGGAATTGTTTGCGCAGGAAGATATTGATGGCGGTCTTGTTGGAGGAGCCAGCTTAAAGCCAGAATTTGCAAATATTGTAAATTATAAATAATTACCTTTTTTTCAAAGATGTGTTATATTAATGATGTCTGTAATAAAAATGCAGATAAAAAATAAGATTTGTGTCAGCGCGTTGCTTGCCACAAATTTGTAAAAACAAGATTTAAATGTTGTTTTTTGTGCAATAAAGCAGCGCGGAAGTGAGGAAAATAATGAATATGAGAAAAAAACCAGTTGTTTTGATGATTTTAGATGGATATGGTCTTAATGATAAAACGCAAGGAAATGGTATAGCGTTGGCAAATACACCTGTTATGGACAAGCTGATGTCTGAGTATCCTTGTGTTAAAGGATATGCCAGTGGCTTATCGGTAGGTCTTCCTGATGGACAGATGGGCAATTCCGAAGTTGGACATTTGAATATGGGCGCAGGAAGAATTGTGTATCAAGAGCTTACAAGAATTACAAAGTCGATACAAGATGGTGATTTTTTTGAGAATAAAGAACTGCTTGCAGCCGTAGAAAATTGTAAAAAGAATCATTCAGACCTCCATTTATATGGATTGTTGTCTGATGGCGGCGTTCACAGCCATATTACACATTTGTATGCACTGCTTGAACTGGCAAAAAAGAATGGTCTTGAAAATGTGTATGTTCACTGTTTTATGGATGGAAGAGATACCGCTACGGACGGCGGCAAGGACTATATTGCTGCACTGTATGACAAGATGAAGGAAATTGGTGTAGGTAAGATTGCATCGATTATGGGGCGTTATTATGCGATGGATAGAGATAATCGATGGGACCGTATTGAAGTTGCCTATAAGGCGCTTACAGAAGGCGTAGGCAAGACTGCTCCTTGTGCAAACTGTGCGATTAAAAATTCATATGAAGAAGGAAAGACGGATGAGTTTGTCGTTCCTACGGTGATATGTGAAGATGGCAAACCATTAGCAACAATTAAAGACGGCGATTCGGTTATCTGTTTTAATTTTAGACCAGATAGAGCAAGAGAGATTACAAGATGTTTTTGCGATGATGAATTTACAGGTTTTGAGCGAGGCGCTAGAAAAAATGTCTATTATGTATGTTTTACAGACTATGATGTAACGATAGGCAATAAAGAAGTAGCATTTAAGAAAGAACAGATAACGAATACATTTGGTGAATTTCTTGCTGCCAATAATCTTACACAGGCAAGAATTGCCGAGACAGAAAAGTATGCTCATGTAACCTTTTTCTTTAATGGCGGCGTGGAAGAGCCAAATAAAGGAGAAAATAGAATCCTTGTAAAGTCTCCAAAGGTGGCAACATATGATTTGCAGCCTGAAATGAGCGCAGAAGGCGTATGCGACAATCTCGTTGAGGCAATACGTTCTGATAAATATGATGTGATTGTTATTAATTTTGCCAATCCAGATATGGTTGGACATACGGGTGTTCAAGAGGCGGTTATCAAGGCGATTGAGACGGTTGACAGCTGTGTTGGCAGAGCCGTTGATGCAATCAAAGAAGTGGATGGCGTAATGTTTGTCTGTGCAGACCATGGCAATGCAGAACAGCTTGTCGACGAGGCTGGAGAGCCATTTACAGCACATACAACAAATCCAGTTCCATTTATATTGGTTAATTATGATACAAGCTATACCCTAAAAGAGGGCGGACGTCTGTGTGATATTGTTCCAACGCTCATTGATATCATGGGAATGGAAAAACCAGCAGAAATGACAGGAGAATCGTTGTTGATAAAGAAATAAGTTGAATAAAAATATAAGTTTCATTTTAGCAAGATAGAGCAAAATGATGGTCAATTTATTTCCAAAAATTTAAAATTTACTTGATATAATGAAGTACCTGTGTTAGAATAAGTCTATTGTGTTATTATTCGGCAGGTAGGAGGTGTATAAGATATGTTTGGTATGTCTGTTGCAGATACAATTAGAGTTCTTCTTATGGGTGTTTTTATATTAGTTTGTATATTTATTGCGGTTTTAGTTCTTATGCAGGAGAGCAAGCAGAATGGTCTTCCAGGTGCAATAAGCGGCGCTGCTGATACTTATTGGGGAAAAAATAAAGGTCGTTCAATGGAAGGCAAGTTAGTTCTGTTTACAAAGATATTGGTTGTAGCGTTCTTTGTGATTGCCGCTGTTTTAAATATCAATTTTTAGAAACGTTTTTACGCTCTTAAGTTTTTGCTTAAGAGCGTATTTTATGTGCAGGCTGTTTGATTTATAAGTAAGGGGTGAAAATTTTAGTGAAAGAATATAATAAATATGATAAATCAGAAAGTAAATTCAATGAAAGAAAAGCGATGATTGCCGATATGATATTGAACAATAACATGTATGTTCCAATGAAGGCAAAGGAAATCGCTAGTCTTTTGCAGGTACCACGTGATGAAAGACATGTATTGCAGGAGGTGTTGGATGCACTTGTCAAAGAAGGAACGATTGACATTTCAAAAAAAGGAAAATATAAAAAGCCTGATAAAAATAGAGTTGTTGGAATTTATGAAAGCACAAAAAAAGGCTTTGGCTTTGTAAGGGTTGAAGGTCGAGAAAATGATATCTTTATCAGTGCAGAAAATACGAATCATGCGTTTTATATGGACAAGGTTTCTGTGGCTATTATTGAGGAAGAGGCAGCAGGCAGAAAAGCGGAAGGCAAAATTATTGATATAATTGAACATCAGGTGACAACGGTTGTTGGAACATATCAGCAGAATGGAAATTATGGTTTTGTGATACCAGACAATGCAAAGATATTGTATGATATTTTTATTCCACAGGGAAAGTCGCTTCACGCCGTCGATGGACATAAGGTTGTTGCATTGATATGTGATTATGGCAAAGGACAGAAAAATCCAGAAGGTGTTGTAACAGAAATTATTGGACATATCAATGACCCTGGAACGGATATTATGTCAATTGTAAAAAGTTATGATTTGCCTGTTGAGTTTCCAGAAGCTGTTATGAAAAGTCTTTATAATGTACCTGACAAAATAGATGCAAAAGATTACTCTGACAGGATGGATATAAGGGACTGGCAAATGGTTACGATTGACGGTGAGGATGCAAAGGATTTAGATGATGCCATAACGCTGACAAAAGAAGATGGTATATATCATCTTGGCGTGCATATTGCAGATGTAAGTCATTATGTTACAGAATACAGTGAGTTAGACAAAGAGGCATATAAACGCGGCACAAGCGTATATTTAGTGGATAGGGTCATTCCTATGCTTCCTCATAAACTTTCCAATGGCATTTGTTCGCTTAATCAAGGCTGTGACCGTTTGGCGCTTAGCTGTCTTATGGATATTGATGAAAAGGGAAATGTGATTTCTCATAAGATATGTGAGACGATTGTCAATGTTGACCGACGCATGAGTTATACAGATGTAAAAAAAATATTGTGTGATGAAGATGACGAGGTGACAAAGCAATATATAGAATTGGTTGAGCTGTTTAAGAGAATGGAAAAACTGGCAGCAATTTTAAGACAGAAGCGTTATAGCAGAGGTTCGATTGATTTTGATTTTCCAGAAACCAAGATTTTGGTTGATGAACAGGGAAGACCGTTAGAAGTAAAGGCATATGACAGAAATGTCGCTACTCGAATTATTGAAGATTTTATGCTGATTGCCAATGAGACGGTGGCAGAGGAATATTTTTGGCTGGAATTGCCGTTTTTATATCGAAGTCATGATAATCCAGACCCAGAAAAAATAAGAAAATTAGGGGCATTTATCAACAATTTTGGCTATACTATCAAGATTGGCGATGAGATACACCCTAAAGAACTTCAAAAGCTTTTAGGCAAGATTGAAGGCTCAGACGAAGAAAATATGATTGCAAGGTTGACACTGCGTTCGATGAAAAGGGCAAACTATACAACGGAATGTGTGGGACATTTTGGGCTTGCCGCTAAATATTACTGTCATTTTACCTCACCGATACGAAGGTATCCCGATTTACAGATTCATCGCATTATTAAAGAAAATTTACATGGCGGTATTAAAGAAAAAAGGCAAAAACATTATGAAGAGGTGCTTCCTGAAGTTGCAAAGCATACAAGCGCTATGGAGCGAAGGGCAGACGATGCAGAGAGAGACACCGATAAATTAAAGATGGTTCAATATATGGAACAGTATATTGGGGAAGATTTTGATGGTGTTATATCAGGAATTACCGAATGGGGAATCTATGTGGTGCTGCCAAATACAATAGAAGGTATGATTAATGTAAGCTCTCTTAAAGATGGATTTTATGATTATGACGAGCATCATTATGAGTTAGTCAATAGAATGACAGGCAGAACGTTTAAATTGGGACAAAAAATTACAGTGACGGTAAACAATACGGATAGAATCCTTAGAACCATTGATTTTGTGCTTAGCGAATAAAATAAAAGAAAGATGGAGAATGATTGTGAAAGAAAGTAATCGTGACAAATTAATCTGTTCAAATAAAAAGGCGTATTATGATTATTTTATTGAAGAAAAGTATGAGGCAGGTCTTGTACTGCATGGAACAGAGGTAAAGTCGTTACGGCTTGGGAAATGCTCTGTAAAAGAATCATATATACAAATAAATAAAAAAGAAATATTTGTTATTAATATGAATATAACGCCTTATGAAAAGGGGAATATTTTTAATAAAGACCCATTAAGACCAAAAAAACTGCTGCTGCACAAAGAGCAGATTCAAAAGCTAGAGGAGCAGACACAACAAAAAGGATATACGATTGTTCCATTGCAAGTGTATCTTAAAAATGGAAAAGTAAAGATGGAGATTGGACTGGCGAGAGGTAAAAAGAATTATGATAAGAGAGCTTCCATTGCAAAGAAAGACCAGCAGCGGGAGGCAATGAAGGATTTTAAGATAAGAAATTTAGGCTAATGAATATTATTTAACTCTATTTTATAAGGATTTCACGCTATTTTTGTTTTTCTATGTAAGAAAGTGCCGATATAAATAAAAGTTGATACTTGATAGTTTGTTGTGAAGGATTGACCTTTGCAGCAGTTGGCATGGTTTATTGAATATAGAAGTTAAACAAAAATGGAGGTTAGTGTGAAAAATAAATTATTTCACAAGTTAAATAAAATTTAACTAGCAATTTGTGTCTGCGCATTGCTTGACACAAAGTTGCTTATGCGCAAAAAGCAGCGCAGAAATGGAGGTTTTTATGAGTTCAATGAATTTTGTAAATGCAACATACCAAAGATACACACAAATTGCCTATGCAAAAACGACAGTTGATAACACCAAGTCTTTTAGCGCAGCTAAGACGAATGCAGCCAATCGCAAAAATAGTATGGTAAATAATGAAGAAAGCGCTGTTGAAAAATACAAAAAAAGACACCCTGATTCAAAACATATTGTAGACAGTCAAGTGAATGCTGGAAAAGCTGTTTTGGAGCGAAATGGCGTAAGCGATGTTTCAAGAGAAGATATGACAATGGATGAATATAAACAATTTATTACGAATTTAATGAACAGTATTCCGTTTGATGCAACGCAGAGCAATAATATTGAAGTTTGGTCGATTTCAGAAGAAGGCTGGGAACAGATGAAAAAGGATTCGGATTATGAGGCGTGGGTATTAGGCTACACGTCACAAAACAGAGCAGTTCGCAATCCATTTGCCGGATTGATGGGCAATAGGGGGTGTTTTTGCACAGAAAAGTTTGGCGCATCTATTGAGGAGCATATAGGACAGGGCGTGCCAATGACTACGAATACCAATTCTTCTGCAAAGAATAAAAATAAAAAGTCATGGTGGCAGGAACGCAATGAGCGTTATGAAGAGATGGTTGAAGAATGGACAAAAGCAATACAGTTACGACATCAGTTTTTAAGGTCCAAGATGATGGAACAATATGAACAAGGGAAGGCATTGGGAGGTTTTCAAATAACCAATCCAATCAGCATTGATAATTTGCAATGGAAAAAATCAAAAGCGTTGCAAAGTTATAATTTTTTATAAAGTGAATCTATTATTTCAAAAAGGAAAGTTGAAAACATCAAAAATTTTTTTGAAATAGACTTTTTAAAGATATATATATGGATTAAATAATATATATAAAAAAAATAGGATTACAAGGAAATTTCTGCGTTACAATAATCTTTTATTGTAACGCAGATTAAAATGATATATTTTATATAGTTTGCTTCATTAGGAATAAGAAAATGAAGCTTTTTTATGGTTACGTCCAGTCTTTTTTTCGATATAAAACCGCTCCGATAATCGTACATATTATGGTCAATAATCCCAAAATAAGCAATTCTGTGCTATGCAGGCTAAGATGGTCTCCTATAAAAATTCCCTGCATTAAATCAACGGCATAAGTCATCGGCAACAAGCGGGAGAATTGTTTTATCATATCAGGAAACAGTACATCTGGCATTGTGGCACCAGATAAAAACAACATAATAAAATAAAAAAGATAACAAAGCAGAGTTGTACTTTTTAAATCCTGTCCGATAGCTGTGAAAAGAAATCCCATAGAAAACATAACAGCTATGGAAAATAACATGCCTGTGCAAATCGAGAGAAAAGCTCCTTTTATTTGTATATGATAAAAAAGTTTTCCAGCTATAAATAAGATTGAAATTCCTATAAGTGTCATAATAAAATGAACAAGTACTTGTGCCAATATAATACTTTTCTTTCCAACGGGAGTAGCATCAAACCTCTTATAGATTTTTTTTTCTTTATAGCCAGATAATGTTAAAGGCAAAGACATTAAACCCGTAACGCCCATTATCATAACGGCGTATGCTGGTATAGATACATCAATGATTCTAGTATCGGACTTTTCATAAATAGGTGTGTTTCCAAAAATCTCGCCAAGCAGAAAGAGCATAAATATAGGAAATACAAGTGTAAAGAAAAAACTGAAAAAATCACGTGTAAATAATCGGAATTGCATTTTATATATAACTAAAAATTTCTTCATAATATCCCCTCCATCGTAAGTCCTGTTGTTTTTGGTGCAATCATTAAGTATAGTTTTTCCAGTGACAAATCTTCTTTCCATTTATCATTGGTGATTTGACTTTTTACATATTCTCGAAATTCCTGTTTTGTTCCAAAGAATTGCTGTTTTCCGTTTTGTAAATAAAGGATTTTGTCTGCAAGAGCTTCTACTTCATCCAGATAGTGGGAAACCATAATAATAGATACACCGCTTTTTCTTATATTCTCAAAGCTAGACCACATAGTCTGTCTTACTTCTGGGTCAAGACCAGTTGTTAATTCATCCAGCACCAAAAGTTTTGGACGTCCCATAAGAGAAAGCAGAATTGATAATCGTTGTTTCTCACCGCCAGACAGTTTGCAAATCGGCTGTTTTCTTTTTTTATCAAGTCCCATCTGTTTCAGCAATAAATTCCAATCGGCTGGTCTTTCGTAAAAGCTGGCAAATAATTGACATTGTTCTTCTACTCGAATTTTTAAGGGATATTCTGTTTCTTGAAGTTGAACACCCATTTCCTTATATATTTCACTGCGAAACGGCGAATATTTAAAATTAATAAAAATATGATTAAAGCGCCAGTTTATGGCGTTTTGTTTTTTTATGATATGAACATATACACAAATTTTACACAAATTTTTTAATTATAGAAAGAGAGGTATAGCAATGAGAAGAGAATTACAAACAGATAGGAATATTAGTCTTAACGAGATTTTAATACTTTCAGAAATTCAAGCAAAAACACGTTATGGGATAGGAAGAAACAAATTATTGAAAATAGCTGATGAAGCAGGAGCAATTGTAAGATTTAGTAGTAGGAAAAAAGGATATTTGCGAGAGGTTTTAGACAAATATTTTACAAGTCTTGCAGAATAGGTGGCGATATATGAAATCAGATTTTACAATTGCAAAAGAAGAATTAAATCGAATAGGAATAATAAAAATATGTTCTGATTTTTACATAGAACCAAAGCAAAGAGGTTCAATCTTTTTTACAAAGTCACCATCAACGCCAGATAAGACATTTAGCCTTGCACTTTATTCAAGTAGTAATACATTTACAGATTTTGCTAATGCGAACCATAGCGGTGATGTTATCGCATTTGTAAGCTATATAAAAGGCATAAATAACTGGCAAGCATTACGAACATTGAAAAACTTTTATGGGTTAATAGATTCTCAAGAAGTGGATAAACAGGAAGCAAGACGGCGCATACAGTTACAGCAGCAGGAGGAGAAAAAGAAAGCAAAGCGGCAGCAGGAGTTTAAGGCTGCTTTATTTGGCGAAATAGACCACTTAAAGCGTTGGGAAAACATTTATAAGGCTATTATGAAAAAACAAATATATGAACCATTTACAAGCGAATGGTGTTATTGCATAAAAGAACAACAGCAAATTAATTTACAACTTGACATATTATGTGCCATAGACTCAAAAATGTATGTTCGTATGAAACCCAACCCATCAATGGGGTTATCCTCCGACCGTCCACAATGGCTGCTTGATGTATTATCAATACTAGCGGAACATGGCTCATTTAAAGCCACAAAAGCTGAACTGGAGGAAATTATAACACAACGAGATTTTGAATTAACAAGAAAGTCTGGAGCAGATAGGAGGTGCAATATTGAATGGTAATATAGAACTTCCAAAAATTATTACAATGGAAGAAGTAGAAGAAAAAGAAGCAGAATGGCTAGTTTATCCATACATACCTAAAAATTGTATAACTATAATGGGCGGTGATGGTGGTAGCGGAAAAACTACTACATGGTGTGGAGCAGCGGCATCAATAAGTGCTGGTAAAAAGGTATTTTTTGATTCTATTCCAGAAAACTTTTTAGTTTGCAACCCTCAAAAGGTCTTGTTTTTCAGTTCGGAGGATAGCATGGAACACACACTAAAAGCAAAACTTAGGAAATGTGGTGCAAATTTACGGAACATTCTTTCTGTAAGCCTTCAAGATAAGCTTTTTAAGGATATAAAATTTAATTCACCAATACTTGAAGCCTTAATTGAACGAGAAAGACCAGCCCTTGTTATATTTGACCCACTTCAATCATTTATACCACCTAATATACAAATGGGACAAAGAAACACAATGCGAGATTGTTTAAGTTGCTTACTTGGATTAGGTGAAAAATATAGTTGTACATTTTTAGTTATATGTCATACAAATAAGCAAAGTGGAGTGTATGGAAGAAAAAGAATTTCTGATAGTTCTGATATTTGGGACATTGCTCGAAGTGTTCTAATTGTAGGACAAACAAGTGATGGGAAACGCTATATGTCACATGAAAAAAGCAGTTATGATGAAGCAGGACAAACCGCAATATTTACAATTAATGATGGAATTGCAGTATTTGAACAATATTCAGATAAGAAAGACCGTGATTTTGTACAAGAAATGGATTTTGACACAAGACAAGCACCACAGCGAAAAGATGCAGAGCATTTTATATATGAATTTTTAAGAAATGGAGAAAAACTAACAAAAGAACTTGATGAGGCAGCAGAAGTAGCAGGGATAAGCAAGAATACGTTGAATAGGGCAAAAACGGAACTTAGGAAGCGTAGATTGCTTGGAAGCAAGTCCGTAGGATACGGACAAGAAAAGGTTTTTTACAGCTATTTAATTGACAAGTCTTTCTAAGCAAAGTTTTAAATGGGGTAGTAAGCTAGAAATACAGTAAAATAGCGGGTTCTATTTACTACGCATGGTGGGGTAGTAAACAGATTTTGCGTAGTAAGCAATCTCTTTATTACCCCAAGTTGCGCAGTAAGCACAGCCCGCATAAATACAGCGTTTGCTCTTTACTACCCCATTTATTCACATTGTACTAGTAAGTGGGGTAGTAAAGAATGGTGATGTAATAAGCAAATGTCCGCACAGTACGGACAGAATTAACGTGAATTTGACAAGGAAAAATAGAGCCAGTTAAGAGAGCCTTTTTATCTGGCAAATTAAAAAGTAAAGATGTTAGGAGGCTGATAGATGGTAACAGATGAAGAATTAAAACATGTTTACAATGTGTATACTGATTGTTGGAGATTTTATAAGAAACATGTGGGAACAAAGATTA
>CAMUHY010000027.1 GCA_947088865.1 uncultured Eubacterium sp. | reverse complement strand
TGAGTTATAATATTTCTTATGTTAAAAATTGGTATATATACAAAATCACTCCCTATTAATTAGGGAGTGATGGAGTAATAAAAAGTTCTATATTAACAAAAATAGTTGAAAATATAAATTATCATCATTCAATAATTCTAAAAAAAGAATATTGCAAATAAAAATTGCATATGCTATAATGCCAGTAGGCAAAAATGTAATAAATAGTCCATGCAGGGCGACAACAAAAACCTCCAGAGCGCACATCTGGAGGTTTTTTATTCCTAATTTTGGCAATGGGAAAGCTTAAACCCATAGGCTAGTTACCGACTATTTGTCGCCGTCTAACCATTTGATGATGTAGTGGCAAGCTACACCAGCCGCAACAGCGACTACAAATGTAATAAATATTTCCATGCAATTCACCCCTTTCTGTACCAGTCTAGGGGCGGTAACACATTTATCATACCATATATTTCAGTGTTATTCTACATTTTTCTACTCTGCATTTATAAAATCTTTACAATCAAGTTCATGATATGCTTTTTCAAAAACATCTGCTGGACACCAACTCTCATAACCATCAGGATACTTTACTCTATATCCAGCCTTTCCATCTTTCTCCATTGGTTCAGCCTTTACAATTTTTGTTCCAATATAATTTTTCATTTTCATAATCTACCTTTCTTTTATTCAATCACAATCTGCACCCTATCAATTGGCATACCAAACACACCTGCATAGCCATCTTGACTATTCTCAGTTTCATTGTCATGCTGCCAATCAAAATATTCTCCACTCACTGGCGATACATGGTAAACTGCTTTTTTATAGCCACTCTTTTGAACAATATCTTCAGGTGTATAATAATATACTTCCAATGCGTCAATCGGCTTGTTATTACCAGCATAACCATTTTGAAAATCGTTAATATTGGTATTTCTTGTATCAATCATTCCATGCCAACCATCAACATCATGTACTCTATATCTTGCATATCCTTTTGATACTTTAATCGCAATGCCAATAATCTCTCTGCCAACTATTCCTGCATAATCGGTAAGATTTCTTACAATTGGAAGCCATCTTTTACTTTCTTTTAGTTGCACTTGATACTCAACATGAATGTTATCTGTTTTAATATTATTTATTTCTGGCGCCACATTGTCTGATTTAATACAAACATCATTTTCAGGTACTTCTTCATCAATTTCTATTCCAAGCCTTTTATTTACTTGATTTGCTATATCTAGCATTCTGGCTTCAAGATATGGTCCTGGACAAGCCGTAGCCTGAAACATTTTATGTATCGTAAGATTTCCTGAAGCGTCACCTGTATAATTCAGTCTTTCAATACCATTTCTTTGACAAATATCCACACATAAATCAATCAGCTTAGCATATGCCTTGTCGGATACTTTCCAGTTTCCACTCATTTCACAGTTGGATACTTCAATGGTTACCGCCTGATTATCATTTTCAGCATTACCCGATGTCCATGCTCTGTTTTCTTCACTTACATAAAGACCAACCCTTCCATCACTGTCAATGCCATAGTTTGATGAAGCCTGCCTATTAGAATCCGCAAAACACTCTCCACAACGCTCCACTGTCCATACTGCTGCCATGTGGTGTATAGTAATCTTTTGAATCTTGTTATTTCTTGGACTATTACAATTTGGTGATTCAATTACCACATCAACTAAATTACTATTACTCATAATTAAATATCCTCGCTTTCATTTTTGTTTTGATTTGTAGATGCTTTTTTTTGCAAAACATCTAACGCATTTGTGATAACACTTGGCAAAGGCACACCCATTAATCCCGCATTTTCAATCAAAGAAATTAATTCATTTGCTATAAATGCAATAATAACTGCATCTCTTATGTAATTTGTACCAATAACTAAATCTAAACGATGTGCTACTAATACAAACATCAAAACAACACATTTTCTGCATAAACCTTTAAATCCTGCCTTACTTTCAAGTCCTCCTGTACCTGTCTTTGTACTATTTTTAAATACACCTGCTACAACCAGTCCTGATATATAATCAAGTGCCATAAAAATTAATAATGTGACAAATCCTGTATCCCAGCCGCCAAACGCTGTTGCTATTGCAGAGCCAATTAATCCTGCCATTGAACAAATACCATACTTCATACATTTTCCCCTTTCTAAAAAACAACAATACCACTACTAGCTTTAAAGCCAGCAGCGGTACTATTATTTTTATTTCATTTATTTTTTATTAAAAATTATAATTATTGGGTCTTGCTCTAATTTCTTTCATTTTTTATCATTGCTCCTTATCTTGATTTTATTGTAACAAAAAAGATGAGAACATCTATTCTCATCTTAAATTGGACTATAAATTTTTGAAATATCTTTTTTAATCTGCTCTATTTCTTTCTGCTGATTCTCTATCATTCTTTGCTGTTGCTCTATCGTCTTTTGCTGTTCTTGAACAACTTTTATTAATGGCGCCATAAATTCATCATATCGCAAGGCATAATCATATTCACCCTCTATTACTTCTTCGACAGGCTTCTTTAATTTCTTTCCATTTTCATCTTGATATTTAGTGATTTTCTTTGGCGACTTAATAAAACCTGCAAAATCAGAGCTATCCATATTTAGAACATTCATCAGCTCCTCAATATCCTGCGCAATGAAACCATAATGCGTTCGTCCTGATGTACCATCAATCATTTTATAGGACACAGGATTTAACCCATTAATAAATGCTTGGACTTTTTGTATTTCAAGATTATTAATATCTGTTTTTCTTGTTCGGTCTGAGGTTTGAATCGTGCCATTCGTAGCATAAATATTTCTCCATTTAGCATTATTTGTTCCTAAATCATTTGTACCATTATTTCTAGGTGCTAATTGATTACTAGTAAAAACAAAATATGAATCGCCATTATCCACTCTTATATAAACATTATTATAACCTTGTATACCTGTGGAATTTAATTCACACTCTTCAGAAATTTCATTATCTATTACTTTTACATAATCGTCTTTAATTATAATTCTATCACTGCTATCATCAGGGGATTCATTTACTAATACTATTCCTTCGGAAACACCAATCGTAACTTCTCTGCGGTAGTCATAATCATATTCACCATAAAGTTTTTGATAAAAAGACAAATATGCTGGTAAATAGGTTGATTTATAATCATTATCCTTCGTATCAATTCTTATTCCACCAGTTATTGGACCATTATTTTTAAAATATAAAATCACATCATCTTCCATCGTTCCACCTGATAGTGGTAAACAAAAATCCTTATAATTCTGATTATCTAATAAAACTCGTTCACCTAACCAACCACTTGCATTCCCCATCTCCTTATTCCAAAGCAAACTGCCTCCATGACTTCCAGTTCCTGTCATTTCGGTTCTTAAATACATTCCATAATTTTGACCATCTCCAAAACCATTTGCGTGTCTTGCACTAATAACAACCCACCATTTTTTATTATGATCTAAACAACTTCCCAAAAATGTTTTGTAATTACTTAAATGCTGGGGAAATATAATGTTATCATCAATTCGACCACTACATGGAACCGTTATATTTAAAGTATCTGACCTATTATTTGTAGTCATTATATCTCCTTTAAAATTACCTCTGCTTGCAGAAATTAATCCAGGAAAATTGCTATTTCCTACTTCATCAAGTAATACAAGTTGATACTTTACCTCATTAACACTTGAATCAACCGTCGTTTTGGGTGTATAACTAAAAACTCGTTTTCCTTCCCAAACTCCATCCGTAAAATAACCATTTGTAGACTTTAATCTGTCAAGCATAGTATAAGCACCTGCCCCAGCCGTTGAGTTAATGATTGCTCTACCTGCATTTCCATCTATAAAACTTACTGTTGATAATGAACTATTCAGTGTTCCTGTCATGGTATCTCCAGTTTTATTCACTTTTCCATCAACCGTACTCGTTAATGTAGTAATCAAATCTTTTAAAACTTTTCCCTGTTTAGCTGACAATGGTTTATTTGTCACACTAGAAGTAAGATTGTCTATAATATCTGACACATTTACTTTATTTGTGGTAATCCCATCAATCAAAGTTTTATTATTTTTTATGTAAGCTACTATCTCACTTAATTGGTCGAGTGTTGTATCATCACTATCAGCAAGCGTATTCAGTCTAGTTGTAAGCGTAATAATTAGATTTCTTATATCTGCATGTGAAGCTTCTGAAACATTATGTTCAGATACCTTCGTTTCTGCTGTTCCGCTTGAATCGGCGCCAACATTTTCAGCAGTAATATTTACATTCTTTTGAGAACTGCCATCATAAGCGCCTTGAGAAATCCCATTTAATGATATATTTAAACTAGTGGGATTTTTCATTGATTGAGGCTTATTTTTAATATAAGCGTCTGAACTACTATTTGATTCATTCCAATCAGCCTGCACATTTGCTTCAGCTTTTTCTTCTATACTATCTAATTTCTTCTTATCAGCATTTGTATAATCATTTGTAGATAAGCCTTTTCCCTCCACCTTATCAACTTTTGTTTGATTTAATTTCAAAATAGTCTGTTCATAATCATCATAAGCTACGTAAAGAATACTTGGCTCTGATATGGTTATATTTTCTACATCACTAATAACTAAAGCTAACCGCAATCGTTTTTGTGTTGTTTCTGCTCCTGTGCTTGAAACAATGTACTGTGCATCTTCTCCGCAATTATCATACACATATAGCTTATCGCCTTCTTTTGTTGTTACTATAATGCCAACTTCTCTAAAGTAATAATCATAATCAGCCTTTGGAAAATCTGCTGTCAATGTACAACCACTATCTGTCTTATCAATTTTTAAATCCGTCAATTCATAAAGCTGATGAACTAATTTCTTTTGTGTTCGGAAATTTGCTGGAGCTGTCCCATCACCTACTACAATGGATTTAAAGTTTAACTGATTGTCAAATTGTGCTTGATTTAGAGCATTTCGCCCATCAACTGTCAATGTTAAGTTTGTCCATGCCATTTTTTACACCTGCCTTTGTTTTATTTCAATAATGTCTGATTCATACATCATTCCGCCATAATAAATTGCTCCCTCAAGTGCCTCTTCATATATAATGTTTGTTGCTACATTGACAGGAACTACAATAGACAATATATACTCTAATTCTTCATTTTGACTGTCATTGATTGTATAAACTGTTAAATGCAGCTCATAGGAATTTTTAAAATTGGCTTGAATAGCAAAATTATATTCTCCGCCTAGTATGTTATTTATTTTCTCTGCTAAATTTCTTATAGTATAGGGTATCTTATTAAACCATCTGCTCTGTATCCTCATTCTTCGGATTTCAAGTGTATCCGTAGCACTCGGATATATATCAAGTATATTTTCAAATCTTGAAATGCCATAATCATCAGCAGTAGAGATAAAATGATTATAAAAAGTTTTGTCTGCTGCTTTCCATATCATTTGCAATTCAGGATTTTCAGCCTTTAAAATTTCAATAGGTTCTTTGTAGGACTGCATAAATTCTGGTAAATACGATACAAGGTCAACTTTTCTTACCATGCAGAAACACCACCTAACACTGGAATTTGATATTGTGTCAATGTCAAATTTTCTGTACTTTCATTGATTGCAGTATTCGTCACATCCAGCACACCTTTTACATGAAGTATCCTTGTTTCAATCTGACTAATCCTTACTACAATATAACTGCTGTCTGCCCATCCTTGCCTTAATTCTAATAAATAATCTTCAATCACATTTTGAATTGGAGTCTTTATATTCGACCAACTATAACCATTTTCAAATGTTATGGTTGTTGTAATTACTATTTCAACCACTTCTGCACTTTTTACATGAACTACATGTCCAATAGGAGCAATTCCATATCCTTCACCTGCATTTTGTTCTGGGTCCAACTCTGTTTGAATTTTATTTAACAGTGTATCCGATGCTTCACCAAAATTAAGAGAATTGACAACCGTTATAAGAACTGTACCACCAACGGTCAATTTCTTTTCATATGCTGCCCTATAAACAGTAGAAAGCCATGCTGCAACTTGTGCATCTAATCCACTGACAACAGAATGAAACCAAGTAGTAACTTTTTCATTTGGTATCATATCTGCAGGACGAATATCTCCATTCCACACCCTTGTTACTTTTAATCCGCCAACCCCATCAATCTTTTTTACCATTTCAAGATATG
Source organism: uncultured Eubacterium sp. (assembly GCA_947088865.1). Lineage (GTDB taxonomy): Bacteria > Bacillota > Clostridia > Lachnospirales > Lachnospiraceae > Lachnospira. The sequence goes on along the minus strand of CAMUHY010000027.1, from coordinate 15,353 downwards.
CTGCTTTGTTTCCAGCAAAAGATTGTGCATGAAAACTATTAAAATAACGCTGTCTAAAATTCTCTGTATCTTCTTCATCTTCACCTGGTATCAAAATTTCTGTCAACTGTGCTGTCTGCAATCCTGAAATATATTCTATTGGCAGCATATTTCCTAAATATTGATTGCCAATCGTTCCCTCTTTTTCACATTGTACCTCATATTGCCCTGATGTGATTTGTTTTAAAACAACATAATTTATTTCACCAATATTAAACCTTTTACCAGTGACGTCTATTGTTATTGGAGTAAACTCTCCCTTGAGAATTGCCTTTGTTGCAGGTTCTGGCGCCAGACCTCTATCTTTTGCCAATAATGTCAAAAATTCCCTTGAAGCAGTATCACCATAAGAATTTTTAATTAAATATTCTAACTCAATATATAAAATCTGTAATTCAACAGCAGTTGAACTTGCAGTATCCCATATTAGAGAACTTTCTCTTTTATCCAATTTGTCTGATATTCTCTCTAACATTCTTGATAAAATCACATTATATGTTTCTTGTTCATACATTAGACCTGCACCTCTCTTTCTGCCTGCAAATTCCCATAAATTGTATGAACGGTAAATGATGTGTGAATAATTCCTTTCATACTTGTATCATGCTTAAAATCGGTTACATTTGTTATTCTTGAATCTATTAAAAGCGCCTCTGGGATTCTTCGTTCAAGCTCTGGACAAACCCATGAGACAGGCTCACCATATAAATCCATTGTTTCTATTCCATAATTCCATGAATATATGATATATTGATATCTTTCTGTATTTAAGATTCTAAAAATAGTCTGTTTCATAGCTTCCAATTTATCACAAAAGCCTCGAACAGAATTTCCATCTAAATTCATTTTATATGTTTTGCTTGGTTGTTCTTCAATCTCAAAATCTTGGTCCAAAAAACCTATTGTTGAAGGTATCATTTATCCAACCCTATCCATCACAAAATATTTTTGACCTCTTTGCTGTCTTATCAGAATAACTAAATCACCAACAACCAAGCTATTATGAATCGTGATTTCTTTTCTTCCTATTAATTGATGGGTATGTGCAAGGTCTAATTGGACACTTTCAGAGACAGGTGCTTCCATTTCAAAACTATCCATATTACAATCTTTGGATTGGACACTTTTTAATACAAGTGCATCCATTTCAAGACTACTTTCTGTTATCATATTAACTGTAACTTCCGTCTTAAAATCTGTCACATTTCGAGAAAGAATAAGCTGTGCTTCCCCTAATATCATTTTTTGCTCTACTACAATTTTTAATGGCGAAACACTTGTTACTTTACCAAAACAAACCTCCGCAGGCTTTTGTGCATCCACAGCTTCCACTGCTGCCTGTTTGATTGTTTTCATTAACTCTACTGCATCAGGCAATAAATTCACCTCCCCTTAAAGTCAAATCCATCCAATGCTCATTTTCTTTATATGTATGCTTCACTTTTTCAACCAACATAAAATTTTTCACTCTTATATCGCCAAGTTCAAGATTTACCACTATCATTGAACCCGCCCGAACACGATTATCACCCAAAGCATTTGTGATTTTCAAATTGCGGGTCTTTTTATTATAAAGAGAAAGAAGTGCATCTACTTTTGCCTGTCCATTCTCTCCCTCTGACAAAGTATCAAAATATTGCAAGATACCCCATTTATTAATATTGGAACTATCTTGTGCAATATATACATCTCGAACTCCTGTATCTTCATTATCATAAGTCAATTTAATTTTATTATAAGTATTTTCATCTATACTGGACGTATAGTCGAAATTTTGTCCTGTCTCTTCATCAATCATCAAATATGCACCCTGTTTTCCTACATACATATTGGATATATTTTTTAACGTCAACCTTCCAAAATCATCATATAATACAAACATTTCTTTCATATTGGTTAATGTTAAATCAAGTGTATTTTCAATCATTTCAAAAAGTGATGTATTTTCTTCAACTCTTGTATCAATAATATATCTTGTATCTTCTAATTCCCCAATATTTAGTGCATAGTCATCTGCAATCATTTTGACAAACTGTGAAGCAGTCTTATTTTCATATACAATGGTATCTTTATTTTTTAAATAGCGTAATTGGTCATAAGCTGTAACAGTAACAATTTGGTCTTTTGAATATTGCTGCTTAAAGACAAAGCCAAAAAATATATTATCACCATCAACTTTTAACCTTACAGGACTTCCTTCTGAAAAATCAATTATATTATCTTTTACTATTTTAAAAGTCAGCTTTCCTGGCGTGCCTCTTCGTTCTGTACTCCATTCTATACCTTCCTCGACAACAGGCTGAAAAACTTTTGTTCCTAATTCATTTCCAACAAATAGTTCAACATTCAATTAAGACACCTCATTTCTATGCTTCTGGAATAGTAAGAACTTGTCCAGGATAAATTAAATTTGGATTTCCACCAATAACATCTACATTTGCATTATAAATAGCTGTATACATTGAACCATCACCATAAAATTTTTTAGCAATGTTCCAAAGACAATCACCACTGACTACTGTATATGTCTGTGCTGATGATGGGGCAGGACTATTTTGTGCCGCACGTGCTTGCCTGAGTGTTGCTTTGGGTTTAGAATCCGCAATTTTAACATCTACTGTTTTTGTATTATAATCATGGTATTGTTTCAACTGAACTTTTACTTTTAAATCAAAACTATCCTTTTCCTGTTCCGTAATTTTATAATCTTCTAATGATGCTTTCATATTTGTTGAAAAAAGGACTTTACCTGTTGGCAAAGTCCTTGAAACAATAAATTGAAATGGTTTCTTATTTACTTTTAACTGTTCAAAATAATTTAAAAAATAAGTTGCCTCTCTAAATCCTGATTTATAAGCTGCAAATGGATACAAAAGTTGTGGAATCATACATTCAAATTCAATATCTGTTAATTTTGCTTTTTTTAATATATTGACTTCTCCCTCATTAATAAGCGTAACAGTTGTATTTGCATTATTAATTTTAATTTGAAGCTTATCAGGAGCGACTGGCAATAAACATTTATCTAAATAAAAATCATATCCTGTGTTCACTTTAGACATGCACCCCCTCTGCCATTGTTTCTGCTGCTTCATTTACTGCTTCCGTCAAGCTTATAACAAAACCGTCTAAATCCATATCATTTGATATGGTATTGTGATTTGTTTGTTCTATTTTAATTTCAGCAGTTGTAAAACGATTTACGGTTTCTTGTTCTGCAATATCCCGCAAATATTTCAATTCCTCTTCTGTTATATCCATAGAATCTGCAATATCGCCTGTATTTGCTGCAATATCCTCAACACCGCTTCCTATTTCGCCAGCTCCTAAATTATTTCCCAACTCATTTGCCAAATCTTCAGCTGAGGTCATCTCTTCTGTATTAAATATATCTGATAAAAAATCACCAACTTTATCTGCTGCATTATCTCCCCAAGAAGCTCCTGCATCAAATGCTTCACTCACCCAGCCATCTTGAAAAGTCTCAAATGTATGAAATCCTTTATCAAATGCCTCTCCAATACTTTTATATTCTCTTTTATTTCCCGCTGCTTCTGCCGATTTAGCTGCATAGTCATTTGCTGCTGATGTAACGCCAGAATAATCAAATTCAACAAAAGGCAATTTATTCAGTGCTTCACAAATTTTTGCAATTACAGACAAACAAGTTGACAATAAATCATACCACCATGATTGAACAGAACAAATTGCGTTATGAAATGCAGTCATAATATTGGAACCAAGTGCTGCAATAGCCTCATAGATACCTAATGCAATATTTGCAACGCTTAAACCTAAATTTTTAAAAAATTGAATAACTACATTAACACCACCTGTAATAACACCAAAACCTGACTCTGCAACGCCTGTCATTTCCGCAATTTTTTGACACACTGCATAAATCACAGCAATTAATGCAATAATTCCTATAATAATCCATACAATAGGGCAAGCCAACATAGAAGCATTTAGTCCATTTTGTGCTGCAATTTCAGCAGCTTTTTCTTTTGTTAATGACCTAGTTGCCGCTGCATGTATCATTTGTGCTGCTGCCATCCCAAAATGAATCCCCTTGCTTACTAAATTTATAATATTTGTTGCTAATTGCCAGCCATAATAAATGGCTAAAGCTCCAATAATTCCATAAATAATAGGGCTTATCCATGACCAATTATCAATAATAACCTGCGCAAAATTAAGTGCGCCTTCTACCAGCCATGACAAAAAACCTAAAAGATATTGCAGTCCTGTTGTAATAACATCAATCAGTCCATTTACAAACACCCATAATGCCTGACTATTTGCAATTTTATCTATTATTGGATTAACAATCTCAACTAACTTTGATAATGCACTAGAGGCATGATTCACAACTTCTTGAAAAGCTGCACTATTAGCAATTTCATTTAAGTTTTCTAAAATCGGCTGTAAAGCTGTTATTGCTGTATTTTCCAAGGAAGTCCAAATTTGTTCAAAGGTTTCTGGCATCTGCTCAAATTTTTCATTTGTTTCATCAGCCGCCGCAAACATAGCAGCCTTTACAATATCAGCAGTAATCTTCCCTTCTGCTGCCATATCCTTTAATTGTCCTTTTGGAACTTCCATATAGTCAGCAATCGCTTGTATGATATTGGGTGCTTGCTCCAAAATACTATTATATTCCTCACCACGAAGAACTCCTGAACCCATTGCTTGTGTAAGCTGTAACATTGCGGCATCGATACCTGATGCCTCTGTTCCAGCAATGGTAAACTGTTTGTTTATTTGCTCCATAAAAGCAATAATTTCTTCTGAACTACTAAAAGCATCACCTGCCATAAGTCCCAATTTTGAAACTGCATCGGCAGTTGCCTGATAACTGCCTCTCGCCTGTTCAGCAGATAAATAAATCATATTTTGCAAATCCTGTGTAGTTTGCAACCCATCATTCATTAAATTCAAGCGAGCAGTTGTTGAAGTTAACTGGTCTGATAAATTCAAAGTAGAAGAAAATGTTTGAATTGTAGCATATGCCGCAACAGCTTTTTTAATTGTTTTCATTAAATCATTTGCTTTATTAGTGCCTGTCTCAAGTTCATCATTGAATCTTCCCTGTTCATCTGTATTGTCTCTGATATGCCTTTCTGTATTTCCAACAATCTGACACAACCTTAAATAAGCCTCATTTGCTGCTTGTACATCCATTTTTTCAACAGCTTGATTCATTAATTCCTGTTGTTGAACTGCCTGCTGGAGCTGTCCTCTTAGCCGTTCTAGCTCTGCATTTGCTCTATCGCTTCCCACGTTTAAAGGATTGCTTTGTATGGCTTGAATACGGCTTTGTATGGCTTGTAATCTATTTTGCATACCATTCATATCCGTTACCATATTCGGCGGAAATATATTCGTCTGTGCTGCTTTTGCTGCAATCTGGGTTTGTGTTTGATTTAAAGTAGTCAACATATGGTTGGTGCTTTGGACTTCCTGTTCAAAGCGTTCTATGCCGCTGCCTGTAAATACATCGAAATTATCCGAACTCCAAGTAATGGGGACTTCCACAGGTGGTATATTAGAAAACGAATCTCTGACAAGTTTTTCTGTGTTGCTAATACTTTGAGACAACTGTAAATAAGCTTGATTTATCTCTCCTGTATCCATTCCCTGCATAGCCTGATTCAAATTAGCCTGCAAGGTCAATGTTTGATTTAACTGTTCCCTTAATCGTTCTAGTCCTGCATTAGCGCTGTCATTTCCTACATTTAAGGGATTGTTTTTAACTTGTTCAATCATCCCGCTTAACTGACTCATTCTATTTTCTACATTTTGAATATCATAAGCAGATTGTGGAGAAAGAACAGTCGATTCATTTGATTGCTGAGTAATTTTATACTGTGTATTGCTTAAACGCTCCATCATAGAATTTACACTTGAAATTTCCTGCTCAAAGCGTTCTGCTCCTGTTGAAGTAAAGACTTCTAGTTCTTTATAACTTTGCCATTGAGGCTGGTCTTGAGAGGATACATCTGGTGTTGATGTCTTTACATTTTGCATAGCAGCACTTAATTGCTGTGCTGCAATTGTCGCTTGATTTAAATGATTTTGTATCCCCTCAATAGAAGTTGTATCCATTGAATGATTCATCGTTTCCTGCATCTGCTGCATCGTAGAAACAGACAAATTTACTGCATTAATAATATTCATCATAATGCCTGTAAAGTTATCCTGCAATTCAATCGCTGTCCGAATACTTCCCATTATATCACCTGCCCCTTTTTCCTTTTTTGGTTTTTTGCTTTATTTTTCGTTCTTTTTTCTCATCATTTTTTATTTTTACTTGAATGGCTGCTATAACAAATGCTTTCTCTCTTTCCTCCATTTCAAGAAAAACAGAAGGTAAAATATGTAATTTGAGAAGGGCATAGTAAGCAAAATTAGACTCCCAGTCCCCTCCTTCAATTAGTTTTTTGCTTCGTCTACCTTATCATTAAATGAGACATTAAATCCTTGAAACCCTTGAACAAAAGCTGCCAGTTCATTATATTCGCCAGGGTCATCAACCATAGCAAGTAAAAGGTCTTCTGGTGTATTCACACCATATGAATCCTGCAATTCGGCATCGTATAAATCGGGCATAACCACAGAAGCAGTAATCATCTTTTGTATATATTTTCCAGACTGTACCTTTGGACGGAACATATTAGGCTTGCCAGTAATTGGAATATCAATTGTACAATCATCTCTTAACGATTCATTTTCTTTGGAAGTAATATGTCTAAATTCCCACTCAAGAGGCTTACCATTTTCATCACAAAGCGATTTTGTCGCTGCATACATTTCATTCTTTTTCTCTGCCTTATTGGCTTTCATAAACTTACTAAATTTTGACATTTCTCTATTCTCCTTTAATTTTTATTAATTTGTTAAAAATCCATCTAATGTTTTGAACGTTTCTGGCATATCCCAGCTTTCAAATGTTCCTGAAAGTTCCTCTTCTAAAAGGTCTTCACCTGCTTGAAACTTTGCAAGTATAAAGCTATCACACAGACAACCTCGAAGAATAATCGTTTGCCTACCCACTGCACTGTTAGGGTCCTCATTACTTACCTGAATATCAAAATAAGGAAGAACACCCGTTTTTTGATAAGCATCCGCCATTTTTCTAAAATGTGATTGATTATAATGAGCAGTACCGCTCCATGTGCCTTTTCCGCCTGCCGCTTTATGTCCCATACCTACCTTACCTAAAATAGGCACATCTGCAATATTTACTTCCCATTTACTTTCAAATTCTGTAAGAGACATAAAATTATAACGTCTTCCTTCAATCGTCATATAACACTCTGCAAGACTGCCATAAACCGCATCGGATGCATTCATCATCATATTATTTCCCATAGTACTATTTCACCTCTTTCCTTATGCTACTGTACAAACCATGTACAACTTACTTAAAGCATTTATTACTGTTACAGAATCGCTTATCACAACACTTTTTTTCGTACTGCCTGCTTCTACTGTCACATCGGAATCTTCAAAGGCTTCAATAGCACGTATTTTTTCAAGTTGACGATGATGTGCCACAATATCAGACCAAAGAGAAATTCTCCCTGCTGCATCGTTAGGAACAACACCCAAATACTTTGTATTAAATAAAACAGCAATATCATTTGCAATCTGGTCAATAACACGCACTGTCTGATTATCCTTAAAAATATCGCCCTCTGTATCGGATGTTGTAATCATCGTATTAATATCTTCTAATACACGAATATCTGAACCAACTTTGTGAAGTATAAACTCTCCTGCTTTAATTGCCTTCTTTAATTCAGTCTGTGTATAATTGGTATCAATCGTAAATTCACCGTCATATTTTTTATTTTGATTACTCTTGTTTACTTCACAACCAGCCGAAATGCCTGTTACCCAATAAACAAGACTAGCAGCACTCCAATTTTCATCAAGGACCTTATTTTTAACACTAATTGTTCCATAATAATCGGCTGCCTTATTATAAAGTACAAGCTGAAACTTAATTCCCATTTCATCACGTAAACGCTTAACAAAAGCCGCATATAAACTTTTTGTCGTTTCATCTGTTACCACAACGCCCATAGTGTTATAGGTATACGATTCTATTTTTTCAAGATAAGTCTGATGTGCTTCCCCTTCAACCGTTCCATTTATGCCGCCTTGAAGCGGGGTTGCCGCTGTAACTGCTAATACTATGTCCGATTTCCACTTTACAAACTTATTTGCAATCAGCTCGCTTGCTGCCGTAACTGTTTGCTCATCAACAACTACCGTTTCAAGTATAGTCCTTACATCAAACAATGTTTCATCATCTGTATTTTGCTGAATAACAATTTTCAAATCATTGCCACGTACTCCACTATAAAGAGCTTCTGCAAAATCATTGCTTGCTTTTTGTCCTCCAGATGTCAATTTATATACATAAAGTGTTTGGATATTTAAAAACAAATCCCGAAGCCCTTTGAGTTTGCTATGTGTATAATCATATCCAAAGACTTCTAAACTGTTCTTTTTAAATTCTTCATTTGTCACCTTAAAAATTTCTCCATCAACTCCCCAATCTAATTCAAGAGGCATTGTAGCAATGCCCCTATCCGGAAGTGCAGCATTTGCGGAAGCCGCTGAAATAAAATTAATATATGCACCTGGCAATTCTTTATTTTGTGTAACAAAAGTTCCACCGCCTAAAGCCATTTATTCCACCTTACCTTTCATAAAATTTTCAATTTTTTGTTGTACCTCTTTTATTGTATATTGTTTTCCTTGTACAAGAAGAGCGTCTACTATATCCCTTCTGTTTTCAAAACATTTAGCAGCAAGCAATTGTTCTTTTGAAAACTTACTTTCAGTAGAAACTTTATTTTCTCTTAAAACTTTATTATCAACATTTTTATGCGTTGCTGGTTCTTGTATTTTATTTTCCTGCACTATTTTATCACCTACCTTTCACTGAAACTTCTTCCTCCATTTCTTCCATTGTTGGAAGGACATTACTCTGTTTGTAAACAAACATGTCATAATTAACAAAAAAGTGCAAAACCCCATCTATTATTTCATAAGACATCTGCGTACCTCTTACCAAATCATTTTTTACTGCCAATTGTTCAAGACATAAAAAAAGACGACTGGCAACGGCATGACATTCCTCATTCGCCTTTGAATTATTTTCTGGAAAGTAATGAATACAAAACTGATTTTTCCTGAAATACCGCTTGCCACGAAACAACTTGCTTGTTGGATTCAAACACACAATAAAAAAACAGGGTTCTTTTAAATCCTGTTTAATTTGTTCTATATAGATTTCATATTCTTTTTCGTTAAATTCAGCATTTAAAGCAACGCTAATTGATTTCAGTATCAAATTTATCATTTCATACATTCCTCTAAATATTTTTTAAGCTTGTTTTCAAGTACTTTGGGGGCAATTGTCTGTAATTCTTGTTCCGATATAGTCATCATAAAATGACCTTCAACCCAACCTTTATGATTGGGGGTTCTGTGACCATATTCAACGAAGGTCGCATATTCCACTGGATTTATAATCTCAATACTATATATACCACCATCTTTCCTTATTTCTCCAATTGTCCACCCTCTTCTTAAAGTACCGCCCATCTTGCCAGATGGGTTTATTTTTTTCTTATAGGTATCACCTTTTTTATGATTTTTAGAATCTTTTTTTGCTACAACTTCAACTTCCCTAGAGTAATCGCCTACTGGTGTACGTCTTACAACTTTGGCAAGCAGCCTAGCTGCCAGTTCTTTTGCACAGGATTCTACAAAATCATTATAATTTTTCATCTTGTTTAATTCTTCTTGCAGCTTTTTAAATCCTTGAATATCAATACTTCCATATTTTCCCATCTATGCCCACTCCGTAAAAAGTTCAAGAATAATCTGCTGATGTGTATCATACACTGCTGGCACGCCACTATATGTATAACTTGTTGTTATTCCAGCTTGTGTCACGATTATTTTTGAACCTGGTTTAATTGTAATATCTGGCGATATAAATAACTCAATCGTTTGTATTATAGCTGCTGCCGATTCACTTTGTCTTGCAGTTGACAAATTTTTAAAGGACAGTTTGCATGGCTGATTTTCCAAAACAACTTTATCCTCAAAATAAGTTAGTTTTGATTGTTCATCTTTTATCTTCTGATGTTCTATAACCTTTGCGACACCATCATAAGTACGCTCAATCGCTTGTCTTGCTGCCTTTCTTGCCGCACAAATTGCCTCTACCATCGTATTCTCCTAAAGGAATGAAATTCTGTCTTTCCATAATTTAAAAGGTAATCAATAAAAGCATTTAACCTTTGTTCTGGAGTCATACTTCCATCACCCACTGCAAAAACTGTATTTGTATCTCCTGTTTGAATTTGTTTCACTGCACAAATCTGATAACTATATTTTTGCATTATTTATATTGTGTCTATATATGCTCAAAGTTGCATAAATTCAAGGGGGTAAATATTATTCTTCCTCACAACTTGAAAATCTCTTTCCCATATTTATTTATATTTTCATTGTGTATACTTAAATAATTTGTGTAAAAACTTGTGTAAAATATTCACTCAAAAATCAATAATATATACAATTTCCACTTTTAATTTTTCTTAATTTTCCATTTTTTCAAAATCGCTTGTCATTATTTCATTTGTAATATGCGTATAAATATTTAGTGTTATATCTAATTTACTATGTCCTAAAATTTTTTGTATGTTTTTTTCTCTCATTCCCTTTTCATAACACCTTGTAGCAAATGTATGGCGCATACAATGAGGGGTAAAATTTTCAAATAGAATAGGCTCTCTACCCTCACATTCTGCCTTTTTAAATTCCTCCTTGTTTATTGCTGCTATGATTGTTTTCATTACTTTTCTTATATTACCATCTTCAAAAACATTACCTGTTTTTGTAGTAAATACAAAATCTGTATATCCATTAATAGTAACTTTACTTTTGGACTGAATATCTTTTTGCTTTTCTAACGCTTTACAAACCCTATTTAACATAGGAACATCTCTTGTAGATGATTCCGTCTTTGTCGAATTTATAAGAATTTTTCTCTTTCCATTATTGTTAACAAAGTCATTTATATGTACTAATGTTTTATTTATATGAATTAGTTTTTGCTCAAAATCTATATCTTGCCATGTAAGAGCAAGTATTTCTCCTATTCTCATGCCAGTTCCAAATCCAACAATAAAGAGTGATTCATATTTTTTATAACATTTATTTTGAGATATAAAATCTATAAATCTTGTTTCTTCTTGTTCCGATAAAACCTGTCTAAGAGCAGTTTTGGTTTTCTTTATCTTTAACGCTCCAATTGTTGGATTTATGTCTATCAATCCATTTTCTATTGCTGATTGAAATAACATTGATAATATTGAATGATTATAGCGTAATGTACTATAACTATTTCCTAACTTATTTAAATCATTAAATACCTCTGTTATACGAATCTGCCGAATATCTTTCAATTTCATTTTTCCTATATTATTTGAAAAATGTGTTATGTACTGTTTGTGATTGTTTTGTAATGTTGTCTCTTTTACATTACCAATTCTATATACTTTCTCCCATTTGAAAAACCATTCATTCAAAGTAATATCCTTTTGGGCAATTTCTCTTTCTTCCTTCATTTTCTCATATTTTCCCTTATATTTTCCCTTTTCAATCTCTCCAAGTGCTATATTTCGCTTTTGTTTAATTTCTCCAAGTGTTTTTGCATATAAACAATAATTCTTTCCATTTACAGACTTACGCCACATATAAGTGCCATCTTTTCTTTGTGTGACATTCTCTGGCAATATACGTCCATCTTTGTCTTTTCTCTTTTCTGCCATATAAATAAATCCTCCTAATCTTTTTAAAAATTGGCAGCAGGTGAAAGCTATTCCTTTTGTACGTTTTTCATACAATAGCATTTTCATACTGCTGCCCTACTTTAATCTTATTTTTTTACACTACTCTCAAACATGCCATACATATAGTCAAAGTAAACCATTTGTTTAAACATTAAAAACACCACTCTTTCTTAATTCTGCTTTTGTGGCTTTCATTCCCTGCATATAACCAAACCTAAAACCATTACAAATTAAATCATATACATTATTACTTTTAGCATAAATATCTTTAATATTTTCTGCATACAAATCATAATTTGCATTAATCACTTTTAAAGAAGAAGCTACTACCTTCATTGTATTTTTTACTTTTGCCATTAAAAAACCTCCCCTGCTAACTTTTTATACTTAAATAAGCTACGTCTTTAAACAGTTCAATTCTGGTCTTACAATCTTGATAGATTTCTTTATACGACTTTTCATGCTTCATGCTATGTTGTATGGTTATTGAAATAATATGCTCTATCAAAGTAAGGTTATTTAACTGCTGTATCGTTGCCTTTTCTCTGCCAAACGTAATGCCTGCTGCCTCATTAGCTAATCTTGTAAAACTACAATAATACTTATCTGCATGTTGACTTCCTTGTTTCTTGGCATAAGCAACAAACTCTTTAATACTGTCTGTTTCCAACAAACGATTGTTCTTAGCTTCTAGGCGTGTTTCCTTCCAATGGCTGTTATCTGGCAAGAACGCCGCTGCAAGTACATCTTTCGCCTTTAATTGATAATTCACCAACTTTTCAACTAATGCTGGATTAGTTTCTTTCATGTTTGGTGTAATGGAAATTTTGGCAAGCCACAAGGGAACATAATCAAGTTGAAGTGCTAATGTTTCATTGTTTAAATCAAATACCCCTGCACGAAATTTCATGCACCCTTTAGAAAGAATCAAATCTTCTTGAATTTTAACTACTTCTCCATTCGATTGTCCTCTTGTCAATCCCATTCCAGCACATAGCCATCTAACACCAGCCCATACAATCCCTTTTTCATCTCTGGCAGCTTTCAATGTATCGCCAAAGAAATCCACATCTTTTACTATTAATTCATTTTTGGGCATAAAAATAGCCTCCTTCAAAATTGGTTCTTGAAAGAAGCCTCCTGCTCTGATATAATTAAATTTATCAGTAGGAAACTTCTGATAGCAACAAGAGTAATCGTGTCGCTTTGGTCGGTGGAACGATTACTCTTATTTTTATACTGCTTTCAATCACTAAAATTATCTAACCTCCTTTATTTGTTTATAATATCATACCATAAGCATACAGTCAATACCTTTAGTTAAAATTTATTGATTTTATTAATTTTATGTGCTAATATATAAACATAAAAAGGAGGTTTACACTATGAGTAGTAATTTATCACCCACAGCTATAAAGATAAAAGAACTTCGTACCAACATGGATTTAACACAAAAAGAGTTTGCAGAACTCATTAATGTATCAACAGTAAGCGTTTCTTCATATGAAACTGGTGTAAAAACACCTTCACTTGATATGATTATTAATATTGCTCAAAAATGTAATGTTTCTATTGATTGGCTTTGTGGGCTAAATGATAAAATGACACTTAACAATCACATTTCAACTTACAAAGACTTTCTTACTTTATTTGCTAATATACTTGATACTAGATATCAAGATAATGAAAAAAAATCCATCTTTAATAAAATTGATATGGATGGTATTGATATTGTAACAATAACATTTGAAGATATTAATATTCATAATTTCTTTTCTAAATGGGAAGATATATTTAAACTTCATCTTGATGGAACTATTGATGATGATTTATACAAAATGTGGATTGATAAGCAACTTGTAGATTATGATTACCCAATAAACGATGTATAAACAAAATAAGCAGGGTTTAACGCCCTGCCTTGTTGTTTTACACTACTCTCAAACAAACTTATAAATTAAAGTGCTAATTTGTATAATGCCAACTGATTAAGGCTTACGCCTTCTTTTTCTGCTTCAATTACTAGTCTTTGATGTAAAGACTTTGGAAGCCTTACAACAAACTTTCCACTATATTTTTCTGCTGCCTCTGGAATTGGTATAGGCATATTGTTTTCTAATTTTACCTCAATATATCCTTCCATTGCTTCATTAAGGCTTTGATACAATCCCTCTAAAGTATCACTTGTACTTTGACAGCCATCTAATTCTAAAATCCTGCCATAAAAATAATGTCCGCTTTCGTCATTTATTTCCTGCACCAATCTTGTATATGGCATTTTCATATAATCTTTAACTTCCATGCTATTCCTGCTCCTTCCTGCTTATTATATTAGGATAAGGGGATTACTCCCCTATCCTATTTAACACATCTACAACATAAGCCTTTTTTAATGGATTTTCTTGTTTTATTGTTATCAAATCTCCTGTATCTTTATTCAAATAATGTTTATGACTTCCTTTTTGTCTTGCTGGAATATATCCATATGCACTAAGAACCTTCTCTGCTTCCTCTGGTCTTATTCCATTTGGCTGTTGTTTCATCTTTTCAATTAGCTTTTTTACATTTGACACTTTAATTCCTCCCTTCATTAATATAGTATCATATTTAGTACTAACAATCAAGAGGATTATATAAAAATTATAGTATAATTTATACAATAAGCTTTTCCGAATCTTAGAAAAGCCACATAAAAAATACTTTTTCAATGATTATTTTACGATTTAAGGCTTTTTATGTCCAAGTTATACATTTATACTATAATTTACCAAAAACTCCAAATTGGACGAAATACAAAGCCAAATAAGTATAATAATATCCATGTCACTAAAATATATTATCCTCTTGCAAATCAATATATGTATTCTGGTGTGGTCAATTTTCCCCTTACCCTTTCGATGTTTCTTGTAGTTATTATGTTTTTGTTTATAGTAACTACATACTGAAAAAATAAAGAAAATGGCAACAGACAATATTACTGCCTGCTGCCTTATTTTACTACTATACAAATTTACAATATTCTCAAACAAACAAACTATGTATCACTATTGTTAAGGTCACTCATCGGCGTTGTGTTCTCCCCTGCTGTATCTTCCCTTTCGTTCTCCTGCTGCCTTGCTTTATCAAGAAGTTTAGCAAGGTTGTCCATTCCGTAAGTGTCTGCAATATCTAATTGGTAATTAACATCTGCTAATAATTTTACTAGGTTTACATTATTTTCCGCATCTTCTGTAAGTGGTTTACAATGCTTATCTGGCTCTAATTCTGTCAAATGTGCTGCTGTTTGTTCTGGTTCTGCTGCCTGTTGTTTAATTAGATTAGCTTCAGCTGGAGGGGCAGCAGGCGCATTTAGTCCATTAATAGACCTGTCCCGCTCCATTGTTTCCTTAATTGCTCGCCCTATAAAGCTGTTGACACTCTCCCCATATG
>CAMUHY010000026.1 GCA_947088865.1 uncultured Eubacterium sp. | reverse complement strand
AAATCTAATATATAAATATAAGTTCTAAGAAACTAGATTAGACTTCTTACACACCTAAGAGGAAGCAGCGTAGTTATTCGACGAAAGGAGAGAGGATATGGAACAATTAATTAACAAGCTACTGGAGATGGGAATGGGGCAATTTATGGATAACAGCCGACAAGACCTTATTATGACTGATGAGGTATATCTCAAAGATATAGAGGATGAGGGAGAGCTGGAACAACGGTATATGAGCGTAGTCTTACCCGACAAGGAAAGAATATTGATAAATGATTATATAGCCTGTATAAAAACTTGTGATAGTCGTTATTCAGATATTTCTTACATGGCTGGCATTAAAGATGCGGTGAGGATGTTTACATATTTGGGATTGCTGAAAGATTTTGATGTTTCAAAACAGGAAGAAGGTGCGAATGGACAGGTTTGACAATCTTACGGATAGAGAAAAAGAGAGACTGGCTGAATTTGTTAGGGAAGCAATTTATTTGACTGAGGAAGAAAATGCAGCAATAGAACATCAAGTTCCAATGACGCAGGAGCTATTTGAACAGTGTGTTGATCACTGTGTCCAGATTGGCGCAAACTTTCGGATGACGTGTCTTTTGAATGAATATCCTGAATTTGCTGAGGAATATGCAAGGAAGATGGAGGAAGAAGTAGAGGATAGTGGTATTGAAGTCCCTGAATCGACACCAGAAGAATTGCAAGCAAGTTGGCAAAGGTTTTGTATCAAAGTAAGAGCAAAATATGGAAAAGATGTGATATAGGCATACATTTAGCTGCTGATCTAGCAAGGTTGGTGGCTATTTTTATGGATTAAAAGAATACTTGATAAAACAAAAATATTTTTTGTTGTAAAATAATTTGACAATAAAAAATAATTATGCTATTATCTTTGCAGGAGGTGATCAAGTGGAAAATAGAAATGAGGAAGAAATAATTTCTTTCTTACAAGATAATTTATCTTCTGTAAGAAAAATAGCAGGTTGGACAACAGAAGAATTTGGAGACAAAATAGGTGTTACTAAGCAGACTATTAGCAATTTAGAGAATAAAAAGACTGTTATGACTCGCACACAGTATATTGCAATCGGGGCAGTATTGAAGTATGAAATTCCCAATAATAAAAATAGTGAGGTTTTGGCGTATGTAGTAAATATTTTGCTTGATGATGATAAAAGTTATTCTGCCGAAGAAAGGGGGAAAATTAAGGAAAATATTAATATGTTAGCAGTAGCATCAACGGGAGGTGTTAAAGGAGAGAAGCTACAAGAATTTGGTGAAAAGTTAGGAATTGTAACAGGTGCGGCAGTGGCTGGTATAGCAGGTGCTGCTGTTGTAGGGGGGATGGGAATGCCAATGCTAGTGGCGACTTCTCCAGCATGGATAGGAGCGATTTTAGGAGCAAGAGTGGCTAAGAAAGCAAAAAACAAAACAGATAAAGTCGAATAGGAGGGCATAGCAATGGAAAAAATAGTTTCAAAAGTAGCAGGTTTAGGTGTGCCTGGATTAATTTTAGTAGTGGCCATATCAGCTACAGGATTAGCTGGTGGAGCAGCAATAACAACAGCATTAGCGGCTATAGGTCCAGGTGGGATGATAGGTGGTATTGTCACATTGGGTGTAATTGCTTTATTATCAGAGGGCTTAACAGAGTATGGCTTTGATGCTATTTTTACTGGTGTTGTCAAAGAACTTTATAAAAGGGGAGAGAATAAAGCAAGTATATTAAGAAAAATTGAGAAATATCCTGTGTCTAAATCTCTCAAAAGAAAATTAAAAGAGGAATTAGAAAAGGTATAATCATAAATACTGGAAAGAATTTTTGACATATTATTTGAGAAGGATTCTTTCCAGTTTTGTTTGGAATAAATTAAAACAAGAGAGGAAAATGATAAATGAATATTTTAGTGATAGGAAATGGATTTGATCTGGCACATGGATTACAGACTACTTATAAAGATTTTTTGAGATTTACAGACGAATTTATGATTTATAAAACAGCAATGGAAAACAGACAGGAACTCGGCTGGGAGAATGATGAAGATACTCGCTTTTACAAATATTTTATTGACCTTTTTAATGAAAGGCGTATTGGTAATAGTGCAGATAAAATAATCAATGAACTTGATATACTGATTAAAAATAATGTATGGCTGAATTATTTCAAAGATGCACAGATAAAAAATGGTTGGATTGATTTTGAGAGTGAAATTTCTAATATTGTAAAAGAGATGGACAAAGTTAAAATGAATAACGAAGGAGTGATGTCAAAGAGCGGATTACAGAAAATGGTTGTTTTTTTACATTTCAAGAAAAACGGAATGCCAGATAAGATAGATGAGTTAAAAGAAATATGTCTGCAAGACTTGGATAAACTTGTAAGATGTTTAGAGATATATTTAAGTACCTATATAAGTGCTGCCCAAACAAAAGAGACTATACCAGATATAGTTACGCTTCCAATTATTAATAAGGTGTTGTCTTTCAACTATACAAATACATATGAGTTGCGATACAAGAATCATTTTTTACTTGAGTATGATTATATTCATGGCAAGGCAAATATTAATAATGATATTGGAACAAATAACATGGTTTTGGGAATTGATGAATATTTAAAAGGGGAAGAAAGAAACGAAAATATAGAATTTATTGAGTTTAAGAAGTTTTATCAGCGTATTCATAAAAAAACAGGTTGCCTGTACAGAAATTGGATTGATGAAATTAAATCAAACAAGCAAGCAACAGAGATAAGTAGGATATTTTGCGAAGATGGTAATCAGAAAGCAATAGAATCACAAGTGAAATATCACAAGCTATTTATTTTTGGTCATTCTTTAGATATTACAGACAAAGATGTTCTTAGAGATTTGATTTTAAATGATAATGTTCAAACCACTATTTTTTATATGGATAAGAAAGACTATGGAAGAAAGATTATGAATTTGGTAAAAATTATAACTCAGGATGAGCTTATCAAAAGAACTGGAGGGGCGGCTAAAACAATAACATTTCAAAAAATAATAGAAACAAATTGAAGCAATATTCTATATGTTTAAGCCATAGGACAGGAAGATTAATCCTATGGCTTTTTGTTACATAAAATGAATGATTGTATAAATTGCACCTACAATACACCCAAGTAAAAAGAAAAATAAGGCAAACAGAGGTTTTTTGATTGATTGCCATAGTGAGCGTTTAGGAGTCGGTGGAGCAGCATCAGCACGTATGTCTCCAAGAATTGGATTATTCAGTCTTCTTTGCGCTTCATCAATAGGCAGACCTGTGAATGGGTCATATTTTCCCTTTTTAAGTTTTTCTTTTTTAGGTGGTTTAATAGGCTCTTTATTATCTGATGACCTAAGATCTTCACCTGTTATTGGGTCAAATGCCAGCTTAGATTGTTCATAATATTCATAAACAGGTTTTGCGTCTGATGTATTAAATCCTTGTAATCTTCTGCTTGCCCAGAGATAAGCATCGTCATGATGATCTATGTATACCAAAAGCACAGTATTTCCTGATTGTGTGAATATTGCTCTGAAATCCTGAGTTACTCTGGCACTTTTGAAATCAAGTTTTGTATTGAGCTTTTCCACTTTTAGACTGTCGCTCCGCAGGCTTCTCTGCATCAGTCGAATAGTTTCCAATGATTTTTTCTGCACTTTCTTATCCAGCCTTGAAAAAGCATCTATATATGTATCGGAACAAACTATATTTGTTGCCATGTATATTCCTCCTTAATCTATGGCGTTCATCAAAATATCAATTGTAATATCTTCTTTAACCTTGTCTGTGATGGTAAGTAAATAAGTGTTTGCATTTTTGTTTTCTGTCCATTTGCCGTCGTTTTTTATTGTGACTCCCTCTATGGGATTGGTTAATTCAAACGAAAAATGCTCCGCTACTAATATATATGTCCCCCACCTTAATCCCTTTATGGTATCTTCCCAAATTCCATTGTCAATCCTATGCCCTCTGGGAGTTATTATTTTATAGGAAAGAAAACCTCTGTTTTGGCAAGTGGGATTGATATGGAGTTTAATGCTGGGTGAGCTTTGGAGGTATTCTAATTTCTTTTTGTCTTTTTCTATTGCATTTTTAAGTCGTTTGTTTTCTGCTTTAATCAGTTGAATGGTAATCATATAGGTTTCATATAATTTCCTTTTCATTTCTTCATACTGTAAAAGCATGTCCTCATGGTGCATATGAGGGTTAATATCTAAATTTTTAGGTGCTGACAGAATAGTTTTATATTTGGCTCTTTCTTCTGTGACAGTCTTAGCCTCATTAAAGAGCTTTTTTGCTTTCTCATTATGATAGAGATAGCTTTTGCTTAGTCCAGAGAGTTCGCAGACTCTGGGAACTGTGATTTTTTCATCATTATGTATCATATCTTCTAAGACAGTCTTTAAAGTGTCGTATTTCTCTTGAATGATTTTCTGTCTGGCTTCTAACATAGAGGAAGTATTTCTTTCATGGTCTTTTGGCATGGTTATCCCTCTTTCCATTCATTGATATTATCTATTTTACATTAATTCTAAGCATGAGAAAAGGTATTTCCTGCTTATTTCAAAAAATGCCTCATCTATTGAAAGATGCTAATATCTCACAGAGTTTACAGGGTTGACCACTTCCACTGATACCGTCTTTTTCATACATGGTTTACAGAGTTATATATCAAAAAGTAACTAAATATATGTAGTGGGAGAGGTTCGTGGAGATGAGACTTTAGATATGGTTCAGGCGATGACAACAGGACATGATGGAAGTTTATCAACAGGACATGGAAATAGTCCGCAAGATATGATGTCAAGGCTTGAGACAATGATATTAATGGGAATGGACATGTCGCTGTCAGCAGTGAGAAAACAATTGGTGTCAGCCATTGATATTATAATTCATCTTGGAAGATTGAGAGATAGAACAAGGAGAGTGATGAAAATCGTTGAAATTGCAGGGCTTCAGAATGGAGAAGTACAATATAATACCTTATTTGAATTTAAAGAGACAGGCGAAAAAGATGGGAAGGTACTTGGCGGGCTTGTTTCAACTCAAAAAGAGCTTATACATAAAGAAAAGTTGTTTGCAGCAGGAATTTCATAATTATTATTACTTATTTTGGATTTTAGCAGGAGTGTTGCATATTATGATTGCTGCCTATTTATTTTTTGATAGGATATACGTTGCTATATTATTGAGTCCATATATTTATTTTTATGTGAAGGATTCAAAAAAGAAAAAAATAAAAGATAATAAACAAAAGCTGTGTAAAGAATTTAAGGATGCTATGTTATCGGTATCCGTTGCTTTAAATGCGGGATATTCGATAGAAAACTCATTTCAAGAAGCGCTGAAGGAATTGAGCGTGTTATATGGCAAAGATGCAATGATTGTTAAAGAATTTAAAGAAATTGTCACAAAAATTTCTAATAATGAAAACATTGAAGAAGTGTTATGTGCATTTGCAGATAGTAGTGGAATTGAAGATATTGAGTATTTTGCTAATATATTTAAGTATGCAAAGAGAAGTGGTGGAAATATGATTGAAATTATCCGAGACACGGCATCAACCATTCGACAAAAAACAGAAGTAGAGCAAGAAATACAGACTATTATAAGCGGAAAAAAGATGGAAGTTAAAGTTATGCAGATTATGCCATTTGCAATGATTGGGTATTTAAGAATAACATCACCTGAATTTTTAGCATCATTATATGATAATATGGCAGGAATGATTGTAATGATGATATGTCTTTTGATTTATATAATAGCTGTATGGGTGGCAAAGAGGATAGTAGAAATTGATATTTAATAGAGATATAATAAATCATTTAAAAAAAGGTATTAATTTTAAAAACAAAAATAGCAATATAGTTAAATTGATAAGTATTGCAGCACTTACGATAGCGTTTTTATTATTTTATATATATGAGAATAGTATGGAAAATGCTATAACAATAGATGATTTAAAAAGACCCGATTATAGTGAGGCTGAAAAAGAGCTTGATATGCAAGTATCATCACAAGGAAAAAAATTTAATACGTCGATTCGTATTGAACCTAGAATGTATACAGCAAAAGAAATTTCGGCAATTTTTTCAGAGATTTCAAAAATACTGGAAGATACCTTGTTAGGAGAAAATAGTTCCATTGATAATATAACAAGTGATGTTGTGTTATGTTCATCAGTTGATGCATATCCAGTCACAATACAATGGCTGTCTGATAATTATGAGGTGATTGATGAAAATGGTATTGTACATAATATGTTGTTTGAAAAGGATAAAAGTGTAGAGGTTGTTTTGACAGCAATTCTTCAATATGAATCTTATAGTGCAGAATATTTTTATGAGTTGACAGTAAAATCTTGTGATTTAGATGAAAAAAATTATCCAAAGAAAATTAGTGAAAGTCTTGAATTTGCTAAAAATAGTAACAGGGAGGAAGCGTATATTTATTTGCCAAAAGAAATTGATGGAGAGCTTATTACATATGAAAAAAAAGCAGATTGGGATAGAGTGTTTGTAATTTTAATGTTAGGGATAGCAGCTATTATCGTAGTGATTTTTGGTGAAAAAAGCAAGCAGAAAAAAAGAGCAGATATCAGAAAAAAAGCATTAAAAAATAGTTATTCTGAGATGGTTGCTAAAATTACATTACTTATTGGAGCTGGTATGACAATGAGAAAAGCTTGGGAAAAGATAGTAGAAGAGTATCAATTAAAAAAACTTCATAAAAATATAAAATCAAAGGCTGTATATGAAGAAATGACAGAAAGCATGAACCAGTTAAAATCAGGTGTTTCAGAATTGACAGTATATCAGGACTTTGGCAATCGATGTGATGTTAGAGAATATATGAAATTAAGTTCCTTATTGGCACAAAACTTAAAAAAAGGTTCAAGGGAATTATTATCAATGTTAAAGATAGAGACACAAGATGCCTTTGAAGAAAGAAAAAATCAGGCTAAAAGGTATGGAGAAGAAGCAGGAACCAAACTATTGATTCCAATGATAATGATATTGTTTGTAGTGATGGTTATTATTATGTATCCAGCATTAGTGAATTTCAATATGTAAGATGAATATAAATAAAAAATTATAACCGTGATATTTATTGAAAGTTATAGAAGGGAGCTTATTATGAAAATGTTAATCCATAAAAATCTAAAAAAAAGAATAAAAGATATATTGATAGGTCTTGAAGATGAGAGTGGAATGGGGGTTGTAGAAATTGTATTAATTATTATTGTACTTGTAAGCTTAGTTGTTATTTTTAAAAAGCAAATAACCAGTTTAGTGAGTACATTGGTTTCTAAAATGAGCAGTCAGGCAAAACAAGTATAATGGAAAGGACTAAAAAAATTTCAGGGCAGATTACAATCTACGCATCTCTTTCATGGATGATAGTTGTATCATTGGTCGTTACATGTGTTCAATATGCCAGACAGACACAAATGTTTGCTGAGTTGGATATGAGTACAAGAATATCAATAGAGTCTGTATTTGCTGGGTATCATAACAAGTTACAAGAGGAATTTGATATTTTGGCATTGAGTACTGAACAGTGCAGTGATGAGAAGTTTCAATATTATGCTCATAATAATATTGATGGAATGGCAAATGTTAATGATATTCAATATCGTTCATCATATATTCAAAATAAAAAATATATGACAGATAATAATGGCGAAGGCTTGGAAAAACAAATTTTGTTATATATGAAAAATGGAATTTATTTAGATATAATAAATGAAATTAGTAATATTGATAAAGTTACAGAACAGTCGGAAACAGTCAAAAAACTTACCGATAAAATAATGGATTTAGACGAAAAAATAGTTATGTTAGACTGGTCAACTTTAAAATTAATTGAATTGATTGAAGGGCTGAAAATAGACAGCAATGGAATGGTTCTTGCTAATGGCTTACCACAATTGGTGCAAGGCGGATTTGCAAAACAAATTATTTTGAAAGAGTTGTCTATGGATTCTGTATCAATTTACAATAATAATGTATATTATTCGGTTACTTTAGCACAAGACCGATATGTCAATGTGAATAAATTGATAGATGATTTGATGGATTGTATTGAATTATATCGTGAATCATTAGATGAAAATAATACAAGTGAAGCAAATTTATGTGTATTTATGTATCAAAATTATATAGAGCGATTAAGCAGTGTTGTTGGTGATGTAAAAGAAAAAAGCAGACAGGCAATGGATATTATTGAAGAATATAATTCAGGTAAAGAAACAATATATAAACTTGTTGATAAATGTGAAAATGATATAAAAGATGCACAGGATATATTGGATACAGAGTTATTGAATAGTTTGCTGGAGGAAGTGGTTGGTTTTAAAGAAGATGAAACGAAAGCTGTTGATATGTTTTTTGTAGAGGACTTGTGGGAAAATTTAAACAATAATTATTGCATATTGAACAATGTCAGTAAAATATTGGAAGAAGTTAAAAGAAATACTTTAGAAAACATAGAGCCTGATAGATTAGAAGTGTTAAAGGTACAATACGGCGATTTAAAAAAACAAATACAAGGTATATCAAATGAAAAATTGGTAATTGATTATTCTAATATTTGTTTTGATAGTAATAATAAAGGGATGGGTGGTATTCATCAGCTTCGGGAATTATTAACAAAAGGTATTGCTGAAATGGTTTTAGCGGATTTTACATTGAGTGAAGGCAGCTATAATTTTAATGATTTAGCTGAATCGCATATGAATATAAGTGATGATAAGAATGGTTTTAAAACAGATAATAAAATAAATGAGGGATTGATTCATCAATATATTGTAAATCGGTTTATGTGTTTTACAGATATCGAAAAAGATAAGCATAATCAAGATGATTTATGGTGCAGTTTAGGTTATCCTTTAGAATACATTATAGCTGGAGAAAAAAGCGATAAAGAAAATCTTTCAAAAATTATATTAAAACTTTCTGTTTTACGAGAAGGAGTAAATATAGCGCATGTTATGACTGATAGTGATAAAAGAAATCAAGCACAGGCATTGGCAATAAGTTTAATGGGATTTACGGGAAATGCAGTAATTATTAAAGCGGCACAATTTTTAATTATGGGATTATGGGCATATGGGGAAAGTATTATAGATATACGCCGTTTGTTTAGTGGAGAAGAACTAAGTCTTTTTAAAACAAAAGAGGATTGGAAGCTTTCTTTACAAAATTTGCTGTCTTTTAATTTTGAATTGTCAAAGCAAAACAATAATGCAGGTAAAACCGCATCAATCAAAAGATGGAGTGAGGGAAAATTAAATTATAAAGATTATTTAACTATCTTGTTGATGACTATGGATAAAAAATTAAAGTTGTTTAGAACAATGAGTATAATGGAGTTGCGAATAATAGCATTGGGAGACGTTAATTTTAGAATGAGTAAGTATATTTATCAGGCAACAGGTGTAATAGGCGTACAATATGGTGATAAAAAATTGTGTGAAAGAAGTCAGCAATATGGCTATATATAAAATAAACAATAAAATACCTGCTGCTGCAACCGTAGAGGCTTCGTTAGTTATACCATTGTATTTATATGCTGTTTTAACATTAATTTATATATTACAGTTTATAAATGTAAGATGCGATATAGATGAAGCTGCATACTATGCTTTAAAATATCAAACGGGTATAGTCCATCTATCAGGGGCAGTTACATCTGCCTCGATATATGGCAGTTTGCTCAATCATTTAGGATATAATTATGCATCAAGTCATAATATTATTGGCGGTAATGCTGGTATTATAGTATTAGTAGATAGGTCTAGCGACAGCAGTATTTTAAATGTTGATATTACTTATCATATAAAAAATCCTTTTGATATATTTGGGATTGGTATTTTAACACAAAAACATACATATACCATAGAGGCTTGGCTTGGAGAAGATAAAAGCAGGGAATGGAAAAAAGATTGTGATACAGAAAATGAAAAGGTATATATAACGGAAAATAGTGATGTGTTTCATAGGAAAAGACAATGTTCTTCATTATCTGTTACGATTATGGAAATTTCTATTGATAAAGTGGAGAATGCAAGGAATGAAAATGGTGGGAAATATTATGAATGTTCGTCGTGTAAAAAACAGGGATATGGAAAGATTGTATATATCACACCATTTGGAAGAGAATATCATGGACGCAATAATTGTTTTGCATTAAAAAGAACAGTATTGCAGGTGCCAATAGATTCAGTAAATGATAGAAGGGCATGTCTATTGTGTGGATAATAGCTTATATTTTATGGGTTTGTTGTAGTGGAAGAAATAAAAATTAAAAAGGAGATTTTATTAAAGATTGTGGAAAACTATATTTTAAATAGTATTCTTATGGTTGTTTTGTTTTTATTATCAATAGAAGATATAAGGCATAAATCCATTCGTTTATGGGAATTGATTATCTGCATTGGTATAGCTGTAAGTTATTCGTACTTTTTTGATTTATATGGATTGAAATATATAGTCATTAGCATATTAATTTTCTGTGTCTTATTGTGGGCAAATGCAGTGACAAAATGTTTTGGAACAGCAGATATTTTAGTGATTTTTATATTGAATTGTGTTAAAGGAATCGTTTTTTCCATTATTGTTTTTGGCATGGCTATAACATTGGCAGCAGTGGTCAATATCGTTTTATATATAAAGAAAAAAGTAGGATTAAAAAGTACGATTCCTTTTATACCATATATAGGTATTTGTACATTGGGGGCGATAATATGCGTTTAGAAGCATCATTTACGGTTGAAAATTCGGTAATTATCTCAATTTTTACAATCATTATCGTGAGCATTGTTTTATTGTGTATATCTGTTCATGAAAGTGTCCAAAGTAATTATAATCAATTTAGAAAAAATATGGAATTACAAGAAAGTAAAAATAATAATCAAGATGATATGATACGACTCATCAACGCAGCATTAAAACAAAGGAGTTGATTGAATTAAAGATGAATAAGATACAATATGAGCAAGAAAATAATATAAGATATATGAAGATGGAATTTTGTAATATTACAGAGGAAGCAACATATGAAATTAAAATGTTAATGAATAATAAAATCAGTAGTTTCTTGCCAATATCTATAAAGACAATTAATAATAAAAATATATATTTTTATGATGTTACGTCAAAACAACAATTTTGTAAAATTTATGAATTTAATAAATTGCAGATGAAAGATGTTGCATTGATTTTAAATAGTCTTGAGGCTATGGCTCAGATTGTTAATAATTATATGTTGAATTTGGATTCTGTAATGGTTACGCCAGATATGTTATTTCTTGATTTGACAAATAAAAAATTAGTGTTTACATATATTCCAATATGTGATGGGATGGAGGCTGAATTAGATGGAAGACCATCATTTGATAAGTATATAAAGGAATTATTTGATTTTATTATTGAGCATTTTGACCATGAATATGACAAAAAAAGTGTGGTAAAGATATATTATATTTATCAAAAGATTATCCAACATGAATACAATATAATAAAAATAAGTGATTTATTATATGAACAAGAAGAGGTATCTATTCAAGATAATGAAATCAATGCAGATGATAAGCAGGAGGAATTGGTTATTAAAGAGATACCACAAGAAATTATTGAAGATGAAGTAGAGTGTAAAAATAAATCTTTAATAAATACCGTTTCAATTATAAAAGGAATAGCTGCTTTTTTATTTGTTTTAAATATTGCTAAAATATTGGCGCCAGAAATTGTGCCTCTTCCGTATAGTGGAATAATCCCTATTATTGCATGTGTTTGTTTGACTGCTTTGTTATTGGCATTATCAAAAATACCAGATTATGCGTTTATAAGACTAAATAAAAGAAGTATAAAACAACCTTTTACCATATCATCAAATAAAAAATGTAATGGTGGTGATAATGGTACAGATAATACAGCGGATAGTACATTTTGCAATACGAAAGATGATTTAAAAAATGAGTTTGTTGCTGTTTCTGTTAATCGAGATGATAGTCAAGACGTTGAACATACAATGCTGTTATCAGATTATTTTGAAAAGAGTACGAAAAGTAAAAATATAAAAATGACTTATTGCGGAGAGGATAATTTAGAAGATATTTATATAGATAAATTGCCTTGTATTGTTGGAAGTATGTCTGAACATTGCAATTATGTAATCAATAGTAAAATTGTAAGCCATATCCATATGTGTATTTTAAAAATAGAAAATATGTATTATATTGAAGATATGAATTCTACAAATGGAACATATTTAAATGGGGAACGATTAATTGCTAATGAGAGAAAAGAAATAAAAAAGGATGATTTGGTACTTGTTGCGACATTGCCTTATAAGGTTGAAATGATTTAATAATTATGCTATATTCATTCTATATGATTCTATTTATGTATATATAAATTAAACAAACACTATAAGGAGTAGAATAATGAAAATTAATATATATTATGGTGGAAGAGGAATTGTTGATGACCCAACTTTATATGTTTTAGATAAAATTCAAGAAGTTTTAGATGAATTAAATGTAACAGTAGAACGATATAACCTTTATGAAGAAAAAAGTCAAATTACAGCATTATCGCAGACAGTGACAGAGGCGAATGGCGTTATTTTAGCTACGACCGTAGAGTGGTTAGGCATGGGCGGGTATATGCAGATGTTTTTAGATTCTTGTTGGTTATATGCAGATAAGAGCAAAATTAACAATATATATATGTTTCCTATTGTAACATCAAAAACGTATGGTGAAAAAGATGTGCTTTTAAGTCTGACAAATTCATGGGAAATTATAGGGGGACGAGCTACTTCTGGAATTAGCGCTTATGTTGATGACACAACAGAGTTTGAATTTAATGAAAAATATTCTATGATATTAGAAAATTATGCAGAAAATATTTATCGGACAATCTCACAAAAGAAAGATATTCTTCCTTCAAGCAATCAGTCCATTAAAAATAAAGTAATGAAAGATGTTGTTCGATTTACACCTCAAGAAAGTGAACAGTTATCAAAATTTGCATCGAATGATGAATTTGTAAAAACGCAGAAACAAGATATTGAATCGTTATCCTCTATTTATAAAGAAATGTTAAATGACCAAGAAAATGGAGGCGATGATTATTATATTAATGCTTTTTTAAATCATTTTGTTTTAGGATTAAATTTTGTTGGAGCATATATGTTTATAATTAGTGATAAAGATAAAGTGATTAGAATGGATATTAACCATGATGATTTATCTGTCGATTTTGGAGAAAATAAAAATGCAGATATCATCGCAAAATTAAACAAAGCCACTTTTGACAGCATTATGCAAGGAAAAATCACATTTCATAGAGCCTTTATGACAGGAGATATAACTGCAAAAGGGGATTTTAGAAGCTTGAGGATGCTTGATGAATTGTTTTCATTTTAACGTTTTTTTTGATTGACAACAGACAAGCCTTGCGCTTGTTAAGCAATATTAGACTTGTCTGTTTTAGTGAAGAAATTATGTAAGAGTGCAGATTGCATGAAGCTGAATATGAACATATGTATTTTTATCATCTTGGCTGATTTTTAATGTGCCATTGTGTCTGTTTATAACAGAGTTTGCAATATATAAACCTAATCCAAAATGTTCTGGTTTTGTTGTATAAAAAGCTTCTGATAAGATATCAATATCATCGGGAGAATAATGGATATTGTTATCTTGGTTAATGGTTTGTGGCAATTGTATATCAGGCAGATTACCTGAATTGGAAATCATAATATAAATATCATTGTTTTGAATTGATGCATCAATATATATTGTGGCAAAATTGCTGGCTTCAGCACCATTCATAATAATTTCGCAAAGTGCGATGGTAAGTTGTTCACTATCTACATTGATTAGAGTATCTTTATTGCATTGACATACAATATCAATGGGGTGAGGACAAGTTGTCAAACAAGTATTTGGTGCTGTTTTTAAATTGTTAAGGAGTTGTTTTAAAGAAATTACATTTTTTTCTGGAAATGCACAATGTCTGCATATAGAAGTACGTTTCATTAGTGTGTTGAGTTCTCCAAGTGAATCACCCATAATAGTCCAAAATTTGAAGTCTTTTGATTCAGGATACCGTGCGCTTATATATTGATATGCACTTCCTATAAATGACAGTCTGTTCATAATTTCATGTGAGGCAATACTCAATGTTTTATAGTCTTTTGATGTCATTGGCAAAGTTCCTTTCTTAATTTGATTTATTACTTTATTATTGCTATCGTTCCATTTTTAAGTTATTATATTTGAGAGTATATACTTGTTTTGAAGCATTGTAAATATAATGATTGGGAATGGAGGATTGTTATGAAAAAAGATGATTGTATATTCTGTAAGTTGGCGAATGGTATTATACCAACAAACCATCTTTATGAAGATGATGTTGTGAAAGTTATATTTGATACCAGTCCAGCGTCAAAAGGACATGTTTTAGTTTTGCCAAAAGAACATTATGATAATATTTATTCATTAGATGATGATACTGCTGCACATATATTTCAAGTAGCAGTTAAGATTGCAAAAGCAATGAAAGAATCGTTGAATATAGATGGATTAAATATTGTTCAAAATAATGGCGAAGTAGCAGGCCAGACGGTATTTCATTTTCATATGCACATTATACCAAGATATAAAGGCGATAATGTAAATGTAGGATGGATACCTGGTAAAATTGATGATAAAACGATTGAGCAGTTAAAAGTGTTAATATCAGAAAAGATAAAGTAAAAAAGTCTTAGACGGAAATGAGGTAAATAATGGTTGATATTGATTTGAGCAAAGGCGGAGCATATCTTATTAATGGAGTAGATATTATAGTGGAGGAAGCAGCAGCTCAGGGCGCATTGGCAAATAAGGTTGCTGCAGTGCCAACAAAAGAAGAAGCTGCAAAAAATACAATTGCATATAAAATACTTGAAAATCATAATACATCAGGGAACATGGAAAAACTTAAAATTAAGTTTGATAAAATGACTTCACATGATATTACTTTTGTAGGTATTATTCAGACAGCACGCGCATCAGGACTTGAAAAATTCCCAATTCCATATGTTTTGACAAATTGTCATAACAGTTTATGTGCAGTAGGCGGTACGATTAATGAAGATGACCATATGTTTGGTTTGACTTGTGCAAAAAAATATGGTGGCGTATATGTTCCTCCTCATCAGGCAGTTATTCATCAATATGCTAGAGAGATGTTAGCAGAAGGCGGCAAGATGATATTAGGTTCAGACAGTCATACCCGATATGGCGCACTTGGAACAATGGCAATGGGTGAAGGTGGTCCAGAACTTGTAAAACAGCTTTTAAATAAGACATATGATATCAATATGCCTGAGGTTATTGCAATTTATCTTAAAGGGGAGCCAGCTAAAGGGGTTGGACCACAAGATGTAGCGTTGGCAATTATTGGTGCTGTATTTGGTAATGGTTATGTGAAAAATAAGGTTATGGAGTTTGTTGGACCAGGTGTTTCTAATCTTAGTGCAGATTTTAGAATTGGCATTGATGTAATGACCACAGAGACAACTTGTCTTTCATCAATATGGCAGACGGATGATAAGATAAAAGAATTTTATGATATTCATGGAAGAACAGAGAGTTATAAAGAATTAAAACCAGGCAGTGTTGCTTATTATGATGGTGTTGTGTATGTAGATTTAAGTAAAATAAAGCCGATGATTGCAATGCCATTTCACCCAAGTAATACGTATACAATAGAAGAAGTTAATAGTAATCTTATGGATATATTACATGATGTTGAGAAAAAAGCGATGGTGAGTCTTGATGGAGCTATTGACTATAAATTGACAAATAAAGTAAGAGATGGAAAACTTTACGTTGACCAAGGCATTATTGCGGGTTGTGCAGGCGGTGGATTTGAAAATATATGCGCTGCTGCTGATATTCTTAAAGGAAAATCGATTGGCTCCGATGAATTTACATTAAGTGTATATCCAGCAAGTACTCCTATCTATATGGAACTTGCAAAAAATGGTAAGTTAGCGGATTTGATTGGCACAGGCGCGATTGTTAAGACAGCTTTTTGTGGTCCTTGTTTTGGTGCCGGTGATACGCCAGCAAATAATGCCTTTTCAATTCGACATTCTACAAGAAATTTCCCTAATAGAGAAGGTTCTAAGCTTCAGCAGGGACAAATTTCATCCGTTGCATTGATGGATGCACGTTCTATTGCAGCTACGGCAGCAAATAAGGGCTATCTTACAGCGGCAACAGATATGGATGTAGAGTTTACAGGTCCAACATATCATTTTGATAAATCAATATATGAAAATAGAGTGTTTGACAGTAAAGGGGTGGCAGATGCCAATCAGGAAATTCAGTTTGGACCAAATATTAAAGATTGGCCACAGATGGTAGAATTGCCAGAAAATTTGATTATAAAAGTGGTATCAGAAATACATGACCCTGTTACAACAACAGACGAGCTGATTCCATCAGGAGAAACATCGTCTTATCGTTCAAATCCATTAGGACTTGCAGAGTTTGCTTTATCAAGAAAAGACCCTGCTTATGTTGGACGAGCT
Source organism: uncultured Eubacterium sp. (assembly GCA_947088865.1). Lineage (GTDB taxonomy): Bacteria > Bacillota > Clostridia > Lachnospirales > Lachnospiraceae > Lachnospira. The sequence goes on along the minus strand of CAMUHY010000026.1, from coordinate 10,671 downwards.
AAGGAAGTACAAAAAGCGGAAAAGGCAAGAGAAGCAGGGGAATGTATGGGAGAAGCACTCCCAGAGCTTCGCGATATTATGCGTAAAATTAAAGAAACATATGAAGTTTCAAAAGAAAATGTTGGTATAGGAAGTACCATATTTGCTGTGAAACCGGGTGATGGTTCAGCGCGTGAACAGGCGGCTTCTTGTCAAAAAGTACTTGGAGGTTGGGCAAATATTGCACATGAATACGCTACAAAAAGATATCGTTCTAATTTGATTAATTGGGGTATGCTTCCATTTATCATTGACAAGGGGGAGCTTCCATTTGAAAATGGGGATTATATTTTTATACCAAATATTAAAAAGATGATTCAAGATAAACAACTTAAAATGAAAGCGTATGTTGTCAATAAAGATATGAAAGAAATTGAGTTGAAGATGGATGAACTTACAGACGACGAGAGAAAAATAATTCTTGATGGCTGTCTGATTAACTTCTACAAGAATAATTAGGAGTAATAAGAGAAATATGGCAGAGCAAAATATACTTGAAGGCGACATTGTTGTGCTTGAGGAAATAATTGCAAATATTAATGAACATGGTAGTGCAGTAGCAAAACGAGGGCGGCTTTCGGATATGTCAAAAGAGCTTTCAAATAATATTGAAGCTGCCGAAAAGGACATAAAAAATGAAATTGCTGCAAAATTAAAAGAAGGTATGGATTCTGTAAGTGAAGGCTACAATAAGTCTATATTGGAGGAGCAAAAGAAACTTAAAGAAGTGCAAAGTCAAAGAGATAAGGCTAAAATTGCAGGAGTTCGCAAAAGAATTGACAAGGAAACGGTTGCTTTAAGAGATGATAATGAAGCTTTAAAGAATAAAATAAAAAATTTGTACAGAAATGAAGGAATACCTGCTTTTTGCAGCAAACAATTATTTTTTTCAATCTTTTGTGGCGATGGATTTATTGATGGATTTTTATATTTTGTTTTATTAGCTGTCTTTTATGCCATCATTCCAAGTGCTTTATGTTTTATTGAAGCAATGCCAAAGTTTGTTTATATTATATATTATTTTGTATTGATAGTGATTCATTTGTTTTTCATTCGATTTATATATTCAAAGATAGTAATACCACATATGGATATTATTACTCAAGTTAAGGATTTAAAATTAGACATTAAAAGCAATAGCAAAAAGATTAAAAGGATTGAAAATGGAATCAAATCTGATAAAAATGAGGATATGTATGGCTTAGACAGTTATGACAGCAAAATAAAAGAAATCAATCAAAGTATTGCTGATATACAAAATAAAAAGACAGTTGCTTTAAAGGAGTTTGAATCGTTTACAAAACAAGATATTATTATGGATATACAAAATCGATATAAAAGCAGTATCGATGCCATAAGACAGGAATTGGCAAAGACGGATTCGGATGTAGAAAAATTAGATTCGCTAATTAAGGAACAAAGAGCATATATATCAACAAATTATGAAGCATATTTAGGAAAAGAGTTTATGAATATTGAAAAGCTCAAAGAATTGGCAACGATTATGAAAACAACAAAAGCTAAGACCATAGCAAATGCAATTGCTGTTTATAGAGAAGCACATTAGTTGATGATGTATTGTAAGGTAAGATATTTTTGTTGATATAAGGAAACATGTGAATGTGTTATTAGTTGTTTATGCGCCTCTGTAATGATTCAGAGGCGTGTGCTTTATATAACATAAGGATATAAGAAAATGGAGTGTTTATAAAGAGTAAAAGGCTTGTTTATAAGAAAATAAAATTTTTTGAGTTTTATAGAATTTATGACAAATTCCGCCATTATTTTTGAAGTATAAGTGTTATTATCCACAATGAATACTTTTGGAAAGGTGGAAATGTGACATGAGTAATGCTGGTAACAGAGAGTTGTCAGAGATAAAGTTGCCAAAAAATATTAAGCAAATTGGCGATGTTGATTCTGACAAAAAAATATACATCGAAGATTACGCATATACATATATTAATTCTGTTGCACACCAGAAACCTGACAAAAATCAAGCTGGAATTTTACTCGGAGAAAATATGCGAAATAAAAATGAAAACTGCATATTTATAAAAGGTGTAATTAAAGCAAGATTTACAGGTGAGATACATTTTAATGATGAAATATGGGCAGGTATATATCAGGACATAGACCAATTCTTTCCAGGACTTCATATAGTTGGTTGGTTTGCAGCAATGCCAGAGGTAACAAATGAGCAAATAAAACAACTTACAAAAATTCATAAAAATAATTTCTTAAGTGGTACAAAAACATTATGTCTTGTTGATAATAAAGAAAGAAATATGAATTTTTTTCTTTATGAAAAGGACAGGCTGAAAAAACAAAGTGGATATGTATGTTTTTATGAAAGAAATTACGAAATGCAAGAATATATGCTTGAAACTGGGGATAGAAAATCAATAGAAAACCCTAAAGATAATGATGTTGTAAAATCAATTCGAGCGATTATTCAAGAAAAAGAAAATATGCGGTATAAAAGAAAAGGGAATTTTACATCTTATTTCTTTGGTATTATTGCGATGGCTTCAATTGTTGTAATAGGGTTTAACCTAGTACAAAATTATGAAAGAATGAAAAAATTAGATAATTCACTTTCAACAATTGTTCAGCAAGTATCCAATTTAAATGAAAAAGGGACACAACCTGTTATGTCGGATGGTATCGTTCCCGTAGATGTTGTATATGAGACAAAAACAAATACATCTGAAAAAACAACTCCAACAGCTTCTATTGCATCAACTAATGCAAATCAATCTGAAACTGCCAAGTTAACAGACAGTACAAATCAATCTGAAACTTCAAAAAAACCAGAACCTACAAAGTCAACAGAAAATACAAAACCCACAGACCCCACTAAAAATAATGATGAAACAAAGCAGACAAACGTGGTATCCTTAACAGAACCACAATCATATGTTGTTAAAAAAGGCGATACAATTATAAGCATCTGTAAATCATATTATGGAAATATTGATAAAGTACAAGCAGTAGCAGATTATAATGACATAGATGATATAAATAAATTATATATTGGTCAAGTAATAAAACTTCCTTGAATATTTTTATTATTTATGTATAATTACAATAGAATATAGATATTGAATGTCTATGTGAAAAGTTAAGAGCTTTTTAATTTAGATGAGGTGGCGTTCATGGCTGATATTATATCAGGCAAGTCGAGATTCACAGGAGATAGCAGTGCAAAAGTGGTGAAATTTCCCACAAATGACAATGCTGGTGGAAATGAAGACTTTAAGAAAAAACTAAATAACCATAGAAAAAGAATTGTATTTATGGCTTTATTGGTAACAGGTATCTTAATTGTTTCTGTTATTATTTTATTTTATATTATGGATGGAATTACATATTCAACCTTCTCTGTTCTTTCCTCTGTAAATAGAGATGATAGTGAAACGGCTGAGTATGTTGTTTATGGTGATGGATACATTCGATATAGTAATGATGGTATAGCTTATCATAATAGGAATGGAGAGGTTGTTTGGGACAAGACCTATTCTATGCAGAAGCCTCAGATAAAGACATGTGGAGAAATTGTCGCAGTTGGAGATATTAATGGCAGCAGTATTTATATATTTAATAGGGCAGGAGTTTTAGGGAATGTAGATACATCAATGACCATTTCGCAGATAGAAGTTGCTAAACAGGGAGTCGTTGCAGCTGTGCTTGAAGATAGTGATGCCAATTATATTAATTTATATAATTATAATAATGATAAAATTTATAGTGTCAAAACATCACTGTCTGGCGATGGATACCCTATTGATATTAGTATTTCAGATGATGGAACAAAATTAATAGCATCATATTTGTATGTCAGTGGAGAAAAAATCAAGACAAATGTAGTATTTTATAATTTTTCTGATGTAGGGCAAAATGAAACGCAAAGAATTGTTGGCGGATTTAATCATTATAATGATACCATTGTCGGTGATGTGAAATTTTATGGTAATACAACGGCCATAGCTATTGGTGAAAATATTATCAGTATTTATAATATTAATGAATATCCCAAATTAGTTAAAGAGATAACCATAGAAAATGAGATTCAAAAAGTGATTTTTAGCGATAAGTATATCGGGCTTCTTCTTGATAACTCAGATACAGGAGATATATATAAGTTAGTAGTTTATGATACAAATGGTAAAATGGCAAGCAAGGTATCGTTTAATACACAATATGATAATATTGTTTTAGATAACAAAACGATTGTAATGAATACAAGTTCTACATTATGTTTAATGAATTTTAGTGGCAAGGTATTGGCTGATATACCAATGAATTTGCCAATAGATAAAGTTTTGACACATAATAGTAGAGGAAATTATATATGTATCAATTCAAAATATATACAAAATATTCGATTGAAATAATTTGTGTTTAGACATTGTTTTATATAAAATTGTGCCAAAATTGAAGTGTTTTAGAAATATAGAATAATTTACAAATAAAAAATTTATATTATAAATTTTATATAATAAGAAATGAGGAATACATATGAATATAATGTTGATAGTTGTCATTATGATTTTGGCATTATTTGCTTTAGTGGGGTGGCATAAAGGGCTAATTAAAATTGTAATGTCACTGGCTGCTATGTTGGTAACGATAATTGCATGTGTTTTTTTGACACCAATGATAAGTAATTTTGTTAGAAATCATACGCAAGTTTATGATAAGTTGAATCAGTCTATTTTTGAATTGATTATTGATAATGATTCTTTTAAACAAGTGATAGATGATAATATTACACAGGAAGATTCATTAAATGTGAATGATATTGATTTAACAAAGATAAATGAGTATGGCGATACGGTTTCAAAATATATGGAACTTGTAGTTGATAAAATGCAATTTCCAGATAGCATTGCACAAAAAGCTGGAGAGATTATGATTCCTGATAGTATATTGCAGATTGCAGACATGAATTCTATAAGTGATATTTTGGCTGCTATTATATCAGCTCGATTAGCTTCTTTAGCATTAAATGCAATTGTATATGTGATTGTTTTTGTAATTGTTTTTATAACTGTAAGAATATTGTTTATAGTAACAAAAGTGATTGAAAAAATCCCTGTTTTAAAAGATGTCAATAAATTGATGGGATTATTGTTAGGTATAGCTGAAGGATTGATAGTAGTATGGTTGCTTTTTGCATTAGTAACAGCATGTAGTCGATTTGATTGGGCGGCAAGTGCATTGGCAGATATCGGTGGTAATGGATTATTGTCATTTATTTATGACCATAATTTAATAATGAGTACATTATTTAAAGTGTAAAAATTTACGTGAAATTATATAGTTGAAATATAATGCAAAAAGTTTTAAAATTGAGTGACAGTGAAATACTTTAATATTAATTTTGAGGTATTTCAACCTCGTGGAAGTTAAAAGTATTTATTGATACGAGCAGTATGATTTATTTACTTTTTGACTTGTAATTTACGGGAATAAATGATAAAGGACGGATTTTTGAGTTGGAAGAAACAGGAACACTGTCACAGTTTGATACGCCGATTCACAAAGCGTTGGAACAACAGCGTCTTAACAGATTGGCACATTTTGATGTACCAGGCCATAAGGGAGGTCGTGGAAATAAAGAGTTAAAAGAATTTTTGGGTGCAGATTGCGTTAAGCTGGATATGAATTCCATGAAGCCTTTGGATAATTTATGTCACCCAGTATCTGTAATTAAAGATGCACAGCGCTTGGCAGCAGAAGCATTTGGTGCCGATGAAGCATTTTTTATTGTAAATGGTACCACTGCGGCAGTACAAGCTATGATTATGTCCGTTGCAGTTGCAGGCGACAAAATTATAATGCCTAGAAATGTACATAGGAGTGCTATTAATGCTTTGGTAGTTAATGGTTCTATACCAGTTTATGTGAATCCAGGTGTGAATAAAAGGTTAGGTATTCCATTAGGAATGTCAGTAAGTGATATTGAAAAAACAATAAAAGAAAATCCTGATGCCAAAGCGATTCTTATTAATAATCCCACTTATTATGGGATATGTTCAGATATAAAAAGCATTGTTAAAATAGCACATGAACATGGTATGTTGGTGTTGGCAGATGAGGCACATGGAACACATTTTTATTTTAATGATAGGCTGCCAATATCTGCTATGGCAGCAGGGGCAGATATGACTGCTATCAGTATGCACAAAACAGGAGGGTCTTTGACACAGAGTTCTATCTTATTGACAAGGAATACTGTAAATGCAGATTATGTTAGACAGATTATTAATTTGACGCAGACGACAAGTGGGTCTTACTTGTTGTTGTCTTCTTTGGATATAGCTAGAAAAAATATGAGTTTAAATGGCAAAGAATATTCCGACAAAATGATAGATTATGCAGAATATGCCAGAGAAGAAATTAATAAATTGGGTGGTTATTATGCGTTTGGCAATGAACTCGTTGATAAAAATTTTGTTTATGATTTTGATAGGACAAAGTTATCTGTTCATACAAGAGATATAGGATTAGCAGGAATAGAAGTCTATGATTTATTAAGAGATGATTATGGAATACAGATAGAATTTGGTGATATTGGAAATATTTTAGCAATTATATCTGGTGGTGATAGAATGTTGGAAATAGAAAGGCTCATCTCTGCTTTATCGGAAGTGAAAAGGCTGCATGAACGCATAAAATCAGGTATGTTTGACCATGAATATATTAATCCAACAATTGTTATGGGACCACAGAAAGCATTTTTTAGTAAAAAATTGTCTTTGCCAATAGAAGATAGTGCAGATAAAATTTGCAGTGAATTTGTTATGTGCTATCCGCCAGGAATACCTATTTTAGCGCCAGGTGAGATGATAACACAGGAGATTATTCGCTATATACAATATGCAAAGGAAAAAGGGTGTCTTGTTACAGGAACTCAAGATATGTCCGTAGATAATATTAATGTAGTAGACACGAATGCCGAATAGCAGAAATGAGGTCTGAATTGGAATTATGGTATACAGATATGCACACCAAAAATGTGCAGTTTTCTATGAAAGTAAAAAATCAGATAGCAAGTACAGAGAGCGAGTTTCAAAGAATTGATATTCTTGATACAGAAGAGTTTGGAAAGGTGTTAGTTCTTGACGGAGAGTTGATGATTACTCAAAAGGATGAATTTATTTATCATGAAATGATTACGCATGTTCCTATGGCAGTGCATCCAAACGTTCAGAATGTGTTGGTGATTGGTGCTGGTGATGGTGGCACGATAAGAGAATTGACACAATATGAATCTATCAAAAATATTGATATGGTAGAGATAGATAAAAATGTTACAGATATGTGTTTAGAATTTTTCAAAGAAACTTCTTGTAAGTTGTATGACAAAAGAGTACATATGCACTTTGAGGAAAGTTTGCGATTTGTCCGAATGAAAAAAGATGAGTATGATTTGATTATTGTGGATTGTGCAGACCCTTATGGTCCAGCAGAAGGTCTTTTTACACGAGAGTTTTATGGCAATTGTTTTAAAGCGCTTCACGATGATGGGATTCTTATCAATCAGCATGAGAGTCCATATTACAGTGAACATTCAAGAACGGTACAAAAAGCACATAAACATATTCAACAAGTGTTTTCGTATAGTACGGTTTATCAATGTCATATACCATCGTATCCTTCAGGGCATTGGCTTTTTGGATTTGCTTCTAAAAAGTATGACCCAATAAAGGATTTAAGGGAAAAAGAATGGAATTCGTTACATTTAAAAACAAGATATTATAATACAGATTTACATAAAGGAAGTTTTTATCTGCCCACATATGTAAAAGAATTGTTAGGTACAGAGTAAGAACATAAGAAAGTGAAAGTAGGTTAGGAGGAGTTATGGGAAAAGCGCTTATTATTGGTGCTGGAGGTGTTGCTGGCGTTGTTGCACATAAATGCTGTCAAAATCCAGAAGTGTTTGAAGAAATATGTATAGCAAGCAGAACAAAATCAAAATGTGATACATTAAAGGAAGTCTGTGAGAATAAGTATGGTGTTGGAGTAGGAAAGACGAAGATAACAACAGCACAAGTAAATGCGGATTATGTAGATGAACTGGTGGCATTGATTGAAAAAGTGAAACCAGATATTGTTATGAATATTGCACTTCCATATCAGGATTTGACGATTATGGAAGCTTGTCTTAAAACAAAAACAAATTATATGGATACAGCTAATTATGAGCCGCCTGAAACAGCTCATTTTGAGTATTCATGGCAATGGGCATATAAAAAGCGATTTGAGGAAGCTGGAATTACAGCATTGCTTGGCTCTGGATTTGACCCTGGAGTGACAGGGGTGTTTTCAGCTTATGCTGCAAAGCATTATTTTGATGAGATAGAATTTATTGATATATTAGATTGTAATGGCGGTAATCATGGTTATCCATTTGCGACGAATTTTAACCCTGAAATTAATATACGAGAAGTTTCAGCAAAAGGAAGTTATTGGGAAAACGGGCATTGGGTAGAAACAGAACCAATGGAGATAAAAAGAGTGTATAATTTTGATGGTGTGGGTGAAAAGGATATGTATTTACTGCACCATGAGGAGATAGAGTCCCTTGCTTTAAATATAAAAGGAATCAAGAGAATCCGATTTTTTATGACATTTGGACAGAGTTATCTCACACATTTGCAATGTCTTACAAATGTTGGTATGACTTCTATTGAACCAATTGATTTTGAAGGGCATCAAATCATTCCTCTACAATTTCTAAAAGCTGTTCTTCCTGACCCAGCTTCATTAGGTCCTAGAACCGTAGGAAAAACCAATATAGGCTGTATTTTTCAAGGGAAAAAGGATGGAAAAGATATAGCTTATTATGTATACAATATATGTGACCATCAAGAATGTTACAGAGAAGTAGGTTCACAGGCAATATCTTATACAACAGGCGTTCCAGCGATGATAGGAGCAATGATGTTATTGACTGGAAAATGGAATAAAAAAGGTGTGTATAATATAGAAGAATTTGACCCAGACCCATTTATGGAAGCTTTAAATCAATTTGGTCTTCCATGGATTGAAAATTTCCATCCACAGTTGGTAAAATAGAATTTTTTTGGAAACTTAATTCAATATTGTAAATTTGATTGAATCATTAAAAGAGGATTTGATAAATTTATTTATTGTATTAGTTTTATGTTAAAGAGTTAAAAAACTATCATTTTTTGTTTAGAAAATATACTATTTTGTTTTAGACAAAGGTGAGGTCACCATAATTATTACATTCATTCACTTAGGAGGAACGATAGATTTGATAGACTATAATCAAGTTAAAACGCCTGCATATATAGTAGATGAAAATTTATTGATTCATAATTTGGAAATTTTAAAATCGGTAATGAATAGGACATCGTGTAAAATATTGTTGGCGCAAAAAGGGTTTTCTATGTTTTCTTTATATACACTAATTGGAAAATATTTGTGTGGTACAACTGCCAGTTCTCTTTATGAGGCAAGATTAGGAAAAGAAGAAATGGGAAAAGAGACACATATTTTTTCGCCAGCATATAAAGAAGAAGAATTTGATGAAATTGCAAGTTTATGTGACCATATTGTTTTTAATTCGATTGAACAGTTTGTAAAATATAGAGATATTGCCATTCAAGCAAATTGTAGCTGTGGGATTAGAATCAATCCGCAATATGCAGAAGTACCAAATGAAATTTATAATCCATGTTGTGTTGGTTCGCGTCTTGGAATAACAGCGGATGTTCTTGAGGAAGAGTTAAGATGCGATTCTTCCATATTAGATAATATAGAGGGATTGCATTTTCATGTGATGTGTGAACAAAACTCAGATACATTAGAACGAGTTTTACAGCATGTTGAAGAAAAATTTGCAAAATATTTGGCATTACCACAAATAAAGTGGGTTAATTTTGGTGGTGGACATCATATAACACGAAAAGATTACGATATAGAACTTCTTATAAAGTGTATTAATCATATTCAAAAGAAGTATGACGTTCAAGTTTATCTTGAGCCAGGAGAGGCAGTTGCGCTTAATACTGGTTTTTTGGTTGCAACTGTTCTGTCTGTGCAAAAAGAAAAATTTGTTGTAAATAATGAAAATAAATCTTATGAAGTGACTTCTGCTATTTTAGATGCTTCTGCGGCATGTCATATGCCCGATGTTCTTGAGATGCCATATCGTCCAGTGATTATTCATTCTGAAATGCCTGGTGTTCTTGCATACACTTATCGTTTTGGCGGTAATACATGTTTAGCGGGAGATATTATTGGCGATTATTCGTTTCATCATCCATTAAAGGTGGGAGAAAAATTAGTATTTACGGATATGGCTCATTATAGTATGGTGAAAAACAACACGTTTAATGGAATAGGACTGCCATCAATAATGGCATATAATGATAAAAATGGTCTGTATACAGTAAAAGAGTTTGGATATAATGATTTTAAAGAAAGACTTAGTTAAGATTAATAGATTACTATATTTTTTATAAAAAGTTATACAGTCAAAATTTTTTAAAAAAATTAAAAAAAATGTAAAAAAGTTATTGACATAATTATGTAAGAGTGATAATATAATCAAGTCGCCGCGAGCGGGAGCCGCAAAGAGCGACAAAAAGA
>CAMUHY010000025.1 GCA_947088865.1 uncultured Eubacterium sp. | reverse complement strand
AAGACTTGTGAGAAGTTATAAGACGATTTCCGTCTATAAAATCAATAAAAAATAATATTACCAATTTATCCAATCATTTTTATGAGACGAAATTTGGTAAAATTGCATTTTATGAAACAGGAACAGGCTCTCCTATTCTACTTTTACATAATTTATCGTCCTGTTCCAGCTCTTTTGAATGGAAAAAAATCATTCCTGCATTGAGCAAAACACATAAAGTTTATGCAATTGATTTGTTGGGTTGTGGTTATTCGGATAAACCGAATATTACCTATACAACATTTATGTATGTACAAATACTTGAAAGTTTTATTAAAGATATTGTAAAAGAAAAAACAGACATTATAGCATCAGAATTAGCATCATCAATAGCAATTATGGCTTCTTGTTATAATTCCAACATAATCCATAATATTATACTTATCAATCCTATTGAGATAAAAAAAGCAATTTTGATTCCTGATAAAAATAGCATCATCCGAAAAAAAATGATTCATATTCCAATATTAGGAACCTTATTATATAACATATGTACAAGTCAAAATAATATAAAAAAAGAATTACTTTCACAAGGCTCTTATGCTAATTTAAAAATGCCAGAATTACTTACTCAAATAAAACATGAAACTGCACATTTATCAGGATACGCTTCCAAATATATCTATATGTGTATCGACGGCTACTACACTACGGCTTCCATAGATAAAGCAATTCAAAAATTGAATGATATTCATATTCTTATAGGAGAACATTTAAAAAATTCTGATGATATTATAGCGCAGTATTGTTCACTCAATAAGAATATTTCTGTTACTGCTATTAAAAATAGTGCTGTATGTCCAGAAATTGAAAATTCTTTATCTGTTGTTAAAACTATACGAAAAATCTGTAATTAATAATTGTTAGGAGTTTATTTTTAAACATAAGCATATAATAAAAATAATTATAAAATACAACGATTTATTATGCTTAAAAATAAAAAATTTAATAAAAATGGAGGAAAACAATGAAAAACAAATATGAAGGAACACAAACCGAAGAAAATTTAAAAGCAGCATTTGCAGGAGAATCGGAAGCACGTAACAAATATACCTATTTTGCATCCGTAGCAAAAAAAGAAGGATATGAACAAATTTCATCTTTATTTTTAAAAACGGCAGATAATGAAAAAGAACACGCAAAAATGTGGTTTAAAGAATTAAATGGACTTGGCGACACTAAAGAAAATTTGGAAGCTGCCGCATCTGGTGAAAACTATGAATGGACAAATATGTATGAAAATTTTGCTAAGACAGCAGAGGAAGAAGGATTCCCTGAATTAGCACAAAAATTCCGATTGGTTGGTGCAATTGAAAAACATCACGAAGAACGATATCGTGCGTTGCTTCACAATATTGAAATGTGTGAAGTATTTGCAAAAAGTGAAGTAAAAGTTTGGGAATGTCGCAATTGTGGACATATTGTAGTTGGCACAAATGCTCCTGAAGTTTGTCCAACTTGCAATCACCCACAAAGCTATTTTGAAGTACATGCAGAAAATTATTAAAATTCAAAAAAACATAAACATTTTTTATCATATCTAACAATATTATTTTGTTAAGCAAATATTTGCAATTAGCTACGCTGCTTGGTTAAATCACATACCTACTTTCTTGATAAGGTTAAAAAACTGGGATTGTTGCAATATACAAATTTTATTGAAATTTTTTTGCAACAATTCCAGTTTGTATATTTTTCCCATAAACTTCCCCTATTTTTTCAAGTTTTATCAACTCTCATACATATCATTCTCTCTTTTTATATGCTGATTTTTTGTATCATTTAAATTTGAGTCTGTTTCACATCTTCACAGAATGCTCGCACCTATTTATAGACTGTCCCATCTCCTAACTAGAATTTTTTGTTTAAACGTTTGATTGTACGTTCTTCTTCTAAATATAACTGTACGATTTTTTAAAATTCTGACTCATAACCTTTTGTCTTTGGCATGTGTAACACTTTCCTTTACATTTCTTGAAGTATATCATTTATTTTTTATTTGATATTACAATTTTATTATATCACTTCATACAAAGAAAAGGGAATTGCAAAGCAGAATTAACCATAAAAATGAGGAAATAGATCTTCTGAAAGTCATGTCAAGGATAGCTAAACAGTAGGTGTCTAGACAGTGCATGATTTCTACAAAGCCTTTGCCGCCACTAAAACAACTTATAATGATTATCAGAACAAAGCGGACAAGTGGGAAGAAAGATATGGGGAAAATATCAGAAAACAGAAAAACGAAAGTGTGTATATATGGATATAGGATTATAATGATAAAAATACTAAACATCAATCAAGACAATCTCTCAAAGATAGGGACAAAGGAGCAAGGTAAATCATTCCTTTGTTCCCGTTATTCAAGAAAAAATCCAAATAATTACTGTATCCATTTCTGTAAAATATGCATCAGTTTTTGGACATCTATAGGCTTAGCAATATGATCATTCATTCCTGCTTCCCTTGATTTTCTGACATCATCTGCAAAAGCATCTGCTGTCATAGCAACGATGGGAATTTTTTTCAAATCTTCTCTGTCTGAGGATCTGATCTGCTTTGCTGCCTCATACCCATTCATAACAGGCATTTGAATATCCATAAAAATCAAGTCAAAATACTCAGCTTCATGTTCTAGAACTTTATTAACTGCCAATTGTCCATTCATAGCCTGTTCCACCTGAATACCTACTATATTTAGAATTTCTGTTGCTACTTCAATATTCAATTCAACATCTTCTACCAGCAGAACCCTGTTGCCTGAAAAATCTTGCTGTTGGAATGATTCGATAGCAGTAGATTCTTTTTTCTTATCATTATCACCAAGTACACTTTTTAATGTTTGCGTCAGCCGAGACTTAAACAAAGGTTTTTCGATAAAAGCATTTACTCCGGCATCCATAGCATCTTTTCCAATATGCGACCAGTCATAGGCTGATAAGATGATGATAGGGATATCATCGCCAACTGTCCTGCGGATGTCTTTCGCTGTTTCTATACCATTTTTCTTAGGCATTTTCCAGTCAAGGATTACCACAGAAAAATCTTTTCTGGTATCTTTCGCTTCCGTAATCCGTTTAATGGCACTGTCACCGTCCAATACATATTCTGCGTTCATGTTAAGACTTCTTAAAATTTCACAGGCGCTTTCACAGGCAAATTCCTCATCATCCACTACTAAAACTGACAGTGTAGCAAAATTATCTATGTCGGTCGGGGTAAGGGCATTGATTTTAAGTTGCACCGTGACAGTAAATTTTGAACCTTTTCCCAAAATACTTTCAACCTTAATATCGCCGTTCATCATTCGGGCTATGTTGACAGCAATGGTCAAACCTAACCCTGTACCTTCAATTTTGTTGGAACTGGAATTTGAGGCTCGTGAAAATGGCTCAAATATTGTTTCAATATAGTCCTGTTCCATGCCAATACCCGTATCTTCAAATGTAAATTCATAACAGCCGATTCCCGCTATATCACTAGGAATTTCCTTGATATTAACAGTAATTTTGCCACCTTCAGGGGTAAATTTAATTGCATTGCCCATAATGTTCATAAATATCTGCTGCAGACGCTGTTCATCGCCAGCGACATTCTCGTGATCCATTTTTAAAATATTAACGCTTAAATCAAGATTTTTTGCCTCGATCTGTGAGTGAAAAATAGCCATTATCTCCTCAATGATATCAGATAAATTAAAAAATTCTTCTACCAGAGTGACTTTACCACTTTCGATTCTGCTCATATCCAAAACTTCATTAATAAGTCCAAGAAGGTGTTTGCTTGATATTGTAATTTTATGAAGAGCATCCAAAACACGCTCCTTTTCATCAATATGCATGGCGGCAATAGTAGTCATGCCAATAATGGCATTCATAGGCGTGCGGATATCATGGCTCATCCGGGATAGAAAATCGCTTTTTGCCCGGTTGGCTAATTCAGCCTGTTCAATCGCCGCAGCTAATGCTTGCTGTTGTTGCTCCTCACGGCGTATCACATCATCAATACTACGGATTTCTGTTACGAATGCGGTAATTTTCCCATCCTTTTCTTGTGCTGTAGTAGAAGAAATGGAACACCATTCATACCCTTCCTCATTAATCTTTTTCCGCAAAAACTGCATTTCTATATGATCTTTTTGGGACAATTCCCTAAGGACGAAATCCATATCCAAAAACGCTCTGATACGCTCATGCTGTTCCGGAATTACAGTATTTTGTGTAAAACGTTCATCGCACACTTGTTCATAATTCAGTCGTTTCGGAGCTTCCCCTTCTTTGCGTGGATAAACAACTTCAAGAATATGGGTTTCCACATCAATATAATAAATGGCACGACTGGCTTTAGCCACACTATCCATTGTAAGTTTATAAATTTCAGCTTCTTTCATTAAAATATACCTCTTTTTTATGTTTAATTAACAATATTTCATACTTACAAAGCGAACATATTTAAGGTTTTTTCTATAAATTTAATTATACATTAAATAGCCCAAAATACAAGCCGCTTTTATATTGGCTTGCATTTTGGGCATTTGAAATGTATGGCTTTTTGTATTTTCAGCAAAGGTCACTTGTAAAAAACTTAGTGTTTTCAAGGGTTAGCGGATACTTTAATAACGCTTTATACATTTTCTTGTATTTCCATAGAATCTTGTTCATCATCTTCAAATCCTTCAGCATCACTATTTCCATCAACTGGTTTTTTTCTTACCTTAGCCATCGATGCAACTGTAACCCCATCATCAAGATTAATTAATTTTACGCCGGATGTAATTCTGCCAAGTGTAGTGATATCCGAACATTTAATTTGAATGATAATGCCTTCTGTTGTGATAAGCATAATTTCTCTCGAATCATCAACTGCTTTTACACCTATTACATTGCCGCTCTTATCATTTATCTTATAACACTTTACACCTCTTCCGCCTCTGTGCTGAACATCAAATTCTTCAATATTGGTTCTTTTGCCAAGTCCATTTTCAGATACAATCAACAATGAATTTCCCTGAACATTAAGCTGCATACCTACAATTTCGTCTTCATCAAGCAAATTCATGCCAATAACACCCATTGCACTTCTACCAGTAGCTCGTACTTCTGTTTCTTTAAACCGTATACACTGCCCTAACTTTGTAACAAGAATAATATCACAAGAGCTGTCTGTAAGTTTTACTTCAATCAATTCATCATTATCTCTTAAATTAATTGCCTGAATACCTGTCTTTCTGATATTTACAAATTCTTTAACGGGTGTTTTCTTGACAATTCCTTTTTTGGTTGTCATAAATAAATTATCTTTATCTTGCAGCATCTTAACAACAATTGGTATCACAGCCGTAATCTGTTCACCTGGCTGAAGCTGCAATAAATTAATAATCGCTGTTCCTCTTGAAGTTCTGCTTGCTTCAGGAATTTCATAAGCCTTTAATTTATACGCTCTTCCCGCATTGGTAAAAAAGGTTAATACATGATGCGACGTTGTCATAAACAAATCTTCAATATAGTCATTTTCAAGAGTCTGCATACCTTTAATTCCTTTTCCGCCCCTATTTTGGCTCTTGAAATTATCTGGTGTCATTCTCTTAATATACCCTACATTGGTCATGGCTATAATACATGGTTCATCTGGAATTAAATCTTCCATCGATAAATCATATTCATCAAAACCAATGGATGTTCTTCTATCATCACCATATTTTTCAGCAATAACAGCTATCTCTTTTTTAATAACACCAAGCAACAGTTTTTTATCTGAAAGTATCGCTTTATATTCTGCTATTTTTGAAAGAAGTTCATCCAATTCATTTTGTAATTTTTCTCTCTCCAGACCTGTCAATGCACGCAAACGCATATCGACAATGGCTTGTGCCTGTGCATCACTCAATGAAAATTCTACTATTAAATTTTCTTTGGCAATCTGTACATTCCTTGCCTCTCTTATAATAGTAATTACTCTGTCAATATTATCAAGAGCAATCATTAAACCTTGTAATATATGCGCTCTTTCTTCAGCCCTATTTAAATCATACTTGATTCTTCTTGTAACAACTTCTTCCTGATGAAGTATATAATATTGAAGCATATCCAGTAAATTTAGTATTTTAGGCTGATTATCTACAAGCGCAAGCATAATAACTCCAAATGTATCTTGAAGCTGTGTATGTTTATATAGTTGATTTAAAATAATATTTGGATTGACATCTCTTCTAAGCTCAATACAAATTCTCATTCCTTGTCTATCGGATTCATCTCTTAAATCGGTGATGCCATCAATTCTTTTATCTTTTATCAACTCGGCAATTTTTTCAATTAATCTTGCCTTATTAACCATATATGGCAGTTCTGTTACAACAATTCTATTTTTTCCATTTGCCATAGGTTCTACATCCGATATAGCGCGAACCTTTATCTTGGCACGTCCTGTTCTGTAAGCTTCCTCAATAGCCATCTTGCCTATAATCGTACCGCCTGTCGGAAAGTCAGGTCCTTTTACAATTTCAAGAATTTCCTCAATCGAAGTTGCTCTGTCTTCCTCAATTCTATTATCAATTATCTTAACAACTGCACCAATAATTTCTCTTAAATTATGCGGCGGTATATTGGTTGCCATACCAACTGCAATACCAGAAGTACCATTTACTAAAAGATTTGGATACCTTGAAGGAAGAACCGTAGGCTCTTTTTCTGTCTCATCAAAATTGGGAACAAAATCAACTGTATTTTTGCCAATATCCGCTGTCATCTCCATCGATATCTTACTTAATCTGGCCTCTGTATATCGCATTGCAGCCGCAGAATCCCCGTCTACCGAACCAAAATTGCCATGTCCATCAACAAGTGGATATCGCGTATTAAAATCCTGTGCTAATTTAACCAAAGCCTCATAGATTGACGAATCTCCATGAGGGTGATATTTACCCATTGTATCACCCACAATACGGGCGCATTTTCTATGTGGCTTATCAGGACCATTATTAAGCTCTATCATCGAATATAAAATTCTTCTTTGAACTGGTTTTAGACCATCTCGAACGTCTGGAAGCGCTCTTGATGCAATAACACTCATGGCATAGTCAATATAATAACTTTCCATTGTTTTTTGCATGTCTACTTCATGTATTTGGTCAAAGATATGTTCATCCATTAATATCCTCTTTTCCTGCGCTGTCCTTTTCAATTAACAAGTTTTAAAAACAGCGCAATTATAAACTTGTAGTTTTTATATATCCAAATTTTTTACATATTTTGCATTCGCTTCAATAAATTCACGTCTAGGCTCTACTTTATCCCCCATCAATGTTGAAAATGTAATATCAACTTCGGATAAGTCATCATCATCCATATTTACTCTTTTCAAAATTCTTTTTTCAGGGTCCATTGTCGTCTCCCACAACTGGTCGGCATCCATTTCACCAAGTCCTTTATATCGCTGAACTTTATTATTTTGGTCTCTTCCTATCTGATTCATAATATCTTTTAATTCTTCATCACTGTAAGCATACCAAACTTTTTTATTTTTTTCTATTTTATACAATGGAGGTGTTGCTAAATACACATGTCCTTGTTTAATCAATTCAGGCATAAACCGATAAAAAAAGGTTAGCAACAATGTAGCTATATGAGCACCGTCAACATCTGCATCTGTCATAATAATAATTTTATTATATCTTAATTTTTTAATATCAAAATCTTCATGGATTCCTGTTCCAAATGCTGTTATCATCGCTTTAATCTCTGCATTGCCAAGAATCTTATCTAATCTTGCCTTCTCAACATTTAAAATTTTGCCTCGAAGCGGCAAAATTGCCTGTGTTGCACGGCTTCTTGCTGTCTTGGCGGAACCTCCTGCCGAATCGCCCTCAACAATATAAATCTCACAATTTTCTGGATTTTTATCAGAACAATCCGCTAATTTACCTGGCAAAGCTGTATTTTCTAAAGCTGTTTTACGTCTTGTCAAATCTCTTGCCTTTCTAGCAGCATCTCTTGCTCTCTGTGCAAGAATAGATTTTTCACATATCGCTTTGGCAACAGAAGGATTTTGCTCAAAAAAGATTTCAAGCTGTTCACTTACAATACTATCTACTGCACTTCTTGCTATGGTATTGCCAAACTTTTCCTTTGTCTGTGCATTAAATTGAGGGTCTTCAATTTTAACACTTACAATAGCAGCAAGACCTTCTCTTATATCTTCACCCGATAATGCAGTCTCTGATTCTTTTAATATTTTATTTTTCCTTGCATAATCATTAAATGTTTTTGTCAAAGCATTTCTAAAACCAGTCAGATGTGTTCCACCATCAGGCGTTTTTATATTGTTGACAAAGGAATCAATCACTTCGTTAAATCCATCATTATGTTGAAATGCAACTTCAACTTCAACACCGTCTTTTGTACCTTCACAATAAATAATTTGATTGTACAAAGGTTCTTTACTTTTATTAAGATACGCTACAAATTCTTTTATTCCACCCTCATAATGAAATACGCGCTCTTTATTGATTCCTTCTCTATTATCTATAAGCGCTATTTTAAGACCCTTTGTAAGAAAAGCAATCTCTCTAAGTCTATGTTTTAACGTATCAAATTCAAAATCCTGTGTCTCTTGAAATATCTCTTTATCCGGCAAAAATGTTACTTTTGTTCCTGTATCTTTACTATCACAATCACCTATTGTTTTTAAAGGAAAACAAACTTTTCCTTTTTCATATTTTTGAAGATATATATGTCCATCTCTTTTAACGCAAACTTCCATCCATTCAGAAAGTGCATTGACCACAGAAGCACCAACACCATGCAGACCGCCAGATATTTTATATCCTCCGCCTCCAAACTTGCCGCCAGCATGAAGCATTGTATATACAACTTCTATACCTGGTTTGCCTGTTTTATGATTGATATCAACAGGAACTCCTCGTCCATTATCAGTCACCGTTATAGAATTATCATTATTGATAATTACACTTATTTTATCACAAAAACCAGCTAATGCTTCATCTACTGAATTATCAACTATCTCATAAACGAGATGATGAAGTCCTTTTGAACAAGTTGTGCCAATATACATTCCTGGTCTTTTTCTAACTGCATCAAGACCTTCATAAATTTGTATCTGGTCTCCGCCATATTGCTGTTCTTCCATCATTGTCTGCTCCCTTCAAGAAAATGATTGCTAATACTACCATTTATAACTCTAAATATCTTATTTACTGAAAGTCTGCTACTTATAAATTCGTCTAAACCTGTACATGTAATAATTGTTTGTATATCACCAATACTATCTAATAAAAAATTTTGTCTATTATTATCTAACTCTGATAATACATCATCCAATAATAATATTGGGGTATCGTGAATAATATTTTTTACTAATTCAATTTCAGATAATTTTAATGACAATGCAACAGTCCTCTTTTGTCCTTGCGAACCATATATTTTAACATCTTTGTTATTTACTAAAAACATACAATCATCTTTGTGAGGACCTACACTGGTACATTTATATTTGATATCTTTATCTCTTGATTTCAAAATTGCCTTTTCAAAATCTTCTATTGTTGTAAACGGTTGATAAATTACATCAATATTTTCAATACTGCCTGTAAGTTTATAATGTATATTTTTAATCAACCCATTAATTTTTTCAATAAATTCAATTCTAGTCTTGATAATTTCCTTTCCATAATTGACAAGCTGCATATCCCATATATCTAAAGTATCCATCATATCTTTATTTGCTGATGCTAATTCTTTTAAAAGTTTATTTCTTTGAATGACAACTTTATTATAATTAACAAGATTACTTAAATAAATTTTATCAAGCTGACATAATTCCATATCCATAAATCTTCTTCGCTCTGAAGGTCCATTTTTTATAATATTTAAATCTTCAGGTGAAAAAAATATAATATTCATTATACCAAACAAATCAACGGCTTTTTTTATGCGGATGCCATTAACCGCAATTCCTTTCGTTTTATTTTTCTTTAAGTGCATATCAATTCGATAATTCATATCGTGTTTTAACACATGCACTTTAATATGTGCTTCTTCACTGTTATAATGGATAATGTCTTTATCTTTTCCGCCTCTGTGTGATTTAGAAGTTGCACATACATATAAAGATTCCAGGATATTCGTTTTTCCCTGTGCATTATCACCGTAAATTATATTTACATTGTTGTCAAATTCTATATTTAATTCATCATAATTCCTATAATTTTTTAAATCTACGGACTTGATAACCACTGTAATCCTTCTTCCATATTGTACAATAACAATATATTATAATTATTATATATAATATTAGTTTTCTATTTTTAATTTATTATTTTTAAATTCTACAACTTCACCGCCAACAAGTTTTTTTCCTCGCTGAACTTCAACAATTCCATTAACCTTTACTTCACCATTTTGAATAACAATTTTTGCTTCTACACCAGATGCGACAAATCCTGCTGCTTTCAATGCTTGACCAAGTTTTATGTAATCATCGCGTACTTGAATTGTTTGCATAATATTTTCTATCCCTCTTTTACTTGTAAATATATATATATTTATACATAAACCATAAACTTTTTATAGGTTCATTTATCTTTTTAATAAATCAACTTACGCTGTAAAATTAACTGGAAGAATAAGATAAATGTAATTTGTATTTTTATCTCGAATAAAACAAGGCGCCTTTGGATTTACAAGATAAATATCAACCATTTCATCATCAATTACTTTTAATGCATCCATTAAGAATTTAGGATTAAATCCTATCATAATATCCTTGCCTTCTTTTTCAATATCAATATCTTCATTGAGTGAACCATTGACAGAATTAACCTTTACTTCCAGTGAATTATCAATAATATTAATAATAATTGGTCTTTTATCCGATTCACTAATTAAAAGATTCGCTCTATCAATAGAATCAATAAATTCTTTTTTATTAATTGTAATTTTTGTTTCATAATCGTTTGACAACATTTGATTAATTCTAAAATATTCGCCATCAATCAATCTCGATACAATAATGGTATCGTCAAATTCAAATAAAATATGATTGTTGGTAAAATATATATGAACCATTGATTCTGCATCCGCAGTTAAAATTTTACTGATTTCACTTAATGTTTTTCCGGGAACAACCACTTTAACATCATCAAATTCGCCTTCTAATGCAACGTTTCTGATAGCAATTCGATGCCCATCTAATCCAACAAGCTTTAGTTTACCTTCTTTAAACTCTAAAAGCTCACCAGTCATCATCTTATTATTGTCATTAGGTGAAATAGAAAAGATGGTTTGATTAATGATTTCTTTTAACATAAATTGTGAAATGGTTATACTTTTATCCTTAACAATAGTAGGAAGATAAGAAAAATCATCACCTGACCTTCCAGCAATATTAAACTTGCTTTTTTCACATGTTATTTTGGATGTATAATTTTCATCGGTCTCTATGGTAATTTTATTATCCGGAAGTTTTCTTACAATATCCGCAAAGAGTTTGGCTTCTATGGAAACTTTTCCCTTTTCTATAATATCGCCCTGTACTGTCGTTTCTATACCTAATTCCATATCATTTGATGTAAATTTAATAACATTTGTTGTAGCATCAATAAGGATACATTCTAATATAGACATGGTTGTTTTAGAAGGAACAGCTTTTAAAACGATATTGACAGCTTTTGTTAGATTACTTTTATCAAAAATTAATTTCATGGTGGATAACTCCTTTCAATATGTTCCAGAAACTGGAAAAGATATATATATATATATTAATTAGTAGTAGTAGTAGTAGGGGCTGTGGATAAGTGGATAACCCCTTTGAAGCCTTGATATTACTGGCGTACCGAGTTGGATAAGTCTGTT
This sequence comes from uncultured Eubacterium sp., assembly GCA_947088865.1. Taxonomy (GTDB): domain Bacteria; phylum Bacillota; class Clostridia; order Lachnospirales; family Lachnospiraceae; genus Lachnospira. The sequence goes on along the minus strand of CAMUHY010000025.1, from coordinate 16,918 downwards.
GAAAAGGTAGGGATAAGCTGTGGATATTTTATGGATAACTTTGTTAAAATTTTTATAACAAGATGTAAATTATAGTTATCCATATTAATCCACAAGTTATCCACATAGTTATCCACAAATTGTTAACAAAAGTTCATAACTTACCCACAAAGTATCCACAGCTTATCCACAAAAATTTGCAACTTATCAACATAGTATCCACAAGTTATCAACAAAATTCTTATTCAAACTATCTTATCAACATTATCAACATTGAAAAAATTTACAAAAGGATATTCATTATTTTAATATGGATTAATTTTTTTAATAAGGATATCAATGGTTGCTTTTGTGTTTTCATCTGTTAGTACTTTTTTATTAATCTTTTCAATTCCGTGCATTACAGTTGAATGGTCTCTGTTGCCAAACGACTTGCCAAGAGACTGCATAGTTGCAGTAGTCATTTGATGACATAGGTACATGGCAATTTGTCGTGGATAAACAATGTTCGCAGTACGTTTTTGTGATAAAATGTATTCTGGTCTGATATTAAAGTGTTCAGATACAATGTTGATAATTAATTCTGGGGTTATCTCTCTTCTGGTATCAGGGGAAATCAAATCTTTTAATGTTTCTTCAGCAAATTCAACAGTAATTGGAGTAGTTGAAAGCTTTGCAAATGCAGATAATTTTGTTAATGCACCTTCAAGTTCTCGTATGCTTGATTTAATGTGAGTTGCCACATAATCTTTAACATCATAAGGGATATTGTATCCACCAAGCTCCGCTTTTTTATTTAAAATTGCCATTTTTGTTTCATATGTAGGAATTTGTATATCAACGGGAAGTCCCATTTCAAATCTTGTTCTTAAACGTTCACTGAGTGTTTCCATCTCTTTTGGAGGTCGGTCTGAAGATATAACAATCTGTTTTCTATCTTGATAGAGAGCATTAAATGTATGGAAAAATTCTTCTTGAGTAGACTCTTTTCCTATAATGAATTGTATATCATCAATCAGCAATATATCAATGTTGCGGTATTTTTCACGAAATTCTGAATTTTTTTGATTTTTTACGGAATCAATTAACTCATTAGTAAATGTCTCTGAAGTAACATATAACACTTTAAGAGTAGGGCTGTTATTAATAATAAAATGAGCAATAGCTTGCATCAAATGGGTTTTTCCTAAACCAACACCTCCATATATGAACAGAGGATTATATACTTCACCAGGCGTCTCTGCAACTGCAAGTGATGCTGCATGTGCGAGGTTGTTATTGTTGCCTATAACAAATGTATCAAACGTATAGTTTGGATTAAGATTTAGTGCATTGTTTGTTTTTAATGGAGGAACAGGCAATGTTTTTTCTTTTTTGTTATCTCGTATATCTTTTGAAGATATTAATATAACTTCATATTCTCGTTCCATCACTTCACATATGGTTACTTTGAGAGCTGTAAGATATTTTTTTTCAACATAAGAAATACCAACGGAATTTTCTGATATAATTAATGTAATTTTATTGCCTTCTACTGAATATACTTTAATAGGTTTTATCCATGTCTTAAAAGATATATCTTGAATATCATATAATTCTTTAAGCATCTCAAGAATGTAATCCCATTTTTGTTTTAATTCTTCCATAAATAAATCTCCATTCACATACTTCTATACATCATACAACAAATTAACTTTTTTTTCAAGTAAACTATAATAGCGCCTTTTATCTTAAGAATGGTTGGAATTACTCTTTACTTTATTTTAACAAAAAATTTTAAACCAAACAAGTGTTTGTGATAAATTTAAAATAATAAATTAAATGGAAGGGAAATTTAACGAATGAATAAATTAGAAAAATTATTTTAAAAATTGCTAATGTGGAAATTGATGATATAATGATGGATTAATAGATACAATTGTGGATAAGTTATCAACAAAATAGTAGTATTTCAGTGTTGATTTTTGTAAAATAATGTAGATAAAAAGAGATTTTTTAATAGTTATCCACAATTTTTACACATAATGTGGATAAAATTGTTGAAGAATGTGAATGTTTTTACTTGACTTCACAGCTTGTTATTAATATAATAGCGAATGATGTTTTTGAATTTGATTAGAAATATATTCACACATATATAAATATGTGAAAGAAGGAGGTGCATATCAATGAAAATGACATTTCAACCAAAAAATAGACAGAGGTCAAAAGTTCATGGTTTTAGACAGAGAATGAGTACAAAGGGCGGAAGAAAAGTTATAGCTAGCAGAAGAGCTAAGGGTAGAAAAAGACTTTCAGCTTAAGAACTATAACAGACAGGTGCTTGAGTATATTCTAGCATTTGTCTGTTTTTAATTTTATAAGTAAATAATAATAGATAGTTTTTTGTTAATTTTTAATAAAAGAGTGTGAATACATTGAAAAATCAAAGAATTTTCAATCAATGTTTGGAAAGGCATGGTTATTGGATTGAAATATCAATATTTTGAAACATTAAAAAGCAATAATGATTTTAAAAAAGTGTATAACAATAAGAAATCATATGCAAATAAATTGTTGGTTATGTATGTAAAAAAGAACGGAACGGATACAATAAGATTGGGCGTATCTGTGAGTAAAAAAGTCGGGAACAGTATTGTCCGACACAGACTTGCAAGACTGATAAGAGAGTCTTTTCGACTTCATAGTAAAAATATAATAAGGGGTCTTGATGTTGTGGTAGTAGCAAGGGCAAGTCTGAAAGGTTGCAGTTATAATGAAACTGATAGTGCTATGCTTCATTTGATGAAATTACATAAAATAATGAAAGAGGATTTATGAAAAAAATAGTTCTTAAATTAATATGGTTTTATCAACATGCAATTTCTCCGTACAAAGGAAGAGGTTATTGTAATTATTATCCAACTTGTTCTCAGTATGCGAAGGAAGCAATAGAAATGTATGGCTTTACAAAAGGTGGATTTATGGCTTTTAAAAGAATAATAAGATGTAATCCATTTGTTAAAGGAGGATACGACCCTGTACCTATCAAAAAAGAGTTGCAAAGCAACTCTCGCAAGTTTATAAAATAAACTTGCTGGCAGGCTAAATTTTTTTATGAAGTAAAAAAAGGGAAACGTATTCTAAAATAAATGTAAAAAACGATATTGGAGGTAGCTTTTTGTATAATGCAGTTATCAATCCAATAGCTAAAGTTCTCGGATATATTTTGGATATATTATTCAGGGGTCTTGATGTTATTGGTATAGGCAATATTGCAATTGCAATTGTAATCTTTACTATAATAGTTAAACTTTGTATGATGCCGCTTACATTTAAGCAGATGAAAATGACAAAGCTTAATTCACTTATTAGTCCGAAGATTAAAGAAATTCAGGCGAAATACAAAGGAAAAACAAGTGACCCAAATATGGCATCCAAGATGCAAGCGGAAACAAAGGCTGTATATGAAAAATATGGCGTATCCCAAATGGGCGGCTGCATTCAGCTTCTTATTCAGTTTCCTATCCTTATGGCATTATATGGGGTATTTCAAAGGATTCCAATTTATATTGAGTCTGTAAAGGTATATTTTACGAATTTTCTTGGACAAGGTACAGGCGGAATCATGGACCAGCCTAATTTTGCCGATGTTATGAATGGGATTTATGAAAATAAAGTTAGTGTTGATTGGAGCAATCTTGAAAGTACGATTGTTGCAGTTAATTCATTCACTGCTGACCAGTGGGAAGCCTTAAAAAATGGCTTTGCATCATTTTCACAAGTGATTGCAGATAATCAGGCAAAAATTACGGATATTAATACTTGTTTTGGTGTCAATATGTCTCAAATTCCGACATTTTCGCTAAGTGTTGCTGCGTTGATACCGATTCTTGCAGGTGTAACACAATATTTAAGTGTTAAGATAGCACAAGATAAGTCACAGATGGACAATGATAATCCAGCGGCAGCATCAATGAAGATGATGACATTGTTTATGCCTTTGATGTCTGCATTTATTGGTTTTTCTGTTCCAGCAGGTCTGGGTATTTATTGGATTGCAACAGCTGTAATTCAGACTATTATTCAAATTATTATCAATCGTTATTATGATAAAATTGGAACAGATGAAATTATTAGAAAAAATGTTGAAAAGCGCAATAAAAAAAGAGAGAAAAAAGGGCTTCCACCAGAAAAAATAGCAAAAAATGCGACAGCGAGTACAAAGAAAATTGACCAGATAGAAAAAAATAAACAAAAGATAGAGACACTTCAGAAAAAGAAGGAAGCAAACGACAAAAAGATGAAGGAAATTCTTGATTCTACAACGTATTATAAGTCTTCTAAACCGGGAAGTCTTGCTGAAAAAGCTGGTATGGTAGCAAAATACAATGAAAAAAATAAAAAGAAATAGTTTATTAGCTGCAATTTTTAAGAAACAGCATAGAGATTAGTATGAAAGGATTACTATGGATTATATTGAAGTTTCAGGTAAAAATGTCGATGAAGCGTTGACGAACGCTCTTATTAAATTAGAGACAACAAGTGATAAAGTTGAGTATGAAGTAATAGAAAAGGGAAGTTCAGGTATTCTTGGTCTTTTTAATAAACCTGCAATTATTCGTGTAAGAAGAAAAGCACAAGTAGAGGAACCAATTTATGCACAGGAAGTAAAAGAAGAGATTAAATCCTTTAGTGTTAAACATGAACAACCAAAAGTGGTTAATAAAAAACCAAGTATCATTAATACTCCTAAAAAAGAAGTTGAATATAATACAGTAAAAAGTGAACCTGTTAATCAAACTTTAGCTACTCATGAAGTTTGTGAACAGCCTGCTAAACCAGCCGAAAAGGTATCAAAATATACAACCGTTATGTCAAATGATGAAATTGAAAAAAGAATAAGAACATTTTTAAATGATATGTTTAAAGCAATGGATATGCAAGTAAAGATTGATATTGATTTTGATGACCCTGAATGTGTCAATATTGAATTTTCTGGAGAAAATATGGGTGTTCTTATCGGCAAAAGAGGTCAGACACTCGACTCTATTCAATATCTTACAAGTCTTGTTGTAAATAAAGGAAAAGATAAATATGTAAGAATTAAGGTAGATACAGAAGATTATAGAAACAGAAGAAAGCAGACACTTGAATCATTGGCAAGAAATATTGCTTATAAGGTAAAGAGAAGCAGAAAACCTGTTTCATTAGAACCAATGAATCCTTATGAGAGAAGGATTATACATTCAGCGCTTCAAGGAGATAAATTTGTATCTACAAGAAGTGAAGGTGAAGAACCTTTTAGACATGTTGTGGTATATTTAGACAGAGAACGAAATTCACATAGGTAATGAAAAAGGCTGATGCTTCATGCCCCGTAGCTTGCTGCGGGGTATTTGACTTTCACAGACAGCAGGTTTAGTATCTGTTTGTTTGCTGTGGGGATTGAACCAGAAATGAGGTAAATATGGAACATACAATTGCAGCAATATCAACAAGTATTGCCAGCAGCGGAGCCATTAATATTGTAAGATTAAGCGGTAAAGATGCGATTGAGATAGCCGATAAGGTTTTTATATCAAAAAAGGGCATAAAATTATCAGAATCAAATAGTCATATGGTACATTATGGAAATATTGTAAATAAAAATACAATTGTTGATGAAGTATTAGTTCTTGTAATGAAAGCCCCAAATACCTATACAAAAGAAGATGTGGTTGAGATTGATTGTCATGGTGGAATCCTTGTCACAAAAAAGATTTTAGAGATTGTTCTTGATGCGGGTGCCGTATTAGCTGAACCTGGTGAATTTACAAAAAGAGCATTTTTAAATGGAAGAATGGATTTATCGCAAGCAGAAGCGGTAATTGATATAATTCATTCAAAAAATGAATATGCGTTAAAATCTTCTGTACGGCTTTTAAATGGAAAATTGTCTGAAAAAATTAAAAGTATAAGAACAGTATTGTTAAATCATATTTCTTATATTGAAGCAGCGTTAGATGACCCAGAACATATGACTTTGGATAACTATGCCAATAAGGTGGATAAGGATGTTGATAAATGTGTGGATATTGTGGAAAACTTGTTGAAAAGTGCAGATAACGGCAGTATTGTGCATAATGGAATAAGAACGGTAATATTGGGGAAAACAAATGCTGGCAAATCAAGTCTTCTTAACGCATTGGCAAAAGAAGAAAAAGCAATTGTTACAGATATTGAAGGAACAACAAGAGATACATTAGAACAACAAATTAATCTTGGCGGTATTACATTATGTCTTGTTGATACAGCAGGTATACGAGATACAGATGATTACGTTGAGAGTATAGGTGTTAAAAAAGCAAAAGAAAACGCCGAAAATGCGGATTTAATCATATTTGTGGTTGATAGTTCAAGAGAACTTGACGAAAATGATAAGGAAATTATATCTTTAATTAAAAATAAAAAAGTAATTGTTCTTTTAAATAAAAATGACTTGGATTTAGTAGTAACAGAAAAGGATTTGCAAAAAATAAAAGAGTACAATAAAGAATTTATTGCAATTTCTATTTCTGCCAAAAATGAAACAGGATTTGATAAATTGGAAAAAGCAGTGAAGGATATGTTCTTTTTGGGAGATATATCCTTTGACGATGAAATATATATTCATAATACACGTCAAAAAAATTTGTTAAAAGAAGCATATGAAAGTTTAAAATTAGTAAAAAGCGGAATAGCTGATGAAATGAGTGAGGATTTTCTTACAATTGACTTAATGAATGCTTATGAAAAACTAGGGGTTATTATTGGTGAAGCAGTAGAGGATGACGTGGCAAATCAAATTTTTAGTAAATTTTGCATGGGAAAATAAATAAAGTATCTTTAAAATAAACGATTTTTAAATAAAAAACAGCGTAGAAATGGGGATTAGTGTGAAAAATAATGCTGATACACTTATTTTTCACACACCTATTTGTGCCGAAGCGTCACAAATACGGCTTGATGCGACAATAGAAATCGCCTCCGCGAATTTCTATTGCGCAATTCCTACGCTACGCTTCGGAATGGGGATTTTTATGTCAAATATATGTGAAAATTATGATGTCGTAGTTGTTGGTGCAGGTCATGCAGGATGTGAGGCAGCTTTAGCCTGTGCAAGATTGGGATTATCGACCATATGCTTTACGGTAAGTTGTGAAAGTATAGCTATGATGCCATGTAATCCAAATATTGGCGGCAGTTCAAAAGGGCATATTGTAAGAGAAGTTGACGCGCTTGGCGGTGAGATGGGCAAAAACATTGATGCGACATTTATACAATCAAAAATGCTGAATCAATCAAAAGGACCAGCCGTTCATTCACTTCGCGCTCAGGCAGATAAAGCTGCTTACAGTCAAAAAATGAGAATGATTATGGAAAATACCGATAATCTTCTTGTAAGACAGGCAGAAGTTTCTGAAATTATAGTAGAAAATAAAATGATAAAGGGTGTAAAAACCGTATCAGGCGCCGTATATTTTGCAAAGGCAGTTATTTTATGTACAGGAGTGTATTTAAAGGCAAGATGTATATATGGTGATGTGAGTTATGAGACAGGTCCAAACGGACTGCTGCCTGCAAATCATCTTACAAAATCACTTATTGATAATGGGATTGAAGTAAGACGCTTTAAGACAGGAACACCTGCAAGAGTAGATAAGCGCTCGATTGATTTTAGCAAGATGACAGAGCAGTTTGGGGACAAACGGGTTGTTCCTTTTTCATTTACGACAGACCCTGATAGCATTCAAAAAGAACAAGTATCCTGTTGGTTGACTTATACAAATGAAGAGACACATAAAATTATTATGGATAATATTGACCGTTCTCCTTTATTTTCAGGCACCATTCATGGAACAGGTCCAAGATATTGCCCGTCAATTGAAGATAAAGTTGTGCGATTTGCTGATAAGGACAGGCATCAAGTCTTTATTGAGCCAGAAGGACTTTATACAAATGAAATGTATCTTGGAGGAATGTCCAGCTCTATGCCAGAAGACGTACAGTATGCTATGTATAAGACTGTACCGGGACTTGAGCATGTTAAAATTGTCCGAAACGCGTATGCAATTGAATATGATTGTATATCAGCAATTCAATTAAAATTATCACTTGAGTTTAAAAATATAAGAGGGCTTTTTGCTGCCGGTCAGATTAATGGAAGCTCTGGATATGAAGAAGCAGCGGGACAGGGCATCATTGCTGGCATCAATGCGGCAATGTACATAAAAAATCAAAGTCCGCTGATATTAGACCGTTCAGAAAGTTATATTGGTGTTTTAATTGATGACCTTGTCACAAAAGAAACATTAGAACCCTATCGAATGATGACTTCAAGGGCAGAATACAGGCTTTTGCTAAGACAGGATAACGCCGATTTAAGACTTACAAAGTATGGTTATCAAGTTGGTTTAATAAATGAAGAACGAATGAATCATGTCAAAGAAAAAGAACATCTTATACAAGAAGAGATTGAGCGTGTTAAAAATGTAAATATTGGCACAAAAGATGCTGTACAAGCGTTAATTACATCTTATGGAAGCAGTGAATTAACGACAGGTATCACATTGGCAGAGTTGATTAAAAGACCAGAACTTTCGTACCAGTGTCTTGCATCGATTGATACGCAAAGACCACAGCTTCGTGAGGAAGTTGCTGAACAGGTAAATATTCATTTAAAATATGAAGGCTATATTGACAGACAGCTTCGTCAGGTAGAGCGATTTAAAAAGTTGGAAAATAAAATTATTCCAGATTCAATTGATTACAATAAAATTAATGGTCTACGCAAAGAAGCAATGCAAAAGCTAGATAAATTTAGACCGCATTCTATTGGGCAGGCATCGAGAATATCAGGTGTTTCACCGGCAGATATATCTGTTTTATTAGTCTATATTGCTGCAAGAAAGTAAAATTATGGGCAGGACAATGTAATGCTTTATAAAGTTTGATGGAAAGCCGCTCAAATATAAAAATAATTATTGAAATGGTGTTGTAAATGAATAATTTAAAATTAAAAGAATTGATAAATAAGCAGTCTATTGTTCTTACAGATGCTCAATTAAAGCAGTTTGATATGTATTATGAACTTCTTGTAGAATGGAATACATTTATGAATCTTACGGCTATTACGCAATATGATGAAGTTTTAATAAAACATTTTGCAGATAGTCTTGCAATTAAATCGGCTATTGCTGCATTGTCAAAAACGGATTCAGATATTTGTAAAGCGCTTGATTTAGAAAAGGGAATCCATATTGTTGATGTGGGAACAGGTGCAGGATTTCCAGGACTTCCCATTAAGATAGCCTTTGAAAACTGCTCTGTAAAATTGCTGGATTCTCTAAATAAAAGAGTTCAATTTCTCAATGAAGTGATAACAAAAAATAAGCTTGCAAATGTGGAGGCAATTCATTGCAGAGCTGAGGATGCAGGCAGAGATGTTCATATGCGGGAACAATTTGATTTGGGCGTATCTAGGGCAGTTTCTAATCTTGCCACACTGTCAGAATATGTTTTGCCGTTTGTGAAAATTGGCGGGTATTTTGTTGCTTATAAATCTGGGGAAATTGAAAAAGAAGTTGAACAGTCTAAAAAAGCAATAAAAATATTAGGCGGACAGGTAAAACATATTTATAAGTTTTGTTTGCCAGACACAGATATAGAGCGTTCTTTTGTGTTTATAAAAAAGATATCTGCAACGCCTAAAAAATATCCGAGAAAAGCAGGCATTCCATCAAAAGAACCTATTTAAAGAAATGAGGATTATTATGGCGCATATTAGAATAAATTATAATTCAGCAATTCTGCAAATGCCTGTGCTGTTGGATGTGCTTCTTCCGCAAGGTCATGGCTGTTATAAGGTTCTCTATCTGCTTCATGGAGCGGGTGGAGACCATGCAAGCTGGATTCTTAAGTCAAGAATTGCCGATTATGTAGAAGGCGCTAATTTGGCAGTTATTATGCCTTCAGGTAACAATAAATTTTATGTAAATAATGTAAATGGAAAAAATTATTTTTTATTTATCACAGAAGAATTGCCTGATATATGTCAGAAATGGTTTAAGATTAGTAAAAACTCCGTTGACCGTTATATTGCAGGAATGTCAATGGGGGGCTATGGCGCTTATTATGCCGCTTTAAAAAAACCGTCATTTTATCATTGTGCATTTTCTTATTCAGGTCTGTTAAATATTATTGAGCGGTATGAAAACCCTCAAGGTCTTGATATGTTCCCAACATTTGGTACAAAACAACAACTTATTGATAATTCGTATGATTTATATCAACTTATTAACAATAAATCCACAAAAAATGTGGATAACTCTACCCAATTTATAACTTTTTGTGGATTACAGGATTCAAAAAGGCATATGAGTGAAGAGTTTGCCCAAAAAGCAAAAGAGGCAGGATATACTGTTTTATTACAGGAAGAAGAGGGCGGACATAATTGGGATTATTGGGATAAATGTATAAAACAGACGATTTCTTATATTGTAAAGGAGACGAATATATGTCTGTAATGAATATAAATTTGTTTTCTATGAAATTAAAGCGTATGATTGATATTACAGTGATTCTTCCAGATGAAATAAAATCAGATGAGAAACTTCAATGCTTATGGATTTATTATCATCAAAATATAAGTGCTATGGATTGGTTATGTCATACATCATTGGTAGATTATGTGAATGATAGGCATTTTGCAGTAATTATTCCTGAAGTTTTTGAAATAAGTTCTCAAGATGATAAGCATATAATCAAAGAATTTAGCACGAATATCAAAAATATATTTGCGTGTATATCAGAGAATGAAGAGGATAATTTTTTTGACAAAGAATATTATCTTGAATATGAAAAGGATTTTGATTATACTTATAATGAAATACAAGACAGAAAATATAAATGGGAATGGCTGGGGGCAGGATTGCAGCGTTTTATAAATTTTGTTTTAGGATAAAAGTTATTGGAATAACAATGATTTTTAAGAAGGGGAAAAGCTGATATGAGAGAGATTAATGTAGATTTAATCACAAAGAATATCAAAGAAATGTGTATTGAGGCAAATCATTTTCTTTCAGAAGATATGAAGAAAACATTTGATAAGGCTGTTAAGACGGAGGAGTCGTCTCTTGGCAGGCAAGTGTTAAATCAATTGCAGGAAAATCTTGATATTGCAGGAAAAGAGATGATACCAATATGTCAAGATACGGGTATGGCAGTTGTTTTTATCAATGTTGGGCAGGATGTACATTTTACAGAAGGCAACCTTGAGGATGCAATTAACGAAGGTGTAAGACAAGGATATGTTGAGGGATATTTAAGGAAATCGGTTGTTTCTGACCCTATTATTCGCGAAAATACAAAGGATAATACACCTGCAATTATACATTATTCAATTGTTTCAGGTGATACGGTAGAGATAACCGTTGCGCCAAAGGGATTTGGAAGCGAAAATATGAGTCGGGTATTTATGTTAAAGCCTGCTGATGGTATAGAAGGCGTTAAAGAAGCCATACTTACAGCTGTAAAAGATGCGGGACCAAATGCTTGTCCGCCAATGGTTGTTGGTGTCGGAATTGGAGGTACATTTGAAAAATGTGCATTGCTGGCAAAAAAAGCGCTTACACGAAATCTTGAAGAAACATCACCCATAAAATATGTAGATGAATTAGAAAAAGAAATGCTTGAAAAAATAAATAAGCTGGGGATAGGTCCAGGCGGACTTGGCGGAACACAAACGGCTTTAGCCGTCAATATTGAAGTCTATCCAACACATATTGCAGGGCTTCCAGTTGCCGTTAATATATGTTGTCATGTTAATAGACATGCACATAGGGTGCTTTAATAGTATCAGGGAAATTCTCTGGTGTAATATCCTAGAGATATAAGCAGAGAAAATAAAGACTTGCGCTGTGTAGCTAGATAAGTTGAGCAACCAGCAAAATAAAATTATTATTATGAAGCAGTTAAATAGATTGCAAATAGTTACTTGAGTGTAGAATTTTAGAAATGAGGGAAAGATGGATAAATATATAAAATCGCCTATAAGCAATGAAGATGCGGTTTTGCTTCAGGCTGGAGATTATGTATATATAACAGGAACCATATATACAGCAAGAGATGCTGCGCATAAAAGAATGGCAGAATCCTTGCAAAAAGGGGAAAAACTTCCTTTTGACATAAAAAATAATATCATTTATTATATGGGACCATCTCCTGCCAGAGAAGGTAAACCAATAGGTTCAGCAGGACCAACCACAGCAAGCAGAATGGATAAATATACACCTGGATTGTTGGATTTAGGTCTTGTAGGGATGATTGGAAAAGGGAAACGTTCTAAAGAAGTTATTGATGCGATGGTGAGAAATAAGGCAGTGTATTTTGCAGCAGTAGGCGGCGCGGGAGCAATACTTTCACAGCGAATTAAAAAAGCCCAAGTCATAGCATATGATGATTTAGGAACAGAAGCTATCCGTAAGTTAGAAGTTGAAAACTTCCCAGTAATTGTAGTGATTGACAGCAAAGGAAATAATTTATATGAATCAGCAATAAAGGAGTTTAATAAGAGTGAGTAAGCGCAGGTTAATTGATGTGCTGTTTTTGTTAATTATATTTGGCTTAACAGTATATTATATATTTTATGGACAAGATGTTGATTTGCAGACACTTTTTGCAAGAATATGTGAAGCTGATGTGCGATGGCTTTTGTTGGCAGTTGTTGCGATAGTTGCCCATATTTTTAGCGAGTCTTGCGTTATTCATTTTTTGTTTAAAGATATTGGAATATATACAAAAAGATTTACTTGTTTTTTATATTCTTGCATTGGATTCTTTTTTTGTTGTATTACACCATCTTCGACAGGCGGACAGCCTGCTCAAATGTTTTATATGAAAAAAAATAAGATACCAGTCTCTATGTCATCCGTTGTAATGATGATTATAACCATAGCTTATAAGCTGGTATTAGTAGTTGTCGGTTTGTTTTTAATTTTATTTGACCATAAATTTATAGATACATACCTAAAGGACATCATGTTTTTTTTTGTATTAGGAATTGTGATTAATGTGGTATTTGTCGGATTTATGTTTTTAATATTATTTAATCAAACGGTTGCAAAAAAATTGATTAGAGGTGTTTTATATCTTCTTAAAAAAATACATTTAATGAAAAAAAGTGAAAAATTAGAAAAAAGAATTGATAATTTTCTTAATTCCTACACGGAAACAGCAAGATATTTAAAAAGTCATGTTGCGATTTTTATAAAAGCACTGCTTATAACAGCTTTTGAACGATTTTCATATTTTTTTGTAACATATTTTGTATATAAGTCTTATGGATTATCAGGCAGCAGTATGTATGTTGTCGTGATGCTGCAATGTGTTATATCACTCTCTGTGGATATGCTTCCATTGCCAGGCGGTATGGGAATTACAGAAGTATTATTTAAACGTGTATATTTGCCAATATTTGGACCAGCACTGCTTTTTCCGGGTATGATACTAAGCCGTTCGTTGACATTTTATACAGAGTTGATACTGTGTGCTATTTTTACTTTATTTGCACATGTATATATTGGACGTTTTACAAAAAAGGAAATCGAGAAAATGGAATCTTATCATAAAGATTTTTCATCATAAAATTTTATTTTTATAAATATATTTATATGCTTTATTAATTATCAGTCATTTGGTTCTTAAAAAATAAATGCTGTCATTGCATTTGTCTTGACAATAGGGTGTTTATAAATCAACTATATAATTGCTATTAGAAAAGAAAGGATTTTAATATTATGAAATATGTAGATAGAGCAGGTAATATACAAGGCAATGAGGATATGCAAGACAAGTTTTTAAAATGCCTTTATTCAAATGTAGCAGGAAGATTTATTATATCATTATTTATACATCCTTTTGTGTCAAAAGTGGGGGGGCAGTTATTGTCAACAAAATGGTCTAGCAAGGCTGTTCCATCCTTTTGCAAAAATCATCATATTGATTTAAGTATTTATAATAAACAAGAATTTGATTCATATAATGATTTTTTTACAAGAAAGCTTTTAGAAGATAAAAAAGAAATAGATTATCATTCAAATCATTTGGTAAGTCCTTGTTATTCCAAACTTAGTGTATATCCTATTGCAAAAAATATGTCATTTAAAGTAAAAAATACAAGATATACATTATCGAGACTGCTTAAAAGCAAAAAATTAGCAGAAAAGTATGAAGGTGGTATTGTCTGTATTTTTCGATTAACAGTTGATGATTATCATAGGTATATGTATATTGATGATGGATACCAAACAAAAGAAAGAAAAATTAAGGGCGTTTTTCATACGGTTAATCCAATTGCAAATGATGTGTATCCAATATACAAGGAAAATACAAGAGCATACAGTGTGCTTCAGTCAAAAAATTTTGGCAATGTTATTATGATGGAGGTAGGCGCTCTCTTAGTGGGGAAAATTACAAATCATCACTGTTCCTGCAATGTGAAAAGAGGAGAAGAAAAGGGGTATTTTGAATTTGGTGGTTCTTCTATTATTTTAATTTTTCAAAAGGATAAGGTAAAGATAGATAAAGATATTTGGAACAATTCTATAAATGGTATGGAAACAAAGGTTTGTATGGGTGAAAAAATTGGAGAAAAGTTTATAATTAATAGTTGACATATATAAAATCATTTGATATAATTGCCATCGTGATTAATATTTAATATTGGTATGGAGAAGTACTCAAGAGGTTGAAGAGGCGCCCCTGCTAAGGGTGTAGGTCGGGCAACCGGCGCGAGGGTTCAAATCCCTCCTTCTCCGCTTGGCAGAGGATGTCCGTAAATTGTGTTGTTTGCGGGTACAAAAAAATTTTAAATGAGGCGGTATAGTCCAGTTGTAAGGGCTGTACCGTCTTTTTTTGCGTTATTTTTTCTTATGTAAGCAAGTAGCAAAATAATGGTAAATATCTATTTAAAACTGTTAGGAAAAATTTATTGACTTTCTGAACAGTGTTCATTAAAATATATATGAACGTTGTTCAGAAAGGATATATTATGAGCGATAATGAAAAAAGTAAAAATCATATAATTGAGATAACTACGGAATTGCTTAAAGAGTATAATGGTGATACTACAAAAATCACATCACGTTTAATTGCAGAAAGAGCGAATATTGGATTAGGTTCCATTAATTATTTTTTTGGAAGTAAAGAAAATCTTATAACAGAATGTATACAAAAAATAATAAATAAGATATTAGTGGGATTTGCGCCAGATATCACAGATTTTACTAAAGCTGACGGATTGTCAGATAAAACTCGTTTAATATCTTGGGCAAGTCAAACTTTTGATTTTCTTTTTGAAAATCAAGCAATTGCCAATATATCCATTTTAAGTGATATGCAGAATTATTTGATAAGCAGCAATTCTGTTTATACACAAAAAGGATTTGCCTTTGCAATTAGAGACAATCAAAATGAAGAAACAAAAAAATTGCTTGTATTTATTCTTGTCTCTGCTATGCAAGTAGCATTCCTTGCAAAAAATATTGCAAAAGAGCTTTTAGGATATGATTTATATTCCAAAAACGAACGAGATTTATTTATTTTTGACATTGTTACAATGCTTTTACATAACACAAATAATATAGACAATAAGGAGAATACGACAAATGAAAGATAGCCGAAAAACATGGTTTGTTTTACTGATGCGATGTTTGTTGTTTATTGTTGTATTTTCTTTTTTCAGTATAATTACACAAAGGAATTTAACAGAAATTGCACACTGGTGGACAATACTTGCCTCTATAATGAACATTATTACAATCATTGTTTTATGGATTATTTGCAAATATGAGAACGTAACATATAGTGAAATGATACATTACAAAAAAGAGCAAAAGAGCATTTTTAAGGGATTTTTATTTGTTGTTATAATGTTATTGATAGGTATGGGTGGAATGTATTTAGCGGGAGGGCTTTGTTATGGTAAGTTTCCATATTTTGCCCCAATACTGATAGCGCCTATTTCTCCTTATCTTGCTGTATTGAATATTTTTATACTTCCACTGACAACAACAATAGCAGAGGAGGGGGTGTATTTGGGATATGGAGTAAATCATTTTACATCAAAATGGACAGCTATTTTTATTCCTGCATTTTTTTATGCCTTACAGCATAGTTTTATTCCTACAATATTTGATATGAAATTTATAATATATCGTTTTTTATCTTTTTTACCTTTAACAATATGGGTGTGTTTTCAATATTATAGAAAATATTGTATTTCTTATATTATGACAGGTCATTGGATTTTGAATATAGCAACAACAATACAAATTATGATAACTTCCTTTAATCCAGAAATTTATGATATATTATGATATAAGGCAAGAACCCCTATGATTTTAGTCATGAGAGGCTCAAATGATGTTAATAAAATAATAGATAACAATAAATATATATAAAAAGGAAAATTATTGAACAATTAGGCGTGTATGAAAATTTCTTAATAGAATGGTAATAAGATTATAAATAAGCAGTAAAGTAAATGTTGTATATCTTTTGAGTATTTTTGGTATAAATAGGCTTAAATTGGTAAAAATAAATTAAGTAAATCAAAAATAAAGATGAATTATAAATTTGTTAAAAATGCAATAAAAACATGGCAAATATATATAAAATAAATAAAAAATATAATATTTTGCTGTTTCCGCAGAATAAATTACGATATTATACAAAAAATAGAAAAAAATAGAAAAAATTTAAAAAAGTTATTGACATAATTTAATTATGATGGTAATATAATCAAGTCGCCGCGAGCGGGAGCCGCAAAGAGCGACAAAAACAGAAAAATAAAGAATGATATTAAAAAATCATTTTTGTTTATGATTGAACCTTGAAAACAAATGCTAAATCGAAAAAACGATAGCAGAATAGTAAACCA
>CAMUHY010000024.1 GCA_947088865.1 uncultured Eubacterium sp. | reverse complement strand
TGAGTTATAATATTTCTTATGTTAAAAATTGGTATATATACAAAATCACTCCCTACTAATTAGGGAGTGATGGCGTAATAAAAAGTTCTATATTAACAAAAATAGTTGAAAACAATATATTTACATTTTTCAATCTAAACCCCTGACCATTTAATAGTCAGGGGTTGTTAATACCCAAATCAAAGGGATAAATGATTTGGAATATACATTTTGATTATATCATTTATTCCTCAAAATATCAATAAGAACGAGATAAGAAAACAATGAAAGGTGGAACACGCAAAAAAGGTAATAAATGGTATTATTATTTTGATGCAGGAAAAGAACAAAAGAAAGACAAAGATGGTCATCTTCTATATGATGAATCTAAAATATAATACTCAAGTTGGATACTTACAAATTATTAACAAGCATTTAAAACCTGCTTTTAGATTATATAAACTAAAAGCCCTAAACAATGCCAGCATTCAAGAATATGCAAACGATTTAAAGTTAAAGGGATTTGCAAAAAATTCAGTTGTTGGTATCATCTCAACACTTTCAGGTGCTTTAAATTATGCAGTTGAACCGCTGCATTATATTCAAATGAATCCTTGTAATCATATCAAATATCCTAAATATACGAATGATACAAAAAAAGAAACTCGATATATTATTGACCCTGATGATTTCTCACGCATTATAGACCGTTTTCCTTCCACTTCACCGTTTTTTATTCCTCTGATGATTGGATATTATACAGGACTGCGAATTAGTGAAGCCTTTGCTCTAACTTGGGACGATATTGACCTTAAAAACCGTACAATAACCGTTAATAAAATTACTGTAAAACGTAACTTTGGAACAGATGTAAGAAAAGCTGTTGCAATAAAGGGCAAAAAACAAGAAAAATCATCTTGGTACTTTGGCACGCCAAAAACCTCTACTTCAAATAGAACTGTCAAGTTTGGTGATACCTTACATAAAGCGCTTAAAAATGCGAAACGTCAAAAAAACATGAATCGTATGAAATATGGTGAATATTATACAGAACACTATTTAAAACAAGAAGTTGATGAAAAAGGCGAACCAATGCAGCGTATTATTCCTGTTTCAAGAGCCTTACAATGTGCATTGCCTTCTGCTGATATGGTTTGTGTACGTGAAAATGGCGAATATGTATCAACCGATTCTTTCAAATATTGTGCAAGGGTAATACATTATGAATTAAGAATTGCCTTCAATTATCATTCATTAAGGCATACCCATGCAACATACTTGATAGAATCAGGTGCCAATATCAAAGACGTTCAAGAACGCTTAGGGCATACAAATATTGAAACCACTATGAACACCTATGTTCACAATACTGAGCAATTACAAAATCAAACCGTAGCTATTTTTGAAAAAACTATAGAATCTAAAAAGAAACAAGCATAAAAATAAAAACTGGGGGTTGAAACACAAAGTTCAAAGTGTTCAACCCCTTTTCTTTATTTCAAAACAAAATCAAGTTCAATGGTGGCAAACGGGTGGAAAAACCACCCTTTTTCTTTTATATAAACCTTGAAAACCCTTATTTTATGCAGGATAAAAGGCAACAAGTTTCTATATGCACCGTACCTGGAAACATATCCACACAACAAACACGTACCACTTCATACCCATACTTTTGCAATTCTACCAAATCCCTTGCTAAACTTGTCGGCTTGCAGGAAATATAAATCATCTTAGCAACATTAAAATCTTCCCCTATCTTTTTTAGTGCCTTTGGATGTAAGCCATCTCTAGGGGGGTCTAATACGACTAAATCTGGTTTATCTGTTATATTATCCAACGCTTTTAGCACATCATCTGCAATAAACTCACAGTTATCAAGACCATTTAATATGGCGTTCATCTTAGCTGATTCCACCGCCTCCTCAACAATTTCCACTCCAATTACTTTTTTGGCAAATGGTGCAAGAATTTGAGCAATTGTTCCCGTCCCGCTATACAAATCAAAGACAATTTTATCTTTTGTATCGCCCAAATATTCTCTTGCTTTTGAATATAATTTTTCTGCTCCTAGCGAATTTGTTTGAAAAAATGAAAACGCTGATATTTTAAATGTTAGCCCTAACAATTCTTCTTCTATATAATCTCTTCCATATATAATTTTTGTAGATTCATTTTTGACAACATCAGCAAGCGTGTCATTAAATGTATGTAAAAATCCTACAATTTTACCTGTAAGTGGTAATTTTTTTAAAATCGCACCTAATTCAGTCATATCATATTGTAATTGAGTTGTCGTTACAATATCCACTAATATCTGCTCCGTCTTTGTTGCACGCCTTACCAATAAATGCCTAAGATACCCTTTATGAGTAACTTTATGAAGATAGGGAATATTTTTTTCTTTAAAATAATCCAACACAGCCATCAAAATAAGATTAAAATCATCATGGACAATTTTACACGAATTGACTGATACAATGTCATATGTTGTATTTCTTTTATGTAAACCTAATGCAAGTGGTCCTTCTTTTATTTCATCTCCAAATGAATATTCCATCTTATTGCGATAGGCTTCACTTATGGGACTAGAAACAATACCTTCAAATTTGTAATTACTATTTATTACCTTATCAAGAATATCTTTTACTTGCTTTTCCTTTAACTGAAGCTGCTTTATATAATCCATAGTCTGATAGACGCAGCCTCCGCATATTCCAAAATGTTTACATGGTTCAACCGTTTCTAATGGAGACTTTTCAAGTACTTTTATTAACCTTCCTTCATATTTATCTTTTTTCTTTTTATTTAACATAAACTCAATTTTTTGACTAGGAATTGAATTTTTAACAATAACTTTCTTTCCATTATCTTCATCATCCAATTCCACTACTGCATATGCTTTATTGGGAAAATCTACATATTCTACTATTCCCTGATATATATTGCCTTTTTTCATAATAAAATGATTCCTTTCCTTCAAGTAGTTAAGCGGATATTCGCAATCCGCTACGCTACTTACTCAAACCATCTAGCTACTATCGTAGCTTTTCAGTGGGAGCTTATACTCCCACTGAAACAAGCAAGTCCCCACCCCCACTTATGCCTTTGCAGCATTGAAGTGGGGGACTTCCTTGATGAGGTTAAATTTCCAATGATTATAATAAACACAAAATAATTATTTCTAAACCCTTTGCCTACTGCCATTACGTCAAATACTCTCAATCTATTTTGCAGACTACACTTATAAAAAATAATTGTATCATACTATACTTATGTTAAACAACCTTATTCCATTTTATAGACTACTCTTACCTTTAACCAACCATAAATTCAACTTTTTATATCAATTATTATACGAACTAACCATTCTAAAATATCGATTAATCCATTCCTTTATTTTATACAATATATCCTTAAAAACATCAAATTCAAAACTCCCTATATGTATCATTGTGCCAAGACCTTAAATTTTTGCCAAAAGACTCAAATCAAACGCATACTTAAAAAGGACTGTCACAAAATGAATTTTCGATAAAAGATGTCAATACCTATTTAACAATCGATATCACATCTTAAAAGAATCTTTCATTTTGCAACAGTCCTTTAAAATTAAAGTTCATTTGACTGTATATTTACGTTATATGAGAATTAAAAGCAATCATTTGTCAAACGGATATTTACAATCCCTTATACTGTTTGCTCCACATTTTAACTCTTACTTCTCATCTTCAAATACATTGTCATCATCGTCGTCATCATCAAAATCATCATCGAAGTCGTCATCAAAATCATCTAAATAATCTGGTGTAAAATATCTGTACACAGCATATGCAATACATGCCACAGCAGCCACAGCACCAATTACTGCAAGAATAGCAATGATTGATTTTTCACATTTTTTGTCTTCTTCCTTCTTATGAAGAAACTCATTAATCTTACTAGCTGCAATAATTCCTTCTAACTTATCTTTGCTCATAATTTATGCTCCTTTCGTTAATACATAGCCGAACCTTCATCTCGGCAATTTTAGGTAATGGATAATCCTTTGCTAAAATTTGTGTTAATTATATCACAACTTCCTATCATTTACTACTAATTTTTTCCATATTTTAAAATTTCTTATAATAATTTTGTGGAAAAACCAAACGTTTCATAATCTAATTGGATACTATACCTTTTTTAACTGTGCAAACCCCGCCAGCATTTTCTTTATACCAAAATTCTCAAATTCCACTGTAACCATGTAATCTTTTGTTTTTTCTTCTATTGCTTGAACGATACCTTTGCCAAACTTAACATGTGTTACCATATCTCCAACTTTATAATTTAACTCTATAAATGATGTGTCATTTATTGGAGGATTTAAGGAAAAGTTTTCACTTTTAATCTTTTTAAGTTCAGATATATCCTTAGGAAATTCTTTACCAAAACCCACTTTTTTATTCATCGTTGTGCCAATATTATTGCCGATTCCACTTTTTTCTACATTGCTTGAATTTTGTAAATTATTGGTATCATTTGCATTTTTTTGACTTCCATAATTTGTCGTTTTTGCCCGCAGTCCTAAACCTGTTGATTTTGGCTTTGGTTTTGAATTATAGGAATTGTAATTTGATGTATTCCCACTGCTATATCTGCTTGCTGCTGCCCTCCCACTCATTCCTAACGAAGAGTTAAAAGGAATGCTTTTTTCACTTGTTCCACTTGACCTTAAAAGCGAGGTTTTTTTATTATTGATGTTTTCTATCTGCATCAAAAAATGAGGAATTTCTTGTACAAATCGAGATACTTTATTGAGTTGTGCTTCTCCTCGAATCATTCTTACATTGGCACCTGTTATTGTCAATTCATTTTGCGCTCTCGTTATACCGACATAACAAAGGCGCCTTTCTTCCTCCACATCCATAGGGTCATCTGATGTAATACTCATATAACTTGGAAATAATCCATCTTCAATTCCTGTCATATATACAATAGGAAATTCCAAACCTTTTGCACTGTGCAATGTCATCAACATCACTTGATTTCCATTTTGATTCAAATTATCAATATCCGATATCAATGCGACTTCCGCTAAAAATGCGCTAAGCGTTTTTATGGAAGCCTGCCTATTTTCATGTTCAATCTGTTCCTCAAAAATATTTACTCCATCTTGCACATTAATATTTTCATGAATCGCTATTTCATCTTCAACAGTACTATTTGCTTCATCTTCAATACTAAAATTTTCACCAATATTTTCATCTTGTGATTCATATATCACAATTTTATTGATAAGTTCATCAATATTTTCCTGCCTTGCTTCTACTTCATCTTCTGTTTCGCTTTCAGAAAGATATTCATAATATTTTATATCCTCAATAATAGTATCCGTTAATTCTCTAATAGACATATATTTTAATTTTGCTTTAAAACCAAGTATTAATGTCACAAAGTTTTCTAATTTACTTAATGCTCTTCCTATACTTGGTATCTGGTCTGCATTGCATAAGGCATCCCAAAATGTACAGTCATTTGAATCTGCAAAATCTTGAATCCTATCAATTGTTGTCTGCCCAATTCCACGCTTTGGAACATTGATAATCCTTTTTACGGCCTGAGCGTCACTGCCATTGTCAATGGTCTTTAAGTAAGCAAGAATATCTTTTATTTCCTTGCGCTGATAAAAATTGATTCCGCCATATATGCGATATGGCACATTTCTAAATATCAATTTTTCCTCAAGCATACGAGATTGTGCATTTGTTCTGTAAAGAATTGCTATATCATTATAATTCCAGCCATCGCGGACTTTTGCACAGATGCTGTTGACAACGCCTTCTGCTTCCATAAATCCATCTTCATAAAAACAAAAATGAATCTTGTCCCCCTCATCATTTTCTGTCCATAAATTTTTGGATTTCCTTCCAACATTATTAGCAATCACTGCATTTGCCGCATCCAAAATTGTTTTTGTCGAACGATAATTCTGCTCTAATTTAATCAGCATAGCATTTTCAAAGACACTCTCAAAATTTAAAATATTTTTGATATTGGCGCCTCTAAATTTATAGATGGACTGGTCGTCATCACCAACAACACAAAGGTTTTCATATTTACCAGCTAAAAGACTTATTAATTTAAATTGTATCGTATTTGTATCCTGATATTCATCAACCATAATATACTTAAATTTTTCCTGATAAAAATCAAGAACTTCCCTATCCTTTTCAAACAAATCAACTGTCATAAAGATTAAATCGTCAAAATCTAAGGCATTATTTTGCTTTAATGTTTTTTGATACTCTCCATAAACCATTGCAATTCTCTTAATGTTATAATCATCGCCCATTTCGCGCTCCATATCATCAGGACTTTTATGCTCGTCCTTCGCTCTTGATATAACACTCATAATCGTGCGCTCTTTAAGCATTTTTGTATCAATATTTAATTTCTTGCAAACTTCTTTAATCACGCTTTTTTGGTCGTCTGTATCATAAATCGTAAAGTTATTGTCATAACCTATTCTATCAATATATCGCCTTAAAATTCTTACACAAGTTGAATGAAATGTACTTACCCATACCCTATTGCCACAATCAATAATATGTTCTACACGCTCTTTCATCTCAGAGGCGGCTTTATTGGTAAATGTTATCGCCAAAATATTATAAGGATTGACTCCACATTCTTCTATTAAATATGCAATTCTGTATGTAAGAACACGCGTTTTTCCAGAACCAGCTCCCGCTATAATAAGAAGTGGTCCCTGTGTATGTTTGACCGCACATTTTTGCATATCATTTAATTCATCTAATTTCATCATTCTATATTTTTTATTATTCCTTTCCAAACTTCTATAATAAATATTCATTTGAGAATAATTGTAACATAGTTTTCAATTCTAGTAAATTGTAAATGGCAAGATGAATGATAGGATAAATTTATAAAAGATTGATATTTTTTCAAAAAATAAACATTTAAAGCATAAAAAATAAGGGACCATAGTACTGTCAAATATAAAGACTTTTTACTACAATCCCTTTTCTTTTTATGGAATTAACTTTTTACCGCAATTTGAACAAAACTTTGCTCCATTTGTCGGTGTGCCACATTCTGGACAAAACTTAGGAACATTACCTTGCGCGTTTTGGGATACACCTGGCATACCTTGATTTGCATTGTTCGTATTCATATTGTTCATCATCTGCTGCCCCATTGCCATACCCATCTGAAGTTGCATCATATCGCCAGCAATATTGGAGCTACCGCCTTTTCCCATCGAATCCGCCATAGCCATCTGTGTATATCGATTCATATCGCCAACCATTGACTGAGAAGCCGCTTTATTCTGCATTTTTTGGACTTCTTCAGGATAATTAAAGCTTGAGATACTAAAACCAGTAACTTCAATACCTAACTTCGATATCTCCATATCAAGGTCTGTTTTAATACCAGCCGAGATATCATACGCATTTGCTTGAAGGTTGAACATATCTTTGCCTTCTCTTGATATCCACTTCATAAGAAGCTGGTCAAGAACTGCTACCACACGCTCTTTTACATCATCAACCTTATACATCTGCTTGATACCTGCAACTTTGTCAATAAGGGCAACATAATCGCTCACCTTAAAATTAAACGTTCCAAACGCCCTTATCGGCATACCTCCCGGAAGAGAAGGTGCTGGTATTGATATAGGATTCTTTGTTCCCCACTTAACAGTAAATTCTTTTGTATTGACAAACAACACTTCTGCTCGCATTCCACTGTTAAATCCAAACTTAAATCCCTTTAAAGTTGAAAGAAATGGAATAATATCGGATTCAATATCAAAACTGCCCTCTTCTTTAAATATTCCTTCCATAACGCCATTATACATAAAAATGGCATCCTGACCTGGTCTGATAATAAGCTTACTGCCTTTTTTTATCTCGCGGTTGGTCCATTTCCAGAAAATCACATCATCTCGATATTCTTCCCACTCAACAACATTAGCAAACTGTTTACTAAATAAACCCATATCTGCCTCATTTCTTCATTTTATTATCACACTGTATCAATATATTATAATTACTTATTGCATCAATAATATCATTTATTTTACTTACAAATATTTTTTATTTATTATAATCCCATCTTTGCTTTTAATGCTGCAAGTTCATCATCAACTTCGGCATTGCTTGGAGTGGCATCATACTTTGCTGCAAGATTGTCAATATCCGCATTTTCAGCAGTCTGATTCAATTCTGCCATCGCATTTGCCTCGTCAAGCATCTTATTTGCCTTTGCTTCCATCTTTGAGAATGCTTCCATACTATTATTAGCGCCTGTCACACTGCTTCCAACTTTATTGATTCTCTCCTGTGCTTTTGCAGCCTTTACAGTAGCTTTAATTGCAGCTCTTCTTGACTCAAGACTCTGGATATCCTTAACAAGTTTATCATGCATCTGACGCATCTTATCTGCGTTATTTTTTGCAATATCATAGGATTGCGAAAGAGCAGACTGCGTATTGACAAGAGATTGTTTTTTCTCCAAAAATGTTCTTGCATCACTTTCATTGCCTGCCATCAAAGCCTTTTCAGCATAAGTCTGCATCTTATTAATTTGCTCTGTACATTCATTTAATTCTCTTTTAGCTCTTGACTCTTCTGCCATAACAGAAGCCGTTTCAGCTTTAACTTTCCCTAAATCACTCTCAAGATTTCTCATATACTGGTCAATCATTTTTTCAGGGTCTTCACACTTATCAAGAAGCGCATTGATATTTGATGCCATAATGTCCTTAAATCTTGTTAAAATTCCCATTAAATCCTCCTATCAGCCGCCAACTGCGGCAATATCAATTTGTAAATTCCCCCATTTTATAAAAGCAAATGGGCAGCCCAATATCATACCGCACATTTGTACCTTGTATACTTTTATGCCAAAGAACCCATGTATTTTTATAGCATTATTTTGGAACATTTACCTATACAATTACCAATGTTTATGTATAAGGAAATCATACCATGTGCGATAAAATATTACAACTATTACTTTTAATTACTTTAACTTACTCTATAATATATTATTTATCGCTTTACCTTATAACTTTAATGTGTTAAACTAATTAAAAATATGTCACCTGATTTATTGCTTATAAAAATAAAATGCTCTGCAATTTAACAAATATAAAGGAAATACATTATGAATGATAAATTAAAAACTTCTTCTGTTGACTTATTTGCCAACGCACTTTTAAATTTAAACGATAAAAAAGAATGTCTTGAATTTCTTGAGGATATCTGTACCATTAATGAAATATTATCCTTTTCACAACGATTTGAGGTAGCAAAAATGCTCAAAGACAAAAAAACTTACACAGAAATAGCAAAAGCAACGGGGGCTTCCACAGCTACGATAAGCCGTGTAAACCGTTCTCTTATTTATGGCAATGGCAGCTATAACAAATTATTTGACAGAATTGATAACCATTCTTAATTTATGTTGCCATCGCCATAGGTAAATCTTATTTGTTCTTAAGAATTTGTCTCTTTATCGCCATGTTTTGATGTATAATCATCAATAAGTGATTCAATCATATTCTTTTTCATATATACATCAAAACTAAGCAGCGATACCATAGAAAATAATTCAAGAAAATCTTTTTCTTCCTGATTATCTAAATACTGAAATGAATTAGATGCTTTTTTTGCCTTTTCTAACACATCTCTGGAAAGGCTTGCTGCCTGTGATTTACACATATTATATATTTCTCTGTATACGTTATCAAGGTTTGGCGTTTCATCTGTATCAAAAAAATTATCTGTAAGCGGTTTTATTAATTTTTGAATATCACTTATGGACAAAATATTTTTAAAATAATATATAAATGCCAATACATAGAGATGGTCTTTGGAATATTTTTTACGCACTGGAGGCGGCAGCAAGTCATTCTTTGTATAATTGTTTATCATCGTTTTTGTTAAAATCTTATCATTTTCATGTCGCTTGCTATCGCTTAAATGTTCATCCATAAATGTTGTAACTTGGTCCATATATAGATTAATATTAGGAACCTCACCAGGTTTAATATAATTTATTTTTGCTAATTTCCGCAAAACATTTTCTACTGATTCCATATTGTCATTCATATAGTACTCCATTTCTGCGCTGCTTTTTGCACAAAAAACTTTAGATTAAAAAATCCTAAAGAACTTTTTTAGTAACTTTGTGTCTACATTGCTAAATTATTATGTTATCTTATATTAGTCAAATATCTTGCATCAAGCAACGCATAAATGCAAGATAGTGAAAAAATATTCGTAATCCACTCCGCTCATTGCTTAAACTGCCTAGCTGTTATTATAGATTATAGCTTTTCAGAGGGCGTTTATATCCCCACTGAAGCAGACAAGTCTATGTCAAATAGCTTCTCATCAGCTCCATATCTAAATTTGCAATTAATCGCTCTGGAAAATCAACCTCATTTAATACCTTTTCACAATTGTCAAATACCCCTATGGACTCTTCAATATGGGCATCACTGCCAAGACAGATACACACATTTTTTTCTTTGCATAATTTTAATAACTTTATATCATTTTCATAGGCACCCTGTCTTGGTCCAGTGGCATTTAACGACGTATTATTCAATTCAATCAATGTATGTGTTTTAGCCGCCGCCTCCACAAGCGCCTCATAATAAATAGGATACCGTCCATCATCGGGATGCCCTATAATATGAATAAGCGGATTTTCACAGCATTTTATAAGAGCTGTTGTATTTTCATCAATGCTTCCCGGCTTTATACAGGGAATATGCAAACTTGCAATAACAATATCCATTTTCTCTAATTTTTTCGGACTAAGGTCAACTTTTCCATTATAATCTATAATATTTAATTCACAGCCCATCAAACGATGAACGCCATATTTTTCTTTTGGCACAATAGGAAGATTATAAAAATAAAGCTTATCACTGCTTCCGGGCATCTTGGGAGCATGTTCTGTTATAGCCAAATTGGCAAGACCTATTTTGTTTGCATGTCTTGTCATCTCATCAATCGTATTATACGCATGACCGCTGGCTATGGTATGCGTATGGGTATCAATTAAATACTTCATTTTAATCCTCATTCTTACTCAATCTGCAATACTATTCTGTTCTCAACGCCACCACAGGGTCTTTCTTTGCCGCTAATTTTGCTGGTATCAAACCTGCAATCGTTGTCAAAATCATACTGATTGCCACCAATATCACAGCTCCCCCTACTGGCATTTTAGCAACATTTGATATATCTGTCACGCTTTTTATAATCGCATTGGCAGGTATACATAATAATAATGTAATAACAATGCCCAATGCACCTGAAACAAAACCTTCAATTAAAGTTTCTGCATTAAACACTCTGGAAATATCTTTTTTAGAAGCGCCAATACTTCGCAGCACACCAATTTCTTTTGTTCTTTCCAAAACTGAAATATAGGTGATAATACCAATCATAATGGATGAAACCACTAAAGAGATTGCCACAAATGCAATTAAAACAGATGAAATTGCTGTTATAATAGTACTGACAGATGACATCATAATTCCTACAATATCGGTATAATTAATCACATCATCTTCCCTTCCATCATTTTTTGCCTCATCATTATATTGTTTAATAAAATCTTCAAGCTTTTCTTTGGATTCAAAATCTTTGGCATAAATATCTATCTGTGAAGGATTATCCTCGCTTGTGATACCTAAAAGCGTTTTATTGCTCTCATACGTCGCCTCTGTTGTCTGGGCTTTTAAAGACTGTCTAAACATTTCAAGAATCTGCTCTTCGGACATTGTCGAAAATATCATCTGCAATTGTGTCTGTTCTTGCTCTGGAAGCGAGCTTACATAAGCATTGACATCATCCATTGTAATTGGTGTATCTTTGTCATTGTCAAATGGGATTCCTGTAAATACATCTACGGTTGTGTCTGCTTCCTGCTGTTTTACAATCTCTGTCTTTTCAATTTCTTCAATAATGTAGAGCATAAGCTCTTTGGTATAGCCAATGCCATTATTGATAGATGTGTTTACCGCATCTGGATTAGGTCTGATAATACCGCTTATCTTAATTTCTTTGGCATTGTCAACAAGCTCCTTCATATAAGCCTTGTCTTCTCTCATATCGTCCCACGTCTTCGTCTTTTCATTATATTGATAAAAGTCCGTAGGCAATATTAATTTAAATGTTTTTTCTAATGCTTCTTCATATGTAAGTTCTACATCCGTGCTTTCAAAGCCTTCACCTGCCATCACATTTTTAAAAATGGTCTTTACTTCATCAGGGTCTTTAAATCCCAATGAATACATCGTATAATCCACAATTTCATTATGTTCATTGATAACAAGCATAACTTCATCATACGCCGTTGGCCATGAGCCAGCTATTAAGTCGTATTGTTCATCTAAAAGCTTTTGATTGTCAAGAAGCTGATTCCAAACACTGCTGTTTGACATACTTGTTGACATCATTCCGCCCTGACTAGCAGTCATGCCATACATATTTTCCATAATTGTACTTGGATTTAATTGAACAGCCTCATCATCTTCGTTCTTGTCAAATATATACAACGTTGGCGAATAACTGTATTTTACATCACTAAGGTATGTATCCAACTCACTTTTATGCTCTTCAATATAGGTTCTAAATTTTTTAAGATTATTGCTGTTTACTTTTGCAACGGTTGTATTAACCATATCGGTCATAATATTATTAGAATATATTTTATCGTTTCCATGTTCACCGCCTTCATGGCTTCCCGCCATCGATTCAACCAATCCTCCAATATCAACGCTTTCTTGCTGCAATGTTATTGGATAACTAGACAGCGTATCTCTTTGTACTCTATCAATATAATTTTGGATGCCATGAGAAATAGACAATATCAGCGCAATGCCAATAATACCGATACTTCCTGCAAATGCTGTAAGAAATGTTCTTGTCTTTTTTGTCATCAAGTTATTTAAACTTAATGATAATGCTGTAACCATAGACATTGACGTTTTAGCCGCTTTTTTATGGACATTTGCCGCCTTTTTTTCTTTTGCCTGTATATCAGATTCCATCTGCTCTTTTGTATATGGATTAGAATCCCCTGTAATCTTTCCGTCTAAAAGTCGAATAATTCTTGTAGAATATTGATTTGCCAATTCTGGATTATGCGTTACCATAATAATTAAGCGGTCTTTAGAAATCTCTTTTAAAATCTCCATAATCTGCACACTAGTCTCTGTATCAAGCGCACCTGTTGGCTCATCAGCAAGCAAAATATCTGGATTATTAACCAACGCCCTTGCAATGGCAACTCGCTGCATCTGTCCTCCGGACATTTGGTTTGGCTTTTTGTGAATATGCTCACCTAATCCCACCTGTTCGAGTGCATCTTTTGCCCTTTTTCTTCGCTCGCTTTTTGATACACCAGATAAGGTAAGCGCTAACTCCACATTGGATAATACCGTCTGATGGGGTATCAAGTTGTAACTTTGAAACACAAATCCTATGGAATTATTCCTGTACGTATCCCAATCCCTATCCTTAAAATCTTTTGTGGATTTGTTGTTAATTTTTAAATCCCCTTCTGTATATTGGTCTAAACCGCCAATAATATTGAGCAATGTTGTCTTGCCACAGCCCGATTGTCCTAAAATGGATACAAACTCGCAATCGCGAAATCGCAAATCAATCCCTTTTAAAGCCCATACATCCGATATACCAGTCTGGTAATCTTTTTTAATTCCTTTTAACTCTAACATTTTTCCCTCCTCACTTTCATTCATTGAAAAGCCAATCAATAATATACGTTTCGACAAGATTGTACAACAGATTTTTATACACAACAATCTTTTCCATAATAATTTACGACTCTATTTCTTGCAATAATTTTTCTCTTGCAGAATCCCTTAACATACTTTTATTGTATTGATAAAATCGCTCGCAGTCATTTTCCTGTATAAACGCCAAACTGTAAAACCCTGCTGCAAGTTCTGTGACAAACAATACCATCTCTGGTCCCATTAAAAAAACTTTCTCGGCAAAATCAAAACTATTCTCCAAATTTTTTGAAATATCAAAAGCTGTTTTTTCTAACTTTTCTGATAATTTTGCAAATTCTTTTGTAAGCAATTGAAATTTCTCATCATGACTCTTTTCACTCTGTGCTTTTAATAATTCATCATATTTTGAAAGGAGTTCTAACACATTTAGCTTTACATAAATTTCTTCATTTTCTAGCAGATGACCGCGTTTTTTTTCGATATAATCAGCACGGTATTCTTTTGCCAACTCACCAAAATCCAACGATTGATTTTGCTGAAATTTTTTTAGTATATGAAAAACCTCTTCTGTACATTTGTTTTCATAATAATACTGTTTAAAACGTGCATTAAGACTGCCAAGCATAAGACTGACAATACTGACACGCTCATCAAAAGGAGCATTTTCAGCCCTTTTATACATACTATCCGCTGCTTTGCCTTCTAAAATATCAGTAACACTATACGCCTTTTCATATTTGTAATATAAGGACAAATAATTTGCATAATCCATTGCTATATCAGGCTGTCTTATATATTGTTCAATCACTCCAATATCTGCCTCAATACCTAATTCTTCATATGCTTTTAAAAATGTAGATAAGTCTTCCCAGCCCCTTGCTGTCACAAATCGTTTTCCGTCTACGGTTGTCTCTATTTGATAAAAATGCTCCTGTCTGGCATCAAGGTAAGAAAGAATACTTCTATGCACACCTTGTTTTATCGCGTATTCTTTCCATATTGAATAATCAGGCTCCACCTCAATATATTTTACTCGGTCTAATGTAACCACATCAAAATCTCTTACAGAATGATTATATTCTGCTGGATTGCCTGCTGCAACAATAATCCAGCCGCTTGGAACTTTCGCATTGCCAAAGGTTTTTGCCTGGAGAAACTGCAACATAATTGGCAAGAGTGTTTCTGAAACACAATTAATTTCATCAATAAATAAAATGCCTTGTCTCAATCCTGTATTTTCCATAATTTCATTGACCGATGCTATAATTTCACTCATGGTATAAGAAGTAACACTATATTCTTTACCGTCAAATACTTTCTTTTCTATAAATGGAAGCCCCATCGCACTCTGTCTTGTATGATGTGTCATAGTATAAGCAGCAAGCCCTATCTTACACTCTCTTGCCACTTGCTCCATAATAGCAGTCTTTCCAATTCCTGGCGGTCCAATTAATAAAATAGGACGCTGTCTTATGGAATCAATCTTATATTGCCCATTCTCATCTTGCGCCAAATATGCTTTTACTGTATTTTTAATCTCTTGCTTTGCTCTTTTTATATTCATATTTTTCCTCATTTCTGGACTATTTTTGCTCAAAAACAAAAAATTCTTACGGGTTTGCGTTAAGCAATATGCAGGCACAAATCCCATGATTGAAAATTTCAAGCCTCCATCTTATCTTCCGGCAAATCTACTCGAATAGCCCATGCAGGAACCTTTCTATCCGAATCATAGTCACCTAAAAATATAAACGCTGTATCATATACTGGTTTACATTCTGGATATATACCATAACCATCTGTAAAATACAATACACCCTTCAATCTTTTTAACTGCCCCTCGCTTCGTAAGGTATTGATATAATGAAAGGCTGGTCTAAAATCAGTACCTCCAAATCCTTTTGCCACAAAATCCTTTTTATATTGTTCTAATTCATCAAATGTAGAAATCACCCTATCTTCTTGAATTTCATTATCACATTGTATCATGTGTATATTCATTTTCTCAAAAAAATTTTCTTTTTCTGCAAAGATTGAAAATGTTACATTTAAAAATTTTTGTATTAAATTGGAAGCACAAGAACCTGATGTGTCTATTACAATAACAAAATCTTCAATTCCTGTTTCTTCTTTATATTCTAACTCTTCAATTAATGGGATATTGCCATATAATGATAATCCATAATGATAATATCCATAATCAAATGAATCCATATCAATATGCATCTTTTCATGTGTCACTGCAAATTTTCTTAAGAAATCTTTATAGGAAATATTTTTATGCGTTACTGCATTAAGAGCTTTGGCAAGATTGCCTTTTGTATCTCCTCTGCCTGAATCAAAAGCCAATGTGGACTGCATTTTTTTTGCGGCATCCCGCCATTGTTCTTCTTGACTTTCATCATTATCTTGATACCAGTAATCATGGGAATCCACCACAAACAGCTCTGAACCACTCAATTTATCTAGTTCTCTCTGTGAAAATCCTTGCAGCGCATAATATACGCTCGGCGCGCTCATCACGCCTGAAGCTGACGCAACACGCTTATAAATCATTTCTTTTTGTGTATTTTCTGGTCGCATCACACAAGACAGTGAAATGCTGTCAACCAGAAATTCCGCACAAATATCACAAGCCAAATCCCAACACTGTCTATCTTTGCCTTCCGTATCATAGACATGGCGGAACAGGCAGTGCATAATCATATGAAAATAGGCTCTATTGATATCAATAGGATTATTTTTATATCGTTGTATTAACAACATGGGATTAAAATAGAGTTGTTTTCCATCGGTTGCAAGAAATTTTATCTGACGATTTAAACTATATGTCAACATGTTTAGAGGGCGAAAGAGATAGCGCATTGCTATACATAACTCCTGTTTTGAAGTGTCAAGAACTTTTTTGCCCAATTGTTCCCACTCTTTTAATGCACTTTGTTTACCATTCAAATTTTTTTCTGACTGCTCCATATTTTTCCTTCTGATAAGCCAACAAAATTCCCAAACCTTCCATCTGTCCATTTGCTCTAGCATTATCTATACATTTCATTAAATTATCCCTGCTGCAAATATCCATATCCAACAACATTTTTAATTCATTTAGATTTTCTAACTCAACCATATGATTAATAAGATGGACACATTCTTTTTCAAGATATGATATATATTGCCTTTTTGCTATATCTGAAAGCTTATATGGATATTTTAAACGAACGCAAGCTATCTTCCATGCACAGTCCAGCACATCGATATGCCGTCCAGATTCAAACAATTTATCGTACTGGATATAATCAATATCTTCTCCCATGATACACTCTCTATACTGTATTCCGCTGCCCTCTGTAATCTGGTTGACAATTCTTGCTGGTGTATTTTCTTCATAATTATATAAATAATATGGAAATATTAATTTTGATACACTATCATTGTAATGTATTGTAACGGTTACCTCATTATTGACCTCCGACAATATTCCCTTAAGTGTTTTGGTATGATTTGTTGTGCGGACAATATCAATTTCCTTTAATGAATAACAGTTTTTAAACGCCCCGTCACCAATATCAATAATCCCATCATATAATGATATTTTTCGCAAATTTCGACAATTATAAAACGCATGTGTTCCAATGGACTTTACTGTCTGCAAAATATTGATTTCTTTTAATTCTCTTTGTTCACTGTATGCGTATGACTTAATCTCTTCCTGCATATATTCTATTATACACCCCATTTTCATAACTATTTATAAAATCTAAAATTATCCTTATGGAATAGGATAAATGTGTCAATAATGTAATTATAACCATTTGACTATTTCGGCTATCATATCACGAAATAAGTTTGCTTGCAATTTAAGTAACTAGAATTTATACTATATTAAGATTTATTCATCTTTACAACAGACTTTTTAACGAATAACAACATAAATATGAGGTATTCCATTGAAACGATATTGTAAATATTTTAACCATCAAAATCAAAAATCAAACCATGCACTTTGTAAAAGACCAACTTTTATTACATGCCTATGTATTGGCACACTTTCATTTATTCTAACGGTCTCTTGTGCATTGAATCTGGTTATAACTGGCGTCAACGCCAACACACAATCGAAACTAAACGAGACAAACAATACCATTGCTGAATTACGAAAAAAACAGGCGGAACTATCCGATGAATACTCCAGTTTAAGCAATCAAATGCAAGTTGTTGACAATCGCATTTATAGCCTGCAAAAACAAATTCAAGAAAAACAGGAACAGATTAATGAAGTAGAAGGGCAAATTGATAAGCTTGATAAAGAAATTGCAAAACAATATCAAGCTATGAAACTTCGTATACAATATATGTATGAAAATGGAAATTCCAATTTTATGGATGTATTATTCCAATCTAGCAATTTTTCTGACTTTCTTGCAAAAACAGAGTATGCTATTCAAATTTCAACTTACGACCATAATATGTTAGCCCATATGAATACGATGGTTCATGAGATGAACATTGCTAATGATACTCTAGTAGCTGATATGTCGTCTTTACAGGAACTGTATAAGGAAGCTGATGCCGAAAGCGCAAAATTATCTGCCCTTATAGCAAGCAAACAAAACGAATTATCAAAATTTAATGAAGATATTGAAAAATTTGAACAGCTTGCTTTAGAATATGAAAAACAGCTAGAACAAGAACGAATTTTAGAAGAACAAAAATATTCACAACAAGGGAGCCATTCTGGAAATAATGGTTCCTATGTAAATGGAAATGGCATTGCTATCAATCATTCTGCCAGCGACCTTGATATGCTTGCTGCTATTATTGAATGTGAAGCGGGAAATCAACCTTATGAGGGACGTCTTGCTGTTGCGAGTGTTATTATCAATCGAATGAATAACCCTCGTTTTGCAAATTCTATCTCCGAAGTTATCTACTCACCAGGTCAATTTTCACCTGTTGCCAGCGGTCGTTTTGCCGTTGTTTTGTCAAGAGGTGCCTGTGATGATTGCAGAAGAG
This sequence comes from uncultured Eubacterium sp., assembly GCA_947088865.1. Taxonomy (GTDB): domain Bacteria; phylum Bacillota; class Clostridia; order Lachnospirales; family Lachnospiraceae; genus Lachnospira. The sequence continues at coordinate 15,668 of CAMUHY010000024.1, read as the reverse complement.
CAGCACAAGATGCTTTAAATGGAAATATCAATGTCGATGCACTTTATTTTATTGGATATCGTGGCTCTATTGATGATGATAAATTAAAAATAGGCGACCATGTATTTTTTACCTACTGGTCATAGGAAAAAATTTTTAAAATGAGGCTGCCATATAAAAAATTAAAATACAAGGTATTCTTTAACCTCATCAAGGAAGTCCCCCGTTTCTATATCACAAAGATATAAGCGGGGGACTTTTATTTCAGAGGAATATATAACTTCCACTGTTCAATTTATAATTCAAGTGGCAAAACAGACACTTTTTATTTTAAATTTGTATACTCTACCTTTTCAACAATAATATATCCGCCGTCTTCTTTAACGTCCGAATCATGTCTGATAAATGCTCCATTTTTAACACCAACCCAACGTCCTGCCTTTGCATGAATCGTCAAAGCATGGTTATACTGTGTACCATCTGTACTTATCTCCATTGTTATATCTTCATGTGGTACATTTTTTACAATGAGTCCTAACTCGTCATGGTCTCTATGTTCTACCACTTTTACTGTATACTTAAAATATACTTTTTTTGTGTCAGCAGAAAATGTACATACCTGATTGATATCTTCATCGGTATAAGGCATATCACAGTCAAAATTTTGAACGCCTTTTACATGTTTTACAGCGTAGCCCTCATCACATTTTTGAAGCGTAATTGCACAATATTCCATACCAAGTGAGATAACGCCCGCTGTATCTCCATCTTTTAATCCGCTGATATCCATTGTTGTAACACATGAAAATTCTGGTGCAGGCCATTTTTGCAAAAGAAGATTTCTTATATCACCCAAAGGTCTTGTTTTAACAGCATTGACAGCATTAAGCTTAATGCCAGCTCCCGTCATATCATACCAGCTATCCTCATAATTGGCATTAAACTGCCACTGAAGTCCTAATGTATCCCCTGTGAAATCATCACTTGCATCAGGTTCACATACTTCCTGAGAAACATTGCCTACATTTGGCTTTGTGTATTCCATAACAGGCTCTCCATAATCGTTGCCTTCTTTATTAACGCCAATAATAGGCCATCCATTTTCCCAGTGCATAGGCTGTAAATGTGTAATTCTGCCGCACGCATATACATCTTGAAAATGAATAAACCAATCTTCTCCTGTAACCGTATCTACCCAAGCTCCCTGATGAGGTCCATTCACTGGTGAATCGCCCTGCCTCATAACTACTTTATATTCATATGGTCCAAAAATATTTTTTGAGCGAAGAACTGTCTGCCAGCCTGTCTTAACGCCGCCAGCAGGAGCAAAGATATAATACCAGCCATCTTTTTTATGCAGCTTTGGTCCTTCTATCGTAACTTGGTCATTTAAATTTCCATCAAAAATCTTTACTTCCTCACCGATAAGCCCCATACCATCAGGCTGCATCTCCACCATATGCAAAACACTCTTGTAACCAATTCTACTCTTTGCCACACCTGCAACAAGATATGCTTTTCCGTCATCGTCCCAAAATGGACATGGGTCTATCCAACCTGCTTTTGGTCTTATATTAACAGGAGTACTCCACTCTCCCAGAGGGTCTTTTGCTGTTGTCATATAAATACCTTCATCAGGCATAGGAAGACATACATAATATGTACCTTCATGGTATCGAATCGACGGCGCCCATACACCACAGCCATGAATAGGATTTCTATATCGAAATTCTGGTACATATTTCAATACATAATTGACAACCTTCCAATTTACAAGGTCTTTTGAATGTAACAAAGGAATCGCTGGCGAATTACTAAAACTCGATGCTATCATATAATAATCTTCACCAACCCTCACTACATCTGGGTCTGAATAATCGGCATAAAGAATCGGATTACGATACTTGCCATTACCTAAATCTGCACTCCACATAAATACCTCCATTCCCGCTTTAAAAACGGTTTTTATAGTTGTCCGACTGCAATCAGCAAACCTGCTTCAATATAGCTGATTGCCTAAATCTTCCATATTTAATAGTAAATCATGCCTCCCAAAATAGCAAGTACTTTTACAAACTATTTTTATAAAAGATAACTTATAAATATTTTCCAAATATTGCCGATATTATTAATGTTCTTAATAATTACTTACATTATGTGCTACCTTATAAATGTGTTCATTGCTGTAATCATTTATGGAGGTTAAAATGATAATTGCAAAAAGTAAAGTAAATCTTGCATCGAACAGAACATACTCTAATTATTCTGCTCAACAAAACTATACTTCACACCATGCTGGTATGAGTCCACTTACTCAAACATTTGGCAGAAAGCTCACAAACAAATATGTTATAAACGAATCGTACAAAGAGAATGGAGAGGGTGACTCCTATTATTCTCAATATGAAAATCACCAATCTTCGGATTCCATGATGTATGGTGTATTTTCTTATGCCAAAAAAGGAATGCTTTTAAACGCCTATGGCAATGTACTCAATGACAATGACTCCAATACAGACAAAACCTCTGACAATCAAGAAGTCTCTAATAACAAAGAAATTTCAGACAACACCAATTCTGAAGTTACCAATCAAACGACAGAAGAAGAAGCTTTATTAAATCTAAGAAATACATACAATGAAGTTTCTAACCGATTATTTTCAACTTTGATGAATATTCTTAAAAGATTGCGCTTTCGAGGAGGATTTGAAGACAGTTATGCCTATAAGAATTATCAGAAAAACTTTAATAATAACAATTCTTTAATTCTTACAAACAGTCTTTCTCCTTCAGTTTTAACGATTGAACATGGCTATTCTTCTTTTTATGAAGAAAAAGAATGTACGAAATTTAACGGTGAAGGAACGGTTGTCACTGCTGATGGCAGAGAGATTAAATTTGGATTAAATGTTGAAATGTCACGCTCCTTTACAGAATATAACGAATTAAGCTATGTAGAAAGCTATCCTCAAATTCTTACAGACCCTCTGGTAATTAACCTAGACAGTAATCCTACGACAGTGAGTGACCAGACATTTTTCTTTGATTTAGACTGTGATGGAAAAAAGGAAGAAATTGCACAGCTAAATTCTGGAAGCGGTTATCTTGCATTGGATAAAAATAACGATGGCATTATTAATGATGGCAGTGAGCTATTTGGACCAAACACTGGCAATGGATTTAAAGAACTTGCCGCATATGATTCTGATGGAAATGGATGGATTGATGAAGCTGATGAAATTTATAGTAAATTAAAAGTATGGGTTCGAGACAGTGATGGAAAAGAACGCTTATTGTCATTGAAAGAAGCCGATGTCGGCGCAATCTATCTTGGCAGCTCCAAAACTGAATTTTCTTTAAAAGATGACGAACAAAAACTTATAGGACAGGTGCGCAGTACAGGTATATATCTTCATGAAAATGGCGAAGCTGGCTCGATACAACAGGTGGATTTTTAAATCTACACAAAACTTCATATAGTCTTTTTAGAGGCTGTTGCAAAATAGAAATTTTATGTTATATATAATAGTTATAATGTTGAAACAAAACTATATATAGTACTTGAAATTCTTTTTGCAACAGCCTATTCTTTTATTTATATTAGGAAATTTTACTTGAAACATATTTCTTTCTACTATCTCACATTGTCTGCAATTTTGCAAGTTGTTCTACTTCCTCCACACGAAGCCCAGAATATTCTGCAATTTCCTCAACTGTCAACTTTCCTACTTTTAACATTTTTATTGCTGTTTTGTTTTTTATTTCATTTTTCCCCTGTTCTATACCCCTATTTAAAATCGTTCTTGCTTCTGTTTCAATCAATGCTCCTCTCATCATATCACCTATACCTTTCTGCACATTCTCATATCGCTGTGCAATTTCCTGAATTACATCTCCAGAAAGCTCTATAATTGTACGCTTATCAAACGCTCCTATCGCTTCTTGACGTTCCAATTCATCAAGTCTTTCTAAAATAATCTGATAATCTTCCTTTAATTCTTGTAGTTTTTGTATATTACTATTATACTCTAAAAACTTATTTTCATATAAAAAAATATAAAATGGAATCAACATAAACAACCTTTTTTCAAAAATAGTATCTAATGAATAATCCTGCATTTTTATAATTGGTATATTATATTGTACTGTTCCTCCTGGTGTGGCAATCACATACTTCATTTTATTTGGTGTTTTTTTATAAGTTCTAAGATATAAAACTGCTGTGTTAGGAAATGTTACTGTCAATGTTTCCTCTATAATCTCACCTTCATCAAGCGCTATTTGTGCATCGTATTAAAATAAAACTAATTCACTTCGTAAAATAGTTTTATTCAAAAGTCTAATTGTAATTCTTCCATCTGGATAACTGCTCTCACATTCTATATGATATTTCTTTATATCTTTTCCAATAATTCTAAAATTTGTATCTGTTATTCGCTCTTTGTCAGGCTTATTCTGTTGGTCTAAAAAATGTTCATTGGGAAGAAACTGGACTTCTTCATTTCCTGTATAGTTCTCTCCAAAAATCTCATTGACTAGGGGAATAATCCACTTTCGACAATCATTTACAATTGTACGAAATGCCCCATCATATATATTTGCCATGCTGTATCCTTTTCTGCTTGGTGGTTTTATCATATCATTTCTTTATTGCAAGTTCAAGTAATGCAAGTTATTTACCTTTTAATAAAATATAATTAATATATTAAATATATAATATTGTTGTGCAAAAGTCAATATTAAAAAGAATAATTTTATAATAAAAATAATAATTGTACTATTAAATTCATTTTTAAATTTATTGAGCCTTATAGTTAAGCGGATAGAGTGTAAGGATTTATATTGCATACCCGTTAAATAATTTTAGCAAGTAGTTAGTTTGCATTTATCCTATCCTCACGGATTAACACAATTTTTCTTATGTGCCTTTAATTTTTTTATAGCCCAATCATAATGGCTGGCTGTGACGCTGACAAAATATGACCCTAATGTGCTTCCTCCAACCCATTGATATACGCCCTTTGAAAATAATTCCTCATTAGAAAATGTTTCTGCTAAACGTAATACTTCATTGTGCGTTTTTTCAATCAATTCCTTTGCTTCTTCCAATGATGTGCTTTGATGCTTTTTCCAAAATTCTATATTCATATCACCATACGTTTTCCAGTTATATGGTTTTGGAATAAACGACTTATTATCTCCCTTTTGGTTAGAATGTACCCAATTTAATAAAAGCTGATGCCATTCATATAAATGAATTAAAATATCCCGAAGATTTTTGTCTCGTTTCCAATGTGCTTCTTTCTTTTTTTCATCATTTTCAAAATCAAAAATAGTTGATAATTCTTTTTGTGTTAATCCAGAAATAAGAATATTTAATTTCTTATAATTGTCCGTTGCAGCAGTTATTAAATCTGTCTTTGTAGTTGGTCTTCCCATGATAATCCTCCACTTATTTTAAATATTTGCTTGACTATATCACATATATCCTGACATCTTTTGTCATGTTTTATTTTTTTCATAGATTAATTTTGCTTGTTCTGCTATAATTTCTTTTAAATAAGCTGGTGAAAGTATATCTACTTTTGTCCCAAAGGACAGCAAAAACCCTACTAACCATGTATCTTCAGGCATTTCTGTTGAAACGATTAAATCGCCATTGGATTGACATTGTATTTGTGTTTTATCAAATTCATCATACACGCGGTATGCCATTTCTCTTGGAAAACAAAGCGTAATTTGATTATATTTTTCTCCAGAAGTTTCCATCGTTTTTGGAAAACTGCGCGGCTTAAAATATTCATTTAACATCTCTATATCTAAAATCCGATTTAATTTAAAAATCCGCCAATCCTGTTTTTCTGTACAAAATGCTTTCAAATACCATGCTTTTGACTTATAAACAAGTTTTAACGGCTGTACAATTCGTTCACTTATCATTTCGTAGGAACCTGCATAATAAATTTTAATATTTCTGCAATGGATTACTGCTGATTTTAATAACTCAAATTTTTCATTGTCAAATTCTTTATTTCCCCATCCAGAAAAATCCACCTCAAGCCAATTTTCTGAATGAAGCTGAAATATTGCCGAAAGCTTCTGCAACGTTTGACTGCTGCTATCTTTTGTAATATTTATGCTCTGTAATGCAACAAGAATCTCCTGTTTTTCTTCTTCTGACAATACTGCTTTATCTAAGACAAAGTCATTCATTAAATGAATACCGCCATTTCTGCCTGCCTCCGCATAAATAGGTATACCTGCCCCGCTTAAGGCATCGATATCTCTATAAATTGTTCTAACCGACACCTCAAACTTTTCTGCCAATTCTGGAGCAGTAGCTTGTCCCTTTTCAAGCAAATAATATAAAATCTTAAATAATCTGCTTTCTCGCATCACCAGTTCCTCCTTCAATAACAATTTTGCTACTTGCTCATACCATGTTGTTGCTTTATGGCATTTTTGCAAAAGCTTAAACTTCTGCCAAAACAGGGAAGCCTCCCGCTTTTTAAACGGAAAACTTCCCTGATAAGATTAACATATATTCATTACATTTTTTTAATTCGCTCTACTGCTGCAATCGTATTTTCATAAGACCCAAATGCTGTCAGTCTAAAATAGCCCTCACCGCTTGGTCCAAAACCTGAACCTGGCGTTCCAACAACATTTGCCTTTTCAAGAAGATTATCAAAAAATTCCCAAGAAGTCATTTTATCAGGTGTCTTTAACCAGATATATGGCGCATTGACACCACCTGAAACCGTATATCCAGCCTCTTTAAGCCCCTCTAAAATCACTTTGGCATTGTTCATATAGTATGCAATCAATTGCTTTGTCTGCTCTTTTCCTGCCTCAGAATATACAGCTTCCCCAGCTCTTTGCACAATATATGGCGCGCCGTTAAACTTTGTTCCATGTCTTCTTGCCCACAAGCTGTGCAATGTTGTTCCCTCACGCTTTAACGCCTTTGGAATAACAGTAAAACCAAGTCGAACACCTGTAAATCCAGCATTTTTAGAAAAACTCCTAAGCTCAATAGCACAAGTTTTGGCGCCGTCACATTCATAGATAGAGTGCGGCACATTTTCTTCTGAAATATAGGCTTCATAAGCCGCATCATAAATAATCACTGCTTCTTTTTCATTTGCATAATCAACCCATTTCTGAAGCTCAGGCTTTGTAATTGTTGAGCCAGTTGGATTATTCGGAAAACACAGATAGATAATATCTGGTGTTTCTTTTGGAAGTTCTGGAGCAAAATTTGTTTCTGATGTACAAGGCATATAGATTACATTACTCCATTTTTGCTGGTCTGCTAAGTAATCACCTGTTCGTCCTGCCATAGCATTGGTATCAACATAAACAGGATATACAGGGTCACAGACTGCAATTTTATTATCCACTGAAAATATATCGCCAATATTGCCAGAATCGGATTTTGCACCATCACTAATAAATATCTCATCTGCTGCAATATCACAGCCACGTGCTGCATAGTCGTTGGAAGCTATCGCTTCCCTCAAAAAAGAATATCCCAAATCTGGCGCATATCCATGAAATGTCTCTGCCTTAGACATATCATCAACCGCTCCATGAAGAGCTGTAATAATTGCTGGTGACAATGGCTGTGTCACATCGCCTATTCCAAGTCGTATAATCTTTTTATCTGGATTTGCTTCTGTAAATGCTTGAACCTTCTTTGCTATGGTTGAAAAAAGATAACTGCCTGGCAATTTCAAATAATTATCATTTATTTTTAACATTATTTCCCCTTTCCTACACTGCTTATATCTACATTCTGTTTATCAGCAGTGCAGACATCAACAGAATATAACTATATTACAAAATTTTCCTTTTGATTGCAAGCCTAGACATCGTTTTTATCTATGTAAAACAGATACTTGCAATCCGCTTCATCGCTTACTCAAGCCTCCTATCTGCTATCGTAAAGCAAATTTCCAACTCGTTTATATTTCTATGATACTAAGTGGGCGACTTGCTTGATAAAGTTATATATTTCTTTAAAATCTTCCAAACAGCCTCCATATCAATAGGCTTTGCAATATGTTCATTCATACCCGCCTGAAGTGCATTTTCTACATCATCAGCAAGCGCATTAGCTGACAATGCAATAATTGGAATTGTTTTAGCATCCTTTCTGTCAAAATTGCGAATCTGTTTTGTAGCTTCATAACCATCCATAACAGGCATCTGGATATCCATAAAGATAAGATGATAATATCCACAAGGATTTTTAGCAAACAATTCTACTGCCTCTTTGCCATTATATGCTTTCTCAATCTGAACACCTGTTGTGCCAATTAATTCTTCTGCAATTTCCATATTTAACTCAACATCTTCCACTAAAAGTATTCGTTTACTTGTATAATCATCCATTTCCTTCTGTGAATCACTCATTACTGCAACATCTTGCGTATGCTCTTCTTGTTGTAATTCTTGTTGTTGTACTTTAAAATGGAAATCAACTGTAAATGTAGAACCTTTATCTATTTCACTTTTTACAGAAATCGTACCTCCCATCAAGTCCAATATTCCTTTTGTTATAGCAAGCCCTACACCTGTTCCAGCAACGCCGCTAAGTGTCGTATTCCTATCGCGCTCAAAAAATAAAAATATGCGGTCTAAAAAATCCTGCCCCATTCCAATACCTGTATCTGTACAAGAAAAACGATAGGTTCCATATCCTTCTTTGATATCATCTTCTAACTGTATCAATTCCAATAATACATGACCACCTGCCGGCGTATATTTTATAGCATTGTTAATAATATTAATTAATACCTGTTGTATTCGCAGCGAATCACCAATAATATGCTCATTTCTTAATTGAATGGATAAATCAAGCGTTAATTTTGCTTCCTTAGCTTCAATTTTCATCATATCCGCAACTTTTTCAAACAATTGCGTAAGCATAATATCATCTTGTGTCAATATCATTTTACCACGGTCTATCTGAGACATATCCAACACATCGTTGACAAGACTTAAAAGATGCTTTCCTGCAATATCTATCTTTTCCACACATTCATTCATCTTTTCTTTATTATTGGATTCTTTTTTTGCAATGGCAGTCATTCCAAGAATCGTATTGAGGGGTGTCCGCACATCATGGGACATATTCATTAAAAATTGCCCTTTTACCTTGTTCGCCGCATCAACTTGCCTCAATGCGCTTTGTAGTTCTTCCGTATGTATCTTACTTTCCTGCATTTTAACTGCATAAAAAAGAGCAGCAATAATTAAAATAATAATTACAATAACGCCTAAAAAAAGTATTGTTTTAAGCAAAATGCTTTCGGCTTGCTTTGTAATAACGGCTTCTGGAACAACAGAGACCAACAGCCAATTAGAATCTGCCCGAAGTCCCTCATAACAAAATATCATTCCCTCTCCATAGTAATTAAATTTAGCCCATCCTGTTTTTAGTTTATAAATGCTGTCCTTAAAAGCATCTATCATATTTAATTCATTTTGCTGCGGTGATATTAAATCGAATATATTAGAAAGTGTTTTATTGCTATTTTTGTGCCTAGAACGCACCATAATCGTACCATCTCGATTAACCAAATAGGAAAATCCTGTATAGTCATAAAATGTAAGTGTAAATTGTTCAGCAATTTCCTTTGTGCGATACTCTTTCACCAGATAGGCTTCCATATCATTTTTAAAATAAACGCGCTCAAATATATTAAACACACGCTCCCCTGTTAAACTGCTGATATGAGAGTCCAACACGCCACGCTCTAAATCGGAATTTTCTAAATACTTGCAAACTTCCTTATCATGCTTTATATGATTATCCAAATCTATATTATTGCGAATATACAATTTTATATCTGGTTCTACAATATTATAAGACTCCATAATCTCCTCAAATTCTGAGGAATCGCCTTTTATAATATCTACCTTTATCATTTCTAAAACATCAAAGTCGTCTTCTAACTGAATATTTAAAGAATTTACTCCCTGATGAATCGTCTCGGTCATAGTGCGAATGGAATGTATCCAAAGCTGCCTATTTACTCCATCGACAAACAGAAAAGAACTTACACTCAACATCAATGCCATCACAAATAATATAGCACTTATAATGATTGTTTTTTTCTTTTTCATTTGATGCCCGTTACTAAAAACTTATAAAAAGTTATAAACTCTTATGTTTCATTCCTACTTCAACGAGTATGCTTTTGTAATAAATAAATCCATATACTACTCACAAAGTTCAAAAGAAGTTCTTGAACTTCTTTGTACTCTCCATAGGCGTAAATTCCTGACTAACGTATCAGTACATATCTGTGATAACTTAAAAAGTGTTATGCTACAGATTGCTGTTTTAAAAACATTTCTCCATATTTTTTTAGATTTAAAGCAGCTTGATAGTCTCTATCCATTACATTTCCACATTCACATTTATAAATACGCTCGGACAGCTTTAAATTTCTTTTTATACGTCCACAACAGCTGCATAATTTAGAACTCGGAAAAAATCGGTCTGCAAGAATTACTTGAATATTTTTCCATTCCGATTTGTATTCAATCTGTCTTCTAAATTCATAGAATCCTTGTTGCTGAACCGCTTTGGATAAATGCTTGTTTTTCATCATTCCACTTACATTCAAATCTTCTAAACAGATAAAACTTGGTTCTCGCTTTATGATAGAAGAGGTTGTTTGATGTACATAATTTTGACGAATGTCTGCTAGTCTGTGATTTAAAGTTAAAAGTTTTTTTTCGCTTTTTATGATGTTACGTGTTTTGCAGTAACATTCTCCTTTCTTATTTTTCTCATATCTTCTTGATATCGAACGCTGTAACCTGCGTTTTTGTTTTTCTAGTTTCTTTACTTTTTGCGTTTTATTTATATTCAAATAGTTATGCTCATCGGAACATATTGCCAAATCTTTAATCCCTAAATCAATTCCAATACCCTCATTAGACGATGGCTTTGCAAACTCTTCATATTCTATACCAACTGTAACATACCAGTTTAACCCATCATACTTTATTCTAGGATTGATATATTTACAATCCATAGGAATGCGATGATGTTCTGCAAGACGAATCCAATTTAATTTTTGTTTATTCTTCTTTTTTGATGATGCAAATCCCTCTATTTTTACATGTGTATCTGTAAACTGAATTTTTACGCAATCCTGATAAAAAGATGGTGCTGTATGTTTTCTGCTTTTAAATTTTGGAACATTTGCAAGTTTTTTAAAAAATCGTTTATAGGCATTACAAGCATCTTTTATCGCTTGTTTTGTAACATTATTCGATATACGATTCAGCCATTTATATTGCTCCATTTTCTTTAATTGAGTAAATTCTTTTCGCAGTTCTCCATCGGATATAAATTTCCCATGAGCTTTATAATTCTCTTTTTCTCTGCCTAATGCCCAGTTATAAGCAAATCGGGCGGTATTTGCATATTGGAATAATTTAGACTTCTGTTTATTGTTTGGCAGTAACATTACTCGAATTGTTTTTATCAATGTTTTCTTCATCATCCTCTATAAGCTCGTTTTATTTGCTTGTTTTCCTTGTAATTTACAACGAAATACGGTTATTGTTTGTGCTGATACTCCTACTATTTTTGAAAACTCATGGATAGAATAGTATTTGCTCATAATCAAAAACTCCTTATAAAGTTTATACTTTATTCTATCAATAAAAAAAATATAAAAATCAACACTTATTTATAATTTTTTATAAGATTATTTTATCAGCTACCATGCCTCCTAAAACAGTTTCTATTCTTTTGCATTTATCACCTGTTCGTCCATCCACTGCATCACTTCTGTTATATCTTCATTTTTCAATAACTTCCTCGAAACATTCATTGTGATATCCCAAATAGGAAATTGAATGCAACTGTCAGAACCAATAACACATGTCTGCGTCCAATAACTAGTTACAATATCTTGAATTTCATTGAGAGACGGTTTACTTTTATTATCTAATGGAATAAACGAAGACTGATTGTTAGCAAAACGCGATATATTTTCCTCTTTAAAAAAATAAGATACAAAATCTTTTGCCAATTCTGCATTGTTTCCTTTTGCTGACACACTTAGACGAACATCGGGATTAATAACTAGTACAGAACCATTTTCTAAAATAGGGTAAGGGACCACCTTAAAGGTAAAATTAGGATTCATATTTTTTACTCTTCCAGCCGCCCATGCACCTGTTAACATAAAGGGCGATTCACCTTTTACAAACTCTGCTAAATCATTGGATGTATTTTTTGTATCTAATGATTTTTTGGCGTCAATATAGCCTTTTGTACAAAATTCTTTTGCTAACGCAAACCCCTCTGAAAGATATATGCTTAATTTTTCCTTGCCATTATTGATATTTTCAAAAATTTGCGTTTGTGTTCCTTCTTTATAAAGAGGATAAAATCCTTTTGCAATAGCTAATGTTTTTAAAGAAATATCATCATTTGCAATAATAGGCGTAATATTATGAGATACAAAATATTCGCATACCGCTTTCCACTCGCCAAGCGTCTTAGGAACCTTCTGTCCATGTTTTTCCAAAAGTTCCATATTGCAATATAAACCAAACGCTGACACTATCGTCGGCAACCAATAAATCTTGCCATCCACAGACCTTATCTGCGTTTTAACACTTTCTGAAAAAGGGATATTTTCTGCCAGCTCTGTCAAATCAGCAAGACTGTTATTTTTTGAAAATTCCAACATGGTGTCATGGTTTACCATAAAAATATCATCTAATTTTCCTGCCTGTTCCCTATTTTTTAAAGCGCTAAAATAATCATCACCTTTTATACTCTCATAAGATATGGTTACTTCTTTATTTTCTTCCATATAATTTGTCAAAATTTCTTCAATAACTTTCACATTATCGGCTTCATGTTTATTTCCAAAAAAAGAAAGTGCATAATTAACTTTATTGGACATATCGTAGCTGACAACTTCATTTTTATTGGAACACGCTGTAAAAACAAATATCACTATTAATATACAAATATATGCCTTTTTCCTTTTCATTGTTTCTATTCTCCATTTCTGTGTATTGAGCAGTCTTAGAAAGCCTTATACTTGTTTTTGTTTTACAACTTGTCACCATAACAAATACAATTTTAGGTTTCCAAAAAAAATCGTCTCTGTGTTTCATACTCGGACATAATTGCTTGTATAAGTTGTGAATCTCCATGTGTATTATCAGGATGAAAAATCTTTAAAAGTTCTTTATACCTTTTCTTTAATGATGTTGTATCATCAACGCCTTTAAAAAACAACTTAACATTCTCAGAATAATTCATGCCTCGTCTGGCTTCTCGGTATACAGTATCACGATAAACTAACTTTTCCCGTTCAAAGCGTTCTTTATCAAGAGCTAGCTGATGAAAACCATTCTCCATAATCTGCCATTGCTGGTCAAATAAATTTTTTTGATTTTCTAATTGTTTACTTAAAAGCAAGTTTCTTCTTTTTTGACGCTCTAACATACCTTTTTGTATTTCAATTAGTTTTCGTTCATCTTCTAACTCTTTATCCTTTTCATTGATTTTGATAATCTGTTCAAAAACCCATCTTTTTTTATGTTCAATTTCATCTTCCGATAAATCTTGTGTCATCTCAAATTCTTCAGCCATATATAATAATCCTTTCATGCATCCTCTTTACGACTCCTGTGTCTTTAAATTTGAAGAAACATTATACACAAAATCATATATGTGTACTGACTGACAAGCTAATTCAACTTAAATTCCGCTATGAAACCAAAACACTTTTACAGCCTGACAATCTTCCTTCGTTCTAATAGTATGCTCCACTCCTGGCAAAGCAATAAATGAATCACCTGCTTTTATTGGAAATATAAGGTCGTCCAATTTGGCAAAACCTTCTCCTTCTAGCACATAAAATCCTTCTTGGTCATCATGGCATCCTGGTTTTGTGCTAAATTCACAATCGGAATAAATCGTTATTCCTGAACAGCAGCCATTTACACAACCATTCTTTTCTGTAAGCAATTTATATCCTTTCTTACTATCACTTTGACTTGCAATAACTTCTTCTAATGTTACATAAGGTTTCATTATTATCATGCTACTTAAAATATGAACAAATACATTCCTATAATAATATAGGATAGCTGAATTTTCAATACTTTATCCGTAGCTTCTCCTTTCCTAAATTCAATAAATTATAATATATTTTGTATGATTTATACTACCAATAAATCGTATAATTTATAAAATTTCTTAAAAAATGACGCGCGTATATTGTACGCGCGTCACAATTTTATGTCAACTCTCTATTTATAATAGACTATCGTAAAGTTTATTGCTTAGTCATCAGTAATTCTGTATAGGCAAGAAGAAATGGACCAACACCTTTTGCATCATCTTCAACAATAGGCTCTGACATATAGTAATCATATGTACCTGGTCTGTTACCTTTTCCGCCAAGACCTGCCACCAAACAAATACCGCCAAGTGACATCTCGCCTTCTTTTGTTGTAAGATATTTATTACAGATTCCATCAATAGCTTTTTTAGCTGGTTCTCTATAACTTTCATCAAGAAAACCTAAACGAACTCCCTTTAATAACGCATATGCCATAATAGAACTTCCGCTTGTCTCTAAATAATTACGGTCCATACCACCATAATTAACAACTTGATACCACATACCACTCTCATCTTGATATTTAAGCATTGAATCGATAAGGTCTACAAATGCATCTTCTAACATCTTACATTCCGCATCATATTTATGGTCTGAATTATCTACTTTATCTAAAACATCAAGAAGCGCCATTGAATACCAGCCAATAGCTCTTAACCAGCTATGCTGCGAAAGTCCTGTAACTTTATCACACCAAAATGCCTCTTTACTTGTATCAATAGCATGAAAATAAAGTCCATTTAAAGGATTTCTCATATTTTCAATAACATATTTAAACTGTCTAAAAATATCATCATAATTCTTTCTATCATTAAAACGTGTCTCATACTCTACATAAAAAGGCTGTCCCATATACATGCCATCCAACCATACTTGATTAGGATAAATATCTTTGTGCCAAAAACTTCCTGCTCCATTATCACATCGAGGCATTATCTTAATTTGAGAATATACAAGCTCAATTGCTTTTTTATATTTTTCTTTTCCTGTAAGGTCATACAACTCAAATAAAGTCTTGCCTGCATTGATATTATCAATATTTTTCTCCCCTATGCTATAACCATCTATCGTACCGTCTTCAAAAACTCTGTAACCTATAAAATCATCCGCAAATTTAAGATACTTGTCCTCTTTAGATATCGCATACATCTGAAGCACAGCCTTAATCATAACACCATCAATATAATTCCAGTTTGCTTTAAGCCCCTGCTTAATCTTTTCAATATTCCAAATTGGAGCCTCTGGCGTGCTCTTATCCAACAATTCATTAATATACTTTACAATTACGTCCATTTTAATTCTCCTTCAAGTTGTCTTTTATCCGATTAAAATTTTACTAAATTTTTCTCACTTTTATATTGTACAATAATTAATACATAATATCAACACTTTTTATATATCTTTTATTAAAATCACTATAAATTATTGTATAATGTGAATATATACTTTTTAAATTATTTCTATAAAAAAGAAAAAAGTACCCTAATTTTTTTCATAAGTTCATTATAT
>CAMUHY010000023.1 GCA_947088865.1 uncultured Eubacterium sp. | reverse complement strand
AAAGAAAAGAATATTAACAGAGAATATATTTAAGTTAAAGATTAATTATATTAGAAGTAAATAAATTTTAAAGAAGAGATAAAAAAATGAGCAATGATTATTATGAATGTAAAGAATTTAAAAATATTGCTCTAACTGAAAGAAGGGATATAATAGCATTGTGAATAGTATATATGAAGATATTGATAAAGTTGGAGAATGTAAAAAATATGAAAAATAATAAAAACTTATGACAATATTTGATATAAAGAGAAGTTGTATGGATAAGTTTATAAAATTATATTTAAAGTAATATTAATATATAAGTATAAAATTAGTATATATTATTGTTAAAGTATTAGATGTAAGCAAGAAAAGTACAAGGAGGAAAATAAAAATGGATTTTAAAGATGAATTACAAAAAGAAACAGAAAAAAACAAACTTGTAAAGAAACTTTTTAAAGAACAATTTCCGTATAAAATAGCTCAAAATATTGAATTATGTACTGATAGCTTTATAGAACTTCTAAAGAAAGAAGCAATAAAAATGGTAAGAACAGGTAAATACGAGGTTCTATCAGAATATACAATTTAATATATTTTAATATTATATAAAATATATTATTTCACACTTTATTTAAATTTAGAAGATAAATTTTGTAATGGTAAGTCTTAATAGATCTTTGACAATTTATGAATTGTTTTTAAAGTTGTATACTAAGTTATAAATGGGGTATTATTTCTTCTACTGAAATTACTTAAAAATGAAATATTTTATCTGAGATGAAGCATATCTGATAAAGATGTACTTTGTTTTTTGTGAGATGTACATATTGCAATTTAACATAAAAGAGAGTTAACATCAGACAACAGATGCATATGTGTACAGCTCTAAATTTTGCAAAGCAACGTATGTCCCCATGAAAAAGCCATGTACATATATAGCACTCAACCAAGCGATACGCCTAAGCAGCTTAAATAAAGAGGGCTAGAAGATTTGATTTTATTGTTTTCTTGAAATTTTGTATTAAAAAACATAAATAGTGTATATAAAGACAGGTATTGATGTATTAATTACCTGTCTTTTTTCATATTTTAGTCGGTATGGTTGTCTGTATAAATATGATATATTATTTGTATAATTTATAATAACAAATGATATAAAGGAGAACAATTATGAAAAAGATTATTTCAGTAATGGTGTTGTTTTTGGCTAGTTTAAGTCTTATGTCTTGTGGTTCTAAAGGAATAAGCCAGAATAATGAAATGGTAGAAATTAATTCAGATTATGATATTTTATCATTATTTACATTTGAAGATGGTTATTCAGGAACGATAAAATCCAGTGATATAGATAATTCAAAATTAGGTAAATATAATGTGACGGTTGCTGTAAAACATGGTAAAAGTATTAAAGATTATAATTTTAATGTTGAAGTTGTAGATAGAACAAAACCAGAAGTAGAAACATTAGAAGCGAAGGTTAAACTAAATTCAACAGATTATAATTTGGCAGAATTTATTAAGGTAAGCGATAATTCAAAAGAAGATTTAATTCCTACATTTGATACGTCAGGTTTAGATACATCAAAAGCTGGTTCTTATAATGTGAATTATTCTGTGAAAGATTCTTCTGGAAATGAAACGATAGGTGAATTAAAAGTTGATGTTCAAGCTTATAGTACAACATATAGTTTGGCAGAAATGAGTCAGAAAGTTAAAGATATAATTGATAGTCAATATTCAGAAGTTTTTACCTATACTATTGACCCCTACACTGATAGAATGTCAATTCATTTTGCGGATAAAGCTATTGCAGAAAATGAAATTAATACATCTTATAATTATTTGATATGTTATTATCCATATATGAATGTGATAGAAATGGCAGGACATGGTTGTTTAATATTAGGAACAGTTTTTATTTATATGTCAGGAAATTTTCTTGATTATTACCATTCAAATGTGCCTTTAATAACATTAGCTCCTAATGGAGAAAAATGGACTTTTAAGCTATTTTCTGATAAAACATATAATGATAGAAATATATATGAAACAGATTTTCATTTTATTTTGAATGAAGTTGATAATAAATGTACAGATGAAGGTATAGATACAGTTTATAATTTGTTTAAGAATGGAAATTTAACTTTTAAAATGGATTCAAAAAATAATAAGGGAGCATATCCAGAAGGGTCATTTGATGAAGAATATACAAATACTGTTATTCAAATGATAGATTTTTATAAAGATTTGGAAGAACAATTAGATTGGAAACCGTCTGCAAATATTAATTAAATAAAGTTGATATTATAACAAATAAGTAATATCTGCTTTAAACAATGGAGTCCAAAATTTCGTATTTGAAGTTTTAATTAGGAAATTTTAGTTTAGATGGGCGTAGAAGTTTTATTTTACTGGATTTTATGTAAAATATAAAATTTTTAAAATAGAATATTTAAGGAAAAAATCGGTCTGATGAGTGAAAAATCAGACCGATTTTTACTGTTTTTATCTGTATAAAAAACATTTTTATATAATTTATTTGCCTAATTGTTGTAAAATTTGCCAGATTGTTTCAAAAAATATTAAAAAATAATGTTATATTTAATTTACTAATTTAAGAAAATTGAAAAGAAATAGAGGAGACTAGGATTTAATGTGATTGATGTGATAATAGAAATTATCAAATGTCTATTATCCAATTCCTACGCTACACTTCAAAATGGGGGATTTTTATGAAACGAAAAATGATAAACAGTGTAACAGCAATGATATTGATTTTGATGCTTATTATGAACTTGATGCCAGACATGGCAGTTGCATTAGAAAATATAGAAACCTTGAATGGTGAAGTAAACCTTGATTTTCATAAGTCTAATCAGACAGATGAAGGTACTTTGGAAATAGATGGATATCATTGGGAGGAGGCGAGCAAAACACTAACTATTAATGGCATTAAAAAATTTGGAATGGTAATTTTGCCGCAGAATTGTGAAGTTACAGTAAATGTACAAGGAGATGATAATTATATTAAAAACGTACAATTTAAAAATAAAGATAATGGTGTCGATGCTCCAATAAAGGTAACATTTTCGGGAAAAGGTACATTGACTGTTACAGAATGGATTAATATGTATGGGGCTGATAATTCTTCATTTACCGTGTTAGACGGCGTAGAGTTTATCGCTGAAAGCGGAATTGGCATAGGAGCATCTGGTAGTGTAAATAGCATGGTGACAGTAAATGGAACGCTTACCGTAAAAACCATTAATGAGACGGATGTTGGTATAAGTGCTGGAATGTTAAGAGTGGGTAGTACTGGCAAGCTGTCTGTTTCAGGGAATAAAGGAGTTTGGCTTAATGGAATGAATATTAATAATGATATGACATTTGAAAATGCTTTTTATATTGAGCAGGGCGGTCAATTTATTTCTGGTTGTGTAGAGTTTGGTATTGCGATAAACTTTGGTAATTGTGGATATGGATACAGTGTAGAAGATGTAACGGATAAAGAAGCAGAAAAAATGCTTGCTGTGCCAGAAATTGATTTGCCTGTTGGCTATAAGGTAAGAGTGGCAAAAAGTAAGGCATATGGAGAAAAAGGAGAAGAATATTATGGATGTGCAATTACTATTGCGCATGAAAAAGCAGATTTGAAGATAGATGATAATGGACGCATTGTTGGCAGTGCAGGCAATATTTGTATAAACTCTCATAATCATGTGTTGACAAATGTTCCCTCGAAACCAGCTACATGTACACAAGATGGCAACGAGGAATATTGGATTTGCAATGAGTGTATGAGAGTGTATAGTGATGAACAAGGAACAACACTTATTTCAATAGATACAACCATTATTTTGGCATTGGGTCATGATTTTACAGGAGATTTTAACGCATATAATGAAAATGGTCATTGGCATATTTGCAAACGGGAAAATTGTGATGTTACAGATGAATATCAAGACCATCATTTTGTAAAATATGAATATAATAATGACGCTAACTATTTTGCAGATGGGACAGAAACAGCAGTTTGTGATGCCATTGGCTGTACACAGACGCATACAAGAATAAAAGAAAATTCAAAGCTGATTGATAGTACAGCGCCAATAGGAGAAATTAAGGTAAACAAAAATAGTTTTAAAACCTTTATCAATACAATTACATTTGGTATATTCTGTAATGATAAATATGATGTGACAATTATGGCAGAAGATAATGAAACGGGTATTGAACATATAGAGTATTATATTTCTGAGACAGCCCTTTCTAAAACCAATATTGAACATATAGAAAATTGGACAGAATATAAGAATTTCAGCATTGGAAGTGAAGGAACATATATTATTTATGCCAAGATTACAAATAAGGTTGGCGGTGTTGCTTATATTAGTTCAGATGGTATGGTGATAGATAAAACAGCTCCAACAATTATTGGCATAGAGGATGGAAAAACGTATTGTCAAGAAATGACTTTTACAGTAGCTGACGATAATATAGATTATATAACAATAGATGGTGAAATGGTAAGCAATGTACATGCAGTAAACTATACATTAATGGCAGATGGAGGAAAGCATACTATAAAAGCCTGTGATAAGGCAGGAAATGAAAGTTTCTGCACAGTAACTGTCAATAAAGGTCATACATTTGAACAATATGTTTTAAACGGTGATGCAACATGTATGGAAGATGGAACAGAGACGGCAAGATGTAATTTTTGCGATGAAAAAGATACAAGAACAGCAGTTGGTTCAAAGTATAATCATACAGTGACATATCATGAAGCAAAGGAAGCTACATGTAAAGAAAATGGCAATAAAGAATATTGGAGTTGTGACAATTGTGGTAAGTTTTTCTCTAATGCAGCTGGTACAGAGGAAGTAATACAAGCGGATATCATTATTTTGGCATTGGGTCATGATTTTACAGGAGATTTTAACGCATATAATGAAAATGGTCATTGGCATATTTGCAAACGGGAAAATTGTGATGTTACAGATGAATATCAAGACCATCATTTTGTAAAATATGAATATAATAATGACGCTAACTATTTTGCAGATGGGACAGAAACAGCAGTTTGTGATGCCATTGGCTGTACACAGACGCATACAAGAATAAAAGAAAATTCAAAGCTGATTGATAGTACAGCGCCAATAGGAGAAATTAAGGTAAACAAAAATAGTTTTAAAACCTTTATCAATACAATTACATTTGGTATATTCTGTAATGATAAATATGATGTGACAATTATGGCAGAAGATAATGAAACGGGTATTGAACATATAGAGTATTATATTTCTGAGACAGCCCTTTCTAAAACCAATATTGAACATATAGAAAATTGGACAGAATATAAGAATTTCAGCATTGGAAGTGAAGGAACATATATTATTTATGCCAAGATTACAAATAAGGTTGGCGGTGTTGCTTATATTAGTTCAGATGGTATGGTGATAGATAAAACAGCTCCAACAATTATTGGCATAGAGGATGGAAAAACGTATTGTCAAGAAATGACTTTTACAGTAGCTGACGATAATATAGATTATATAACAATAGATGGTGAAATGGTAAGCAATGTACATGCAGTAAACTATACATTAATGGCAGATGGAGGAAAGCATACTATAAAAGCCTGTGATAAGGCAGGAAATGAAAGTTTCTGCACAGTAACTGTCAATAAAGGTCATACATTTGAACAATATGTTTTAAACGGTGATGCAACATGTATGGAAGATGGAACAGAGACGGCAAGATGTAATTTTTGCGATGAAAAAGATACAAGAACAGCAGTTGGTTCAAAGTATAATCATACAGTGACATATCATGAAGCAAAGGAAGCTACATGTAAAGAAAATGGCAATAAAGAATATTGGAACTGTGATAATTGTGGTAAATATTTTGCAGATACAGCCAGCACAAAGGAAGTTACAGAAACAGATATCATTATTCCTGCTACTGGTCACAATTATGGCAAACCTATATTTAATTGGTCTGATGATGGTAAAACATGTAAGGTTACTTTTATCTGTGAGAATGATGATACACATACAATAACAAGTGATGGTAAGATTACTTCTACAATTGAGAATGCAACCTGTACAAAAAATGGTATGATATCTTATACAATAACAGTAGAGTTTGAAAATAAAATTTATACAGATATAAAAGATGTGATAATTCCTCCAATTCCGCACAATATTGAGATTCAAAATAGTAAGGAAGAAACTTGTATGAAGGAAGGTTATGAGGGTGATAAGTTTTGTACAATTTGTGGTGAAATAATTGAAAGAGGTACAATAATTCCCAAATTGAACCATAGTTATAAAGATGGTCAGTGTACAGTTTGCGGTTTAACAGACCCAAACTTTAAATTAGATGAACTGGCAAATAGTTCACAAATACCAGAAAATAGTCCACAAACTAGCGATAGCAGTAAGCTTATATTATGGATTGTATTACTGTTTATCACTGGCGGCTCTTTTGTTGAAGCAACTGCTTATAGCAGAAAGAAAAAATAGTATAGCTCATTTTTAAAAATTTTTTCTCTGCTTAATTTATATTATTTAAAATAACCAAGTCTTTCTTCTTCCCCGCTTATATCTTTACGATATTGAAGCGGGGATTTATTTAACGAGGTTAAACAGCAAGTTTTGTTATGTTGATTTACCTAAAAATTTGTAGTATGATGTAAGAAGTTACTATCAGTAAAGTGAATGGCACTTTAAGATGGAGGGCGATATGATTAAACGATATTTCGTAAGGACATCTTCATTAAAAGAAGGAATGCGTATTGACCAAAATATTAAAGACCGTATGGATAGAGTTTTGATTGCAAAAGGGGTATATCTTGATGAATATCAGATAGAGGCAATTAAACGAATGAAAATAACAGGAGTTTATGTGTCAGAAGGTGAGGAAGACCCTGATAAAAATGTTGTGCAACGTGAGATTTCAGCGGTGGCGCGCAATAATATTTCTAAATTACATAAAGAAGATTCTTCCAAAGTAAAGCTTTCAGAAAGTATTAAGGCGCGTGTATCTGAGGGAATACAGTTTTTATATAATGATACCGATTCTCCACAATTTACTTCAACCTCAGTCAATATTACAAATAGTTTGTTAAAGGCAATTGATGATAATTCAGCGATAGCGGTTGATATCAATGCACTTAAAACAAGTGATGAGTATACGTTTAAACATAGTGTAGATGTTGCTACGATGTCGATGATTGTTGCCAAAAAGATGAATATGAAAAAGCAAGATATTTATAATATTGGTATAGCAGGCTTACTGCATGACATGGGAAAATCTAAAATTCCGCTTGAAATTTTAAATAAACCTGCAAAGCTTGATGATAAAGAATTTGAAGTAATGAAACAACATTCTGTTTATGGTTATCGTATCTTGAGTGAAAAGGACGATTTTGAACCATCAATTGCTATTGCTGTGCTGCAACACCATGAAAAGATGAATGGACGCGGATATCCATTAGGGGTTGATAGAAAAAATATAACACCATACGCAAAGATATTGTCCGTAGTGGATGTGTATGATGCTTTGGTGACAGAGCGTCCATATAAAAAGGGTATGTCGCAGCGCAATGCCATTGAAATTATTATGTCCATGACAGAAGAGCTGGATATAGCTGCTATGCGCGGTTTTTTAGAAAGCGTTATCTTATACCCTGTTGATACGGTTGTTCAACTTAGCAATGGTGAGGAAGCGTGGGTTGTAAAAAATCATTCGGAATCCATATTAAGACCTACCGTTGTAGGATTAAAGAGCGGTAAAGTGTATGATTTGACGAATGATTTAGAATGTGCAAGTATTCTTATTATGTAAATATTTTAAAATAAATCATATGTTGTAAGACAAGAGGTAAAAAATATCCGTCACCAATATATTCATTTTGAAATATAATGGATATAGGAGGATTGATATGGATAATTTTATCTTAATGGCGCTTATTGCAACAACTGGAACATGGTTTGTGACCGCCTTAGGAGCCGCAACAGTTGCCTTTTTTAAGTATCCAAATCCGAAGGCATTAAATCTTATGCTTGGGTTTGCATCAGGAGTTATGATTGCAGCAAGTTTTTGGTCGTTGCTTCAGCCTGCAATAGAGCGTGCAGAAAGCTCATCGAACGTACCTGCATATTTTGTGGCAACAGCAGGTTTTTTATTTGGAGCATTTTTTATGTGGTGTTCAGATAAAGTTGTCTCCTTTACAACGAGGAGAGCGAACAATACACAGGGAAAACCCAATGAACGTTTAAACCGAATTATTATGTTGGTACTTTCCATTACACTTCACAATATACCAGAAGGATTGGCGGTGGGGGTCGCTTTTGGAGCGCTTCATAATAGCACGCATGAGCTGGAGGGGTTGATGAGTGCTATTACCATTGCAGTGGGAATAGGCTTGCAAAATTTTCCTGAAGGGGCAGCCGTCTCAATACCTCTTAGACGAGAAGGGTATTCAAGGAAAAAAAGTTTTTTGCTTGGGCAGGCATCCGGTATGGTAGAGCCTATTGCTGGTGTTCTTGGTGCTGTGTTAGTGGTTTATGTAGAGGCGATTTTGCCATATGCGCTTGCTTTTGCAGCAGGAGCAATGATATTGGTAGCTGTCCATGAGTTGATTCCTGAATGTCAAAGCAATCAAAAAACGCAGCCGTATTGTGCAACGACAGGTATTGTTTTGGGTTTTGCCGTAATGATGCTTTTAGATGTAATGTTAGGATAATTTGTTAAGAAAAATTTATATGATGGTTTTAAAGGAAAAGAACATTGTTAAAAGGGGATGCCGCCTAGCATGTGACAGCCCCTTTATGCAATTTTTACGCCCAAACTTGCAGACGGAGTAAAAATGGGAGAATGAGTATGAAAAAAAGACATGATGAAAGTATCAAAGCAATAGTTGGTGTTTTTTTGCTTATTTTATTTATAATTAGTTTATGTATAGTATATTATTTTGTAAATCATGGTGGAAAAGAAATTATTGAGATAATAAATAGATAGTAAAATAGAGTGCAGATTTTGCTTAAAAATCGTTAGGGGATATAAATGATGACAGTATTATTATTTATAATGTTAGCGGTTTTTCCGTTATTTACGATAAACCATTATTTTAATATTACACTGGCTAAATATTGGTTTTATAGTGTTGTTGCACTCGCTATTTTTTTTATGGGGATATACAGCACCATTTGTAAGAGTATTGATATTAAGCATCGGATAGTAAAACCTTCTTTTAAAATATGGTGGAGTGCGATGTCAAAGCTGGATATATTTGTTTTGCTCTATGTTTTATCTGCAACAGTTTCATTTTTGTTATCCGATTGGAAATTGCCATCATTTACTGGAAGCTGTGGTTCTTATACGGGACAGCTTTTTATCTTTATAACGGCAGGCATGTACTATGGCATTACAAGACATGCCAAACTGACAAGCTGGATAAAATGTTGTTTTCCTGTTTTATTAATAATAACGGGATTGATGGCAGCATTACAGGTATGTGGTTTTAATGTTTTCTATTTTTCAGATGGAATAGCAGAAAACCAAAGGCAGATTTTTATAAGTACATTGGGAAATATCAATGTATTTGGTATGTTTGTGTGTATTTATATGCCAATATGTATATATATGTTTTGTAAATCTCATGAAAAATACAATGTGCTGTATGGCGTTGGCACATTCTTTGGATTTGTGGGGCTTCTTGCGTCAAACAGTGATGGGTGTTATCTTGGTGTAGGCGCCTGTATGGTGATTTTGCTGATTCTTGTTTTATCTGATACAAAGGCTATGTTTCAATATGGCATATCTGTTGCATTATGGGCGGCTTCATTGCTTTTGTGGAATCTTATCAAAGGACTGTTTAAAGGAAAAATGTGGCGTCAAAATGAGGCTAATACATTTTTTATGTCGTTTGATGTAATATTGATATTATTGGTTGTCGCTATTGTTATAATTGTATTTTCGTTGTTTTTGCAGAAACAATCCAAAATGCCTCCTAAAATATTAAAAAAGCTTGTGATAGCGGCAGCAGGTATTTTTTTGATAAGTGTTATTTCATTATGTATATGGGCGACATGGATTGAACCAACAAAGCCGTTAAACAGTTTTTTACAATATTTTCGTTTGGATTATTCATGGGGAAGTAATCGCGGTTATGCGTGGCATTGGGCAATTTTAATGTTTATCAATGGCTCTTTAAAGATAAAGTTATTTGGAGCAGGACCCGATACAGCCTATTTAATGTATATCAGTAATTATAAAAATGAGATGGAAGCAAATTTGCCCTATTATTTTAAAAGTCCGCATAATGAATATTTAAATTATCTTGTTACAATAGGTTTGGTTGGTTTGTTTGCGTATATGGCTGTCATTATCACGGCTGTTAAAAAAAGTTTTTCAAGGACAAAAGAAGATGAATTTTTTGGAGCGATAGCATTGGCAATAGTGATATATAGTATTGCCAGCTTTGTAAATATCAGCCAGATAATAACGATGCCATATATTTTTATATTGATATCATTTGCAGGCATACAGTCTGCAACAATAAAATCATAAGTATTTATAAATTTAGTCTATATTGCTTAAAGCAAGCCATAGAAAGCAGTACAAGGCAATTACAGCAGTGTCATATACAGGTATAATATTTGCTGTTGTATAATTTTTAACCGTTTCATAATTGCGTTCACTGCTGTTTAGTCCCGTAAGAAAAATCGGAATATGAAAATCATTTGCTTTTTTGGTAAATTGATAAAAATCGTCATTGATAAAAAATGTCCCCGAATGGTAAGTTTCTAGCAGAATGACTTTTGTATCATGCGTTATATCGGGAAGCGTTCGTCCTGGAAACGGCTGTATTCGCATAATATAAGAAGCACAGGAATCCAGGTTAATGTGAAGATAGTCCTTATTGACAATACATAAAGGCAGTCTTAATAAATCATTAGAAATATTTTCCATCGTTTTTAAAATAGAAAGTTCTGGGTTAAAACAAAGATTAGGAATATATTTTTCTTGTTGGTCAACGATATACGTACCAATATAATTATCTAGTATACTTTTTACATCTCCAGAATAGGGGATTGGAGGCTGAAGCATATCAGCACAGTGTATGGTTGGCAGACC
Organism: uncultured Eubacterium sp.; assembly: GCA_947088865.1. Taxonomy (GTDB): domain Bacteria; phylum Bacillota; class Clostridia; order Lachnospirales; family Lachnospiraceae; genus Lachnospira. Next base: position 30,272 of record CAMUHY010000023.1, on the reverse strand, counting down.
TCCCTTATTTTCATAGCTTACAAAAACATGATGTGTGCCATATTGTGTATTATTTTTATTGTAGGTCTCAATAAAACGAATAGCATAATGGTAGTTGACAATGCCATTTGCACGAGCGTCTGAAAGAATATAATCACTTGAGACAAGAACAATCGGTATATTGATATGATGAAATACAATACTTAATATGGCTGCGCTGTATTGTAATGTATCAGTACCGTGCATAATAATAATCCCATCAAAGCCACTGTCAAGTTTTGAAGAAATGGTCTTTATAAGTTTTAGAATATGATGGGCATCAAGATTTTCGCTTAAAATGGTGTAAGGATTGCAATTTTCCATATCATAAGTACATGAATATTGATTTTTATAGGTATAAAGAAGCTGATAAGGAGCTTCTTTAGAAGTTGATATGTATCCGTCGTTACCAAGTGTACTCCCAATTGTTCCACCAGTAAAAATATTACAAATACGCATGATAATTTTCCTTTCTGCGCTGCTTTCTGCAAAAAATGCAGATTGAAAAGATTGTATTTTTTATAACTTTGTGTTAAGCAACGCACCGACACAAAGCGTTATTAGTAGTATGCCTCAAAAATGCGATTTTAACAAGAACTTTTATAATGAATTAGGCATTATAAAATGAGATAGGGTTGTCTGTGAATGTTTCATAAAATAGTTGAAAAAATGATATGGACAGTATATTCTATTATTATAAAAATTTTGACATAGAGGAAAGAGTAATATGAGCAATTTGTGGGTTATAGGAGATTCTACGGTCAGTAAATTTGATGATAAATACTATTATCCTAGATTTGGTTATGGTACAAAGTTACAAGAATACTTAGATGATAAAGTACATGTAATCAATCTTGCATTGTCTGGCAGAAGCAGTTTAAGTTATATAAAAGAACCAGAGTATCAGCAGCTTTTAGATGGAATGAAAGCGGGCGATTATCTTTTGATAGGGTTTGGGCATAATGATGAAAAGGCAGAGGAGGAAAGGCATACTTCTGGTTTAGGTTCCTATAAAGAAGAGGGGAGTTTTGCTCATTCTCTATATAGTCATTACATAGTGGAAGCAGATAAAGTAGGATGCCAGGTTTTATTATGCACACCGATTGTGCGAAGGACAGATGACGGCGTTTGGGAAGAAGAGCAGCTTCATATAACAAAGTCACAAGGACGCTTTAAGGGAGGCAACTATCCTGAAGCCGTTAGAATGCTGGGAAAAGAATTGAATATTCCTGTTGTTGATATGACGCAGATGACAAAAGAATTGTATGATGCTATGGGTTGTGAAAAAACATGTTATTTACATGCGTGGCTTTCCAATAAAAAGGCAAGTGTAGATAATACACATATTAATACATGGGGTGCAAGAGTCATTGCGTATATGTGTTTAAAACGTGTAAAGGAATTAAATATCAATGGACTGTCTGAACATATCGTTCATTTAGAAAAAGATGCGCCATTGCCAGCAAAAGAAAATTATTTAATCTCAAATAGTGAATATAAACCTGTTGTATATAATAATAATTTGAAAAAGAGTGAATTGTGGGAATCCGCAGGCATATGGAATGGGACAGTTTTTGGTGATATACCGCCAAATTGGTGTAAAGAAGATTTTATCTTAGAGCCTGTAAAAGCAGAGGGTGTCTATAATGAAGAGCGTGATAAAGAAAAGCAAAGTGTTGTATTGAAAGCAGCAAATGATAAGCTACATATTGCTGTCAAAAATAATAGTGGTAAAATCTCAGAGGTTACAGACGGCATTGCTATGTATTATACAAAAGTGCCTGCTACTTCTAATTTTAAATTGACAGCAACCGTTATGGTAAATGATTATTTTAATAATAATCAGGTTTCTTTTGGTTTGATGGCAAGAGATGAGATGTATATTGACATGCAGATTGGCGAATTGCTGGGAGATTATGTTGCGGCAGCACCACTTCTTTTGACAAGAGAGTTCCCGATGAATTGTTTTGCAAGAAGAAGCGGAAAGCTGATATATGGCAATGAATGTAAACATGCGTTAAAGCCAAAGGACAAGATAAAACTTTGTATTGAATCGACAAATGATGGATATGCCTGTACGTTTGGCGAGGAAGAAACCGTCACAGGAGGGTTTGATTTTAAGTTGACAAGCATTGACCCTGAATATATATATGTTGGCATGTTTGCTTCCAGAAATGCAGATGTGATATTTTCAGATATTCATTTAGATGTATATTAATATGTCTTTTATAGGACTACTTATGCCCAAAATATCATAAATAAGAAAAACTCATAAACAAGCGATTGCTTCTGATAAAAGAGACAGCATTGCAGGTTTCTTTTGTGATTTTTAAACAAGAGATGGTCTTGGAATGGAGGATGATTATGAAAATAAAAGAAATGGTTTTAAAAAATAGGTCTTACAGAAGATTTTTTCAGGAAAAAAAGATAACGACAGACCAGTTGAAAAGTTTAATTGAAGTGGCAAGATTAACACCTTCAGCCGCCAATAGACAGCCATATAAGTTTAAGCTGATAAATGATGAGGCGATGAATGAAAAAATACATTCTTGTGTGAAATGGGCTGGTTATTTAAAGAATTGGGATGGACCAAAAGAAGGAGAACGTCCGACAGGATATATTGTTATGGTGACACCAAATGCCGTGAGCGCAGAGTGCGATGCGGGAATACTTGGACAAACCATTCTTCTTGCTGCCGTAGAGATGGGACTTGGCGGCTGTTTTATGGGCAGCATTGACAGAGAAAAAATAGCCCAATTGATTGAACTTTCATCGGAATATAAAGTTGTCTATGTGCTGGCTTTGGGCTATCCAAAAGAAGAGATTGTAATTGATGATATATCAGCAGATGGAGACATAAAATATTATAGAGATGAAAACGAGGTACATCATGTACCTAAAAAAGTGCTTGAGGATATTCTTTTGTAAAATACAATACAGATTGTCGAATCATAAATAGGAGGTGCCTATGAGACTTTTATTTCTTGGAGCAGACCATGAAGTGACAGGGAGCTGCCATTATTTACGTGTATGCGGAAAGCATATTTTAATTGACTGTGGTATGGAACAAGGAAATGATGTGTATGAAAATCAAGAACTGCCAATACCATCGTCAGAAATTGATTTTGTATTTCTTACACACGCCCATATTGACCATTCAGGATTGATTCCATTATTGTATACGAAAGGATTTCGCGGTAAAGTTTATTGTACCAAACCAACAAAAGATTTGTGTGAAATTATGTTAAAAGACAGCGCACATATTCAAATGTTTGAGGCAGAATGGCGAAATCGTAAAGCAAAGCGTTCTAATGGAAGCTTGCAACAATTTATTCCATTGTATGATATGGATGCGGCAGTCAATGTTATGAATCATTTTGTTGGCTGTCCTTATGATAGTATGTTGGACATCAGCGAGGGAATAAAGATAAGGTTTACCGATGCAGGGCATTTATTAGGTTCTGCCAGTATTGAAATATGGGTAGAAGAGGAAGATAAGTCCAGTAAAATTGTGTTTTCTGGTGATATTGGCAATATTAATAAGCCTATTATCAAAGACCCTCAATATATCAAAGAAGCCGATTATGTGGTTATGGAATCAACATATGGCACCAGACAGCATGGAGGCACACCGGATTATGTAAAGGAACTTGCAGCGATTTTTGACCGAACGTTTAAGCGGGGAGGCAATGTTGTGATACCATCGTTTGCGGTGGGAAGAACACAGGAATTGTTGTATTTTATCCGAAAAATAAAAGAAGAAAAGATAGTTGACCGAGACTTTGACGTATATCTTGACAGTCCATTAGCGATTGAATCGACCAATATTTTTAATAAAAATATATTTGAATGTTTTGATGAAGATGCAATGAAGCTTATTAATGAAGGAATTAATCCGCTTACATTTCCAGGACTTCGATTGGCAACGACAGGGGAGGCCTCGAAACAGATTAATTTTGATACAAACCCAAAAGTTATCATATCGGCATCGGGTATGTGTGAAGCCGGCAGAATAAGGCATCATTTAAAACATAATTTATGGAGAAAAGAATGTACGATACTATTTGTAGGATATCAGGCAAATGGTACGACAGGAAGAGCAATTTTAGAGGGCGCTTCTGAGATTAAGCTGTTTGGAGAGCCTATACAGGTCAGCGCTGAGATTGCACAGCTTGCAGGTGCGAGCGGTCATGCGGACAAAGATGGATTAATCCGATGGATAGAAGCGTTTGATAAAAAGCCAAAGAAGGTTTTTGTGGTGCATGGGGAAGATTCTGTGTGTGATGAGTTTACACAGTGTCTGATTAAAGAGCATGGATTTGATGCGGCTGCACCATACACAGGGGCTGTATATGATTTTACAGAAGAACGATTTATTGTAGAAGGAAATAAGGAAAAGAAGACGAGAAGAACCGTTGCAGGCAAGAGAAATAAAGGCGTATTTGCAAGGCTTTATGCGGCAGGTCAGCGCTTGTTGACGGTTATTAAACATAACGAGGGCGGAGCAAATAAAGATTTAGCAAAATTTGCAGACCAGATTAATGCGTTGTGTGATAAATGGGACCGATAATTTTGGAGGAAAAATATGAAGAAGTTACTGTTTGTGTTTAATCCTCATTCAGGAAAAGCACAGATAAAGAATAAATTATCATCTATTGTTCAAATATTTTGTGAGGCAGAATATGAGCTTACCATATATTCAACAAGAGCTGCCAAAGATGGCTATCAGTATATATTAAATAATGGTGTCAAATATGATATGATTGTATGCAGCGGCGGTGATGGCACGTTAAATGAGACGGTAGGGGCGGTGATGAAGTTTGATAAAAGAATACCTATCGGTTATATTCCAAGCGGAAGCACAAATGATTTTGCAACAACGCTGCATATTCCTAAAAATATGATAAAGGCTGCTGCTGCTATTACAGATGGAATAAAGTTTAGCTGTGATATAGGGATAATGAATGGAGAGCGAAATTTTAATTATATTGCTGCATTTGGAGCATTTACAAAGGTTTCTTATGAAACGTCACAGCAATTAAAAAATATGTTAGGGCATCAGGCTTATATTATAGAGGGTGTCAAAAGTTTAACAAGTTTGAAACCCCAATATGTTAAAGTAAAAAGTGATGATATTGTTGTTGAAGGTAATTTTATATATGGCATGGTAAGCAATACAGAATCAGTAGCTGGTGTTAAGGGAATTACTGGGTTTGGAATTGATTTGCAGGATGGATTGTTTGAGGTGTTGTTGGTAAGAGAGTTAAAAGGACCACTGGATATACAAAGGCTTATCAATACTATTATTACACAAAAATATGAGGAAGATGGTCTTGTCTGTTATTTTAAAGCAAAACATATTGAATTTGAAAGCGGCATTGATATTAGTTGGACTTTAGATGGTGAATTTGGAGGCGATTATAAAAGCGCTTATTTTGATGTTATAGAAGGGGCTGTTGACTTTATCGTTCCAAATCAAGATACTGCTGAGGGCAAAGCAAAGAGCAAAGAATAGTAAAGGGCAGGTAAAAAAGTTAATATTTATGAAATGTATCATCTTAGCTGGAGGTTTTGGAGATTGCTTGTGGCCATTGTCAAGAAAAAATTATCCAAAGCAATTTATGAATATACATGAGGGACATTCTTTGCTTCAAGACACGATTGTGCGCAATATGTCCTTTTGTGATGAGTTTATTATTGTGACAAATGAAGCCTATTCTAATATTATGACAGCACAGCTAAAGCCTTTTCAAAGTTTAAAATATCGTGTGATTTGTGAATCGTTACAAGGCGGAACATTGGCAGCTGTTATGCTTGCAGGGATACTTTGCAATCAATCTGAAATTTTATTAGTGACGGTCTGTGATATTGTAACGGATGGTGATGGCTATAAAGATGCAGTGCTTCAGGCAAAAGAGCTTGCAAGGCAAGGAAAGATTGGCAATTTTGTCAGCAAAGACACAGAGGAACCTTCAGGCATGTTTATCTGTATGAATGGTATCTTTTCTAATGCGGTTAAAAAGATTGAAAATGATGTATATATGATTTGCCGCCAAGCTGCAAGAAAGCTTAAGACAACAAATCGCTATTTACATGTTCCTATAAGAGTGATGGAACAGCTTACAAAAGTTGGTATTCAACAAAATGTATTTTCCAAAATAGATTTCGTTGTTCCTGTGAAAATGGATTTTGAATGGCACGATGTCGATACAGTGTTAGATATGTGCAAAGTTGTGCCAAAAGACAGCAGTCTGCGAAAAAATTGTATTCAGTATCACTGTGAAAATGTTTGTGTTTTGAATGAATCCAATAAAAAATTAATTGTTTCTAATGATGTTTCCAATTTATCCATTATTAGTACAGAGGATGTTACATATGTCACAGCAAATGATGCTATGGAACATATTAAGGATATTATGTCCGATTCAGGAGAACAATATCAAGGGTATTATGACAATGGCAGAATATCGTACAGACTGTGGGGAACACATGAAATTCTTAATTTATCAGAACACTACAAAGTGAAAAAAGTGACGATTTTTCCAGGCAGAAGTATGCGTACACATAAACATGTGCATCGATTGGAACAATGGTCTGTTGTAAAAGGAACAGCAACCATAACGATTGATGGTATTTGCAAGGATTATTCAAGATCGGATAATGTCTGTGTATCAATGGGAACGCTTCATCGCGTGGAAAATCGTACCGATTCCGATGTTGTTATTATAGAAATAGGAATGGGTGATATTTTATCCGAAACGGATATATATAGTACAGGAGATATCAGTTCGACCAGTGAGACATTTGTACAAAATAAACCGATTGTTCCTGATATTGTGCCATTATTGCCAGCATTTAAAGATAATTTATGGGGAGGCACAAAGCTTCGCGATGTGTTTGGCAAGCAATGTGATTATGAAGTGATAGGGGAAAGCTGGGAGTTGTCAGCGCATCCAGATGGACAGTCCATAGTAGCGGCAGGCAGATATGAGGGCATGTATTTTGGCGAGTTTTTAAACCTTATTGGAAAAAGTGCGATGGGATGGAAATGTGATTCCCTAGACCGTTTTCCAATTCTTATTAAATTTATCGATGCAAGACAAGATTTGTCCATTCAAATACATCCAGATGATGAATATGCTCTTGAAAATGAGAACGAATTTGGAAAAAATGAGATGTGGTATATTGTGGACTGTGAGCCGGAGTCTTATATATACTGCGGACTTTCCCATGAGGTATCAAAAGAAGAGATACGAAAACGCATTGAGAATAATACAATAACCGATGTGCTAAATAAAGTTTTAGTACAGAAAGGAGATTGTGTGATGGTGCAGGCAGGAACCATTCATGCAATTGGCGCAGGAATTTTAATATGTGAAATCCAGCAAAATTCAAATTGTACCTACCGTATGTATGATTATGACAGAAAAGATAAGTTTGGCAATAGCAGAGAACTACATATTGAAAAAGCCCTTGATGTAGTTGATGTTCATGCGTACACCATAGAACAACAAAAAGAGATTAAAACCATAAGTGATAAAGGCAGTACATGCAGACAGCTTGTGTCCTGCAAATATTTTGTCTGTTATCAGTACTCTATTGTGGACAAGGTTCAAATGGTGGTTGATGAATCTTCCTTTATATCCATAATTATTATTGATGGAGCAGGTGGGCTGTTTATGGATGGAAGCAAAGAGCGATGCGGATATAAAGCAGGAGATAGCTTTTTTGTTACAGCAGGACATAAAACCGTTGTGATTACGGGTAAATGCGAGTGTATTATAACAAGAGTTTAGATAACAAAAGCATTATAAACGATTATTTGTATAATAAAAAATATAAATTAAACTTAGAAGTTTTTTAAAAATTTTTTAAACTTTTTGGAAAATTGGATATTGGTATAGGTTTCCATATATTTTGCAGGATTCATATCTTCTAAATAATTCTTTTCATAGTGAATGGTCGTTTTATTTTGTAATGCATCGATTGCTTTATTGTAAGCGATAGCCGCCGTAACTTCATTATAGTAATCGCCAACAATATAATTTCCATGAATATGTATGGTGGTGCGGTAGGTAATCAGTCCATTTTTAGTTTGTTTTTTAACACCACGATATCGGTTGATAACAACAACATTTTCATAGCGGTAATCGTTTTCGTCATTATTTCTGAATATATAATCGCATCCTTTGACAGAATGGCGATGTATTCCATATCGTGATAAAATACTTGTTTGCATACCAAAATCATTTACATAATAATAACCGCCTCTGCGTATGATTTTATGTGTTGAGTAATAAAATAAATCGTCTGTATTAAAAGTTAATACAGTGGATGTATCTAAAAAATATAAAAAATATTTTTTGCAAAGATAAATGGGCGTTTTTACATAAATATGATTGTCTCTGTAATTGATAAGACAAATATATTTGTCAAAAGAAATATGAAGCTGATTTTTGTCATATGAGGTGAGTTGCAGATTAATGTCAACCCAGTGATTTGTAAAATCAGATATAATACTACAAGCCTCCTGATATACAAGTGAGGCTTTTTGTATATCATTAAAACTGCCAAGACTAATATGTTTATTTTTAAAAGTAAAAGAAACCCGATAATAGGTTGTTCCATCTTTTTTTGTTGTGATGTAAACACCTGCTGGCATAGTGATTAAAGCCCTTTCTTGTAGATTTTAGCAGTCAAGTGAATATATATAATTCACTTTATTACTTATATGAAGTTAAAATGTATTTCTGTAATCTCTGGCAATTTGAAACAATTGTCGTATGTATTCATTATTGTTTGAATTGTCTGTATGGATATGTTCCTCAATTTCTTGCAATAGATGAATATATTTTTTTAAGAGCATGGATATTGCTGTTCCATTAGAAGCACAGATTTGTTCCCACATCTCTGGAGATGATGCAGCAATGCGTGTGGTATCTTTAAACCCGCCAGCCGCCAGCATGTGCATATGGTTTTCTGCATCATCATTTTCATATACCATTTTGGATAGAGCGGCTGATATAAGATGAGGAAGGTGGCTTACAGAGGCAACGCAGTAATCATGTTGTTTGTAATCCATAATAATTGCATTGCACTGCATCTGTTCAACAAGCATTTTATAAGCAGTGAGTTTGTTTTTATCGGTATTGTCAAAAGGCGTTATCACATAAGTTGCCCCCTTTAATATAGAAGCATCAGCATATTGGTAACCGCTTTTTTCCGAACCTGCCATTGGGTGACCGCCAATAAAATGCTGTTGTAAGCCGCAATTGGCAGCAGCTTCATGGATAATCGTCTTTACACTCCCAACATCAGTTATAATACAATCCTCTTTAATAATCGTTTTTAATTTGGAAAAATACGATGTAATGGTAACGACAGGTGTACACAAAAAAATATAATCGCATTGACTAAAATGGTGGTCGAGAGTTGGAATAATTTTATCAATAGCACCATCGCTTAACGCTTCATTTAATGGCGCAAGCGTTCTACTTGTAGCAATGATTTGATATTCAGGATGCACATTTTTCAGCGCTTTGGCTATGGAACCTGCAATCAGTCCAAAACCAATAAATCCTATGGTAAGATTGTGATTAAAAAAATCCGATGAATCCATGTCCAACTCCATTCTGTTAAATTTATTTGTATATGATTGGTTTGTTTTATTAATAAAAGTAGTGTTATTATTTTATTATATAAAGTTAAAGTAAGATAAGTATATCAAAATATGATGGTGGTTGCAAGGTGTGGGATTAAAATGAGATTGAATAAAAAGTTGTAGAAAAGAATTGAAACTATTATTTAATAATGATAAAATAATTTTAGGTGCTACTAAGATGGTAGGCGGTTAGCCCTCTTTGGAGGGACTGTGACCCTCTATTTACATAGAAACCTGTAAGGGAATCTAAAGAAATCTTTGATTTCTTGAAAGGAGGGCTGAACCAATGGATATTTTAGGATTTATGGCAGTGTTAAGTTTTGGCTTAACTTGCTTTGGAATAGGATATTCTATCGGTAAAGATAGTAACAAAACACAAAAATAACCGCCCTCGGCTAAAGGATGCGGTTATTTTCGTTATTTAATTAACCGGGCTAACCGTCTATCGGTAGTCACTAAAAGGGTGTCTACTACTAGCAGATGCCCTTTTTTCTATTGATATTGTAACATATGAAATTTTTATTTGCAATATTCTTTTTTTGAGTTTCTCCATTTGTTTATCTTAAATCAAAATGCAAACCATTTATTATAATTAAATCACCACAAATAATTAGACAGGTATTGTGTAAATGTTATGTTGCAATAAATGTGGAAAGAAGACTTTATTATGACCAAAATATTTATTATTGAAAAAGGGCAAAAATTTACAGAAGAGCAGCTTAAACAAGTAGAAGAAGCTAAAAAATATTCTATTATTTTTGACGAAGATTTCCAAGAACTTTCTCCAGCTATGAAAGCTTTTAAAAGTGCAGTTGTTCAGCGAAACCACAATAAAAAAATTTAATTGGGTAATGGTTGTTATGTTAGTTGAATTTATACTTTAATAATAAAGTAAATTATAAAAATTAAATGTTGACATAATGGTTGTATAAAGTGTAATGAAATGAGTATATGGAAATTTTATACTATTAAAAAGTCAGAGCGGATGTTTGCAATTCGCTACGTTATTTGTTTATAACCTTATAGTTGTTACCACAGCTTTTCAGTGAGAAATTATACTTCCATTGAAACAATCAAGTCCTCACTTCTACTTATATGTATGCAGCATTAAAGTGAAGATTTCCTTAATGAGGCTAAAATGCTGATGATAAATCATTCTTCTGTTGATTATTTTCTTAATCGTTCAATACATGGATATGAAGATAATGGTCAATGGTATCTTGAAAATACAGACACAATTATTGATAAAATTGCCAACGGACAAACCGCAGTATACAAAAAAATAGGGGAAGATGGCAAGCCAATTGAAGATGTTAAATATGGCGATATTAATTCTGATGGCGAGATTAATGTACAAGATGGCGTTCTTCTAAAAAAACACCTTGCAGGAATAAAAGGAATAAATGTTGATATAACTGCCAGTGATGTTAATGTTGATGGTGAAGTCAATATACAAGATGCAGTAATATTAATAAAACATCTTGCAGGTATGAATGTAACAATGGGGAAAAATAATTTTACTTAAAAATTTCTAAATTATATAACATTACGATAAATGACATAAGAGAATCCAAGATATAACCACAGAGGATATGCAAAACCCAATAAGTGCTATGATAAATTTGCAGACGGTTGACGAGAAAATATAGTACATATAAATTTTATATAAATTATATTGTAGGCATCCATATTTTCTTGTATAATTGAGGTATGGCAGATATAAGTTATATTGTATTGTCTGTTAAAATAACAATGAATGATGTACTGATTGATGCAGATTATAATAATTTAGGTTTTTCTGTTGGCAATCGTTTAATGGTATTAGTGGAAAGTCAGTCTACATGGACATTTAATATTATCATTCGTGCATTGATGTATCTGATACAGACTTATCACGATTATTTCAAGCGTACCAATCAAAATCTATATGGAAGCAGAAAAGTGAATATGCCTAAACCTGAATTGTATGTGATTTATACAGGAGATAGAAAGAAAATTCCTGATACTATATCACTTTCCAAAGAATTTTTTGATGGGGCAAAGATTGCCATTGATGCGGAAGTGAAAGTTTTGTATCAAGAAAACGAGAAAGATATTATCGGGCAGTATATAATTTTCTCCAAAGTATATAATGAACAGAGAAAATTATATGGAAACACAAAGCAGGCAGTAACGGAAACAATCCATATTTGTAAAAACAGAAATGTGCTGAAAGAATATCTTGAAAGCAAGGAGCAGGAGGTTGTGGATATTATGATGACATTATTTGATGACGAGCAGATTTTGAAGGCTTATGCAAAGGATATTGAGAATAGTACAGCAAGAGAAACAGCGGAAAGAATGATAAAAATGGGAAAGTTATCGCTTGATGAAATTGCGCTATATGTTCCTTCCATACCACTTGATGAATTGAAAAAACTTGAAACCGAGATTATGTAATTAGCATAAACAATTTAACCTCATAGCTGCGATAGCAGCTAGATGGTTTGAGCAAGTAGCGTAGCGGATTGCGAATCCGCTTAACTACCAAAATAACAGTATAAAGGCGCATGGAACAGTAAATTGTAAACCATGTGCCTTTTTTGTTGCGTTCCAATGGAGGAATAATATACTGGAAACAACTCTAAGTCCCTGCTCTTAGAAATATTTTTTTACAAAAATGTATCCACTATATTGATTATAGTCCATTTTGCGGTATAGTACCTTCTGAATATTATGAAGAAAAAATTGACAAATAGCCTGTCTGTGCTAAAATAGAACCATTATAGTCGTAATATGGAGGATTTTTGATATGGCAGCAGCTTATAATCATAAAGTAGTTGAAAAAAAATGGAGAGGAAATTGGGAGGCACACCCAATCAATGTCAATGATGGAAAGAAGCCAAAGTATTATTGTTTGGATATGTTTCCATATCCTTCTGGCAATGGGCTTCATGTAGGACATTGGAGAGGTTATGTTATCAGTGATGTGTGGAGCCGATATAAAATGATGCATGGATATTATGTTATTCACCCTATGGGGTGGGATGCGTTTGGTCTTCCAGCAGAAAATTATGCGATTAAAAACGGCGTACATCCAAGAATATCAACACAGGAAAATGTAACCAATATTAAAAGACAAATACAGGATATCTCAGCGGTTTATGATTGGGATATGGAGGTTAATACGACCGACCCATCTTTTTATAAGTGGACACAGTGGATATTTGTTCAGATGTTTAATAAAGGGTTGGCTTATGAGAAGGAGATGCCAATTAACTGGTGTCCTTCATGTAAGACAGGACTTGCCAACGAAGAGGTTGTCAATGGATGTTGTGAACGCTGCCATTCAGAGGTTACAAAAAAGAATCTGAAACAGTGGATGCTTAAAATTACAGCTTATGCAGACCGTCTTTTAGAAGACCTTGACAAGCTTGACTGGCCTGAGAAGGTAAAGAAGATGCAAAGCGATTGGATTGGTCGTTCTTATGGTGCAGAGGTTGACTTTAAAGTGGATGGCAAAGAAGAGTATATAACCGTATATACAACACGACCAGATACATTGCACGGCGCTACATTTATGGTATTAGCGCCAGAACATGCGCTTGCAAAGGAACTCGCCACACAAGAGACGCAAAAAGATGTGGAGGATTATATTTATAGAGCCTCAACACGTTCTAATATAGACCGTATGCAGGATAAAGAAAAAACGGGTGTATTTACAGGTTCATATGCAGTCAATCCTTTAAATGGCAAAAAAGTACCTATTTGGCTTTCGGATTATGTTCTTGCGGATTATGGTACAGGTGCAATTATGTGTGTTCCTGCACATGATGACAGAGACTTTGAATTTGCTAAAAAATTTCATCTTCCAATTATACAGGTTATTGCAAAAGATGGAAAAGAAATAGAAAATATGGAAACCGCTTATACAGAAGCAGCAGGAACAATGATTAATTCTGGTGATTGGAATGGTATGGAATCAGCAGTTCTTAAAAAAGAAGCGCCTGCTATGATTGAAAAAATGGGCGTTGGCAAGAAAAAAGTCAATTATAAGCTTCGTGACTGGGTATTTTCAAGGCAACGATACTGGGGTGAGCCTATTCCAATTATTCATTGTGATGATTGTGGATGTGTTGCCGTTCCAGAAGACCAGCTTCCTGTACTGCTTCCAGATGTTGATAAATATGAGCCTACGGGAACAGGTGAATCACCGCTTGCTGCTATTGATGAGTGGGTTCATACAACTTGTCCGAAATGCGGTAAGCCAGCAAGAAGAGAAACCAATACAATGCCACAGTGGGCAGGTTCATCATGGTATTTTTTAAGATATGTAGATAATAAAAATGATAAACAGCTTGTCAGTCCGCAAAAGGCAAATGAGTATCTTCCAGTTGATATGTATATAGGTGGAGTGGAACATGCCGTTCTCCATTTATTGTATTCAAGATTTTATACAAAATTTTTAAACGATATTGGTGCTGTTGATTTTGATGAACCATTTACAAAATTATTTAATCAAGGCATGATTACAGGTAAAAATGGTGTAAAAATGAGTAAGTCTATGGGAAATGTCGTTTCACCAGATGACCTTATTGAAGATTATGGCTGTGATGCTCTTAGAATGTATGAGCTTTTTGTGGGACCGCCAGAGATGGATGCAGAGTGGGACGACAGAGGAATTGATGGTGTTCGTCGATTTTTGACACGTTTTTACAATCTGGTATCGGATAGTGCCAGCAAGAGTATTGCGCCAACTGATGAGCTTATAAAAATCAGAAATAAAATGGTTTATGACATTACAACAAGAATTGATAATTTTAGCTTAAATACCGTTGTCAGTGGATTTATGGAATATACCAATAAATTGTTGGATATCGCAAAAAATATAGGAGGCATTGATAAGGATACTTGCAATGTGATTGTTACGCTTCTTGCTCCATTTGCTCCTCATATGGCAGAAGAACTTTGGGAGTTGCTTGGACATAGCAAAAGTATATTTATAGAAAATTCATGGCCAACATATGATGAGGAGGCTATGAAGGAAGATACTGTTGAAATTGCAGTGCAGGTAAATGGCAAAGTAAAAGGAAAAGTGACCATTGCTGTTGATGCCAATAAAGATTTAGCAATGGAAAAGGCAAAAGCGGCATTGGGAGAGAGATGTCCAAGTACTATTGTTAAAGAAATCTATGTTCCAGGAAAAATTATTAATATTGTTGGAAAATAATTTGTTAAAAATGATTTTAGAGGGCGAATTTTCAAGAGAAAATAGTTATTATAAGCAGGTGATGGATAGCGTGGGTAGTGGAAACAGTACCTGCGCTATAATAATAAGTATATAATATACAGAATAAATAAGCAGCGAAGTGGATTACAAATATCTGCTTGATTAAAGAAAGATAAGTTACCTTTATCAACTTAAATTTATTATATAAGGAGTTTATATGACATTAATAAAAGAAAAGGCAATTGAAATGATACAGCGTATACCAGATGATAATATGTTATACGTGATTAATATTTTGAAAAATTTAGAAGCAATGTCAGCAAATAAAGAAAAAGATAAGCAGAAAGCTCAAATGGCTCTTATGGATATTCTAAATATGGAAAAAAAATTACCAGAAGACTTTAATCCTAACAAAGAACTTGAGGAAGCGAGAACAGAAAAATATGATTGTTTTAATTGACACAAATATTATATTAGATGTTTTGTTAAGAAGACAGCCCTATACAAACGAGGCTCAAATAATCATGACAAAGTGTGCAAATAGAGAGATTATTGGTTATTTGGCAGCTCATAGTATTCCTAATTTATTCTATATTTTGCGAAAAACATATACTCAAAAAGAAAGACGAAGGCTTATAAAAAATTTATGTGATGTGTTCTATATTTCAGCTTTAAATGTAGAAAAAATTAAATCTGCTATTGAAAATGAAGACTTTGAAGACTTTGAGGATTGCTTACAGGAAGAATGTGCAGTAGAAGTAATGGCAGATTATATTGTAACAAGAAATCCAAATGATTATAAGAATTCAAGAATAAAAATAATTCAACCCAATGAATTTATAAAATTATTGAAATTAAATGAGACCAAAAATTAAAAGAAACGTAAGGATAATAATGAAATATTTTATAATATATATAATAACAATTAACATCATAGCATTTATAATGTATGGAAGAGATAAAAGAAAGGCAATTCAGGGGGCTTTTAGAACGCCAGAAAGAGTTTTAATAGGGGTGGCAATAATAGGAGGGTCGGTGGGAGCATATGCAGGGATGCATATGTTCCACCATAAAACAAAACACGCAAAATTTTTTATCGGTGTTCCATTAATAATAATAGTTCAGGCAATATCTTTTTTTCTTGCTCTGAAAGCTCATCTTTTACCTGGTCTATAATAAGGAGCATATCTTCTTTTGTAAAGGAGATACCTGCCTGTTTTGCCTTGCTGCTTATAGCAAGCATAAGGGGCAGGATTTCATCTTTATTTTTTCCCTTTGACATAGACTTAAATTCGTTGATAAGAAGCTGTTTTCTAAAATCCAATTCGCTCACATTAACCTCTTTCTTGTGTGTAATCACACGATTTATTTTATGAATTTGAACCTTATTTTCTGTAAGAGTTGGTCTCAATTTTTTTTATAAGTCCAAATCATCAAGTTGTTTCAAATAGTCATCAAATAATTTTTGTTGTTCTTGATTCATTGCATTTGAAAATATTGAAAATCCTTTATCAGCTTCAGAAGGCTGCCCTTGTCTTGTTTGCCCTGAATCATTGTTGTTGGTATGATTTTCGTTGTTATTTTCATTGTTTTGCATTTTATTTTCTGGTTGGTTTGCAGGTTCTTGATTGTTTTCATTGGTGCTGTCCGTGTTTGTATTATTTGTATTGCTAGCAGCACTGGCAGACCCACCCATGTATTTTCCTAATAAATCGGATACATCCATATTGCTTTGATTAAATAATTCAGACATGGAAGAAAACATTTTAAATCCTGAAATCATAGATTTGTAATTTTCAGGCAGATAGGGAGCAATACTATTCATAAAATCTTCATTATTGAGTAGATTCAATAAAAAATTAGAATTTTCACCATCCGTGCTTATTGTTTTGTTAGAATGTGACATACTGGTAATATTGTTAGCATAATTAAAAAAGTCTATGGTTTGTTTTAATTCCATAAACCGTATTAGTAGAGACAAATTTTTTTGGAGATTAATGTCCAAAAATGGGAGCATAGCCTTCATCATTTGAAATGAAGGTGGTATAGTTACTATATCAAATTCTGTTAACGGTGGTTTATCTGCCATAATGCTCCTTTATTTGCACTGATTTTCAGCGTAATTTCATCCTGAAACTGATAATCAATATAATATATGTAGTTTGTTGTTTGATATGAATAAAAGTTAAAATCAAATGCTGCATAAAAATTTATGTAAAGATTCAAGGTTTCGCAAGCAAAGGTTGTTGCAGACGAAACCCTGAATTTTATCGAAGGGGGAAATACTATTACTGCCTTTTAGACATTGGATTTTTTGGCTTAAAATCCTTTTTGTCTAATTAGCAGCCACAGCCGCAGTTGTTGTTGCAGCCACAGCCACAGCCGTTGCCACCACCGAAGAAACTGCCATTGCCACCACAGAAGAAAAGAAGAAGGATAAGCCAGATACAGCTATCGCCGCCATTGCTAAAACCGCTACCGCAGCCACCGCCACAGCCACATCCGTTGCCGCCAAATGTGCTGCCGCATCCATTTCCTCCACACAATAAAAGAAGGATGATAATCCAGAAGCATGAAGAGCAACCGCCACCATTGCATCCACATCCACATTCATTACATCCGCCGCAGTTTGTTGCTGCTAAATCACTCATTTTTAAGTCCTCCAAATGTTTTATGACATTTACACTACAATAATATGAGAAAGTGCTTGTGTCTGTTACAATATTTCTTACAAAAATGTTGCAAATAATTGTCCTTTGTTATATTATCAATGTTGATTAGTTTATGTACAAACAAAGTTTCGCTTATTGTTTGGCATTTGACCGTTTGATAGTAATGTAATGATATAATAAGTATTCCGTTTATGGAGGATTTAATATTGAAAGTATCCGTAATCATTCCTTCCCTAAATCCAGATAATAAACTGATTCAAGTTGTTGATGCGCTGGTTGCAAAGGGATTTGATGATATTATTCTTGTTAATGATGGAAGTGATAAGGCTCATATGCAGCCTTTTTTGCAGCTTAAAGAGTATCGTCAGTGTACAGTGCTTACACATGAAGTTAATAGAGGAAAAGGCAGAGGTTTAAAGACAGCATTTGATTATTGCATTGCAAATAGACCTGATATTGATGGTGTTGTTACAGTTGACGGCGATAATCAACATCAAGCAGAGGACATATTAAACTGCTGTAATAAAATGATAGAATATAAAGATAAAGTGATTTTGGGGGTTCGTGATTTTTCGGGAGATGATGTACCGCCAAAAAGTAAATTTGGCAATAATATGACCAGTTTTGTTTTTAAGTTTGTATGCGGATTGAATATATCCGATACCCAGACAGGACTTCGAGCTATACCATTAAAATTTTTACCTTTGTTTTCAAAAGTAAAGGGGGAACGATTTGAATATGAGACCAATATGCTGTTAGAGTTTAAAAATAGTAATATTGATTTTGTGCAAGTTCCTATTGAGACTGTGTATATAGAAGAAAATGCTTCAACGCATTTTAATCCTATAAAGGATTCCTTAAAGATTTATGGCGTTATTTTTAAATATATTTTCAGTTCACTTGCATCGTCTGTTATTGATTTAGCCATATTTAGTGTTGTAAGTGTGCTTGTCTATAATAAACTGGAAGATTCTTTGAGAATTTTGTTAGCAACCGTCATAGCAAGAGTAGTATCTTCACTGTTTAACTTTCTATTTAATCGCAAGGCTGTTTTTAAAGCAAACAACAATTTTGGCAAAGCTATGGTAAGATATTATATTTTATGTGTCTGTCAATTGATGGTATCCTATGGCTTGGTTTATGTGATAACAAGTTTGCTTGGTTTAGGGCAAGTTATGACTGTTGTCACAAAAGGAATTATCGATACGATTTTATTTATGATTAGCTTCTATATTCAACGAATATGGGTATTTAGAAAATAGATAAGAGGTCGCATAAAATAAGTCTTTTGTAAATATTAGCATGAAATAAAGGTGAGAAGGGAGAAGATATCAATATGATGTATGATAATGATGAAGATGAATATTTAGATATAAAAGAAGAAAAATCAAGGAAGATAGCAGTTGATGAAGAACCACGAAAAAAATATAAAAAGTCGAAGAAAAAGATGACAACAAAGCAGAAAGTAATTATGTGGATTGGCAGAGTTAGTGCTGTTTTGGCAGTTACAATTGCTGTCTTTTTAGTGTTTGTGTACGGCGTTATGGCTGTTTTATGCTTTGGACCGTCAAAGACAGCAAAAAAACAGTTTGTTATGTCCGTTCAGGAAACCAGCGCCATTGGTTTTTTGGCAAATTGGTTTTGTTCCGAAGAAGAGATTGCACAGATAAAGGAAGAAAATTCAGTAAAAGACACAACAGAGGTAACAGATACCAGTCTTGTTACAATTGATACAACAAAAAATGAAGATGTGCCAGATATTCAAATTATTGATGTAAAAGGGTCTACTTACAGAGGAAAATTAATGATTGTCAAAGACCCATCAAGGCTGATTGTTGGAACCGTTGCCACATTTCAGGGACAAGGACAGGTCGTTGCTGATATTGCAAAAAGATATGATGCCATAGGCGGTGTCAACGGCGGTGAATTTATTGACGGTGAGACAACACTTACAGGTGTTCCAGTAGGTTTGGTTATGGTCAATGGTGAAGTTGTCAATGGCGCCAATAGCGGTGTGTGTCATGTCACAGGAATTACACATGACAATAAATTGATAGTGGGCAATATGAATGCACAACAGGCAAAGGATAATAATATAAGAGATTGTGTCAGTATTAGCAATAGTATTGGACCATTTCTTGTTATTAATGGGGAACCTCAAGATGTATCCGGTATAGGTGGAGGTCTTAATCCACGTACAGCAGTTGGTCAGGCAGAAGATGGTTCTATATTGCTGCTTGCCATTGATGGACGTATGGCAAATAGTATTGGTGCTTCTTTTTCAGATTTACAAGATATTATGTTACAGTATGGGGCCGTTAATGCTTCAACAATGGATGGAGGTACATCAACGCAGATGTATTATGATGGAGAGGTTATCAACACACCATATTCACCACTTGGTCCTCGCTCTTGTCCTACGGCATTTTTAATTAAGTAAAATTACAATGATTGTTTCGCAGCATAAATACTTCGGGATGGGAGGAAAAATGGCAGCAAAAAGAAGAAAAAGCAAAACATTTAAAAAGTTTTTAATTATTTACTCAGCAGTTCTTGCATTTTTATGTATTGTTATTTGGATTGTTTTGTATAATTTTATTGGTGATTATGAGGAGGGCAGACCTTCAAGCATGATGGATATATTAGCCGCTCGGTTTAGCGCAGATAATATAGAGAATCTTCTCAATGAAAGCGGTGTTGTAGTCAATGAATTTGAATCCAATGAGATGGTTGCAGGATATCTTAAAGATAAATTAAATAATGAAAAAGTTTCATATAAGAAAAAGGCAAGAGAATATTCAGAGGAGACCCCTGTATATATTGTGTTTGCAGGAGAAACACCGATTGCGAAGGTATCGCTTGAAAAAGATGGGCAAGGTTTTTGGGGCTTTAATAAATGGAAATTAGGGCAGATATCATTTGATGATTTTGCGGATAAGACAACCAATAATACCATTACAATCAGTGTTCCAAAAGGCAGCACAGTAACAATTAATGGAGTTGAAGTAAAAGATAATTATATTAAAGAAGATGATATTGAATTTGAGCCATGCAAACATGTGGGTGATTATGTGAATCAGCCGTTAAAGACAATGTATGAGGTATCAGGGCTTATTATACAGCCTGATATTAGGGTACAACTTAATGAAAATGATTTGAATGTAGAAGTTTCAAAGAATGCCTATACAGCAAGCTATCCAAGTGATGATGATTTGTTAGAATCAGTGCGTGAGGATATCATGACACTTGGCAGAAATTATGGAAAATATATTATTAATAGAGGCAGTCTTTCTTCGCTCACCAATCAGATGGTGGGATATGCGAAAGATTATATGAGTGATATTCCAGCAGTCTGGGCGTTTCTTTATGGAATGACTTACACATATGAGTTTCAAAATGAAAATATATCAAATTTTGTAAAATATTCGGATGATTGTTTTTCGTGTGATGTATACTATGATTTGTATGTTTCATGGAACGGTGGTGATAAAACATATAATACCTCGCTTACGTATACTTATGTAAAGAAAGATGGTAAATGGGTCGTTGCAGATTTTATCATTAATTAGAAAAACGATTTCTATGTCGTTGCATATAAACATAAGATATATGGAAACTGCTGCATAAAGGGCTGTGCATGTTTATGCGGCAATTTTCATAGCGCAATAGGGAAGGAATATGCGGTATGGCAGAAAGTAGAAAGAATAAGTTTATAATACATGGAGGAATACTTGCTATGGCAGGTATTATTGTCCGTATTATAGGCATGTTTTATCGAATACCTTTAATGAATATTATTGGCAGTGAAGGGAATGGAATCTACAGTGTTGCATACAATATATATAACATAATGCTTGTATTATCTTCCTATGGTTTGCCAATGGCAGTCTCTAAACTTATATCTGCTAAATTTGTTAGGAAGCAATATAAAAATGCAGGTAAGATTATTCGTTGTTCTCTTGTCGTTTCAATATGTACAGGTGGTTTGGCAGCGCTGATATTATTTTTTGGCGCTAATGCTATTGAAAAATTATATAAAGGCGTTGATGGTCTTGCTATACCACTACGAGTCTTAGCTCCAACCATTTTTTTGGTTGCTGTGATGGGCGTTTTAAGAGGCTTTTTTCAAGGTCAGGGAACAATGATTCCAACAGCATTTTCGCAATTGATAGAACAAGTGATGAATGCTGTTGTAAGTATTGCGGCAGGATATATACTGATGAAAACATTTGCACAGTCAGACAATGTTTCGGCATACGGAGCGGCAGGAGGAACATTGGGGACGGCAATTGGAGCCTTATCTGGATTATTGTTTATGATTTTTTTGTATATGGCATATCAGCAGACATTTGCCAAAAAACAAAAAAAAGATATGGTGAGCGAATCGTTGCAAGATTCACAAGTATATATAATGATTATTGCAACGATGGTTCCTATTATACTTGGGCAGACATTGTATCAAATCAGCGCGGTAATTGATGATGCAATGTTTTCTAATATTATGACGAAAACAAATGTGTCAACAAATATTAAGGCGGATTTAGGAAATTTTGCTTCCAGCTATACCTTGCTTATTGGTATTCCTCAAGGAATTGCCTCTGCCATGTCAGCGTCCATGCTGCCAAGTGTGGTTGCTTCTTATACCAAGAATAATATGGCACATGTCCGAAATAAAATAACAAGCACGATAAAAACGAATATGATTATTGCTATTCCTTCATTTGTAGGTTTTGTGGCAATTGGCAAGCCTATTATTGAATTGCTCTTTTCGGG
This sequence comes from uncultured Eubacterium sp., assembly GCA_947088865.1. Classification (GTDB taxonomy): domain Bacteria; phylum Bacillota; class Clostridia; order Lachnospirales; family Lachnospiraceae; genus Lachnospira. The sequence continues at coordinate 7,939 of CAMUHY010000023.1, read as the reverse complement.
CTATGACAGCACACAAGGGGAAATGATGCTTCGGATTGGAGCGATAGCAGTCGTGTTTTATACGTTATCGACAGTGACGAGTTCTGCTTTACAGGCAATTGATGAAATGCGAAAACCTGTAAAAAATTCTTTTATTTCTCTTGCTCTGCATATTGTTATCGTATATCTTATGCTTCGTTGGTCAAGGCTTGGGATATATGCTCTTGTAATTGGCAATGCCTCATTTCCAATTTTAATATTTGTGTTGAATTTAAGGGATTTAAAAAGACATATTGATTTTAAATTAGAGTATATTCAAACATTTTTAATACCATTTGGCTGTGCTTGTATCATGGGATTTTTTGCGTGGCTTACATATACGCTGATGTATATGCTTACAGGTGCAAATATGATATCCGTACTCATTGCATTGGTAATTGCAGCAATAACTTATTTTTGTCCATTGATGCTGTGTAAAAAAAAGAAGTGGATATGAAAGGGGTTTGAACATGTTATGTGATAATTGTAATAAAAACGAAGCTTCTATACACTATACAGAAGTTGTGAATGGTGTTCGTTCAGAACATCATTTATGCAGTGATTGTGCTGCAAGAATGGGGATTACAAGTATAGGGGATATTGGCAACAGTGATATACCATTTGTTAAATTTTTGACAGGACTTCTTGCATCTTCAGGATTAGGAAGTGAAGATTATGATAATCCAATGTCACATGTACGCTGTCCAAAATGTGATATGAGTTATCAAGAGTTTATACAGATGGGAAAGTTTGGCTGTTCAGAATGTTATGATGTGTTTGGTCCGCTTCTTGACGATAATTTGAAAAAATTACATGGCAGTGCAGAGCATAAAGGCAAACGATATGCGAAGGCTGTCAGTGATGATATAGACGATTTGATAGATACTAATAATACAAGTGATAAATCGGATAAAGATAAAGGGGAAAATATAAGTAAATTGAATAAAATCAATCAGTTAAATAGAAAGTTAAAGGAAGCAATTGAATTGGAACGATATGAAGATGCAGCAAAGTATCGTGATGAGATAAAAGCACTGAAAGAAGGGTGTGCAAATGATTAGATGGTTTGAAGAAAATGGACTGCAAAGTGATGTTGTTGTATCAAGCAGAGTAAGACTAGCGAGGAATCTTAGAAATTATAATTTTTCACCAAAACTTACCGATGTTGATGCAAGGGTAATGGTGAATCATTTGAAAGAAAAAATAGCTTCTCTTGACTGTGTAAAAGGATTTAATCAATATGATTTTAGTGAATTGGACGACTGCCAAAAACATGCTATGAAAGAGCGGCATGTTATCAGCAATTATTTGCTTGGGCAAAATACAGCGGCAGGTTTTGTCTCATCAGACGAAGATATATCCATTATGTTAAATGAGGAAGACCATATCCGAATACAAGGATTTGGTGCTGGAATGAATATTAAAAATGTTTATGACAAAGTAAATAAAATTGATGATTCTTTAGGTGATGTGTTGGATTATGCTTATGACAAAAAATATGGGTATCTTACCACTTGTCCGTCAAGTGTCGGAACAGGAATGAGAGTAACATATATGTTGCATTTGCCAGCTCTTACTATGACCAATCGAATTAGTGGCATTGCCACAGAAGTTGGTCGATTTGGTATGATGCTGCGTTCTGTTTTTTGGGATAACAACAGTGATGGTTATGGGGATATATATAAACTTACCAATCAATTGACGCTTGGACTTACAGAACAAGAAGCAATGGATAATCTCAATCATATTGCAAATCAAATTATTTTGCAGGAACGAGCAATTAGAAAGCAATATATTGCCAGTAAAAAAATGGAAGTATTAGATTCGGTGTATCGTTCTTATGGATTATTAAAATATGCTAGAAAATTATCACAAAAAGATGGTATGATATTGCTTTCACAAATTAGAATGGGGTTGGCAGAAAAATTGATTCATATGGAGACGGAGGAAGAATTTTCCATTTATCAGTTGATGATTGGTATTCAGCCTGCAAACCTTATGCTTATCAGTGAGGAAGAATTGTCTTTTGAGGCGCTTGAGGAGCGTAGAGCCCAGTTTATTCGGGAACATTTGCCTTTGATTCAATAATTTAGGAGGACTTTTATGCAAAGTAGATTTACAAAGAAAGCACAGGAAGCCTTAAATCACGCGACGGAAGCGGCGACGGTGCTTGGACATAGTTATATTGGTTCAGAACACATTTTAATTGGCTTGATACAGACAGAAGATTGTCTTGCTTCGGCAGTATTGCAAAGTTTTGATGTGACGGACGAAAAGATTATAAATTTGGTATATCAGCTTATTGCACCAGAATCGGCTGTCGGTATGAAAGAACCGTCTGGTTATACGCCGCGATTGAGAAGGATTCTTGAAAATGCTGCAAAAGAAGCAATACGCTTTAAATCCGACCTGATTGGAACTGAGCATATTTTAATTGCGATTATCAAAGAATCGGAAAGCGTTGCCGCGCGATTGCTTACCACAATAGGCGTGAATATTAAAAAGCTGTATATTGATATTTTGGTGGCAATGGGCGAGGATGCTAATAATTATCGTGATGATATGCACGGTAATAAAAAGAATAATGGCAAGAAAAAGACACAAGTACTAGAACAGTACAGCAGAGATTTAACAGAGATGGCGGCACATGGAAAGCTTGACCCTGTAATTGGCAGAACGGAAGAAATTAATCGAGTTATTCAGATTCTTAGCAGAAGAACAAAGAATAATCCTTGTCTTATCGGTGAGCCTGGAGTGGGAAAAACAGCAATTGCAGAGGGATTGGCAGCTAAAATTATTCAAGGTGACGTACCAGAAACGATTAAAGATAAAAGAGTGCTTACATTGGATTTGTCAGGTATGGTGGCAGGTTCTAAATATAGAGGAGAATTTGAGGAAAGAATCAAGAGAGTCATCAGCGAAGTTCGCGATGATGGCAATGTATTGCTGTTTCTTGATGAGCTTCATACCATTATTGGCGCTGGAGGTGCAGAAGGGGCAATTGATGCATCCAATATACTTAAACCATCATTAGCGCGAGGTGAAATTCAGCTTATTGGGGCGACAACATTAGAAGAGTATCGCAAATATATTGAAAAAGATGCGGCGTTAGAACGGCGTTTTCAACCTGTAAAAGTAGAAGAACCAACCGTTGATGAGGCAATTCAAATATTGATGGGGCTTCGCAAAAAATATGAAGAACATCACAATGTTACGATTGATGATGCAGCAGTTATTGCATCAGTTAAACTTTCAAAAAGATATATTAATGACCGATTTTTGCCGGATAAAGCCATTGATTTAATTGATGAGGCATCTTCAAAGACAAGATTGACGGCGTATGTGATGCCTGAAAGTATTAAAAAAATAGAGGAAGAAATTAAAAAGTTAGACGAGAAAAAAGAAGAGGCTATTAAAAATGAAGCCTATGAAGAAGCTGGTGAGATTAAAAAGTTACAGAATAAAAAGCGTCAAAAATTAGATAAACAGATGGAAGAATGGCAGGAAAAAAGAAGTAATGCCAATTTGAATGTGGGAGAGGAAGAAATTGCAGAGATTGTTTCTACTTGGACAAAAATTCCAGTATCTAAAATTGCGCAGACGGAATCAGACAGACTTTTGAAACTTGAAGAGACCCTTCATCAGAGAGTTATCGGACAAGATGAAGCGGTGACTTCAGTGGCAAGGGCAATAAGAAGAGGGCGTGTAGGGTTAAAAGACCCGAATAGACCTATTGGTTCGTTCTTGTTTTTAGGACCTACGGGAGTTGGCAAAACAGAGCTTTCAAAGGCTTTGGCAGACGCCATGTTTGGCACAGAAAATGCGTTGATTCGTGTTGATATGTCTGAATTTATGGAAAAGCATACGGTATCAAAGCTGATTGGCTCGCCTCCGGGATATGTTGGATATGATGAGGGCGGTCAATTGTCTGAGAAAGTGCGAAGGAATCCGTATTCTGTTATTTTATTTGATGAGATTGAAAAAGCCCATCCAGATGTGTTTAATGTACTTTTGCAAGTGCTTGATGATGGACATATAACCGATTCAACAGGACGCGTGATTGATTTTAAAAATACAGTAATTATTATGACATCCAATGCAGGTGCAGAAAATATAGTAGAACCTAAAAAACTTGGTTTTGCAACGGCAAATGATGAAAAATTTGAGCATGAAAATATGAAAAATAAAGTAATGGATGAAGTAAAACGTATTTTTAAGCCAGAATTTATTAACCGAATTGATGAGATTATTGTATTCCATACATTAAATAAGGCACAGATAGGACAAATTGTGGATATTATGATTCGTTCTGTCAACAAGAGAATGATGGAACAGATGAAATTGTCGATTGAGTTGGATGAAGAGGCCAAAAATTATATTGTCGATAAAGGCTATGATGTGAAATATGGCGCTAGGCCACTTAGAAGAACCATTCAAAATGATATTGAAGATGCACTTGCTGAAAAGATATTAGAGACAAAGGTAAAAGCTGGTAATAGGCTGCTTGCCACAGTAAAAGACGGCAAATTGAACTTTACGACAAAGCGAGGTATCAATAAGTGATTGAACTTTATCAAGAGTGTAGTGGGTTGAAAATTTCCTCTTGGCTGGCTTTATGCAGTTTACAAAATGTTCATTATTAGTCCACCATTTTACACTAGAATATCATTAGGAAGTATTGTATAATGACTTTATAAAATTGAAATACGGACGCTAAATTTGAGGAGGACTTTTAGATGGCAGTAGTAGAGGAATTAATTCATTCAGAAAAAGATGGTGGGCTTAGTTTTGGCAATTATAAGCTTGATGTTAAATCAAAAAAGTCGGATTATGAATATTGTGGAGATATGTATAAGGTTAAGACTTTCCATGAGATTACAAAGCTAGAACGCAATGGTTCATTTGTTTATGAGTCTGTTCCAGGAACAGCCGTAAATAATTTTAAGGCTACCGCTGATGTTGTTACGTTTTTTGTTGAGGGTATTGAAGATGCACAGATTACTCTTGAACTAGAGGAAGGTTCTTCATATGCCATTACAATTGATGGAGAAGATGTAGGCACAATGACGACAAATATGGGCGGTAAGTTGGTATTTTCTGTTGAATTTGATGGCGATACAAAAGTAGCTGTTGAGATAAAAAAGGTTTAACAGGAACATAAAATTTGCCAAAACATTTACTTAAAAAGGAAGTATTGTTCAAATTAAAGTTAAATAGGAGTTTTATGTGATGAAGTTGCCACATTAAGTAAAAATATTTAAGACTTAATGTGGCAGCTTTATTTTTATGAGCAATAAGACTATCTTGTATAAATTTTTTTGTGTCTGTGTGCTGCTTGACACAACATTACAAAAAAATCAAAAGGTTTTTATATAAAAAGCAGTGCAGAAATGGGGGATTTTTATGGCAAAAGTTAAAGACACAGCATTTTTTTGCAATGAATGCGGATATGAGTCTGCAAAATGGTTTGGACAGTGTCCATCATGTAAGCAGTGGAATACTTTTGTGGAAGAACCTGTATCAAAAGGTACAAATGTAAAGGGCGTTGTTAAAACGTCTTTGCGAAATTCAGATTTAAAGAAAGGTACGCCTGTCCAATTATCAACTGTTCGTTCTACGGATAAAGATAGAGTAACAACAGGTATCAAAGAATTTGACCGTGTATTAGGAGGCGGGATTGTAAGCGGTTCTTTAATATTAGTGGGCGGTGACCCTGGTATTGGCAAATCTACTTTGCTTTTGCAAATGTGTCATAATCTTTCTAAAAACGGAAAGAAGGTATTATATATATCAGGCGAGGAGTCTTTGACACAGATAAAACTTCGCGCTGAACGAGTAGGAACAATAAGCGATGAGCTGATGGTTTTATGTGAAACAAGCCTTGAAGTAATAGAGGGAACGTTAAAATCAGAAAATCCTCAAGTAGTGATTATTGATTCAATACAGACCATGTACCGAGAGGAAATTAGCTCAGCGCCAGGAAGTGTAGGACAGGTTCGTGAGACGACCGCTATTCTTATGCAGTTGGCAAAAGGTTTAAATATCAGTATTTTTATTGTGGGACATGTGACAAAAGAAGGCGTTGTTGCAGGTCCGCGTGTGCTGGAACATATGGTTGATACGGTTCTTTATTTTGAGGGTGATAAATATGCTACATATCGAATTTTGCGAAGTGTAAAGAATCGATTTGGTTCCACCAATGAAATTGGCGTATTTGAGATGCAAGAAAAAGGGTTAGTTGAGGTGACAAATCCATCAGAGTATATGCTTACTGGAAAACCAGAAAATGCTTCAGGTTCTATTGTTGTTTGTCTGCTTGAGGGAACAAGACCTTTGCTGGTTGAGATTCAAGCGTTAGTATGTGATTCAAACTTTGGTTTGCCTAGAAGAACTGCCGCAGGAACAGATTATAATAGAGTTAATTTGTTGATGGCGGTCTTAGAAAAAAGAGCAGGTATTCATTTGTCTGCAAGTGATGCTTATGTCAATATAGCAGGAGGAGTAAAAGTAAATGAGCCAGCTATTGACCTTGGTATTGTGATGGCAATAGCAAGCAGTTTTCGCAATAAAATAGTAGATGATAAGACCATTATTTTTGGAGAAGTTGGACTTGCAGGAGAGGTCAGAGCAGTAAGTCAGCCGCAGATTCGAGTAAATGAGGCGATAAAACTTGGTTTTAAAATATGTATTCTTCCATCTGTATGCTTGAAAAATATCAAAAAAACTGATAAAATTACATTGATAGGTGTACGTAATATTATAGAGGCCATAAAGTTAATATAATAAGTATAGAGGGTGTAATAGGCTAAGTGGCAAGAATTTTTACAATATAAAGGAAAGGTACATAATATAGTTTAAAAAGGAGGGGGTTATGGAAAATATAGAAATCATTAATAATTTAAATAATATTCTTAATGGGCTTGACGATTCACAGGAAAAACTAGAAAAAGATGCATTTGACGTTATCAATTCATCCGATACATCACTTAATTTAATTAAGGAAAGTATTAGCAGTATTGAAGAAATATTAAAGATGATTGACACGTTAAATAGTGTGGTGGAGCAATCTTCGGCAAAGATTAAGGAATTGGTTGAATTATCAGGCAATATTGAAGAATTTGCAACCGTTATAAGCAATATATCGAAAAGAACAAATATACTTTCGTTAAATGCTTCAATTGAGGCGGCTAGGGCAGGAGAACATGGGCGTGGATTTGCAGTGGTGGCAAGTGAAGTGCGAAGTCTTGCTTCACAGTCTTCAAAATCTTCAAAGGAAATAACCGATACAATTGCAAAGATTCAGACTTCTGTTGATGAGACCGTTCTTTCAATGAAATCAATATTTGATAATGCTACGGCGCAAAAGGACAAGGCAGATTCTGTCGGGAAAATTTTAAATAAGGTGGTTGATGCTGCCTATACTGCAAATGAGTTAGCGCGCAATATTGAAAATGAGATTGCTTATCAAAGAGAGATTACAGATGAAGCAAAAAATGCTTTGAAATAACATAAAAATATATTGTAAATTTTAGGATTACACTGAGCAAATTAAATAAAAATTTTATAAAATAGGGGTTGTTATAAAAACGAAACCTTATAGGGGAGGTCTAACTTCCGCTTTTAAGCGGAAGTTAGACTTGTCTGTTTAAAAAATATCACAAATTATTTTATATGAATTAAGAGTATATAATAAGGAAAGGACTTTTTATGTTTAAAAAGAAAAAGAAAGAAAAAAAGAAATATAGCAGTGTGGAATATTACCTTTGTGCAGGCGTTATATTTATTCAAGTTATACTGATGATATGGGATATGATAGAATATAAAAAACAAGAAGAAAAGCAAGAGAAAAGTCAAGTTGATTTAAAGTAGGAAAAGACGCGTAAAAAAATAGAAAAAAGTTATTGACAGGATTCGACTTAAG
>CAMUHY010000022.1 GCA_947088865.1 uncultured Eubacterium sp. | reverse complement strand
CCAGCCAGCCAGCCAGCCAGCCAGCCAGCCAGCCAGCCAGCCAGCCAGCCAGCCAGCCATAATTAAACTTTTACAATATGTGTTTGGCTATGCCTTTGTTAAACTAGGAGATATTGCAACAATAACAAGGGGTGGCAATTTTCAAAAAAAAGATTTTGTTGAATTTGGTTTTCCTTGTATTCATTATGGACAGATATATACAAAATTTGGCGTTTATGCGGATAAGACTATTGAAAATATCTCTGAAAGTGTGGCTGAAAAATCAAAAAAAGCAGTTAAAAATGATATTATTATGGCAATAACAAGTGAAAATATTGATGATGTATGTAAGTGTGTTGCATGGCTAGGTGATAATGAAATTGCAGTTAGTGGACATACAGCTATAATACATCATAATCAAAATTCTAAATTTTTATCATATTATTTTCATACAAATAATTTTTATAAACAAAAGAAACAATTAGCACATGGAACGAAAGTTATTGAAGTAACACCAGATAAATTAAAAGATATAATTATTCCTCTTCCACCAATTAAAGAACAAGAGTGCATTGTAGAAATTCTTGACCATTTTAATACTTTATGTAACGACCTTTCTACTGGACTTCCAGCCGAAATTGCAGCACGTCAAAAGCAATATGAGTATTATCGAGATAAGTTGCTTAACTTTTAGGAAATAGGCAAATAATAACTATTATTTTACATATGATGTTAAAGATAAAATGTAAAAAGTTTGATATTATGATATAATAGTTATAGTAAGACTGTAATATTAGAATTATAAAGCAAATTATTCATAATATGTTATTTTATAATGTATTGATTGTAGAGTTTTTAAATATAGGAGGTTTTTATTATGATAGCTATGGAAGGATATTATAATGGAACGGTATGTGTTCCAATGGAGGGAGAAAAGCTACGTTTAAATCAAAAAGTAATTATTACTGCTTTAGATGAAACTATAATACCAAAGGTACGTGAATTGGGAACTCTTGAAGGAAAATGCACAGTTTCTTTTTCAGATGATTGGGAGATAAGTAATGAGGAGTTAATAGGCGAATGAAATTATTGATTGATACTCATTATTTATTATGGTTGTTTATGGATACAGCAAAAATTTCAAATAAAATAAAAGAGATATTAATGTCAGATAATAATGAAATATATTATAGTCAGGCAAGTTTGTGGGAAATCTCTATTAAATATTCTATAGGAAAACTTTTTTTAAATGGAATCATTCCAGAAAAATTTTATCAAGAGATTGTAAATAGCTTTTTAATATGTAAAAAATTGGATAATGAAGATTTAATTTCTGCCTATCGTTTACCCATAAAACACAAGGACCCATTTGACCGAATGATTATATGGCAAGCGATAAAAGGAAAAATGACACTTTTATCTGTAGATTCAAAAATGGATGAGTATATTGAGTATGGATTAAAAGTATTGAAATTTTAGATAAATAATAAGGAGTCATACAAATGAGTACACTAAATATGGTTGCTTGCATGAATGAAAGCACAGTAGTTGCTGAATATACACCAGAAAGCAGGCGTTCTGACAACTACCAAAGTGAAGCAGATTTAGAAAAAGAATTGATTGATATGCTTACACAGCAAGGATATGAGTATTTGCAAATTCATACAGAAGCAGAATTAATTGTTAATCTTCGTAAAAAAATAGAACAATTAAATTCATATTATTTTACAGATACAGAATGGGAGCGTTTTTTTCGGAAATATATTGCTAATGCAAATGAAGGTATTGTAGAAAAAACACGCACGATACAAGAAGATGTCATAAAAAATTTAGAGCGTGATAATGGAAGTACAAAAAATATTACACTTATAGATAAAAAGAATATTCATAACAATTGTTTGCAGGTAATGAACCAATATAAGGTATCAAAAACAGATAGCGCTTATCCATTAGATAGGCAGGCAAATTATGACAATCGTTATGATGTGACAATTCTTGTGAATGGTTTTCCTATTATACATATAGAATTAAAACGTAGAGGGGTTGCTATACAGGAGGCGTTTAATCAAATTAATCGTTATCAGCGTGATAGTTTTTGGGCAGGAAGCGGATTGTATGAGTATGTACAACTATTTATTATTTCTAATGGAACACATACAAAATATTATTCTAATACAACTCGTTCTTCTCATATTAAAGAGCAAAATAAATATTCATCTCAAAAAAATCAGAATAGAGGAAAACAAACTAGTAATAGTTTTAAATTCACTTCATTTTGGGCGGATGCAAATAATAAGGTGATTTGTGACCTTGTAGATTTTACAAAAACATTTCTATCAAAACATACTATTTTAAATATATTAACAAAGTATTGCGTTTTTACTTCCGAAAATTTATTACTTGTTATGCGTCCATATCAGATTGCTGCGACTGAAAAAATATTAAATCGTATTGAAATTGCAACGAACTATAAAAAATTGGGAACACTTGAGGCAGGGGGATATATTTGGCATACCACAGGAAGCGGTAAGACATTAACTTCATTTAAAACAGCGCAATTAGCAAGCCAGTTTTCATTTGTAGATAAAGTGCTTTTTGTTGTTGACCGCAAAGACCTTGATTATCAAACGATGAAAGAGTATGACCGTTTTCAAAAGGGCGCGGCAAATAGTAATACATCAACGGCTATATTAAAAAAACAGTTGGAAGATAAGAATGCAAAAATTATTATTACAACTATTCAAAAGTTAGACAATTTTATTAATAAATATAAAGGACATGAGATATTTAACAGGCACATTGTATTAGTGTTTGATGAGTGCCACCGTTCACAATTTGGTGATATGCACAAAGCTATTACAAAAAATTTTAAAAAATATCATATTTTTGGCTTTACAGGTACGCCAATTTTTGCAGATAATGCAGTAAGCGGAAAACATGTTAATTTACGGACTACACCACAAGTATTTGGCGATAAGCTTCATACCTATACAATTGTAGATGCAATTCATGATGAAAATGTATTGCCGTTTCGTATTGATTATATTACAACAATAAAGAGTAAAAAGAGTGCGAAAAATAAAAAAGTAGCTGCTATTGATACAGAAAAGGCACTTATGGAACCAAAGAGAATTGAGGAAATTGTAAAATATATTTTGGAACATTTTGACCAAAAAACAAAACGTAATAAAGAAAGTTTTGATTTTTCTAAGCTGATGAATGTGCAGGAAGTTGCGACAACAGCAAATAGTCGAAAAAAGAACAAGGAATCAGTAGAAGAAAAAAGAAAACCCATTCATATGAGAGGATTTAATTCTATTTTTGCAGTAAGTTCTATTGAAGCAGCAAAATTGTATTATGCAGAATTTAAGAAGCAAATGGAGGGATTATCATGGTCAGCAGCTAAGGGGATGCCACATAAGCTGCGAATAGCGCTTATTTATAGTTATGGTGCAAATGAAGCAACAAATGATGATTTTGTGGAAGATGAAATTTGTGAAAATACAGATGGACTTGATAAAAGTTCCAGAGATTTTCTTGAAATGGCTATTGATGAATATAATGAGATGTTTAAAACAAATTATGATACTTCAAGTGAGAAATTTCAAAATTATTATAAAGATGTTTCGCTTAGAATGAAGAATAGAGAAATTGATATTTTAATTGTAGTAAATATGTTTCTTACAGGATTTGATGCAACAACGCTTAATACATTATGGGTAGATAAAAATTTAAAATATCATGGACTATTACAGGCATTTTCACGTACAAACCGTATTCTTAATTCAGTAAAGACGTTTGGAAATATTGTATGTTTTCGCAATCTGGAAGAAGAAACCAATAATGCAATTGCACTTTTTGGCAATAAAGAAGCGGAAAGTGTTGTTCTTTTAAAAAACTTTGAGAGTTATTATCATGGTTATAATGAGAATGGCAAGCATTATGATGGATATGTGGAATTAATTGATAAATTGAATACCATTTTTCCATTAGGCACAGTATTAGAGGGAGAAAAAGCAGAGAAAGAATTTATTTCTCTTTATAGTGCAATTCTTAGAATGAAAAATATCCTTTCAGCTTTTGATGATTTTGCAGGAAAAGAAGTTCTTTCAGATAGAGATTTTCAGGATTATCAAAGTGAATATATTGACCTTTATCAAAAATATAAAACAAAAACAAATGAAAATAAGGAAAATATTAATGATGATGTTGTATTTGAAATTGAACTTGTAAAACAGGTGGAAGTCAATATTGATTACATTCTTATGCTTGTAAAAAAATATCAACAAGGTGGAAATCAAGACAAAGAGATTATTGTTACAATAGAAAAGGCTGTTTATTCTAGCATGAATTTGCGCAGTAAGATGGAATTAATTAGAAAGTTTTTATCAGGAATCAATGCACAGACAGAAGTAGACAGTGATTGGAAAAAATTTGTAGATGAACAAAGAGAACATGAACTTATTATAATTATTAATGAGGAAAAATTAAAGTTTGATGAAACACATAAATTTATAGATAATTGTTTTCGAGATGGTGTGTTAAAAACAACAGGGACAGATATTGACATTATTATGCCAGCAGTGTCGCGTTTTGGCGGCGGTAATAGAGGTGAAAAAAAGAAAAGAGTTATTGATAGATTGTTAATGTATTTTGATAAATATATAGAATTAGTGTCAAATATTGAACCTTTATCTTTTGAAAGCAGCGAATATTTGAATAAAGAAACACTGAACATCGAAAAAAGAACGGAACATGATATAATTGGAGCAAATGAATGATTGAACTACACGGCTGGTTATCTATTGTAGAAACCTATAAAAACGAGGATTTTATACCACAAGAAGAAATCGAAACAATACAGCAGCAAGTAAAAGATATTATTCAAAATAATACATGCGGTTTGAAAATCCAGTATCAAAATGGAAGTCCTTTTCTTCATACATTGCTCTGCTGCAATCATAATACATCTCAAGTCAAGCAAATTATTGAGGTATATACCAAAATTTCAGAAATTGCAACAGGCAGTTATGGAATGATATATGTTTGGGATAATGAGGATAGAAATTATTATAATCATTTTCAAACCTATATATTTAAGAAAGGGCAATGTGAATATAAGATAGACACCAATTTTTCGCCATGTATTCCTACAATTGAAGATGCATTTATGGATTGAAAAGAATGGAAGCTGCAGGCACAAACTTCATATCTTAATATAAAGATAAATCACACATAAAACGCCAATAATTCAATTCATCTTCCATTGCTTTTTTGTCTAACAATTCCATCGTATTAAAAAATGGCTCATATAATTCCTCATGTTCAAAAATATATTCTAAATCGCCATCAACTTCCAGATATTTTTTTTCAAATTGAGGATAAAATTGTTTCCAGCAAGCCATCGACAGAACAAATTGTTCAACACTGCTGTTGATAAACTGCAATTCTAAGTCGCTATCCGTAAGTTTCCAGCCATCTTCGCTTAATTCTAAGTTTGCATTATTAATATACCAAACTTCTCCAGTAGTGATATGGACAAGATATTCGCCTGAAATATCTTCTCTTATTTCGGTTACAGTTTCTTCAGTCGTTTGATTGTAGATACATGTTGATTTCCAGCCGCCAATCGACAAATAAGTGTCATTTTCAATTTTTTTGGTGTAAAATTTCTCTAATGGGAAGAAATAGGTATAGACATCTTGTGATTCCATTTCTTCGGGTTCTCTAACAAGGAGGACTTGTGGCGGCAAACCTATCTGGGTCAAAAAAGCTATCAATTCTTTTGGAAGATTTAGATTATCAATATTTTCTTTTGGTATGGGACGTAAAGTCGCAAGAAAATGAGCGTCTGGCGTTAAACAAGCATGTTGAATAGTATGGAGTAAGTCCTTATATTTCATAAAAATAATCCTGCCTTTCTATTAATCAGCGTTGCCTTTTTGTTCAAAGCTTTCGTTTTTAACTTTGTATAAAGAAACGCACAGATATCAATTAAAAGTTAATTTGTAACATTGAAGTGGGGGACTTCCTTGATGAGGTTAAAATGCTGCTGAAAAAGAAAAATAGGAAAATGGTTTTCTTTTTCAACAGCTTTATTTTTGAAAAAAATATTACAAAAATAATAAGGTATTTATGTCAGAAAATGAGCGTCGAGTTCTTCATAGTGTTGGATAACTTGTCGCATCATTTCTGGTCCTGGTGCGCCGGTTGTCAGTCTTTTTTCAATACATGTTTTTAGACTGATTGCATCGTATATATCATCTTCAAATACAGGGCATACTTTTTTGTATTCATCTAAGGAAAGTTCATCTAAAGCAATATCTTTTTCAATACATTTTAAGACTAGTTGACCGACATAGCTGTGCGCATCTCGAAATGGCACATTCTTTTTAACAAGATAATCCGCAGCGTCAGTAGCATTGATAAATCCTTTTTTTGCGCTGTCCTCCATTCGTTTGCTGTTAAATTTCATCGTGTCAATCATACCTGCAAATAATTTGATACAGCCTTTTACCGTATCAATAGCGTCAAATGTCAATTCTTTGTCTTCCTGCATATCTTTGTTATATGCTAAAGGAATACCTTTCATCGTTGTAAGGATACTGATAAGAGCGCCATATACACGTCCGGTTTTGCCGCGCACTAATTCGGCTATATCAGGATTTTTCTTTTGCGGCATAATACTAGAGCCTGTACTATATGCATCGTCTAATTCAATAAATCGATATTCATTGCAATTCCAGATACATATTTCTTCTGAAAATCGGCTTAGATGAACCATCATCGTTGCTAATGCACTTAAAAATTCAATGACATAATCCCTGTCGGATACGCCATCCATACTATTTAACATAGGTCCTTCAAAGTTTAGCAGTTTAGCAGTCATTGTTCGGTCAAGCGGATAGGTTGTTCCTGCTAAAGCGCCAGAGCCTAGTGGACAGTAATTCATACGTTTGTAGATATCAAAAAGACGGCTGCGGTCTCTTAAAAACATTTCATAGTATGCACCAAAGTGATGTGCAATCGTGACAGGCTGTGCTTTTTGAAGATGTGTAAATCCAGGCATGTAGGTTTCAACATGTTCTTTCATGATACGAAGAATACAATTCATCAAATGTTTGATTTCTTCATCGACATTTTTTACTTCGTCACGAATATAAAGACGCATATCAAGGGCAACTTGGTCGTTGCGGCTTCTTCCAGTGTGAAGTTTTTTGCCTGCATTGCCAATTCGTTGTATCAATGTGGCTTCCATAAATGTATGGATATCTTCATATTCATCCGTTATCGTTAATTGTCTGTTTTCGATGTCGGATAAAATTCCCTCAAGACCTTCCTGTATCTGTTTGCATTCTTCTTCAGATATAATGCCTTTTGCTCCAAGCATTTTTGCATGAGCAATACTTCCAATAATATCATGTCTGTAAAATTTTTGGTCAAATGATATCGAAGCGTTAAAATTGTTTACTAATTCGTTCGTTTCTTTTGTAAAACGACCACCCCATAATTTCATATAATTTCTGCTACTCAAAATATGGACAAATGCTGCCGAGTAGTTTTCTCCTTTCCTTAGGTGTTTTTAACTTTATGAAGCAAATAGCAAGTTCGATTGCAAATATCTGCTTGACTGCTTTTTAGTTATCGTATTTTCTCGATAACATATGTTGTATGTTTTTTATTATATTTATTATAATGTAAAATTGAAATGGTTACAATATATAGTTTTTGTTCTCACAGGCAATGAGACAACGAATATTATTGATATAGAAAAGTATTAATAGAGGAATTAAAAAATTTAATCCTTTTCATCATCAAGCTCAAGACTGTCAAAATCATCAATATCTTCTAAAATTTCAGATAAACGTTCATTGTCAATCCTTTTTTCCAAACCTTCAAAATTCTTTTTGTTATACAGATTATCGGAAAGATTGTCAACATTTAATGTCTTAAAAGAATTGGTTGATTTTACAACAGAATCCATTGTATCTGTATCGCTTGAATTATCTATATTGTCCATATTTTCATTACTTTTTTCAAGCAATTTTTGATATAAAAATTGTGGTGTTATATGTTTTCGTTTTAATATATAAAGCCCAATTAATATAAGGATACTTAAAATTGTAATGATACAGCCTTTTATAAGATTGACGGGCATATATTTTAACTGGACTTTATGGGAACCCTGTGTAATATCAGTGCCAAGCAGTGCATTGGCAATAGGGTAAGTCTCTGCTTTTTTACCATCAATATATACGCTCCAACCTTTGTCAAAAGGAATGGAAAACATAAATGTACCATCATAATCACAATGTACCGTTCCTTGAAATTGAGTATTAGACCAACTGTCAATGATAAATCCATTTTGAGAAAGGATATCGCATACTTGTTTATAAATATTGGTATCAAGCATATATACGGTAAGTCCTGTCTCTTTATCGGTTCCAACCTGCACAGAATCGGTGGCGGCAACATAACCGACATCAATAAGGTGAGGGTCATTTTTTAAATTGGTAAAACTCTTGACATCATTGCCAATGGTTACGCTCAAAAGTTCTACGTCACGGTTTTGAACATATATATACATATGTCCATCTGTCTTAGGTGTAATAGTAGTATCTGAAGTAGAGCTATAATTGTAATCTTGACGAAATACGTTATTTTTTCCTGTCATAGAATAAATCAGCGCATTTTGATTTTCAATTCCATTGTTAATGTCATATCCTTGCCATTCATTTACATCCGAATGGACAACATATCCAAGAGGAAGAGCATTTTCATTGTGGTATATAAATTCACCGTCATTTCCAGTGTAATAAGTCAGTAAAGAATCGGTTGCAAGAAGTTGATTGCTTATCAAGTATTTTACCGAAAATAACGAGTTTGTCATCAGGGTTGCGCCATCATAGCTATAAGCGTTTGTTGAACCATACATACCTAAATCTTTAAATAAATCGCTCATTCCAGCGCTGCATGTAGAGGAAAAGGTTGAAATGCTGTGGTAATTATGCCAAGCACCGTCATTTTTTGACCTTGCTCCCCAAATTTTGTCCATTCGATAAAAAGAATCGTCATCATTTTTAACGGCGGCTGTTACATTTTTAACGGCATTATAGTCTAAAAGATAGGAAGGTCTGTCCGTTGTTCCTAATCCTGTTTTTTGCATGTTTAAGGCACATTCTGTAATTGCTAAAGCAAAGACAATAAACAGTGCAATAGGAGATTCGCTTTTTTTCTTATGTTTGATGAATAAGGCAAGAGCATAGCCAAGCATATAAGCTCCGCTGATATAAAATATAGTAAATTTGTAATTTTCACTTTTAATAAATAGCTGTTCAGTTATTAAAAGAAAAGCGGCAGCTATCCAGACACAGAAAGTAATATTGCGTCTTGTTGCGTCTTTTATATGGTAATAGCCTTCATATGCCATTGTTAAAATAAAGAAAATATAAATGTAGGACTGACGGCAAGGGAGGCTGTTTGGATAGTGCAGTCCATGCCATATAAAGTTTGGTATGTTTAAATTAAAGGCTAATAAAAAGGCTAAAAGCATCACGCACTTGCCAATTTTTTCGTTGGTTTTAATATTTTTGTTGCATATATACAGCGGTATTAAAAGAAAGATGGCAACACCGCAATATATATTAGGGTAGTGTTCTAGTCCAAGATGTACAGGGACATGCATAAGCTGCCGCACGAGCATTTCCATAATGGAAAAATAAGCTTCCAGTTTTTTGGGAAAGGATATAGAACTGGATGCAGAAAGAGAAAATGTATAGATTTCTGGCAGCAGCAAACAGGCAGCTAAGCCTGCTGCCAACAGTGAAAATATACCCCAATTCAATATTTTTTTAAAATAAATTTTTGCTGATTTTTTTCCATTGTAAGAGATAATTAGCACAATAAAATACATGATTACACTTAAACATACCATAATGGAAATATAATAATTGGATAATATGCACAATCCGAGCGAAATGCAGTATAAAAAGTATTTATCTTCATTGACAAGCTTTTCAAGTCCCAGCATAATAAGGGGAACAAGTATAATACAGTCAAGCCACATAATATTCCAGCTATATGCCGCGACAAATGCGGACATGGAGTAAAACATGCCAAAAAGAGAGATAATACAGCTTTTATTGTGAAAATGTTTGGTGATGTAGTAAGTAAAAGTAACGCTGGAAAGAGATAATTTTAATATAATTAGTACATTCATTATCTCAATCATGCTCTTTTGAGGGAAAAGTGCAATCAGTAAATTCATTGGACTTGACAGATAGTAGGCAGCTAGGGAAGTAAAATTTGTCCCCATGCCAATATCCCAGCTGTATGTCAAGGATTCCCCGCTTCTTAATTTATTCCATAATTCAGAAAAGAATGGTGCATATTGGTGATACATATCCGAACGCAGATAACAGTTATCACCAAAAGGATAGATGTCTTTTAGGTAATATAAAGCGACAAATACCATAAGCGGTATGACAAAAGCTATAATATAAGTGATATTGCCGCAAGGAATAAGGCTGTCTGTATTATCAAGCCAGCTTATTTTTTTTCGCTTTTTTTTCATGGTAACCTCCCAATTAATAACATAATAAATAATAGTGTACTATATTTTAATATGATTTGCACTTGTATTTTTGATTTTTTTTTTGTAATATTATTGTGTGCGTAATACGTTCCTGTTAATTTTAAATGGGGATTGTATGATTAATAAATTAAATGTATTAAATACATATTTAAAAAGTAATAAAACAGCTATCCGATATGGAATAGTCTGTTTGACAATATTGATTCTGGGTACAATATATTGTATATCTGTATTGGCAAAAAAAGATAAAGAGGCGGTTGAGTATTATAATTATCAGACGATAAATGAAGAATCTCTACATTCTGCATCAGAAAATGATAATAAAATTATTTCATCAAATGAAAACCAAAATTCCAAAATTTACGTATATATATGTGGCTGTGTAAAAAATCCTGGCGTATACTCATGTGCTGAAGGCACGAGAGTATATGAAATTATTGATATGGCGGGTGGTTTGACGCAGGAAGCATGTGTACAGGCTCTTAATCTTGCTGATATCGTTCAGGATAAGGATAAGATAGATGTTCCAGATATGGAGTCTTTCCAAAAGCAGGAAAATTTATCAAGTAATAATATTGATATTGAAAATTCGTCAAAAAATTCATCACTTATCAATATTAATACCGCATCACTTTCAGAACTTACAACACTTCCGGGAATAGGTGAATCAAGGGCGAGAGATATTATTGAGTATCGTACCCAACACGGCAAATTTTACGTTAAAGAAGATATTATGAAAATCAGCGGCATAAAAGAAGCAGCATATTCAAAAATAAAAGATTATATAACGGTGTAAAAAGTATATTTATAAAGTGCTATTTGCCGATATAAAATTTATAAAAAGTATAAATACTTATGGATGATACATTTGCAATATTTCGTTTTTTAGATAATGGATAATTTAGATATATAGATATAGAAAGGTATGGTTGATACATAATGGCAAATAAAGTATTGATTGTAGACGATGAAAAATTAATTATAAAAGGATTAAAATATAGTTTAGAACAAGATGGTATGGAAGTCGAATGTGCTTATGACGGCGAGGAAGCTTTTGACTGTATTAAAAAGAATGATTATGATATTGTTCTTTTGGATATTATGCTGCCCAAATTAGATGGTATGGAAGTTTGCCAGCAGGTTCGGGAATTTTCCAATGTGCCTATTATTATGCTGACAGCAAAAGGCGATGATATGGATAAAATTTTAGGGTTGGAGTATGGAGCAGACGACTATATTACCAAACCTTTTAATGTACTCGAGGTCAAAGCAAGAATTAAAGCAATACTTAGAAGAAATGTCAAGAAAGTTCAGCCTGTTGTCAATAGCAGCATTATTATTTCTGGAAATTTTAGATTGGATTGCGACAATCGAAATTTGATGATTAACGAAAAAGAGATTAATCTTACAGCCAAAGAATTTGATTTAGTCGAGATTCTTGTAAGAAATCCAGGTAAGGTTTACAGCAGAGATATGCTTCTTAATATGGTTTGGGGAAGTGATTATCCGGGCGATGCAAGAACGGTTGATGTACATGTGAGAAGATTAAGAGAAAAAATTGAGGATAATGCCAGTGAGCCGAAATATATTCACACACGCTGGGGAGTAGGATATTACTATAATGTTTAAAAATCATAAGGATATGGATGTAGAAAAAGAAGAAAATGAGAATCAATTTAAAAAATATATCAGTGATTTTTTAAAATTGATGAACAGTACAAAAGTTGGAACATTTATTATTATTGTTACAATATTGTTGATATCGCTGTTTACAGTAGAAAAGTGTACTAGCCATTTTTTAATTCGAGGTATGGTAGAAAATGAACTTGCAAGTTTGCAGACAAGCACGGCAGTGATGGCAAATGAATTTTCAGAATATTTGACCATACATGATGCAGAAAAAAACGGTGTTTATGATTTATTAAAACATTATTCAGCAATGAATTATATGCGAATCCGTGTAATCGACGAACGCTTTGTTATTGTGCTGGATTCCTATTATACAGAATATTCAAGAAGTATGATTAATCCCAATGTATTAAATTCATATAAGAATCGGAAAAATGTCTTTGAGTATAATAAAAAATCAAATTCAATAGAGGCTGTTGTTCCTATTGTTAATTCAGAAAATGTGACATGTGGCGTTATTGTTACAGATATGTCTTTAAGTAAGATATTATCTTATAAACAATCAATTTATAATAATATATATACAGCGATAATAGCAGTTATGATTGTTTCAATTAGTTTAATTTATCTAATTATTAGTGTAACATCAAAACGTTATAAAAAATTATATCAAGTGATTGAAGAGGTTGCGGCCGGACATGTAGATAAGCGTTTACCTGTCAAAGGAAGCACAGAGATGAGAGAATTGGCAATTCATTTTAATACAGTGATGGATAAAGCAAACAGTTTAGATGAGAGCAGACAAGAGTTTGTGTCCAATGTATCACATGAGTTAAAAACGCCGATTACATCCATTAAAGTATTAGCCGATTCGCTCAATATGCAAGAAGATGCGCCCGTAGAATTATACAAAGAATTTATGCAGGATATCGTTGAGGAAATTGATAGGGAAAGTAAAATTATAGATGATTTGTTGACGCTGGTAAGAATGGATAAAAAAGCGGTCGCTCTAAATATTGTTTCTGTTAATTTAAATGAATTGATGGAGTTGGTATTAAAGCGTTTAAAACCGATTGCTGAAAAGAAAAATGTTGAAATTCTTTTTGAAAGTTTTAGACCGGTCGTTGCAGAAGTAGATGAAGTGAAATTTACACAGGTGGTATCAAATCTTGTGGAAAATGCAATAAAATATAACAATAATGATGGCTGGGTTCATGTATCGTTAAATGCGGATTATCAATATTTTTATGTGCGGGTTGAAGATTCTGGAATAGGCATACCAAAAGAAAGCCAAGAATTAGTTTTTGACCGATTTTACAGGGTGGATAAGGCAAGGTCTAGGGAGACAGGCGGAACAGGACTAGGACTTGCCATTGTTCAAAACATTATTCTTATGCATCATGGGATTATTAAACTGTACAGTGAAGAAGGGCAAGGAACTACATTTACAGTAAGGATTCCATTAAATTATGTAAATGAGAATAATCATGTGTCGATTAAAGAAGAGAAATTATAATGTGCAGGCTTATGTGAAAAGCCATACAGAAATGAGGATGAATGTTTTGCATAAATATATCAATATACGGATTCTTTTTTGTATTTTAACAGTGTGTTTTTTATTATGTTTATCTGGATGTGAAGAATCAGCAGAAGGCATGAAAATATATTATAGAAATGTTACAGATAATACGCTTGTGGCAGTGGATTTTGAGACAGAAAGTACCGATGCCTATCAGATTATCAATGAAATGTTTGAACAAATGAGAAAAAAACCCAAACAAAAAGAAATTGACATTTTACTTTTAGATGGGATAGAAATTATAAATACGGAAATAAATATGAATGTTGCCAATATCTATTTTAATCAGGCATATAATGTGCTAAACAATATTGATGAAGTGTTGATGAGAGCAGGTGTTGTAAAAGCAATAACACAGATTGATTCCATTGATTATGTACGTTTTTTTGTGGATGGTTCACCTGCAAGGTATGAAGATGGAACATTTATAGGGTTGATGTCGCCAGATGATTTTATTAATGATTCAAAAGATGCCATTGGCAATGTTGAATGGAGAGATATCACTTTATATTTTGCCAACAAAACGGGTGATAAGCTTGTTAAAACAACAGAAAGCGTTGGATATGCAAAAAATACATCCATTGAGAGAATTGTCGTTGAACGTCTTATCAAAGGAACATCCGATAACAATCTGTCCTCAACGCTTCCATCTGATTTGAAATTGCTGAGTATTTCTGTTAGCGAGGGTGTATGTTATGTGAATTTAAGCTCTGTTTTTTTGACGGAGATGGTAAATGTATCCAATGAAATACCTATTTATTCGATTGTCAATTCCCTATGTGAATTAAAAACAATACGGGAAGTGCGAATGTTGATTAATGGAGATTCCAATCGCAGTTTTCGCGAAAGTATACAATTAAACACATCATTTCAATATAATAAGGATATTGTAAGCACATAGTAGAAAGGATGGTGATTTATATAAGGAGACCGCTTGTATTCTATTGTATAATAGAACTTGTCTTTTGCTTGTTAAGTATCTATGGGGCAGAGCATACTGCCCCTTCTTCTTTCAATTCGATTGTTAGTGATACAAATAAAACACAATCAACAGTAATTGGGATTGTAGAATCTGTAAAACAGACCGAATTTGGCATCAATTATGAGTTATCAAACTGTACAATACAAATTCAAGATGGCAGTTGTGAATATAAAAATGTTTTAGTTTATTCTAACGATATCAAAACACATTATCGTATTGGTGATACAATCTGTGTAAAAGGCGGATTGAAAAGTTTTCCCAGTCCTAGAAATGATGGCGAATTTAATCAGAAACTTTATTATAAATCCATTGGTATTTGGTATAAAATAGCAGCAGAAGATATCAAAATAATAAAAGAAAGCAGTGGAATAACAAACTATCGAAATCAAATAAAAGATTCGTTGGATGCGCATTTACATAGTATTGCACAACAAAAAGATTATGGAACAATAGCAGCGATTCTTTTAGGCGATAAAAGCAGTTTGTCACAAGATATGTATCAATTGTTTCAAAAAAATGGGATAGCACATATTATTGCTATCAGTGGACTGCATGTCTCTTTTCTTGGAATGGCATTATATAAGCTATTTAGAAAATGTGGTTGTGGATTTCTTGCATCGTTTACGGTTAGTTTTTTATTTCTTGCTTTATATGCAGCATTGACAGGAAATGGAGTATCTGCCAGACGTGCCATTTTTATGTGTGTATTGCAGATGGGTGCTTCTGTTTTAGGGAGAACATATGATACATTGTCAGCGCTTGCATTATCTGCAATGATTTTTCTTGCCGAAAATCAATATATCTGTTTTTATTCTGGATTTTTAATGTCTTTTTTGGCTATCTTAGGCATTTTGTTTGTAGTGCCTTCGTTTAATGTTATAATAATTCCCATTATAGATAAAAAAATTGAAAAAATAGACCAAAAAAATCAATGGATTTCGTATTATATGATTTCTTTTTTGCGTTTTATTATAAAAGCTTTTATAGGAAGTTTTGGAATCAGTCTTTTTATGATGCCGCTTATTTCATATTACTATTTTGAGATACCATTGTATGGTGTTTTTTTAAATATGATTGTTATACCATTAATGTCTTTATTATTGTTTTGTGGTGTTGCAGCGCTGGCAGTTTCTTATATTTGTATGCCAGCAGGTGCATTTTTGATGGGAACGGTTCACTATATTTTAAAAGGATACGTTGTATTATGTGAATTTACACAGAATCTTCCATTTAGTCAAATACAGACACAAAGACCTGAAATAGGACAAATCGTGTGGTTTTATATTGGTATTGGATTGATGGTGATAATTATTCAAATGTTTCAGTCACAGCGATGGATAAAAAGGCTGCAAAAAATTAAACTTTTGTCTTTAAAATGTAAAATAAACACATTGAGAAATAGTATAGCATTGTTCTTTTTTGCTGCTGCTATCATCATTTTATTTTATAAAGGAAAAGTTCCATTTACAGTGGATATGATTGATGTTGGACAAGGTGATTGTATCTTAATAAGAAAAGAAAATATTAATATACTTTTTGATGGCGGCAGCAGCGATATCAGCAAGGTTGGAGAAAAGCGAATCTATCCATTGCTGCGCAGTTATGGCATTAATAAAATCGATTATATCTTTATCAGTCATAGTGACAGCGACCATGTAAATGGCATTATGGAATTAATGGATTTAACAGGCAAGACATTTACCATAGAAAACATTGTGTTACCAGATATTATAAATCAAACAACAAAAACACCGGATGATTCTTATATGAATATAATTCAAAAGGCAAAGGAAAAAGAGATTCGTGTTTTATATGCTGATGCTGGCTGGGGTGTGCGGTTTCCCTGTGGAATAACTATTTCATGTTGGCATCCATCACAGGGGTATTTGTATGAGAGCAACAATGATTATTCAGCAGTGTATCATGTGACGTATAAAGAATTTTCTATATTGATGACAGGCGATGTTGAGAAAAAAGGGGAACAAAAGATGATAAAAGAAAATCAATTAAAGAAGACTATGGTGTTAAAGACAGCGCATCATGGTTCTTCGAGTTCTTCGGATAAAGCATTTTTGGAAAACGTACAGCCTCAGATAGCCATTATTTCATGTGGGGTCAATAATCGGTACAAACATCCATCAAACGAGACGGTCAACTGTTTAAAAGAATGTGGGGCAGAGGTCTATATTACAGCAAAGACAGGACAGATAAAAATTGTTGTGAAAGATAAAGGAGTAGAGGTACAGACGTATTTGGAAGATAAATAGCAGATAAGTTGTAAGCAAGAATAAAGGAAATTTTTTTTTACAATTTTATCATTTCCTGATATAATAGCCATAGTAAAGCTGTGATATAATAATCTCGGCAAAGCCAAGCTATAAAAGTTTGATTGCAAACTTTTGACTTCCTGCTATATATTAACCTCATCAAGGAAGTCCCCCACTTCAATGTTGCAAAGGCATAAGTGGGGTGGGGACTTGCTTGTTTCAGTGGGAGCTTATACTCCCACTGAAAAGCTACGATAGTAGCTAGCGGGTTATGAGCAAGTAGCGTAGCGGATTGCGAATATCCACTTAACTATTATGATATAATAAAACAATCAAAAGGAGTAAAAGGTGAAAGTTATCAATGAAGATATTAAAAACAAGACTTTTAAAAAAGTTTATCTTCTTTATGGTGATGAACCCTATCTGAAAAAACAGTACAGGGATAGGATTAAAGAAAATATAACAGGTTCAGATACAATGAATTTTTCCTATTATGAGGGCGATAAGTTAAATGTTAAGGAAATTATTGAAATGGCAGATACGTTGCCTTTTTTTTCAGAAAAACGTTTGATTGTTATTGAAAATAGCGGATTTTTTAAGCGTTCCAATGAAGAGCTTGCAACGTTTATCAGTACATTGCCGGATTATCTTGTTCTTGTATTTGTAGAAGAAGCAGTTGATGAGCGAAATAAACTTTTTAAAGCCGTAAAAAAAGAAGGATATGTTTCCTTAATGAATCAGCAGACGGAATCGGTGCTTATAAAGTGGATTGGCAAATGTTTTAAAGAAAAAGAAATGATGATAGAGCCAGCCGCCATAAAATTACTTCTGGATAAGACAGGCGCATCGATGGTGCTGATTAAGGCAGAGATGGATAAAATTATATCCTATTGCGGCACAAGAACAAAAGTGAATACAGCCGATATTGAGGCGATATGCAGCACCGTGACGGTAAGTAAAATATTTGATATGATAACAGCCATCGCGGTAAAAAGGCAGCAGGAAGCCTTGAGATTATATTATGATTTGCTTGCTCAAAAAGAGCCTCCTATGAATATACTGAGTTTGATGGTTCGTCAGTTTAATGGAATTTTGCAGGTAAAAGAGGCGCTGGCAATGGGGATAAATTCTTATGATATTGCAAAAAGTATGGGCGTTGCACCATTTATTGCTCAAAAATATAGTAGTCAGGCAAAAAATTTTAGTATCAAACAGTTACAATTGGCTTTAAAAGACCTTGCTGATGTGGAGGAGGCAGTAAAAACGGGAAAATTGGATGCCAAAATGGCTGTTGAATTAATGATTATAAAATATAGTGCGAAAAAGGTGGAGATGGAATATGTTGGATAAGTTAAAACAAACATTCAAACAAATGGATAAAAAGAAGTTAATAACGCTTGGTATACTAGCCGCAGTGATATTGATTGTAGGAATATTTGCAGGAATTGGTATATCAGCAGTCACAAAACAAAAACAACAAACCATAGGAAATGTTGCAACGCCTGAAGATGCCTCAGGCGGTAATACGGTTTCCAATTCAAATGCGACATCCAATCAGCCGACGGATTTGGCATACAGTAAAAAGGAAGATGAGCCATCGGCAGTTGCTGATTTTGCGAAAACCAATACATGGGAAGGTGACGGTAAAAAATTTGCACAGATTGATGTTACAGTAAAAAATGCAGGTTCTGGAAAAATAACTGATTGGACTATGCAGTTTACGCTTGGTGCAAATGCGAGTATTGAGCAGAGCTGGAACTGTGTGTTAGAGACAAACAAAAATGGAGATATTCTTGAGGTGAAGATGAAACCTGTGGATTATAACAAGAATATTGAAATTGGTGAAGGAACACAAGGAATTGGTTTTATATTTTGTGCCGATAATGATGTCAATGTAGGAAAATATAGTATAGAAACAACAGTAGATGGAGTTACTATGGTGGCAGACGGCGGTGAAGAACATCAAGACGATGAAACTACATCAGCTGATAATGAAAAAAATACAGACGGTAATAACAACACAAATAATAATCAAGATAACAATAATCAAAATGGTAATAACTCCGATAATAACAATAATAATTCAGGAGGCAATGATAATGAGCCATCAAACGGTGGCGGCAATCAATATACAGGTCCAACAACAACGGTATCTGGACGTCTTCATGTAGAGGGTACATCCATTGTTGACAGCAGTGGAAGCAGAGTTCAGCTTCGAGGTGTCAGCACGCATGGTTTAGCTTGGTTTCCGCAGTATGTCAATTATGAGGCATTTCAAACATTGAGAGATGACTGGGGAGCTAATGTGGTTCGTTTGGCAATGTACACAGCAGAATATGGCGGATATTGTACAGGAGGCGATAGAGAGGCATTAAAATCACTAGTGGATGCCGGCGTAAGTTATGCGACACAGCTTGGAATGTATGTTATTATTGACTGGCATATTCTTAGCGATGGAAATCCTTATCAGCATAAAGATGAGGCGGTTGCCTTTTTCTCAGAAATGTCTGCCAGATATGCAGGTAATGGCAATGTAATATATGAGATATGCAATGAACCTCAAAATTCTGATTGGAATAGTGTTATAAAACCATATGCAGAGGAAGTATTGTCTGCCATAAGAAGCAATACCGACGCGCTTGTTATTGTGGGAACGAATACATGGAGTCAAGATGTCGATGCGGTGATAGGAAATCAGATAAATGATTCAAACGTATGTTATGCACTTCATTTTTATGCGGCAACACATACCGATTATATCCGAAATAAATTAATAACAGCTATGGATAATGGAATACCTGTTTTTGTAAGCGAGTGCAGTATATGCGATGCTTCTGGAAACGGCGGTATAGATTACGGTTCAGCAGATGCATGGCTCAATTTGTTAAACAGCAGAGGCGTTAGTTTTCTTGCATGGAGTTTGTGTAATAAGGCAGAGACTTCGGCATTGATAAATCCAGGCTGTGACAAAACAAGCGGATGGGACGAAAGCGATTTGTCCGATGCTGGTCGCTGGTTTAGAAATGCAATAAGAGGTTAATACATTCTAAATGAGAGGAGTTGCAAAAATGAAACTATCCATTAAGTCAATTTTGCGCTTTTTATTTCCTGAAATACAAATTGTTGATGCTGTAAAGCAAGAAGGGTTTATTGCAAAAAAACAAGCACAAGAAAATAGTAAGCATACAAATAACAATACTATTATTGGCAACACAGTAATACAAAGCAATGGAGGTGCAAGCACACAACCCCCTTCTGCACCTATAAGTCGGGCAAGTGTGTCTAAGGTGGAATCTACTACTTCTTCCGTTACAATAAACGCCGATAAAATAGAAACAAGATTTGAGGGTATTGAGCAGCAGCTTCGGCAAAGTTGGATAGCATCCCATAGTAATATTTTGGCTTTGTGTCAGGCATTTAAGCGTCCTTTTGTGATGGGCGTTCGTCCTATGATACCAAAAAATACCATTTTGCTGATTGGAAACGAAAGTCGCGGTAAAGTAAAAGCAATCCGCGATATATGTATGTTGCTGAGACAAAGACATGTATTGCGCTATTTGGAGGTTCCAGTTGTAGGTTTTGAGAGATACCCAACGAGTTCTGAGGATGAATTATTTTTAAGCGATTTATATAAAGCTTTGTACACTCAATCCGATGTTATTGTTTTTGAAAATATTGATAAAGCGAATTTTCGATGTTTGGACATGGTGTTTCAGCTTATAAAAAGCGGAATCTATCGTCTGCAAAAGCGATATGTATTGCACAATAATATGCTTGTGGAATCGACAGGAATGTTAAATACGGCTTCCATTTCTGAATTGAATGCAAATGGCAAGTATTTTATTTTCACATCTACCCGCTCTGCCAAGAACGTGACAGAGTATGTGGGAAATGAATTTGCCCGACTTATTAATGATATTATTGTTCTTGATGAGTTTAGCCAATCAGAGCTACAAGAAGTCGTTGAAGGTATTTTAAACCAATTGATAAACAAGACAAAAAAACAGCTTCAAATGGTTTTATTGATGGATACATCTTGTATGGATAAGGTTATACATTGTTATGATACCACCAAAGGGGTAAAAGGTTTAATCGAAGCGGTTGAGGAATATATTTATAAGCCATTGGCAGAATATAGGCTTCAAAAGCCTACACAGAAAGATGAAAATGCTGTACTTAAATATGAGGATGGCTACAAGCTCTATATTCAAGATGAGGTAATCTTGCTTAATAGCTATATTAAACAGTATGATGCTTTAGCACTGGAAAGTGTTAAACAAGAACTTGACAATGTTATTGGATTGAATGCCGTTAAAGCGTATGTGCTTAATCTTGAGAACAACTTAACGGTTCAAAGACTTAGGGTTGCAAAGGGATTAAAGGCAGCAGACCTTTCCATGCACATGATTTTTACGGGGAATCCTGGCACTGGCAAAACAACGATTGCCCGCATTGTAGCCAAATATTTGAAAGCCATAGGCGTGCTTAGTTCTGGGCAGTTGAGAGAAGTGAGCCGTTCTGATATGGTGGGACAATATGTTGGTCAAACGGCAAAACTAACGACCGAATTGATTACGTCTGCAATTGGCGGCGTACTGTTTATTGATGAAGCCTATTCTCTGTGTCGTGATAAAAACGATGTTTTTGGTTTGGAAGCGATTGATGCTTTGGTGAAAGGTATTGAGGATTACAGGGATAACCTTGTTGTTATCCTTGCAGGTTATTCGGATGAGATGGCAGAGTTTCTCAAAACCAATCCTGGCTTGAAATCGAGATTCCCTAATGTAATTGATTTTGAGGATTATACACCGGATGAAATGTATGAAATCGCTAAAATAACTGCCAAAAGCAAGGGGTATCGCATTTCTGAAGAATGCCGTACACCTATGCTTGATGTGTTTGAAAGAAAGCAGATTAAGGGAAAGAATGATAGCGGTAATGGTCGTCTTGCCCGTAATTTGATTGAAGCAGCGATATTAAATCAATCGCAAAGAATCGCAAAAGATAATACGCAAGATTTAGAATTGCTAACGGTGGAAGACTTTGAACTGCATCAAAAGAAAACATTTAATCTTGAAGAAGAACTGGCGGCAATTATTGGTCTTGAAAATGTAAAAGATTTTGTGCGAACACAGTACAATGTGATACTTGCAAGAGAAAAGCGCAAAAAAGCCTCCTTAAAAGTCGATACAACGCAGTCGTTGAATATGATTTTTAGTGGAAATCCAGGTACTGGCAAAACGACAATGGCTCGTGTTGTTGCAAATATGTTTCATTCAATGGGGTTGCTAAAATCGGGACATTTGGTTGAAACGGATAAAAGCGGACTTATTGCAGAATATGTAGGGCAAACTGCTAAGAAGACGGAGGAAGTGTTTAAATCTGCATTAGGCGGTGTACTTTTCATTGATGAGGCCTATGCGATAACGAATGACGGCAGCACCTTTGGGCAGGAATGTATTGATATTTTAGTGAAACTGATTGAGGATTATCGCGGGGAAATTCTTGTTATCTTGGCTGGTTATAGCAAAGAAATGAATGACTTTATGAAAGCCAATTCTGGTTTGGAATCTCGATTTCCACTTAAAATTGATTTTCCAGATTACTCGGCAGATGAACTGTTTGAAATTGGTAAAAATATGATTTCTAAAAAGGGCTTCAGTCTTTCAGAAGATGCCGTTTTGGCATTTAAAGAAGCAGTATATGACCTAAAACGTCATTCTAGTGCTACTTCAGGAAATGGTCGTATGGTTCGCAATTATATTGATGAAATCATTAGAAATCAGTCCTCTCGTATTGCGTTGTCAGAAGTAAGCGCTGAAGAAATGACTGTTATTATAGCAAAGGATATAGAAGCAGAATCACCTGTTGAAAATACATACAATCTTGAGGCAGAGTTGAGCAAAGTTGTTGGTCTTGAGTCTGTCAAGAACTATATTCGCAGTCTCAATGCAAGGTTAATGGTTCAGGAACAGCGCAAAAAGCATGGTTTAAAAGTTAGTACTACGCAAACTCTCCATATGATTTTTATGGGCAATCCTGGCACTGGTAAGACAATGATGGCTCGTACTGTGGCAAATGTGCTTTCTAATATGGGTATCATCTCCACAAATAAATTGGTCGAAACAGACCGTTCAGGATTAGTGGCAGGTTATGTTGGTCAAACAGCAATAAAAACCAGAGAAGTTATTGAAAGCGCTCTTGATGGTGTTTTGTTTATTGATGAAGCATACGCATTAGCACAGGGAGGCAATAATGATTTCGGGCAGGAAGCAATTGATACGCTTGTTAAGATGATGGATGATAACAGGGAACGGCTCGTTGTAATTCTTGCAGGATATTGTGATGATATGCACAACTTTTTAAATAAGAATGCAGGCTTAAAATCTCGGTTTCCAAATATTATTGAATTTGAAGATTACTCAACAGATGAATTGCTTAGCATTGCTGAAAAAATGTATAAAGAGCAAGGATATGTGTTGAGTTCTGAAGCAATAGCATTGTTGGGTGAAATCTTTGAAGAAGGCAAAAAGCAGCCGCAATTTGGCAATGGCCGTTATGTAAGAAATATTTTTGAGAAATCATTAAATAGTCAAGCTATGCGTCTTAGTCGTTCAAGTACAATAGGCAAGGCAGAACTGTCAACAATTATTGACAAGGATATTAAGGAGGTAACTGCATAATGAAAAGGTGGATTTCAAATATTGCCGCCATTTTATGGTTTTTTGGCGTAGTGATTTGGATGTTGCTGATGTTACTTTTTACGCTGCTAATATTACCAAGCGATATTACATCTATAATCGATTCTGGATTTGGAATAAAGCCAATTGGCTTTACATTCCTGCTGATTTTTAGTTTTATATTTGGAATAACAATGTTGGTTCCTGCTTTTAGACAATGTTTTCGCAAACTCCCTTGGTTATATCCTTACATAACCATTTTAACTGCTAATGTGACGATTCTTTCCATAGGAATTGCGATACTCAATTATGGTTATCAAGTACAGAGTGATACAAGACATACGCTTTTTTTTGTGCTGATGATTGTTCAGATTATTGTCTGCCGCATAGCAATGTGCTTCTTTTTTCATAAGAAACCAATGAGAATAGCGAGGGAAGATTATGAGCAATAATAATCAAAAACAGTTTTCTGACAGAACAGCAAATAAAGCAAACGTTGATACCAATAATAGAGAAGAGCAGCTTTTGCGGTCTTCTGTGGAATCCGAACAGCCTGTTGATGTTACAGAACCTACACTAGAGAAGAAAGGAAAAACGAAGGCCGACAAAAAATTGAAAATAACAGGATTAGTGTTAGCAGGCTTGTTTGTGGCTTCAATATTTTTTATGCCAACGTCTTCAAGTGTAAATACATCAGAGCAAGCCATTCAAGCGTTGGAAAACCGTATTTCTACACAACTTCCTATCGGTGTTCGCATTCTTTCTAAAGATGAGAACTTAGCGGGGCAAGACGTAACTATCACGCATTCGTCTCCGTCTGACGAGAACAAGATACATATTTGGGATTATGCAGCCGAAGATGGAGACTATGTGCAGGTTTTAGTTGATGGTGTCGCAATATGTGAGCCATTTATGATTAAAAATAAACCCGTAGTTTTTACTGTTCCAGCTACGGGAGAGATTCAAGTGCTAGGAATAAGAGATGGCGGTGGTGGCATTACATATGCTGTTCACTATGATGTAAATGGAACGACATATTTTAATGGAACAGATGTGGGCAATGGAAATCGGTATACTTTAATCAGAGAGTAAAGTAAGAAAAGCAATAAACCGCTGCAATGTTATCCTTGTGT
This sequence comes from uncultured Eubacterium sp., assembly GCA_947088865.1. GTDB lineage: Bacteria > Bacillota > Clostridia > Lachnospirales > Lachnospiraceae > Lachnospira. The sequence continues at coordinate 19,365 of CAMUHY010000022.1, read as the reverse complement.
AGAGGAGAAGTTGCAGCGGTTTTATAATTGATTCTATGATATTGATAGTATTTTTGTACATGTAATCAAGCAGCACATATAATTAATCAAGTTTCTTTAATTTCATATATAAAAGAGGGTAAGGATTACCTTGCTCATCATGGTCTGTTCGTGTATAAACATGAAAACCCATATGTTCATAAAAGCCTTTTGCAAGCGGGTTTTGCTCATTAACAGTCAGTTCATTGATTGAGTAGTTTTCAATCCCATATTGAATAAGTTTTTTTCCTAGTCCTTTTCCTTGTTCTTCAGGTGTAATAAACAACATTTCAAGTTTTTGAGCTTTAATTCCCATAAACGCAACAGGAATTTTGTCTGTATTTTCTGCAATTATCAAATGAGCAATATCCTTTAAAGCTTGAGGAATATATTTTTTAATATCTTTTACTTCATCTTCTGATAAAAACAGGTGTGTTGCTTTGACAGACTTTTCCCATATACATAGTAGCTGTTCTATCAGCGGTGGTGTTGATTGCTTGATTTCTAAGATTTTCATTTATTTCTCCTTAAATTTTAGTATAATTTTCTATCTCTTATTATAAAATTTAAGAGTATGAAAATAATAGGATTTTAACAAGGCTTCCTGTCTCTTAGATATATGAAATAAGTGATAAATATTGTCTATGAAGTAGTAGCGCAATTTTTCTTTTCAAAGAAATGGTCTACTTCTTTTTTGATTATTTCTGGTGAAAGAGATTTAGACAAATATCCTTGTGGTTTGAGTTCAACAACTCTTTTGACGCTTTCTTTGTCAACTCTGCTCGTTAAAAAGATAACAGGAATATCTGCAAAATCGTTCTCAGAACGAATCATCTCCAATATTTGACTGCCCTTGCAGACAGGCATCTCATAATCTAATAAAATTAAGTCTGGTCTGTTTAGTGTGATGCTTCTAAAGGCAGATAAACCTGAAGTTGCGGTTATTACTTCGTATGTATTACTCAATAATTCCTGCATCATTTTTAGTATAAAATCCGAATCGTCTACAACAAGTATTTTCTTTTTTTGGCTTGCGGCATTTTTCCGGGCTTTATTTTCATTCAGGTATTTTTCAACCTCTGCCATAGCGTTTTCTGTAATAAGTGAGCTTCCGATTTCTCCGTTTGTGAGCATATCAACAGTAGTCATGCAATATGCAAAATACCCTTTTCCAGTATCAAACAGCAAGCTAAACTGTGGACTATGTTTTTCAAATACTTTTTGAAATTGCTCATAGGTCAGCAATTGTTCTTCCTTTACTTCGGACTGTTCTAAAGATGGAAAATGTCCTTTGATATGTTCTACAAGCTGTCTTGCTATATATCGTGTTACGTTCATCAACATAACACTTACAGCTTTTGATTTTGTATCTATCACATTGCTAAGTGTGCTGCTAATGAGCTGTTCTTCAAAAACGAGAAGAAACTCCCATCTCTTTTTTTCTTTTGTGATGTAAATTAAGCGATAGTAGATTCCATTTCCAAATTTTTCGCCGCCATAACAATTGCTGATAAGCTGTGAATCCAACTGAAACATAGTATGTAGCTGACTGACAATAGTCTGTGCCATAACTGCCTGTTCTTCTTCCGGCAAAAGATTTTTCCATTGTTTTACAACGTCTCCGTTTACAATTGCTTGGTCTTCTATCAATGTATGTCCAATTAGCCATCCTGCACATACACCAAGAAAATGATTGATTGGGTTTTCAGAATAGCCTGTTAAATCCAATTCTTTTTCAAGAGCAGGAAGCGTAGTTTCACGAAAATTTGTATGAATACGCTTGTGCATCTCAAAACCTGTATAGTTAATGGACGCCATATAATCTTCCTCATCCTTAAAATGCTGAAGTGCATGGTCTTTAAAGTATTTTACAGCCTCCTGACAAACCCACTGACTTTTTAACTCTTGTTGACCTAAATTGAACAGCTTATTGAGAATACGGAACAGTTTTCGATGTTCCTTGTCAATAATATCCACGCCAATATCATGCCGTTTGTCCCATATTAATTGATTTCCCATATCCTTTTGCTACTCAAAATTTGCCGAGTAGACCTCTCCTTTCTTTTAAATATTTTTTGAAGTCCTCATATTTTCTTGATAGACTAGGTTGTACTCATTTTCATTGTTTTTCTAGTTTCTTTTATTTTATATTGATTTATATTTTTATAGACTTCTACATTGCTTATTGGTGTAAAAACGGTAATATTTTATATGTTTTTTTATTTTGATGGTTAGATTTTTAAAATTTTAAGCAATTACTTTTATTATTGTATATTTTTTTGTTTTTACAAAATTTTTATAATTTATAATGAAGCATATGAAACTATATGGAAGTCTATTCGTCTATCGTTTTGATTATATCAAAAATAATAGTCTTATTAAAGATAAATTTTCACATATTTACTTTATTTTTCCACAAAAAGGATAATGATATTTTGTAATAGTAAAAAATTATTTTATATTTAAAAAAAATGATGTATAATGTTTATTAAAATAAGCTTTTGAGAAGTTGTTTGATAAACGTTGAATGATAAATGATAAGAATTGAAATAAATGAAAGAAAGCAAATAGCAAAGTTGGCTGTGAGTATCTATTTTATTATAATATGAATAAATGAGGAGAGATAATGAATTTACATTTTGGATTTTCTTATATAGGTTTTTTATTTTTGCTAATGTTAATGATACCTAATATTATTTGGAGCAAAAATAAACCAAAAGATTACGATAAATATGTGAAAAATGAAAATAAAGTATTACTGTTTTTTGAGCGAGTTGGGGAAATCTTAGTAACATGTATCTCCTTAATATTTTATGATTTCAATATCAATACCATTTCTAGTTGGACATGGATATTATTGATTGCATTTTTATTGATGATTCTTTATGAAATATATTGGATTCGATATTTTAAAAGCGAGAAAACAATGAATGATTTTTACAGAAGTTTATTAGGAATACCTGTTGCGGGAGCAACATTGCCGGTTATAGCATTTTTGCTTTTAGGGATTTATGGAAAAAATCAATGGCTTATCATAGCTGTTGTTATATTAGGCATAGGGCATATTGGAATCCATCTTTGCCATAAAAAAGAAATAAGTTAAATCGTTAATTCGTATAAAATATATAAAAAATATCAAATTTTGAAAAAGGTGTATATCGTGAATTATCAGATTAGAGAAATAAAAGAACAAGAATATTATTTGCTGGAAGATTTTTTGTATGAGGCAATATTTATACCAAAAGGAGTAGCCGCTCCACCAAAATCTATTATTCAACAGCCTGAATTGCAAGTATATATAGCTGATTTTGGAAAGAAAAAAGATGATATCGGTTTGGTGGCAGAGGTGAACGGAAAAATTGTAGGAGCAGTCTGGGTTCGTATTATGAACGATTATGGACATTTGAATGATACAACGCCTTCCTTTGCTATTTCTTTATATAAAGAATATCGAGGCTTTGGCATTGGAACTGCCATGATGAAGAAAATGCTTTGTATATTGAAACAAAGAGGCTACACCCAGTCGTCACTTGCAGTACAGAAAGCGAATGTTGCAGTGGAAATGTATAAGAAGGTTGGATTTCAAATTGTTGAAGAAAAGGGCGAAGAATATCTGATGCTCTGCAATTTGTAATAAAAATATATCTATATTATTTTTGATATAGCAGATTGCGAATATTCGCTTAACGATGTATTGAAGTATGTGTCTGCTTCCTTTCTGGAATGAAATGTGATAATGGTTTTGTTGTTATGATATTTATTTAATAATTCATAAATTTGCGGTAGTTGTTTTTTTGGAAAATCAAGAATCCATTGTCGAAATTCCTCATCAAATTCCGATTCAATCCAGCACATATCTTCTCGTTTTTTTCCAATACGGGATTGTACGCCAGAAAGGCAGACTTCTACGGGGTAATCTAACAAAAAGATAGTGTCACATGCTTTTATGCGCATTTCAAGGGTACGCTGATAATTTCCATCAATAATCCATTGGTCTTTTTTTATAATTTTATCAAGCTGTATATTAAATTCTTCTCTGGAAACGTTCGTTTTATCAGGTTTATGCCACAGCATATCCAAGTAGTACAAGGGAAGGTTCGTAATATCTCGTAGCTTTCGAGAAAAGGTACTTTTTCCAGCACCAGGACTTCCAATAACAATAATTTTCAACATAAGAATCCTTTAATTTTTATTTATTATAAATTAGTACATAGCGAAAATATATAGCCCAGCTTTTGCCGAGATTATTATACCACAATTTTGTGCTTCTTTTTGCACATAAGCAAGTTTGCTCTGCAAACTTGTATGGCTCGGCTTTGCCGAGACTATTATACCACAGTTTTACTGCGGTTATTATATCATAATCAAATGGATTACTACAAATAGAAATATATAAAATAATTTGATTTTTAAGAGAAATGATTTATAATGAATAAAAAAAGAGTGTTAAAGGAGTGTTAAAGTATGGCAGAAAAGCGTTTTGTACAAACATATTCACAAGGAATAAGCAATATTCGGGAAATTATTGTTGATACAGAAACAGGAGTTAATTATCTATTAGCATCAAATACGGCAGGAGGCTGTGGCATGACTGTTTTAGTAGATAAAGACGGCAAGCCGATTGTTACGCCTGTAAGTTTTTATAATCAATAAGCTTGATTTTTTATGGAGAATAGAAGATTGATGAAACGATTTGTTGACAAATATTATGGTACATATTCCGTATATACCATTATGCAATCGGGTATTTATGTAAAATGCCCCCGCTGCAATGGGCTTGGTATTGTGACAGCCAATAATCGTTTATCCCATTTTAAATGTACAAAATGTAGAAACATGATGACAAAAGAACGTACAAATTATCGGTATGAAGTCCATAATCAATGCGAAAAGTGTGGGATATATTACAGGGTGAATATTACAGAAAAAAAGCAGCAGCATTTTCATAAACTGTATGTTCATTGTCCATCTTGCGGATATGGCATGTCAGGAGTCGTTCAAAAAAGGACTGAAAATTGTTATTCATTGTATTCAATTCAAAATGCCTGTGAGCCGTTTTTTGGACTGGAACTTTGGTTTTTAGCTTCTTTTGGCGGTAAACCTGTATGGGCATTAAACCGTGAACATCTTACGTATTTGATAGAATACTTAAGTGCCGATTTACGCCAAAAACCAGCTCGATTAAAGGTGAGAAAAACACAGTCACATCATCTTCCTACATTTATGAAAACGGCAAAACATAGAGATAAAATAGTAAAACTGTTAAATACTATGCAGAACAAATGATAATAAAGTTAAGAGCAAGCGGTAAAGCAAATTGTGAATATCTGCTTGACGGGTAAAAAAAGTCGGTCAACCTCAGCATTATTTTAGGGAAAATAAGTTGAAAATGGTAAGAATATGGTTTATAATGAACCAAGAAACAGCGAAAATGCTGTTGTAATACCTAACCTGAGAGGAATTGACACTCTTGAGCATATTTAAAGTCTCTTAATATAATTTTCTGTAATACCTAACCTAAGAGGAATTGACACTGTTCAATTTAGTTCGACCAGATACGTCGTTGGTGAGTCATAATGCTTATCTTAAAAGGATTAATATTTATAAAATATATTATATATCAATCATTAAAAAGCAAGTCCATCATCATTTATCATCAAACACAGACCATTACCATTTTGGAGGTTTCAAAATGTACATCAAAAAATACTGGGGCAATTATATTGGCGATACAGACGATAGTTTGACACTTGTAGCTTATTTAGCAGAAAATAAAAAGAGGAAATACCATTAAAGGAAATCTTTTCTGATTTTGGATTAGACAAGCTGCAAGGTGATTTTAGAAAACCAGATATTCCTTTAGTATTTGTAGATTCGCAAGGCTGGGAAAAAGATATTTCCTTTGCCATTGACCTTATTATTGATATTGCTACTTTATTATTGGAATGTAAAGTAAATGGGCATATAAATTTGCTTGAGCTTGACGAAGATATAGAAGTAGATGCGCCAGACGCTTCTGTTTGTATTACAGCTATGCCAGAAGAGCATAAACAGATAAATAAGATTCTTACAGATTTTGTAAAGGCACCTCTTGAATATGATTTAAGCGAGATGATTCCTGAAGAAAATATTATAGAAATAACAGCAGTTTGTGAAGAATTAAGAAAAGAATTGTACGACGAATAAAAAATATTCAATGATAAAGGAATATAAAAATGTTATCAGCTATAATAAATAGACGAAGCATACGAAAGTATAAAAGTATTTCTGTTGATAGAGCAATGATTGAGGAAATATTGCAGGCGGGCAGTCTTGCACCGTCTTCTAAAAATCGACAGCCATGGACGTTTGTGGTTGTTATGGGAACAGCAAAAAAGACTATGCTTGAGATAATGGAAAAAGGACTAAAGCGGGAAAAAGAAAATCCACTTTTGCCGGAAAGCATACCATATCATAGTGGGGCGGCATATACATTGCAGATTATGGAACAAGCGCCCGTTGTTATTTTTGTTGTAAATCCATTGGGAATCAGTATTCATCGCACATTAAATGCAGAGGAGCGCATTTATGAAATTTGTAATGCACAATCTATCGGTGCTGCTATGGAAAATATGACATTGACTGCCACTGAGCTTGGATTAGGAAGTCTTTGGATATGCGATACCTATTTTGCATATGATGAATTGAATCGTTGGCTCAATGTTGATGGCGAATTGATTGCAGCAATGACAATCGGTTATGCCAATGAAACGCCTCCTGCAAGACCGAGAAAGAAGCTGGAAGATATAGTGCAGTGGCGTGTATAAATGTGTAATAAACGGATTGTGTATAATAAACAGATTGACAGAAAGTCAAATACATATGCTTAGCATAGTATTTGACTTATTTTGTGTAAAATAAAAATGTCTGTTTGGCAATACAATGATTTTGTCATCGTGTTTGTTATTAATGTTGACTTAATAAAAAATCCATCCCATTATAATACAGATAATAAGACCAACCAATCCACTGATAAGCGCTTTTAAGAAAGTTTGGTAAGGACGTTTTCCTATTTCTTGTTGTTGCGCAAGCTCATCTAACCGTTTTCCTTCCATAAATGTTACAATTTCTTTATAGGTATTAATGTTGTTTTCTTTTTTTACTTGTTCAGTTTTACAGGCAAAAAATAAGGTTATTCCAAACAGTATCCCCCAAGGGATAAACGCGTAAAAACCAAGCCAAGATGAGAGCGGTACAGCAGAAAATATGGTTGCTGTTAATAAAATACCATAAATATTGCCATAATGATTTAGTTTTTTGATTTCACTTTCTTTAATTTCTTCTTTCATAATTTGAACATCTCCTTTAATTAATTGGTCAAGAGATATATTAAATAGTGAACTGAGCAATAATAAACTATGAATATCGGGATAATTTTTGCCTGTTTCCCAATTGGAAATGCTTTGTCTGCTTACATAAACTTTTTCAGCTAATTCTTCTTGAGAAAGATTCATATGATTTCGATATTTTTTTATCTGAGTGCTGATTTCCAATATGCCTTTCCTCCTTTTTTGTTTTGTTGTACTCTTGAACCAAAAAAATCATACTATTTGGCGAGTACAAATGCCACCAAAAGTATTTTACTTAAATGGATTTAGGATGTCAAAAGTGTTTTACAAGGCGCAATAAAGGCATATTTGCAGAGATTGGAAGAAGAGGCTTAAAGCGTTTCAAGATAAGAAGAAGCACTCTTTTTTGTGCAGGTAATGAGAGGACAGTTTAAGCAGAAGTTGTTACAATAATTTTGTTTTAAAGGAGTGGAAAAGATATGGAGTGGATAGAACGATTAAATAGTGCAGTAAACTATATTGAAAAAAATCTTACGGATAAAATTGATTATGAAAAACTGGGGCAGATTGCTTGTTGTTCAGCATATCATTTTCAACGCATGTTTTCTTATATGGCAGGTATGCCATTATCGGAATATATCCGAAAAAGAAAAATGTCATTGGCAGCAGTTGATTTGCAGGGTGGTCATGCCAAAATTATTGACGTGGCGCAAAAATATGGTTATCATTCACCGACAGCGTTTAACAGAGCCTTTCAGTCTATTCATGGAATTGCGCCTTCAACGGTGAAAAATGAAGGTGTGTCTGTAAAATCATTTCCACCCATTACATTTAAAATTACAGTTAAAGGAGTGGAAGAAATGAATTATCGAATTGAAACACAGTCTGCATTTCGTGTTGTGGGTGTATCGGTGCCATTACAAAAGGAAATTGAAGCAAATTTTGCTGTTATTCCACCAAAATGGCAGGAAATTTCTGCAAATGGAACATTGCAGCAGCTTATTGAAATGATGGATTCTAATCCAAAGGGTGTGCTTGGCATCAGTGTTTGTAATAGTGATGAAGCATGGCGATATTATATTGCTGTTTCGTCTTTAAAAGAAAAGGGGGAATTTGAGGAATATATTGTGCCGCAAGCGACATGGGCAATTTTTAGCGGGATGGGAACAAATCAGTCTATTCAGGAGTTGGAGAAGCGAATTGTTACAGAGTGGCTTCCAACATCGGGATATGAGTATGGAAATGCTCCAGATATTGAGGTATATATTCACCCAGACCCACAAAATGCACAGTACGAAGTATGGATACCAGTAGTAAAGAAGTCGTTGATATAAAAGATAAAAGAAAAGAATAAAAAAGATAACAAAAGAGAGCGAATGTGTACACGTCATTCGCTCTCTTTTTATATGAATTAAGCTAATGAATTAACAGCTTTTGTTATACGAGATACTTTTCTTGCGGCTGTGTTCTTGTGGTAGATACCCTTAGAAGCTGCTTTTGAAATCTCACCGATTGCAACTGGCAAAGCAGCTTGTGCAGCAGCCTTATCCTTCGCAGCAACGGCAGCGTCCACTTTTTTAATGTAAGTCTTTACTTTTGATTTAATAGCCTTATTTCTATCAGCACGCACTTGACTTGTACGAACTCTTTTTTTAGCAGATTTAATGTTAGCCAAACCTGTCACCTCCATCTGTGATAATAATGTTGTTTCTCATTAAAGCCGGACACGGACGTTCTAATGGAACATACTAGTGTATTCTATACTAAATGGGGATTTGTGTCAATAAAAATTTTAATATTGTTATAAATTTATTGGCATAAATAGGAATAGAGGTTTTATTCCTATATTTATATGTATAAATGCAATTGTTGGTGGAAATGATATAGTTGTCAGAAAAACTGGCTAAAATTCCCAATATAGGAGGTTTGTAATTCATGGTTAGAACAGATTTAGCGGTAGAGTTAAATGAATCCGTTGATAAGAGCGATTCAAGATACAGAGGTATTATTGTCCGAGAAAAAAAAGATGCTATTAGTGATATTAAGATAACAACTTTAGAGATTTTAAATGAAGAGGGGGAAAAACTACTTAATAGAAGTGTAGGAACATATGTTACTGTTGAGGCGGAAAGTCTTGTAGACTGTAATGAGGGATATAGTGAACGGCTTATCAAGATATTGGAAGATGAGATTTATCGCCTTGCAAAACCATGTATTGTAGATAACAGACATATTTTAGTGATAGGGCTTGGCAATCGTGATGTGACAGCTGATTCACTTGGTCCATGGGCAACGGATAAGCTTTTAGTAAACAGGCATATTGTACATGACAAATCGATGTGTTTAAAAATGTCCTCTTTAACGCCAGGTGTTATGGCACAGACTGGAATGGAAACGGCTGAAATTATTAAGGGCATTGTAAAACAGACGCGTCCAGGATTGGTAATTGCAATTGATGCGCTTGCTGCCCGCAGTATCAAGCGTCTTAATTCAACTGTTCAAATTTCAAATCGAGGAATTTCACCAGGTTCTGGTGTTGGAAATCACAGGGAAGGCATAACAGCGGAAACGATAGGAGCGCCTGTTTTAGCGATAGGTGTTCCGACCGTTATTGATGCTGCAACGATTATTAGTGATTATTCAGATGGAAAAGAGATTCCAAATTATCTTTCTAATATGTATGTTGCCCCAAAAGATGTCGATGCATGTGTGAGTTCCATTGCAGAAATTATAGCCGAATCATTAAATCGTGTCGTTTACAGTTATAATTAAAAATCTTAAAGCATATTTTATGTTAGGTTCGTCTTGCGTCATTTTTATGTTTGCAAGGATTGGAAAGGCATGGTTGTAATATGAAAAATTATTCAAGGATATCATTTATTGCAGTGGGAGCAGCAGTTGTTGGGATTGTCTGTTTTATTATAACAAAATTGGGCGTTTTGTCTGTACTGATGGAAGGCATATGTGAGCTGGCAGTCGATATTAAGATGCCAGTTTTCGCATATTATAGCAAAGCCGATACCACAGAGGATAAAAGCATTGGGGAATCCATATTTGATGAATTGTATCCTGTTGAAGAATATTACAGTATGGCGCAGGAAGAAAATGATAGAGTGATAGAAGCGATAGGATATCATGTAAATGCAGATAAATATAATGGTGAGACAACAGGAATCGTTATTAATGCTACAACGGAAAATGCCACAACGTCTGCTGTTGCACAGGCAGAGGAGAACCATGAAGAACAAACCACTGCAAATACACCATCTGAACCAAAGGAAGTAACAGGCGTTATTTCAAGAGATGTCATTACAGGAAATACTTACGAACGCAATAATTTAAATGATTATAATTACTGCAAACGATTTTATACCGTAACATCCGTGACTAGTTTGACAGAAAGCATTTTTAGACCTGCAGAATTTTTGGATAAAAATTTGTCGATGGGTCACAATGCGGATACGCCGCAGATACTTATTTTTCATACCCACTCACAGGAAGGATTTGTAAATAGCGTTGAAGGAGATGATTCCACAACGATACTAGGCGTTGGCGATTATTTGACAAGTGTGCTTCAGGATAAATATGGCTACAATGTGATTCACGATAGAAGTATATATGATTATGTAAATGGAAAATTAGACCGAAGTGAAGCTTATACGTATGCAGAAAATGCTATTGCAAAAATTCTTGAAGACAATCCGTCTATTGAAGTTGTTATTGATTTGCATCGTGACGGCGTGGGGGAAGATACGCATTTAGTTACCGATATTGACGGAAAAAAAACGGCGAAAATCATGTTTTTTAATGGACTTAGTTATAGTAACGTAAAGGGAGATATTCAATATCTTTATAATCCATTTCGAGATGATAATCTTGCAATGAGCCTTCAGATGCATTTGCTCGGTGAAGCATATTATCCGGGTTGGCTAAGAAATATATATATTAATGCGTATCGGTATTGTCTGCATGAGCGTGGAAAATCGATGCTTATAGAGGCAGGAGCGCAGACTAATACCGTAGAGGAAGTAAAAAATGCTATGGAGCCATTGGCAGACATTTTGGATAAATTATTAAGAGGGGAAAAGGTGTATTGAAAATAAGATTACCTTAACCCACTGGCTTTAGATGGCGGATTAAGGTAGCCAAAAATGGATTTTTATGGTATATTATCCATATGAAAATCAAAAACCATGCACAACTATTTGTGATAATACCATGTTATTTGTGTGTGTAAATACAGAAAGAAACTTCTGGTATTAAAGCAGGTTTGATGTGGCAATAACGTTTGTGTCTTTGCGTTGCTTGATACAAACGTAAAAAAACCAAAATGTTTTTGGATAAAAAGCAGCGCAGAAATGGAGATGTTTATGGATTATATAACAAAGGATTTACAGCCATTTGAGGTGTTTCGGTATTTTGAAGAATTGTGCCAAATTCCACATGGTTCTGGAAATGTAAAAGAAATTAGTGATTATTGTGTACAATTTGCCAAGACACATCATTTAAAGTACAGACAAGATGAAAGTTATAACGTGATTGTATGGAAGCCTGCCAGCAAAGGCTATGAGGACAAGCCGCCTGTCGTTTTGCAGGGACATTTGGATATGGTTGCTGTCAAGACGGCAGACTGTAATAAAGATATGAGGACAGAAGGGCTTGATTTAGTAATAGAAGGAGATTATCTGTATGCTAAAAATACATCGCTTGGTGCAGATGATGGAATTGCCATTGCATACAGTCTTGCTATTTTAGCATCGGATTCTATACAACATCCTGCTCTTGAGGTGATTTTTACAGTAGATGAAGAAATTGGAATGCTTGGCGCTACCGCAATAGATTTATCAGATATTAAGGGAAGAATGATGCTTAATATCGACTCAGAGGAGGAAGGCTATCTGTTAGCAGGGTGTGCAGGAGGCGCAACGGTTCAATGTAAGCTAAAAAAAGAATATAGTGATTTTACAGGAATCCATTTTGATATGACAATATGCGGAGCAACAGGCGGACATTCAGGAGTAGAGATTGACAAGCAAAGAGCCAATACCAATGAATTGATGGGACGTCTTTTGGATATATTGATTAGCCGCTTTGAAATGAAAATAAAAAGTATTTGCGGCGGTGAAAAAGACAATGCAATAGCAACATCTTCAACAGCTCAATTAGTGGCTTTAGAGCGTGATAAACAAAAGATTGAGACGGTTATTGGATCGGAATTGAAAGCCTATCAAAACGAATATGCAGTGACTGACCCTCAATTAAATATTCAAGTTGAGTGGAAGGAAAATGCAAAATCAAGCTGTTTGACCGATATATGCGGTGAAAAAATAGTGCTTTTATTAAATATGTTTCCTTCAGGTGTTGTAAAGATGAGCAATGATATTAAAGGATTGGTACAGACATCATTAAATCTTGGCGTTATAAAAGATAATGAGGATTGTATTGAATTGTGTTATCTGATAAGAAGTGCTTTGGAAAGTGAAAAGAATCGCCTGATAAGAAAACTTGCACTGTTGACAGAGTACGTTGACGACATATGCTTGGTTGAAAACGAATACCCTGCATGGGAATTTATAAGAGAGTCGCCATTGCGTGAAAAAATGGAAACATTGTATGAAAAAATGTACGGAAAAAAAGCCATTGTTCAAACCATCCATGCAGGGCTAGAGTGTGGAATTATCGCGGACAAGCTGCCAGGACTTGATTGTATATCCTTTGGTCCAGACATTCAATATATTCATACCACAAGAGAAAAATTAAGCATATCTTCTACAAAACGAGTATGGGAGTATCTGATTGCTTTGTTAAAAGAATTTTGATAGAAATTTTGATAGAAAAATTGAATATTGTTAGTCAAGCGGTAATAAGATGATAAACAAGCAGTGTAGCAGATTATAAATATTTATTTAACCTCATCAAGTAGCGTAGTGGATTGCGAATATCCGCTTGACTAGTATTTGAAAGTTGATATATAAAGTTGTTTGAAAATTTTATATATCAACTTTTTTATGTTTTTTGGTATGGCGATTACTGGTTGTATAAAAATGAAATTGATATTTACAAATCGCTACACTGCTTGAGGAAGTGGAGATTCGCAATCCGCTACGCTATTTACTAAACCACTTAGCTACTTTTTTAATGAAGTTAAAATAATTTTTATAACTGTCTTGTCATCTGTAAAGTTTTATGGTATACTTTCAAAAATCAAGCTTATGTCCGTGCTGCTGCATAAGCTGAAAATATGCCCAAGCAGTGCAGAAATGAGGAAAATATGTCTATTACAGAGGATATAGCAACATTAAAAAAAGAAAAAAATGCCGTTATTCTTGCCCATTATTATGTCGATGAGGAAGTGCAGCATATTGCCGATTATGTAGGCGATTCATTTTATTTAAGTAAAATTGCAACAAAAACTGATGCGGATATTATTGTATTTTGCGGGGTTGAATTTATGGGGGAGAGCGCAAAGATTTTAAATCCATCAAAAAGAGTGTTTATGCCCGATGCATCCGCCGATTGTCCTATGGCACATATGGCTTCAAAAGAAGAAATCGTAAGGATTAAAAAAGAATATGAGGATGTGGCAGTAGTTTGTTATATCAATTCAACAGCCGAATTAAAAACGTTTTCTGACGTGTGTGTTACATCTTCTAACGCTGTAAAGATTGTGAAAAATTTACCGAATAAAAACATTTATTTTATACCAGACAAGAATCTTGGCAGGTATGTTGCAAAGCAGCTTCCAGACAAAAACATTATTTTAAATGACGGCTGCTGCCCAAGACATGTGGAAATTACAGCAGATATGGTTATAAAAGCAAAAGAAAAGCATCCTGACGCTAAATTTGCGGCACATCCAGAATGTAGTGAGGAAGTATTAGATTATGCAGATTACATAGGCAGCACATCAGGAATTATTGATTATGTGGCAAATTCTTCATCAAAAGAGTTTCTTATTGGAACAGTTGACGGTGTATTTGCGGAAATTAAAAAGATTGCGCCTGATAAAAAGCTCTATACAGTAAAAGAAGGTCAAATTTGTGAAAATATGAAAAAGATTACTTTAGAAAAAGTGCTGAAGGTTTTAAAAGATGAGACCAATGAAGTGTTTGTTGATGAGGAACTTGCAAGAAAATCAATGGCGCCGTTGACAAGGATGCTCGAACTTGCAAAATAGCTTTTCAACAAATATAGGATGCGCAAAAACGGCGCAGAAATGAGGCTAAATATGAAAACGGATATATTGATTGCAGGCTGTGGATGTTCAGGTTTATACTGTGCGCTTAATCTTCCCAAAGACAGACAAATTGTGATAATTACAAAATCGGATATGGAAAGCAGTGATTCGTTTCTGGCACAGGGCGGAATGTGTATGCTTACCAAAGAGGAAGATTATGATTCATATTTTGAAGATACATTAAAAGCGGGTCATTATGAAAATGATAGAAAGTCCGTTGAAATTATGATTCGTTCTTCAAGAGATGTTGTAGATGACCTTATATCGCTGGGGGCAGATTTTCAGAGAGAAGCAGATGGAAGTCTTGCCTATACAAGAGAAGGCGCGCATAGCGCCAACCGAATTATTTTTCATAAAGATGTCACAGGCAAGGAAATTACAAGTCATTTATTGGAGAAAGTCAAACAGTTAAGCAATGTAACGATTATGGAATATACAACATTAATGGATATTATCAGCAAGGATAATATTTGTTATGGCGCTGTCTTAAAATTAAAAGATGGTCGTTTAAAAAAAATACAAGCGAAACAAGTTGTGCTTGCAACTGGCGGAGTTGGAGGCGTTTATAGGCATTCTACAAACTTTCGGCATCTTACAGGCGATGCGATTGCAATAGCAGTCCGTCATGGTGTTTTGCTAAAGGATATTGATTATGTTCAAATACATCCTACGACGCTTTACGTAGACAAACCAACAGACCGAAGTTTTTTGATATCTGAGTCTGTGCGCGGCGAGGGTGCAAAATTGTATGATAAAAACGGCAATCGTTTTGTCAACGAATTGCTGCCAAGAGATTTGCTTACCAATGAAATCAAAAAGCAGATGCAAAAAGATGGAACCAATTTTGTATGGGAAGATTTAAGACCGATTAAAAAAGAGGAATTATTGTCGCATTTTCCAAATATTGTACAACATTGCAAAGAACATGGCTATGATGTGTTTAACGAGTGCATACCTGTCGTTCCTGCACAGCATTATTTTATGGGCGGAATTAAAGTAAATTATGAGAGTAAAACGAGCATGGAAAATCTGTATGCCGTTGGCGAAACTGCCTGTAATGGGGTACATGGACGCAATCGCCTTGCCAGCAATTCGTTGTTAGAAAGTCTTGTGTTTGCAAAACGTGCTGCATTGGATATCGCTCAAAATAAGGCAGCAGATAAGATATTAAATACACAGACACAAAATGCAGAAAAAAATGGATTGGATAATAAAAATATAGATTGCATTGTAAAAGATTGGAGACTTGAATCCTATAAAGACCTTGAGGCATTGCAGTCTTCTTATAAAGAAGTTGTAAAGGAAAAATTGAATTATACATAATGTGAAATTTATAAATAAATAATATAAAAAATAGAGGAGAAAAAAATGTTTGATAAAGTTACTTTAAAATTAAATGTAGACCCTTATATTCTTGGTGCATTAAAAGAAGATATAACGAGCGAGGATGTTAGCACAAACAGCGTGATGCCCAATTTTCAGCTTGGCGAAGTGGATTTAATATGCAAGCAGGATGGTGTTATTTGTGGTTTGCAGGTATTTTCAAGAGTTTTTGAACTGCTTGATGAAAATACAACAATAAAATTATTTGTAAATGATGGCGATGAGGTAGAAAAGGGTATGCTTTTGGCAAAGGTTACAGGAGATATTCGTGTTCTTTTATGCGGAGAGCGCACTGCGCTTAATTATCTTCAGCGGATGAGCGGAATTGCAACTTACACACATTCAATTGTTCAGCTTCTTAAAGGCACCAATATTCGATTGCTTGATACAAGAAAGACAACGCCTAATAATAGAATATTTGAAAAATATGCAGTGAAGGTTGGCGGAGGCAACAATCACCGATATAATTTAACAGATGGCGTGCTGTTAAAAGACAATCACATTGGTGCTGCTGGGGGTGTTAAGGAGGCGGTTGCTATGGCAAAAGCCTATGCATCTTTTGTAAGAAAGATAGAAGTGGAAGTAGAAACGTTAGACATGGTGCGAGAAGCAGTTGAAGCAGGGGCAGATATTATTATGTTGGACAATATGTCCCATGATATGATGAAAGAAGCTATTGACATTATTGATGGACGTGCGCAGGTGGAGGTTTCAGGCAATGTGACAAAAGAAAACATTGCACAATTATTCAATCTTTCTGTGGACTTTGTCTCAAGCGGAGCGCTTACGCATTCTGCACCAATAATGGATATTTCATTAAAAAACCTTCATCCAATAAGTTGATTTGCAGAGGGGTGGTAAAAAGTGAATGGAGAAGAGCGAAGAGAAAAGATAGTCCATATTTTAAAATCAAGCGATATGCCAATATCAGGAGTTAGTCTTGCCAAACATTTTCAGGTCAGCAGACAGGTTATTGTTCAAGATATTGCATTAATCCGAGCGAAAGATATTCATATATATTCGACCAACAAAGGTTATATAATAGAGAATAAACAAGAGTTTACCCGTGTCTTTAAAGTGATACACACCGATTCTGAGGTAGAGACAGAGCTTGAGACCATTATTGATTTCGGCGGTTGGGTAAAAGATGTTTTTGTCTATCATAAGGTTTATGGGGTGATAAAAGCGGATATGAATATTCATTCAAGACGTGATATCAGGGAATATTTAGATGAGATTAAAAGTGGAAAATCGAGTCTTTTAAAAAATGTTACATCGGGGTATCACTATCACACGGTTGTGGCAGATGATGAAAAAACATTGAATTTGATTCAAGATAGACTGTATCAATTAGGTTTTTTGGCAAAATTGCAGGAATATGAACCTGTGGATTTTTGGTCGAGTGAATAAAATAATGGAAAGGCATAATGATTTTTATGGAGAGAGAAAAACTAAAAACAAGATTGGGGTTTATCCTTTTATCAGCAGGCTGTGCTATTGGTATTGGAAATGTTTGGAAGTTTCCCTATATAGCAGGGCAAAGCGGCGGGGGTGCCTTTGTCTTGTTCTATTTTATATTTTTAGCCATTTTAGGTTTGCCTGTTATGTGTATGGAGTTTGCCGTTGGAAGAGCCAGCAAGAAAAGTCCTATAAAAGCATATCAGGTATTGGAAAAAAAGGGAACAAAATGGCATATTCATGGATATTTTACGCTGATTGGCTGTTATTTGCTGATGATGTTTTATACAACCGTAGCAGGTTGGATGCTGCATTATTTTTATTTGACAGCAGCAGGCAAGTTGGATGGCGTCGATTCACAGACGATTGCGGCTACGTTTTCAGATATGCTTGAACAGCCTGAAGTGATGGCTTTTTGGATGATTCTTGTTGTATTGATGGGAATTGTTGTTTGCACAAGAGGTCTGCAAAACAGTTTAGAGCGCATAACAAAAATAATGATGATTGCACTGTTGCTGATTATGGTGATTTTGGCAGGAAACAGCTTTTTTATGTCTGGGGCAAAAGAAGGCTTACAATTTTATCTGCTGCCAGATTTTGACCGTATGAAACAGGTTGGCATTGTAACAACATTGACCAATGCGATGAATCAGGCATTTTTTACATTAAGTCTAGGTATTGGCGCTATGGCGATTTTTGGAAGTTACATTGATAAGAAACATACGTTACTAGGCGAGTCCGTTCGTGTTGTTTTATTGGATACATTTGTGGCAATTACTGCGGGATTGATTATTTTTCCAGCTTGTTTTACATATCATGTTGACCAGACCGCAGGTCCAAGTCTAATATTTATTACCTTGCCCAATATTTTTGCAAGTATGCCATTAGGGCGTTTGTGGGGAAGTTTATTTTTCTTGTTTATGTCTTTTGCGGCATTGTCCACTGTTTTTGCCGTGTTTGAAAATATTATATGCTGTGGTATGGAATTGACAAATTGCAGCAGAAAGAAATCAGGAATCGTTAATTTTGTATTGATTGTTGTTTTATCACTTCCATGTGTGTTGGGTTACAATATTTTAAGTTGGGATGGATTTGAAATATTTGGCGGAACGATTTTGGATTTTGAGGACTTTCTAGTGAGCAATTTATTTTTGCCGCTTGGTTCTTTGGTATATTTATTATTTTGCGTTACAAGATATGGCTGGGGCTGGGAAAAATTTAAACAGGAAGCCAATACAGGAAATGGCATAAAAATACAGAATTGGATGAAAGGCTATGTAACGTATATATTGCCAGTTATTATCCTATTTATATTTATTTTTGGCATTTATGATAAATTTTTTAAATAGAGTGTATGCAGGATGATATTTTATAAAATTTGTAGAAAATGATATTTAAATGGGAATTTATCTATTAAACCCGCTGAAAACCTCATATTTTCAAGGTATTCTGCCTGTCTAATGCTCAAACCTTATGTATCTGCCCTTGTTTTTGCCCTTACGAGCCGAAACAAGGGCAATTTTTTATTCCCCGCAAACTACTTAATTTGCAGAGGTGGCATTGGAAGCAGCGGAGTAATTAACGCAAATCTTTTATAGCATTATTTGACCGTGCTATAATTCGCTTAGTCAGATTAGAGCAGGTAGGGATAGTCTGCGGTTGTCCTTTCTGGAAACGGAAAGGAGGTCGGTATGAATACGTTAGAAGTGCTTACGTTGGTGCTGGTGATTTTTGCAGCCTTGACATACATAGACAATAAACACAACCGCAAGTAACGGAAAAGGCTATCCTCTACTGCGAATAGAGAATAGCCAGTGATCCGTTTGTTTTTCTAAAATTGATTACTCGTTTCCGATTGAACAACCGTCGGACGTGCTTGAATCCTTCGGCTTCTAAGATGATTATAAACCAACACTGCGAATTTTGCAAGAGGGTTTAGGA
>CAMUHY010000021.1 GCA_947088865.1 uncultured Eubacterium sp. | reverse complement strand
TATTTACATTCCACTATGTCACTATTAAAACACCAACCCCATAAAACACTCCATCAACTCACCTAAAACACTGTTTATTTTGTCGACCTCCTTCTTTATATCTTCTTTAAACCATCACTTTATTTTTATAATATCATACACCTCCATAAAATCCAATACTAAATTATCTTGTCAACCTCCCCTATTTTTAACCTTATCGACCATCGACAACATTATAAAAAGAAACTTGTTTTATCATCCTCCTTGCCCCACATTTCTTTATCTAGCCATTTTTCTTGACGGCTTTTAAAAATAATCACAGAATCTTCCTTTTTATCAATATAGGGTTTTAAATCCTGCTGCAATTTTACAAGCTGAACCTTAGAAAGTTCTCCCTCAAAAACAGAATTTTGAATATGCGATAAATATTTTTTACAAATTTTAAAAACATGTGACCACCGCTTCTGTCCATTGTTATTTTGACTTATATCATACACCAGTACAACGTACATACCTCACCACCATATTTTAAACCCTTCATATTCTTTTTCATCAATGAGATGTTTAATTAACTTATAGACTTCAAGCCGTATCAAATACTGATAACTTACTTGTCTTTCAAGTTCTTTGTGCATAATTGTCTTTTTTAAACGCTCTTCCAATTCTTTTGCAATTAATCTTGAACTTTCCTTTTTTAAATGTAAAAAATTCAATTCTTTTGTAAAACTATCTTCTGTAATTTGCTTTCGATTTAACAAAGAAAAAATCAATCTATCTCCTATAAGCGGCTTAAAAACTTCTGCAATATCCAAACATAGAGAATATCTGCGCACACCTGGCTCATGTAAATAACTTATCGTTGGATTAATTTGTGTATGGTAGACTTCACTCAACACTTTGGAATAAATCAGTGAATTAACAAATGAAATTAATGAATTTATCATATTGTCTGGCGGATGCATCACTCGCTTTTCAAAATGAATTTCTTGGTCTACAATAATATTCCAAGATTTATAATAATGTTTCCTAATATTTCCTTCTATTCCCATTAATTCCTCAATGGATTCCGTACTTGGTATCTTCTTTCTCAAACTATCTATTTCTAACATATAATTAGAAACATCTTTTCCGCGCCCATTATAATAGCGTAAATTTCGATAGATATTATCCGCTGCTGCTTCAATAAACTTTCTAGCAATTACAATTCGTTTTCTATAATCCGAATAATATGTTACCTGCTTTACTAACAATTGACCAGCAAGTAATTTTTCTTTTGGATAAAAACTACCTGTATAAAAATTGTAATAATTAAAGAAATGAATAGGTATACCATATTGCGATATGTAATTTATAAAAGAGGTATTAAATGTCATTTCAGACATAATATAAATATCATCAATTCGTTCTATCGGAATATCTCTCTTTTCTCCTTCAAAGGACGTAAATTGTAATGTATTATCTTTTCTCCTTAAATCACCATTATTATATACATAAAAGCTTTGTCCCATATTTCCTCCTATGTTGTTAATTTAAGTATTTTTCTTAGCGTTGTATTACACAAAACACAAATCATGGTACGCGCACTTTGCACATATCTTTTTTGTATCAAATTTCGGTATTTTTTCTTGTTTCTTTAAAATAAGAATATCTTGTATAATTTCTTCTAATTGTTTTTCATCATCATCTTGTAATTCAACAACAAGATTTTTCTTTAATAAGGGGTAATCAATTTTTGCCTTTATCCCTGTTACCCCTCGTTGTTTTAAATAATATAGATAATATTTTACTTGCCATATTCCTGCTTCTTCGATTGCTCTGCTTTTCTTAATTTCATGCAATTCTTTCTGCTCTCTGATAAAATCAATGTTAATAACATTATCAATATCAATATGCTTGTCATCTCTTTTATAGCTATTCTCATCTAATAACTTTCCAAGCATAACATTTTCATTTTCACTTTCCATATTAATTTCATGTATAAAATACCATAATTTTCTTTTACAGACAAAATAATAATAAATCATTACTCCTGTGATTCGTTCTTCCATAATTTGCACCCATTTAATTTAAAAAACATATTAAGCGAATATTCACAATCCTCTTTACCACTCACTTACAACCTCATTTCAACAAATGATAAAAACTGTTTTTAATTGCCAGTCTTATACAAAATAACTTTCATCTTCAACCTTATCTAACAATAACCCACAGCCTCTGTTTCCATCAAAATCATAGGATAATTCTGTTCGATGAATATCAAAAAATCCAATCGTACTCTTATCTATTCCCTTAGGAATCCCATATTTAATATTTAAACTTAATGTCATATCTGCAATCTTCATTTTTAATAATTTTCGGACACCTTTATCAACATGCGATATTTCCATCAATTCTTTGATGCTTTGTATAATTTCACAATTTTGATTATAAATTGTATCAGGAATTACAGTAATACTTTTAATATCTCTAAACTCTTCATCTGTTTCCTTTTTATCATAATCACATGGATGAAGGTTTTTAAATGTACCTATATTCTCTTCTGTTTGTCTAAAATACTTTGTATCTTGTATTTGTTTTATATCATAAACATCATTAATATAATTTACCTTATCTACTTCAGAAAATAATTGCCCATCTTTTGTTTTTAATAAATTTACTGAACGGTCATAAATATCTTTATCATACACTGTTCCACGTCCAGAACAGTTATGATAAATAACAATGTTAGGATAAGATGTGTCCTTTTTGCCTTTTCTATTACACCGTCCCATTCTTTGAAGTAAACTATCTGCTGTACACATTTCTGTATATAAAATATCAAAATCAATATCTAAACTTGCCTCAACAATTTGTGTTGTTACCCAAATTCCTGTTGCTGTTTCATCATTAGAAAAATCTATAATATTTTTTTCTAAAATATCTCTATGCTTTCTGATAAATCGAGAATGAAGCAGCCCTGCTTTTATACCTTTATTATTTATCTCTTGATATATATGTTGTGCTTTTGACACTGTATTGCATATAATAAGAATCTTTTTTTCATCTGCTTCTTGTATAATTTTATCAATATCAAAATCACCCTCTACCACTTGAAGCCTATGTCTTTTCACAAATTCATTATCTGAAAAATCACGCCAGACATAATCTCTTGTATCTAATAATCCGCTTTTTTTCATAAAATATTTTAATACAGAAGGGAATGTTGCTGTTATAATAGCAAATTTTCCACCCATACGTTTAATTTCTGACAACCCAAATATTAAAGCAGCAACAATTCGAGGAGAATATGATTGAATTTCGTCAATAACAATTTTAGAATATTTTAAAGTTGCTGCAAAAATTTCTGTTCCCAATGCTTTATAAACAAATTTAAATAATTGGTCTACTGTACATACTGTTAAAGGATAAGAAAATAATTTTGCCTGTTCATAATTTTTATACCCATTTTCCATACCTTCCTTTGTCTCTTGAAGATAAAAATTCATGCTATCCGAATGAAGCAATGCCACATCTTCATATTGATATGCTTCTTTAATTCTTTTATAAATGGCATTAGAAGAAACTTTTAATGGAAGTGTATAAAATCCTTTTTCCCCATTCATCCACAAAAGAGCAGCTTCCGTTTTGCCACTTCCAGTAGGCGCAATAATCACTACATTATTATCTTTATTTTCAATCATAAATTGTTGAGCTGGTCTAAAATTCCCTGCCCATTTTGTTTCTATATTATGGCACAATTTTTTTTCAATAATATCTGTGGCAACCTCTGCATTTTCATATCCTGCGCTGACTGTCCAATCAAATTTATTTAACATTCCTTTGATAAGCATATATTTGCACCATGTATCTTCATTTATAGCTAAAGTCCCCTTGATTTTCTGGTCTGAAAACAACAAAAAATTTCTATTGCTAGTATGTATGTCTATATTATCATCTTGTAAATATTGTCTTATGTTACTAAGATAAAATTGTTCGCAATAATCTTTTATTTCATCTGATTTATAAATGTCTTTACGGTTATGATGATAATAAATTGCTGTGAGTAAAATATTGAAATCTTCAGAATTATATTGAGGATTATCTTGCAAAAACGTCTTTTTTGACAAAATAATAGCACTCAAAAAACCATGTGGAATTTGAGGTGTTTTCTCTTTCTTCAAATCTGGATTTACTTTTGTCTGAAAAATATAGTTTGCTTTCCCAACGTCATGCAGCCTACATGCATCTATAATTAAATTTTTTTCTTTTTCACTAAAATATTCTCCATATAGTTCAAAAAAATTGTAAGCACATTTCACTGTCTCTTCTAAATGTTCTATTAACGTTTTATGTTCAACCTCAATATTTTCTTTTAATAATTTTTCTTTATAATCTTGTAATATACAACCATCTTGTTCTTCCAATTCATCGGAAAATACATTGATAACATTTTCTAACTTTTTTAATATTTCTTCTTTATTATGTTCTTTTAAAACAAAAGTTGGCGATTTTGCATAATATTCCATTTCCCCTCATTTCTATACTGTTTTTGTATATAATAAATGTATAGTCAAATACCCCGTAGTAAGCTGCGGGTATTTGACCCTTGCGGCAGTCGCCAAATGGACATGTTTGCATATCCGCTAGGCTTCGTTGCTCGCAGGAATAAACAGTATACAACTATAAATTTTGTAATTAAAATTTTAATTTTGTGCTTTTTATATTTTATAAATATAATCCAAAATGTATCTATTAATATATTTATTTTTCTATTATGCTAATACAACAATATCATTATATGTATCAACAAGGGCATTAGGTATTGACTCATCTTGTGGACAATAGTATGCTTTCACTTTACCTCCATCCACTTTCCAACGTCTAAAGCCTTGTGTTGTTATTTCATACTCTTTTGTAAGTGTATAAACTGTAAAACTCATATTTCCCATATCAATATCAGAATCAACAGGAATATAGATATTATTTTTTGTTGTTACATCTTCTGCTTCTTTAAGTTCCACAATCTCTACATTTTTAATATCTAAAATATCTTCATGTCTGCCAAGTGCTGGATATACCAAAGGATTTTGCAAAGACTGATAAACTGTATCAAAATCCGTTTCAGAAGGAACAATATGTAAAATCATTTCATTATTACAAATTAATTCTACATGAGCAATTCCCTTAAATGCTCCATAACATTTATCCTCTTTTTGAAAATAAAATTGATGACGGGTAGCATCATAGGTTGTATCAAAATTAAATGAATATCTTGTATATAATTCTGATACTGAACCCGCATTTTTCCCTTGAATACTTATTTTCATTGAATGAAATTCCCCTTTGGGATAACCACATATTGTATGAATCATTCCCAGCACAGTTGAATATGGCGGTAAAGGATAAGATTCTTTAATAATAAAGCTACTTGGTTTTCTATAATTCGCTAAATTTTGGAAACATTCAACCCTAATTGCTTTCTCCATAATATTCATCCACTTCTTTCTTTAAATGACTAAATACTTCCGCAATTGTCTTTGTATGTAATACTTGCTTCAATTCAGCATCATTTTCAAAAATTCCACTTGCTGCCCCTACAAAAGTATTGTCCTTTATATCACTGCTGCTTTCTATAATTTCTGTCAATGTATCAATTTGGACTTTTCCTTTATTTAAAAGAATACGATTTTCAAAAAATGGATTCTTTCTTGTATATCTTCCACCTATCACAAATAAGGGTGCTAAATTTTCACGTCTTCCTTTGATATCTCGATATAAAAATTGAATTGTATCTAATAAATCTTTTACTCGTTGTGCTTTTTCTTCCTGTGATATACAAATTTCTCCATCAATGCCAATTTTATCAAGGTCAATAGTAATGGTATACGTATAAAAAGAGCGATGAATTTCACTTTGAGCAATTCCATTTTCTAAATTCTGTCTTTTTGCTAATCCCATATTAGTCAAAAATTCCAAATCGCTTTGATAAGGTTCCAAAGCAATGGCATTGCTAAGTCTTACAACAGCACTTCTTGTTGATGCTCCGCCTTTATCCTTTCCATCTTTTTTAGAAGTCGTTTTCATATAACCAAATAAATCAATCTCTGCATATTCTTTAATAGTTGCTGATGGGTCAAATTGAACCACACCGCTTTTACCATCTACTGGCGTATTATCCCAGCCTAGCTGCTGAATAATATTGTAGCGCATCGCTTGCCTTGAAATATATGTATATTGTTCATAATTTCCTCTGGACATTTTCTTTAATGTTGAAATATTGCCAACTCCCTCTCCATAATTTGCGCTCTCCGCAAGAAAAATCATTGTGAATGTTAAACCTTCTCTAGTCATTTACCTTTTCCTCCTTTTTTTCGTAATGACTTCCCTGTAATCCTAACAGAAAAGCATATCCATACTCTACAAATGTATCTCTGTCTTTTAAAAATTCAATAAATGTACTTGGAACTTGAAGTTTTGTAGAACAGTAAATTCGCATAATTACTTCCATAAAATGCTCTACATTGCCTACGGATAAAGCATTTAACAATTGATATATAGTGCCTCGAATACAAGCGTCATCATTGCTTCCTTTTGCCTTTAACAAAACATTTCTTAGTTCATATCCTTTTTCTCTTACCATGTAACGATTCATTAGTTCACCTCCACTTTTTTTATTTTTTCGCAATAAATTTATTTTTAGCTGAATATCATATATTACTCTTGCTTTAAATAAAGTAGCTTCACTTTCTATTGCCATTTTGAGCAACTGATTAATCATTTTATACTGATTATGATATCTTAAAATATTTAAAATGACTTCTTCATGTATATTCCAAAAATCTTTTCCAACTTTTACATAAGGAGTTTTACTTAATTTATCTAATTCTTTCCTAATATCTTCATCGTTAAATAATATAAGGATATCTCTAGGTATTATATCAAATGTATATTGGTCATTCTCCCCTATTCCTCGTGTCACAACCTGTATGTTCCCTAGTTCTTTGCTCTTTTCTTGTAATAATAAATCAATCGTTCTTGCTATCCATGAAGAATATTTTTCATTTTCTTCCTGCTGGGCAGTATAGACTAATTTGCCTGATGAAGGATTTGCCATTAATAATTGTGTAACATCTTGATTCATATTGACAAAAACAAATGTCTTTCCTACTAAGGTAAATCCTAAAGGCACTAATGAATAAATAAACGCACAAACAGGACACAAATAGGCATCAACTTTGCAATTCCAAAAAGCAGACCGTTTTCTGCTTAAATCATCTGCCTGTTCTTTCATAAATGCAATAGACACTCTATCTTTTGAATCTATCTGTCCATTACAATCAATACACATA
Organism: uncultured Eubacterium sp.; assembly: GCA_947088865.1. Lineage (GTDB taxonomy): Bacteria > Bacillota > Clostridia > Lachnospirales > Lachnospiraceae > Lachnospira. The sequence continues at coordinate 41,889 of CAMUHY010000021.1, read as the reverse complement.
TCTTTTGATTTTTCATGTTCTTTTGAAACATATATTTTTAATGGTTCAGAAAAATCCATCTCAAACACTTTTTTCATATCCTTAGAAGCATTTGCAACGAGCAAAAAACTTTTATTATCCCAAAAACGATTAATATAATTATAAATAATACTTTTCATTGAAAAAATTTCTTTACACAAAGGTTGTTTTAAAAAGTTTTGAAGTTCTTGTAATCGTTTATAGAGTTCTTCTTTTTCCATATTTTCTTTTAGTTTACTATTTTTCAACAGTTCATATATTTCTGGATTTTGTATATCTTGTTTAATAGTTTCAAATCCAGACTTATAACTATTTGATAACAGTTTATCATTAATAAACTTCAATTCTTCTTTAATAAATTTTAAATTTTCTTTATTACTTATATCCCAATTTTCATTTTCCAATTTATCTAAAATATTGTCTATTTTATCTAATACTGTTTGATAAACTGTTGAAGAACCATATTTTTTTACAAACGCATCAAAATACAATTGTGTCCAATCGGCATTTTCAATATATTCACTGTCAATCCACAAACTTTGCCCATCATCCGTAATTCCATAATGAATTTCCTCATCTGCATCAGAATTGTCAAGCAAATATTTTAATCCAACAATACCTGCATTTTTTAGAAAATCACCAGTGGATATTTCTATTTTGCTCACCTTATCACCTCCTAACCAATCACTTCAAATTTACCTCGTCCCTCAGAGCGTCTTACACCCAGACCTGCCAAATACAAAATATTGAGTAATTGGCAAGAGCCTGTCAACTTAAATATTCCAATCGATGCATCTGTATTTCTTCCAAATACGGGAACAACTACCTTCTTTCCTTTAATTGTCTCAATAAAAAAATCATCTGTTTTTATATCAACCCCCATTTTACTGAAGAAAATAGATACATTCTCCTTGAGTGCCTCAGCAAACCCTTCCATTTCACAGGTATAATAAATATCTGAATTTTCTTTAGAATTATGATTTCTAACAAGCAATGGACTTTGCATTTTAATAACAATTTCATTTTCCTTAATTTCATTCAATTTTTGCATGTAAATAGATACTAACTCCATAGAATTTCCATTCATTGGATATTTTTTATATTTTAATAATTGAAACGAATTAAAAAAATAGAGAAGCTCCTCCCAATCTGCATCGGAAAAAAACATTGAAAATTCATTACCTTGCAATTCTATTCTGTCTTTATTGAATGTTGCACCTGGCAAAAAATAAGAGTATGTAAAACTTTTTATGATAGATTGACTTTTATCATATAATCTCTCATAAAAATCTTGAGAATACGCCTGTGTAGACGCTTTTAAGAAACTGACAATAAGTCGGTCTAATTCCTTAGGTAGCCAATTTTTTTCTAACTTAAATGTCAATTTATATTGTTGCACAAAATCACCCCCTAGTATCCTAATATAATTTTTTCTTCACAAACCGTAAACATTTACAATATCTTATATCTTCTCCTTTCCTACCATTTTTTACAGTTTATAGTATATTATAAATAACAATAATATATCAAAATATAAACATAATTAAATATATATTTATATAAAGTATCAAAATATATCAAATATCATCGTTTAATATAGTAAATGTACCATAAATTACCATAACAGTAAACATTTTCGCAGTATTAATTTTCTTAAATTATTATTTATCACTTTATAGTTGTACTTATTTTAAACTTTATGGATTATAAACTACATATTATTAATATAATTACATAAACTAATTTAGGGGTGAACTTTAAATGAAACGATTAAAATGCTACACAATTATAGGAATTATTTTTGTTATACTAACAGGCACTCTTTTTCATTTCTTATACGATTGGACAAATAAAAACTTTATAGTAGGTCTTTTTACTCCCATCAATGAATCGGTATGGGAACATATGAAGCTACTATTTTTTCCAATGTTACTCTATTCTTTTATAATGATTTTAAATTTAAAAGCGGATTATCCTTGCATTACTTCCTCCTTATGCTTTGGAATTTTAATAGGTACATTACTCATTCCAATCTTTTTTTATGCGTACACCTTCATTTTAGGCAAAAATACTTTATTTTTTGATATACTTATCTTTGTGTTAAGCAGTATTATTGCATTTTTTACTGCTTATAAATTTACTTTATCCTGCAAACTTCAACCTTACACCTTTTTACTTTGCTTTCTTGTAGGTGTATTATTTATATGTTTTGTTGTATTTACACTTTATCCCCCACATCTTAAAATTTTTGCAGACCCTACGGATTCAACAGTATCAACAACATCAACATTTTAAAATTTTTAACATCTTTTGTATATTTTCTTTTAATTTGTACACACTATCCTTGAAAGGATGGTGTACTATATGGAACTTGATGAAGTAGTATGTAGTTGTCTTGGTGTTACTAACGGCATGATTAAAGAAGCCGTTGATGCAGGCGCAAGTACTTTGGAAGAAGTGCAAGAAAAGACGGGAGCTGGAACCGTATGCGGCGCTTGTTTAGATGATGTACAAAATGTTATAGAACAATGTGTTACCGAACGTGATAAGTAATTTTAATGAATTTGCCGCTTTACAAATTTTTATTTGTGAAAGCGGCAATTTTTATTATTTGCATATTTTTCGATGTAACTATTGACATTACATCTTCAAAAGGTTATAGTTATATCAGATGTAACAAAAGTAATTACATCAAACCGCAGCTTCGTTAAGCAGATATTCGCAATCCACTACGCTGCTTGCTCATAACCTGCAAATACAAATAATAAAAGAAAGGCTTGGTATAAATATGAATCAACATCAAAAACAAAAAATAAACCACACCACTATTTTAAATGAAATACTTGCCAATGATTATATTTTTCAAGATATTCCGTATAAAGAACAAATAAAACATGCCACAGCTTTAATAAAGGAGAGTGAATATATACTGATTGGCGCTGGCGCTGGCATTTCCACAGCCGCCGGACTTACATATAACGGCAAACGATTTACCGATAATTTTAGTGAATTTATAAAAAAATATGGTACTATATATATGAAAGATATGTATACTGCTGGATTTTATCCATTTCCTACACAAGAAGAAAAATGGGGATACTGGTCAAAACATAGTCTGCTCAATCGATTTCTGCCACCTGCTTTGCCTCTGTATAAGCAGCTTTATGACATCATAAAAGAAAAAAACTATTTTGTTTTAACCACAAATGTTGACCATCAATTTTATAAATCTGGCTTTGAAGCAAAACGCATTTTTGCAACACAAGGCGATTACGGAGCTATACAATGTGAAAAAGCATGTCACCCTAAAATTTATAATGCCAAAAAACAATTTTATGAAATGGATAAAGCAAGACAAAACTGCATGATTCCTTCTTATATGGTGCCAAAATGCCCTGTCTGCGGCGGTAATATGACTATGCATCTTCGCAGTGACAACTATTTTGTAGAAGATGAAAATTGGCATAACATGGCTTCTCACTATATAGATTTTTTGGAGAAAATGCACGGGAAAAAAAGCGTATTATTAGAACTTGGTGTTGGATTTAATACACCGGCAATTATCCGATTTCCTTTTGAAAAAATGACATATGAAAACAGCAATTTATCACTTATTCGGCTAAATTTAAATGAAGCGATGGTTCCAGAAATCTTAGAAGACCGTGTAATTGGCATTGGCGGCGATATGTCAAAAACAATATCAGACTTACATTCACAAAAATAAAAAAAGAAAGGTATGTACAAAATGAAGAAAACAACAACAGATATTTTTTTAGATAAATTAAAAGAAGATTCTGACAAATATAAACAACTTGAAACAACACAATACACCATTTCTGAAAAGAAAAACCTCATTCGCTCTCTTATGAATATTCGTATGCCAAAAAACATTTGTGATGAATTGCTCCATTTGCAAGATGACTACTTACAAGAAGAGCTTACAGCAAAGGGTATTGTGACTTTATCCGATATTCCAACTATAAAAGAACAATTAAGCAGCAGCTCTTCTTTTGCAGAAAAAATATCACTTTGGCAGGGGGATATTACACGATTAAAAGTAGGAGCAATTGTAAATGCGGCAAACTCGCAGATGTTAGGGTGTTTTATTCCATGTCATTCCTGTATTGACAATGCTATTCACAGTGCGGCAGGTATGCAGCTTCGGACAGAATGTAACAATATTATGAATCACAGAAAAACTCAATATGGGAAAACATATAAAGAACCTACGGGTACTGCTACTTTGACAAAAGGCTATAATCTTCCCTGTAACTATATCATTCATACTGTTGGACCTATTTGTTTTGACAAACTAAATGACGCACTTTGCAAAGATTTACAAAATTGTTATGAAAATGTCCTAGCATGTTGTGTGGAAAATCATATTAAATCTGTTGCTTTTTGTTGTATTTCAACAGGAGAATTTCATTTTCCAAATGATAAAGCAGCAGAAATTGCTTGGAAATCTGTCACTCATTTTTTAACAACACAGAATCACTGTATCGAACGAGTTATTTTTAATGTTTTTAAGGACAACGACCGAAAAATTTATGAACATCTTTTAAAGGCTGATTTATAACAAATAATCAGCCTTTAAAACAATTATATCAGATAACTATTATACAAATCTTAACCATATCAACAATCCTAAAATTATTAGAATTGCCATTATAACGATACCAATTAAGCATATTTTCAACCGTGATATTTTTCTGTTTTTATTTGTCTCATCATGCACTTTATCCTCTAATAGCGATATTTTTTCTATTTCATTATTTAACACATGGGACGATTGATTTTTTGTATTGTTTTTTTCATTTTCTAATGGTTGTCCTTTGGACTTTTGATACAATATTGCTATTGGGTCTAATTGATGCAAAATACGCTCATAAAAATCTTGAATCCAGTTAATGTCTTTTTGTGTACAAGTTTCTTCATCAAATGCACCAGGCGCATGTGCTAACTTATTTCTAATATGACGCATTCGAGTCAACTGTTCCAAATCTTCTTTCCAATTTGCAATACACCTGTAATCATATGGCACAACACTTTTCATATCATCAATATAGTTGGCAACACCATCTTTTTCTACCTCATAAAGTTCCCCACATAACTTATCAAGATGTTTAAATTCCTCAAAAAAAATAAAATTCAAATTATCCATTTTAACCTTCCTCAATCCCATTCTAAAGTACTTCTGTAATACTGCTTCTTCATAGTAAAAATACACGAAACAACAAAATCCATTACATTTATTATAGGACATAAGCCTTATGATTACAACTTATTTCAAATACTTATTCTAATTTTAAATATACAAATAAATGATTAATTTATATTATTTTTTTCACAAAATCTTCTGCACTTTTTAAGTCTTGTGTTGTAGGATGTTTTTTTGCAATTCCACCTAATTTCCCAAAAATCCCATATGTATCATAGCCTCTGCATTGAAAACTACCTAAACATTTAACTCCTTTTTCTTTTAAGATTTTTTTAATATTTTTCGTATAATCTATATATTGAACTCCACAAGTAGCAACAAGAAATACTTTTTGCTCTTTTTGAAAACAATTGCTATTGACAAATACTTTTATTTTTTCATGGAATGAATGAAAATACACTCCGGATGCCAATCCCACAATATCATAGGATGAAATGTCTGGTTTTTCATTTTGAAGTATATCAATTAAATCCGCCGAAAGATATTTTGCCATTTGTTCAACAACTTTTTTCGTATTTCCATGATGTGTAGATGCATAGATAATGATTGCTCTCATATTCTTTTCTCCCTTCTATTTTAACAATGTACTGTCTTTAATATTTAGCACAACTTTTTGAATTAATGTTTGTAATAGAAACTTATCATTTTCAGAAAAGCCTTTAAAAAAAACTTTTTCTATCTCATTTCTTCTAACAAAAAGTTCATCTACTATTACTTGCGATTTTTGGGTAAGCTGTAAATGATAAATTTTTTTATCTTGCTTATCTTGCTTTTTTTCTATCATACCCTTTTTTGTCAATGCATCAACAGACAATGAAACATGTGATTTAGAAAAAAGCAAATCATTTACTATATCTGAAGCCGTCGCATTTGTATTTACACTAAGATATGAAATAACTGCAATTTCATTATTTGTCATCCCATATTTTTTTGTCATTTCAAGATAAGCTTTTTCAACAACCTTCTTTATAAAATTACTATAATTAAACATTTTCATTATCCTTGCTCCTTTGTTCAATTTTGAACTAAATATACAATACTACATTTTTTATTATAAATCAATCCCTTTAAAAATATCATTCTGCTGTGCTTGACATTTTTATAAAAGCTACTTATCATAAAATTAACATTTATCGGATATGAAAGGAATACAATCATGAACTATCCAATTGACATTGTAATAGCTTGGGTTGACGGCAATGACCCAAAATGGCAGCAAACAAAAGCTTTGTATGAAGCCCCTAAAAATATAATTGCTAACAACAATCCAAAAACTTCCATAGACAATACGATTCAACGTTATAGGGACTGGGAAAATCTCCAATATTTATTTCGTGGAATTGAAAAATTTGCCCCTTATGTAAGAACCATTCATTTTGTGACTTGTGGACACCTGCCATCTTGGTTAAATACCAAAGCCTCTAAACTGCATATTGTCAACCATTCCGATTATATTCCAGAACAATATTTGCCTACATTTAATTCAAGCTGCATTGAATTAAATTTTCATAGAATTGACGGATTATCTGAAAATTTTATATATTTTAATGACGATTTTTTTCTTACGAAAAAAACAAAACCTCAGGATTTTTTTGTCGATGGTTTTCCACGTGATATGCTTGCACTCCAGCCTGTTGTTGCCAACCCTAGAAACCCTACGATGTCACATATATTTCTCAATCATTCTCTAGTGTTATGTAAACACTTTGATAAAAGAAGCAATATGAAAAAACAGCCAGGAAAATATTTTAAATTAGGATATCCACCAATGTATTTTATATATAATATGCTTGAATTAGCATTTCCTTTATTTACAGGTTTTTATACGATACATGGTCCTTCTCCGCTTTGTAAATCCACACTACAACAGATATGGGAAAAAGAATACGAACTATTAGATAATACTTGCAAACATCGGTTTCGACATAAAGAGGATGTACATCAATACCTAATTCGAGAATGGCAAAAATTAAGTGGTAATTTTGTTGCCTCTAATGTTCACAAATTTCTAAAATATTTTGATGCAGGAAACAATAACAAAGCTATATATCAAGCAATAACAAAACAAAAATATAAAATGATATGTTTAAATGACCCTTGTTTTGACATTGACTTTGAAACTGGAAAAGCCACAATTATTAGAGCATTTGAAAAAATATTGCCTGATAAATGTTCCTTTGAAATATGATTTTATTATATTAACAAGATAAAACTATCATTTATACTCCCATTGAAACAAGGAAGTCCCCCACTTATGCCTTTGCAGCATTGAAGTGGAAGACTTCCTTGTTGAGGTTAAATATACTAAAATTTGTATTATCTTTGTATAGGCTTGTTTCTGCTATTTATCTTTTTATTCTTACATTGGATTTACATGAACCATAATATGTTTTACTTTTGGAAATTTATGTTCTATGGAATCATGCACATTTTCGGCAATTGAATGTGCTTCTGATAGGGTACGCGAACCGTCTGCACAAATTTCAATATCAACATAGATTTTATTGCCAAACGTTCTCGTTTTTAACATATCTACGCCAAGTACACCCTCCTGCTGCAATGCGCACTCTCTTAAATCATGTTCAACAACATCATCACATGCCTTATCAACCATTTTATCAATCGCATCTTTAAATATATCAAATGCCGCTTTTTCTATAAAAAAACAGATAACAAGGCTTGATATGGAATCTAAAATTAAAAATCCCATCCTTGCACCAACAATACCCACTAAAGCTCCTACGGATGATAAGGCATCTGAACGATGATGCCATGCATCGGCTAAAAGCGCACTGGAATCAATTTTTTTAGCATTGATTCTTGTATACCAATACATTGCCTCTTTTGTAACAATAGATATTAATGCCGCTATCAACGCCAATATACCTGGCATTGCTAAATTGCCATAATTGCGTGAGATAATATTTTTAAGTGCCGTAGCGCCAATTCCTAAACCTGTTATACAAAGAATGGTCGAGAGAAAAATAGCCGCCACACATTCCATGCGTTCATGTCCATAAGGATGTTCCTTATCGGATTCTTTACTAGATAACTTAATTCCTATTATCACCACAAATGTACTAAATACATCCGAAGCTGAATGAACAGCATCGCTAATCATGGCTCCTGAATGTGCAATAAAGCCTGCCAACAGTTTAAACACTGTAAGTATAACATTGCTTACAATGCTGACTGCTGAAACCCGCATAGCAACTTTTTCAAATTCACTTTTCAAATCAAATAACCATACCTTTCTAAAAAAATACCCTGTTATGGTTATTATATTATATATTCTATATAACTTCACAAAAAATTGCTTTTATAAAATATAATAGCCACAGCTCCACTGTGGCTATTATATCATAAATATATATATAGTGAAACCTAAAATTTATCACTATGTTTGCAGTCAAAACTGCTTGTCCTATTTAATTGTTCTTAAACAACTTCGCCCAACTTTATTGTATCAATCCCAGCCAAATGTTTTAATATAATAATCACATCACCAACAGAAATTAAATCTTTTTGTTCCTCATCATAATCCTTATTCACATTGGCGGCTTTTATATTAATATGTACATCATATCCTGCAAGATACTTTTTTAATACAACAGCATCGCTGATATTGATAAAACCATCATTATTGACGTCGCCTAATGCGCCTGGCACACATTCTTGTGAATTTGAACCACCTGGCTTTGTATCTGCTTCATCTTGACCTAATACCCAATCGACAAGAAGCTCGTCCAAATCCACGTTGCCAGGTTGATGATTTGCGTTAAATACACCATGTACTCTGCCATCACTGCGATACTGCCACAGCACGCCATTCATCTGTCTCACCTTATTTTCTGCCTCTAAAACTTTGTTTGGATTGTCCAAATCAGGCCAGCTTGCTATCCATCTATAAGCGGATAATTCATCCGCATATAATATATTTGCATAATAATTATAACTGGAATATATGCCTGTACGCCACCCTGTATCAGATAGATTATTCAACACCATTTTCACCAAGTCTGTCAGCTTCCTTCTCCCTTCATCGGTATACACATTAAGACCATGTTTTAAATAATACGCTGTGTCTTCAACATCCAGATACACGCCCATTTCCGGCTTTGAATCACCAATCATACGCTTAATATGATTGGCTTCGCTTAGGGCTTCCTTCTCATTGACTGCATAGGAATATAAATACACTCCAAATGGTATATTTAATCTTTTACATTCTGCGACATTTCTTTGAAACTGTGAATCATCTTGTTCCACATCATCATCACCATAACCACATCTTAATATTGCAAATTTTATGTAATTATCTTTTTTTACCGTGTCCCAATCAACATATTGATGTGATGAGACATCCATTCCTATACTTCCTTCCTTTAATACTCGATTTGCAGCTTGTACCTGCCAAACTGCTCCATTCGTCAATAATCCGCTCACTACTAGCACCATTAAAAGAATAACAGATATGACTTTTCTTTTCATCATTTACAATAAACTCCTTTCCTTTGTATGAACATCAAGTAACCTAACCCTATCACTAACCCCTCTATTATTCGGACAACCTGTTCTTTGACTTGAAATATAAAAACAAAATGTCTATAATTACTTATGTTCAGACCTTTGCTTAATTATATACGAAATAACCAAATAAAGGAACTAACAAAATATGTAAGAAAGGACTCCTCTCTAAAATGAACATTTATTTGAATCGCACCTTAAAAAAGCACGCCTATTTATTTATTTTTTCTGCTCTTTTAATGTACAGTATCATTTTTATACTTATGCTAAATAAGAATCATTTTATAGTATATGCACAAGATTCAACGCCTATCACTTCCTATGACGACCTATTAAAGATAAAAGACAATCCTTCTGGCGATTATATTCTTATGAATGATTTAGATTTATTTGGCAAAAATTGGATTCCTCTAACCTTCACAGGTACTTTTGACGGCAATGGACATTCCATACTTAATGTTACAATCAAGGAAACTGGAAATACAATAAGAACTTCTTATGATGGCAATATGAAAACATATGATACTGTGTTTTGCGGCTTTTTTGATATTCTTGAAGAAGAAGCTATTGTATCGAATTTAAATCTTGTCAATATCCGCGCAGATATCAATTGCGACACACCTTGTTTTATTGGCGGCATCGCAGGATATATGGATAAAAGCTCTATTAAAGACTGCACAATCTCAGGAAATTTAAGTCTTACAACAACAGCTAAAATGTTTGGTGTCGGTGGTATTGCAGGTTTTGGCAATGGCGCCATTGACCGAACAAATGCTGATATGACATTGATATGTATTGACAATAATAAGACGGAAAAAAATGAACAATTTTTAGGCGGTGCTTACGCTACTGGTTATATTGGTCTTGGCGACTGCAATGTGAAAATAAATGGTTTTGTATCTGATTATGGGTATGTCCATAATGGCGGTCTCGTTGGTATGTTTGCGCTGTACCCTGCTGGCACACAATACACCTCTTATATTACAAATAATCATATAGAAGGTATCATATCTTTTTTTGAAGATAATGAAGACAGAAGAGCCTACTGTGCAGAATATGTTGGAGAAGTATTGCATTGGTCTTATGATTGGGGTGGCTGCAGCGCCAATTTTACAAGAGATGAACATTATGACTACGATACAATACTGCTTCCAGATATGTGCGAAAATCCTCAATATACAAAAACCGTAACTGAAAGCACCGACGAACAATACGGATATACAACTTATACTTGTTCACAATGCGGATATACTTACACCGACAATTACACATTATATCAATCCGATTTAAAAGCAATTGAAGATGCTAAAAAAGAAAGTCTTGCAGCAGCAAATGCCACAGAATCAACAACAAGCTTAGCAACAAACAAAGAGGATTCCACAACATCAAATGATAATGCTTCCACAGATTCGCTAAAACTTGTGATATATGTAATATCGGCTCTATTAATATTTATGGTAATTACCATCGTTATTGTAAATATTTATTTACGCAACAAACGATATCACAAAAAAAATCATTATAAGAAAAAAAGGAGATAATCATGGCAAATCGACCTATTTATCACGCAATAACAAAACCCCCATTTTATGAAGCCATCCATGTTGATTTTCAATTTTATTCTGGCTTTTCCTTGTCACAAAAGCAAAAATGTATAAAAAGCTTGCATGAAGCCTATTTAAATCGTTACCCTGATAGAAATGTTTTGGAAATTTCATCAAAAAGCACTATCAATCTTGGTATTTCACTAAGCGCTTTTAACTTAACCTTAACCAACGATACAAAAACATTTTCCGTAGAATGTGCCTTTCAAGGCAGTAAAGTTTTTGAAAATGGCGGTCCTTATATGGATTTGTTTGATAAAACATCAAGAGAGGCTAAAAAAGATGAGCGATTAAAGACAAGCGGAGCATTAACGCAATTTCAATATTTTAATAACAGCTATCCTCTTGAACCAAAAGATTTATTTTATAATTGGCTGTATATCAATGCCTTATCTCAAAATAAAGAGCTTGCCGAACAATTGCTTTGTTATGACAGTTTTTCAGATATTGAGTTTAACCCTCAAAAATCTATTAATTGTCAAGCCAAAGCGGCAGCAGCTTTTATTGGATTATCAACAAAGCATATATTATCAGAAGCGCTTTCATCAAGTGAAAACTTTTTAAAACTCGTTTATGGAAAATGCTTGACATAAAGTCACTAAAAGAATCTAAAGATTTTTGCACCAATAGCAGCGCAGAAATGAGGATTTATATGAATAACATCAATATAATTTCAGAGGATTTTAATTTTTCTAATAAAAAATTTTGGTTAAATTTTATCGCTTTATCCTTTCCTACTGCTTTAGATAGAAAAACCGACATGTCATTAAGTGAAATTATTGAAGAAACTATACCAACGGATATTGAATGGTGGGACAATTTTACTGGATATTATGATGGAATTTTAGATGAATCGGATGGTTATATCGATAATCCAAAAACATTTACTTATAATCTTACATCTGCTCAAATTTTAAAAATCGAATTTCACCCCTGTGATATCGTCTATTATATCAATAATAATCAAATTGGATGCACAGGGGGAGAATATTCTATTTTTATTTTTCCATTTGCAGATTTATTTAAATATACACAAGACCATATAGACGACCGCATTTTTCTCTTGCTGCTGCCTTTAACTGTCATTTATAAGCAAGATGTTTTGTATGCAGCCAAAAAAATATACCATATTCTGTGTTTCTTTTTTGATGAAACTACCTGTAATCAGCTTACTAATAGTATTCTATATGGTTTAATGGAAGAAGAATAACGTTGCGTGAAAACTAGTCCCACTCAATGTTATCGCCTTCTTCTCTGACGATACGATAAAGTTCTTCCTCATTGTCCACCAGAGAACAAATAATTTCCATAAATTTTTGAGCCTTTAATTTATTTTCAGGCGTTTTTTTATAATATGCTGAATACATGCCTGCCTCCGGGTCTGTCTCCATACCTTCAAGCACATCAGGGGCATTTTTTTCAAGATAATAATTAAAAAACGCCTCCCAGTTATAGCCATTCATATAAGCCTCTTCATTGATTTCATTCATCTTTTCACCAATGGCTAAAATCTCTTTATTTTCCACATAAAAACTCACGGAAATACTCTTATCTGTTTCTATCATTGACACATGATTATTTTCCACACTATACCTCCTTTTTTACCAATCGAAAACTTTTTCTTCCATACTTATCTACATCTTCCACAAAGATATTATCTGTTTTTGTATTCTTTTTTGTCTCATAATCTTGTATTACCTTTTCAATAATATCTATGGAAACAGGATAAGACAACTGTTTTTTAATTTGGGCAATATCTAGTCCCTTATCATACAGATGCCTTATCGCATCTGCATATGCTACATCGGCAGAAAAAGAAGATAATGCCTGTTTAAAATACTTTCCTTCTTCCATCATCTTCCTTTCTGCCCTTTCAATTTTGGTTAAACCGTTGTTCTGTTCCACATTATATAATAAAAAATATATTTTGTCACTTGTTATCAATTAGATTTTTTTCTTTTAATCCCTGCTGCATAGTATGATACATGGGTGATTCCATCGCCATAATTTTTGGTATACTCACATTTTTAAGCAATGGCATCTGCAATCTTTTTTTGCACCAAAAAAACGCATAGACAATCATTGCAATCATAAAAATAAAAGAAATCAAAAATATCAGGTTACGTTCTGTTACATTGGTTGAAATATTGCACATCATATATATTGTTACAACGATACCTATTATTTGAAACAAAGGAAACAATGGCACTTTAAAACTTCTAGGCGCATTTTTCATTTTTTTTCTTAATACGATTACATTGATATGATAGACAATATAAGCCAACATCCAAAATAGTGATGAACATAAAATCAAAAAAGCTACTTCATTTCCGGATGAAATTCCTGTTGCCTCAATAATTATCGTACAAGCTCCCATTAAAAGCAATACGATATATGGCGCGCCTTTCTTATTTTTCTTTTGAAATAATGCTGGCAAAAGATTAATTTTAGCCATTCCGCAGCAAATTTCAGAAACACAACAAATAATCGAATTTTGTGTACTTACCGCAGCTAATATTGCAACAATAATAATCCAATATCGCCCTACATTTCCTAACATATTAACTGCATATAAAATATGTGGTGAATCTGCTGCACCAACTTCTTCCCATATAGTATAATTTTTAAATCCAATAACCATCATAATTTGTATAACACACATAATAGCAAGACTTAAAAACATACTCAAAGGTACGTTTTTCTTTGGATTTTTCATATCTTTGCCAATTGGCACAATAAATTCGGAGCCTATAAACAGCCAAAATGCTGTAACAGTCAATGGCATAATATCTGAAATATCTGTTGATAACACAGCCTCTTGTTCAACGGTCTGTCCTGTTCCTAATCCAAACATTCCAATCAATCCAAGTATAAATAATGAAACCACCATAAATGTTGCAACAACTGTCTGAACAATTGCAGACATATTAATGCCTCTTAAATTAATTAACACTAAGATAATTGTCAATGCAACACTATATACTGCCGGCGGAATATTTCCGCCTATAAATTCGCACATTACATTGGCAAACATCGCACCTTCTGCGGGCGCTGCAAATATATTGCTGATAACATATCCGCCTATCATTGTTACAATGGTAATCATTGGACCAACACCCGCCAGCATATATTGTGCCAGTCCACCAGTTAAATTGGGCATCAGTGCATTTAATTCTGCTACCGATGCCGCCGCCATCATATTGACTAGACAAACGCCCACAATTGCAAATATAAAAGAAATCCCAACTGTACTAGCACCTGTGGCTAATGGAATAAAACAGCTTGTGGCAATAATCATTCCAACGCCCGTTGAGATAGCACTAAATAAACTTATTTTCTTTTGCATAACACTCCTATAAAGGCTGTCGCAAAATAACTAAAATTTAGTATAGGTGATTGCCATCTATTTTGCAACAGCCCCTTTTTCCTTTCCATTTTTGCACATAAACACATTGCTCTACAAACTCTATTTCTTAGCAGCTTTTATCAAACGGTCTACATTTACAATTCCGTCTTTTCAAGCGCGTCCATTCCCTGCTCTCCCGTTCTCACTCGTACAATATTGGTCACATCCGAAACAAATATTTTCCCATCGCCAATATGTCCGGTATATAATTCCTCACTGACAATAGACAATAATTCATCTACGGATTCCTTCTTACACACAAACATAATCATACTTTTAGGCAATAACTGTAAAGGCTTGTCATCACTAAAATCAATCTCATATTCATATGCCCCATTTTGAACACCACAGCCCAATACATTTGACACTGTAATTCCATTGACGCCAAGTTTGCTTAACTTTTGGTGCAGACTTTTCTTTCCAAGATTGGTTACAAGCTCACTTGCCTTTGAGACAGAAACAATAATTTCAACTTTTGCAAATTCCATATTTTTCCTCTTTTCTGCGCTGATTTTGCGCTCTTAAAATTTTCCGGATTGAGTGATATCCTTAGCGTCAAGCAACCCTGCATTTTCACACAAAAATCCTTTAACAATCCGTTCGTCCTCTAATTGAATATCTCCTATACTTAAAGGCTGTGACACTTGCTCCATCAATTTTCCAAAATTTATTTTGGGAATGTTATATACATCAACCTCAATTGCTTTTGTCTCACCGTGATGACTTCTTATCATTCCGGGCTTGACAGGCAATGTATTTAATTCATATAATTTGTAATTGTTTGATGTATGCGTGTGCATCTCAAATTCTGCACCTAATTCCGTCAACTGATATTCCAACGCCCTGTCTTTTTTATGTAAACCACAAACAGCAATCGGCATGGTTTCTGAAGATAAAAATTTTTCTGCAAAACTTAATACAAGATTTTTATTATCACTGCGTCCAAATACAGTAATTCCAAACGGATAATTGTAATCGGTGCTGTTTTCAGGAACTGCAACAGCCATAAGGTCTAACAAGTTACAATGATTCGTATATAATCCCATCTGACTGTTTGTGTCAATTGGATTTTGGCGAACTTGCTCCCTTGTAAATGTTCCGCCCGCCGTAGGCATAATCATTACACTATCCTTTAATAATTCGCTGGTTTTTTGCTTATACGCTTGCAATTCATGCAAATTTCCAAAAAGTTTTGAAGCTGTCTGCTCTTTTGCTCCTCCCGAACGAAGTATTTTTTCTGTCACTGGAAAAATTTTTTTTGGATGACTTTCAATAAAATCTTTTAAATCTTGCCAGCGCTCTGCAATATATGCACCCTCATACAGTATCAATGCCGCTTTTTCAAACATTTGATAATCAATATATTCAACTTTTATGCCAAGCCTTTTTATTCGA
Organism: uncultured Eubacterium sp.; assembly: GCA_947088865.1. Taxonomy (GTDB): domain Bacteria; phylum Bacillota; class Clostridia; order Lachnospirales; family Lachnospiraceae; genus Lachnospira. The sequence continues at coordinate 25,718 of CAMUHY010000021.1, read as the reverse complement.
CAAACTGCCTTATTCCATTTTTCCTGATACTGCTTTGCAAAATCGCCGTAAAATGTTGGCTCATCCATAGGAAGATAAACTTTTTTAGGCAGCATTTTTCCCTTTTCCTCAAAAATCCTTGACCAAGCACACTCTTTGTCATAGCCTTTTGCATAAGTATCAATCAATTCTGCATCTTGTATATTATTGGCAAATACAGTGACGCAATCCAAACTTGCGCAAGCCGGAACAACACCAGAAGTTGACCAAGAACCTATCGCTGGCTTTAAGCCCACCAGAGTATTTAACATTGCTGGAACTCTACCTGAGCCTGCCGTATCTGTTCCCAATGAAAATGCCGCCATACCAAGCGCTACGCTGACGGCTGACCCTGAGCTTGAACCGCCGCTTATCAATTCGGACTGATACGCATTATAAACTTCTCCGTAAGGACTTCTTGTTCCAACTAGCCCTGTTGCAAACTGGTCCAAATTCGTTTTTCCAATTGGTATTGCCCCTGCCTGAATCAACTGTTCTACCACAAATGCGTTTTTTGTGGGAATATAACTGTAATCTGGACAAGCCGCTGTCGTTGGCATATTGGCAACATCAATATTATCCTTAACAGCAAAAGGGATTCCCCACAGCGGTAAGCTCTCTCTATCAGCAGGCAATTTTTCAAAATATTGCTTTAGGATTTCCATTGTAGGTTTCACAATCCAAATATGATAATCCTTATACATTTCCGTTCTTTTGATAATTTCATCAATTAATTCTTCTGATTTCAGACCATTTTTATATGCTTGTTTAAGCCACATACATGTCAATTTTTCTGGAAAAAACATCACTATTCCTCCTTTGGATAAACTGCTGCAACCATCTGTCCTGCATTGACTTGCTCGCTTACCTTGATATATACCTTTTTTACAATTCCGCTAACCGATGCCTCTACTGGAAATTCCATTTTCATACTTTCAAGCACAGCTATTTCCTGTCCTTTTGTCACAACATCGCCCTCTTTTACAAGAATCTTCCACACACTTCCCGGAATGGTTGCATTGCAAGACTCGCAGCCATCTGGTAATTGCGCCTCTTCTTGTGCTTGTGTATTATCATTTTCCGATACAAAATGGTCTAGTCCCTGTTCTCTCCATCGTTGTCTTTCCGCCTCAAATGAGGTCTCTTGATGTTTCTTAAACCGCGCAGCACTCTCATGGATACTGTCAAGATATTTTTTATAATCCCCCAGATGAAAAGAAGTTTCCTCAATTTCTATATGAAATTCCCCGCGAAGGAAATCTTCCCTAAATTTAAGGATTTCTTCTGCTGTACAAGGATAAAATTTCAACTGGTCAAAAAAGTTTAAAAGCCAAGGCTTTCCTTTTAAAAATACATCCGTTTCCTGCAATGGATTCCACATTTGTATTGTTCGTCCAACAAACTGATACCCTCCAGGTCCTTCCATTCCATATACACAAAGATACGCTCCCCCTATACCAACTGCATTTTCTGGCGTCCAAGGTCTTGCCGGATTATACTTTGTTGTCACCATTCTATGTCTAGGGTCGACGGGCGTTGCTACGGGTGCGCCTAAATAGACATCACCTAATCCAAGCACCAGATAATCTGCTTCAAACACGATATTTTTTACATCTTCAATTGAATCAAGACCGTTGATTCTTCTAATAAACTCAGGATTGCTTGGACACCATGGCGCATTGGGTCTTACTGTCTGCTGATAACGCTTTGCCGCCAACTGTGTTTGTGGGTCGTCCCATGAAAGCGGCAATTTAATAATTCTTGATGGAACTGTAATATCATCTAATTTTGGAAGATTACAATTGATTTCTTGAATCTTCTTTGCCATCTCTGGCGCATTTATTTTTTCAATATCAAAATGAACCTGCAAAGAACGAATACCTGGTGTCATATCAATAATAGGAAGCTTTGTTTTTTCAATTTCATTCATTAATACATGAACACGAAAACGCAGTTCAATATTAAGCTCCATCGCACCAAATTCTATTAAAATATTTTCTTCTCCGTCCAAACGAATAATATAATCCGTTTCATCAGCCTGTCCTTCTGCCAAAATGGCATAGGAAGCATTTATATTTGTGCTTTCAGGCAATTCCACCTTAACATTTCCAAAAATAATATTTTCTGTCTGAGCCTTTCTAAGAGTTTCTGCCTGCTCTAAGGTCAATAATTTAAAATGTACTTTATCACCCGGATGAAGCTGTCCTAACTTCCACAGTTCAGCCTTTGCCGTTGTCACAGGACATACAAATCCGCCCAAACTTGGTCCGTCTGGTCCTAATAAAATGGACTGGTCTCCTGTGAGGTCTAATGTACCAACAGCATACGCATTGTCATGGATATTAGAAGGGTGAAGTCCAGCCTCGCCGCCATCTTCCCGAACCCATTGCGGAATAGGACCATTGAGACGTATACCTGTTCTTGCACTGTTAAAATTAACCTCATATTCTGACGAAATCAATGTGTCTAAATATTCTGGCTTTAAATATTCACTTGTTGGCTGTGGTCCGGGAATAACACCAATCACCCAATTATTTGTAATCTGTGGTGCAAATTCTTCGCTAAATGAACGAACAGACGTTATTTGACAATTATCCTTTAGTCTTAATACATCACCTGTTCTCAATGCTCTGCCATTATGACCGCCAAATTTGCCGTCAACAAATGTTGATGAACTTCCCATCACTTTTGCAACTTCAATACCACCTGCAATTAAAAGATATGACCTCATGCCAGACTTGCACATTTTTAATTTTAAAATCTGATTAGGCATTGCTTGAATGACCTGATAGCGCAAAATAGGTTTATTATCCAGTGTTGCCTCCATATCAGCCCCTGTCAAAACAAAACTTGCTACCGTGCGAAATTTATAGCTTCCTCCGCGCAGAGTCATTTCAATGCCTGCCGCATCGGGGTTATTTCCAAGCAATTGATTGCCTATACGAAAACTATAATTATCCATCGCTCCGCAAGGCGGAACACCCACAGTCCAATATCCCATCATACCGGGATAATCCTGCACGGTTGAAAGAACGCCTCCGTCTATAACTTCTAACGCCTTTTCCTCTGGAAGAAAACCATCAAGCATTTTCGTAAATAATCTGCCTTCCTGATATTGCGATGTATGAATAAATGCCTTTAAATATTGCATATTCGTTGTAATGCCATATATACGCGATTCTTCTAATACATCACTCATCTTCTTAATGGCTTCTTCTCTTGTATTTGCATGAACAATCAACTTTGCAAGCATTGGGTCATACAATGCTGACACTTCAATTTTAGGCTTTATCCATGTTTCCACTCTCGCCTTCTCTGAAAAATACACATCATCAGCCTTTCCGCTGCTTGGTCTGAACTGATTAAGACAATCCTCCGCATATACACGCACTTCAATCGAATGTCCAACGGGCTGAAATGTTTTATCAATATTATGTAATTCTCCTGCTGCCTCCTTTATCATCCATTCCACCAAATCAACGCCTGTAATTTCTTCTGTTATCCCATGCTCTACCTGAAGCCTTGTATTGACTTCAAGAAAATAAAATTGCTTATCTGCCTCATCATAAAGAAACTCAACGGTTCCAGCGCTCCTATAAGATGCTGCCTTTGCAAGATTCCTTGCTGCTGTATGCATCTGAGTTCTCACATGCTCTGGAAAGTTAGGAGCTGGCGCTTCCTCCACTACTTTCTGATTACGTCTTTGTACAGAGCAGTCTCGTTCTCCTAATACAGCAATCTCTCCTTCTTTATTTCCAAAGATTTGGACTTCTACATGCCGCGCTTTAGCGATATATTTTTCAATAAATACTCCTGCATCGTTAAAATTGCTTTTAGCAAGGTGGCAAACATTGTCATATGAATGAATTAATTCGTCCTCATTTTGACAAATGCGAATACCTATTCCACCGCCGCCTGCTGTACTCTTAATCATTATGGGATAACCAATCTGACGAGCTTGATTAACAGCTTCATCAACCCCGCTTAACAGTCCTGTTCCTGATAACAATGGAACGCCTGCCTTCTTTGCCAACTCTCTGGCAGAATGTTTCAATCCAAACAATTGGATTTGTTCCGATGATGGTCCAATAAAACAAATCCCATTTTTTTCACATTCTAAAGCAAATTCCGTATTTTCACTTAAAAATCCATAACCTGGATGAATAGCTTGTGCTTTCGTCTTGAGGGCTGCCTCAATAATCTTTGAACCATCAAGATATGTATCTTTCACATTTCCTTCTCCTAAAAATACGGTTTCATCTGCATTTTTCACATGGAGACTATCTCTGTCCGCCTTTGAATATACAGCAACACTTCCTACGCCCATTTTTTTTAATGTTCTCTCAATTCGGACAGCTATCGCGCCTCTATTCGCTATTAATACTTTATTAAACATAGTAACCTCTTTTCTATGACGATTTTATCAACCTTTTTATTTGTATATTACAATCATAAACGCATAAAAAAAGTCCATGAAAGTGCCTTTAATGACCTGCCACCCCTTTGTAGCAATTTCACAATCAACTTTCATAGACTGTATTTTTTATGATATTTTATTTTTCTAATTCAACTTAATGATTTATATTTATTAAATATATAAATAATATAATAACAAGATTTATTATTAATCCCAAATCAATAATCGAACAGGTGTCGGATTATAAGCATTACATGGGTTATTAAGCTGAGGACAGTTGCTGATTAAAATCATAACATCTTTTAAAGCTTTCATTTCAACATACTTTCCCGGCGCCGATACGCCATTGTCAAATTGATAGCCCCCTTCTGGCGTCAATGGAACATTCATAAAAAAATTAATGTTTGGCGCTAAATCTCTTTTTTCAATTCCTGCATCATGGTCTGCAAGCTGTAACATAAAACTATCTCTGCAATTGTGCATATCTATTTTTTCTCTGGCATAACGAACGGTGTTGCTCTGGGATGAACAAGCTCCGCCCAAAGTATCATGCCTCCCTGTAAGGTCGGCTGTAATTTCAAGTAAAGGTTCGCCAGATTCTGCCCGAAGAATGGAACCTGTCGTAAGATAAATATTTTTTTGTGCCACAATCGTCTGAATTGCTCCAAAATGGTCTTGTGGGTTATGAAGGTCATAAAATGTAGTGTCTACTGCTTGATTTCCTTCCATATCAAGAATCCTAAAACACTGACCTTTTTTTAGCTCATGCATCCAGCCCTTTCCAGCTTCAAGAACTTCATCATAAATAGCATCGTCCATATTTAAAGTACTTTCTTTTCTTATAAATCCATTCATTACTTTTTCCTCCTATAAGCCCATCAAATTATAATAATCCCATGTATTCTCAAACGCTCTATAATTTTCAGCCCTATAACAGACACATTCATCCATCAAGTCAACTGGCGGCGCATTGTAAACTTCTACAACAACACAAACATCTGGAAATTCTGTTGCAGGATTAAGAGGGTTTGGTGTATTTGAAAGAATACAAATAATGTCCATCTCTGTCCGAAGTGTTACCGTTGCACCCGCTTTACAATGATTTAAATCATAGCTCATACTTCCATCTTCTTTGACATAGACCTTTGAAAAAAGATTCACACAAGGAACAAGGTCTCTTGCTGTCATATTATTCCTTATTAACTCCATCTTAAAATTTTCTTCTCCGCATCGATACCAGTTATTTTTTAAATCCTGATATGTCGTCTTTCCATATTGCTTATCTGTAAATTCTCTTGTTGTGTATCCTGAAATGGTATCATTCCAGCCTGTGCTGTCCTCCACAATACTTGCCAAAACTCTGCCATTATCACTCATTAACACATTTCCTTTTGTGAGATGATATGTATATTGCGCCTTTGTTGTATCAGGCATATTGTATCGTTCTGATGTATCTATCATGTTGTACATCAGCATTGAAATATTTGCATTATCACCTAACGCCTTAAAATGTATATATTTACCCCTGCCAATATTACCAGACCATTTTTCACCAGCCTTTAAGGTCTTGCTCCAAATCTTTTCCATAGTCTACCTCCAATTCTCAAAGCATCTATATAAATGTCTTTGTCTTTTGTTGGGTAAACTTTATCAAATATCCATTTTTCTAACAATTGACCAAAATAATAATTTTAAGGTAAACTTTCGTTCTATACATTTCCATTTCTACTACTTTTGTTCTATCTTTTTATACAATACTTCATTCACTGCTCATACGAATAAATTTTATTTATCAATTGCGCCCTGCTATTAACATGTGTCTTTTCATATATATTGTAAACATGCTTTTTAACGGTTGATACGCTTATCATCAATTGCTCACATATCTCGCTATTAGAGTAACCGCTGCATAAAAGTTTTACTATCTCCTGTTCACGATTAGTAAATTCATATTCTTTTCTTGCATCTATATAATATTGCTCTGCTACTTTATGCTGTTGAGATTCCAATGTCCTGCCGACTATATTTAATAAGTGTTTTTTTAAAATATTTAATATATATATCTCTTTATCAGAAAAATCTTTTAAATTTTCCTTTCTAAACAAATTAATAATTCCAATAACCGTCCCATTCTTAATCAGCAAAACACCACAGCCATATGGAATATCTAACGGTTTAAGAAATTTTTTGTAAAATATGGTTTCCTTTCTAACATGGTCTTCTAGTATATCGGTATCCCTATAAACAACTGTATCTTCCGCAAATTCAAATAAATATTTTAAATAGTCCTCATCATAATATTTTTCAATATAACTGTTTTTTGTGTTCTCATCCATATGAATACAATATATACTATCCGATTTTAATGTTTGGTCTTTTTCTACTAATGCAGCAAATCCTTGACTATATGGTATAAGCATTTGAATAATTTTCATTATTTTTTGAAACAATACTTGAACATCATCAATCATATATAACTCTAATAAAATCGTATTAATGGTATTCCATTCTCTTTCATTTAACATATTTTTTCCTCCCTACTCGCTGCGGATTCTGCGCATAAAAAAAGCAAAGACCTTCCTCTACACAGAAAGCGCCTTTGCTTAAAATCATATAAATAAACATCTTTATTATATTTTATAATTTATATTTTGACAACAAAAATTTTTATCGTTCTTTGTACTTATTCATATTTTTGTACTTGTACAATCAAGTAGGAAAATTCCATCTTTCCCTACTCGCCGCACGAGTTTTGTGCTGTAAAGCAGCAAATTTCCTTATGCACCCTGTACATAAAAAAAAGAAATCAATAATTGATTTCTTTTTTATAAGTGAGCCCACCGGGGTTCGAACCCGGGACACCTAGATTAAAAGTCTAGTGCTCTACCGACTGAGCTATGAGCCCTCACTAATATATATTTTTTAGGTTTAAAGCAAACAGCACTTCTTGTCCAGTTATTAGCTTAAACCTTAACTGGGCTAGCTGGATTCGAACCAGCGTAATGCAGGGATCAAAACCCTGTGCCTTACCGCTTGGCGATAGCCCAATAATACAAAGGTGGATACAGGGATTCGAACCCTGGACCTTCAGAGCCACAATCTGACGCGCTAACCAACTGCGCTATACCCACCATGCTACGTAAAATATAGACACAGTTCATACCTATTGTTAAACGCAATGTGCCCGGGGGGATTCGAACCCTCGACCCACAGCTTAGAAGGCTGTTGCTCTATCCTGCTGAGCTACGGACACATAAGAGCGGGTGATGGGAATCGAACCCACGTATCTAGCTTGGAAGGCTAGTGTTCTACCATTGAACTACACCCGCATATGGAAAATATAATCGGGGTGACAGGATTCGAACCTGCGACCTCTTGATCCCAAATCAAGCGCTCTAGCCAAGCTGAGCCACACCCCGATATTCAATGTACATACGTTAAACCACTTCTTGAAATTCTTTCCAGTACCGCAACGCAAGTATGATTATATTACATGAAAAGATAAATGTCAACACTTATTTTTAAAAATTTTTCAAATTTCTTTAAATGTCTTTAAAAATAGTCAATCAATTGCCGCAGCACAAGTCCTCCTCTTATATCTCAGCTTTTATTCTATTGCTTTCAAATAAAAATTGATATTTTCCTTATCATCCACCTCCATCATAATATATGTAGATTTTTTATCTTGTTGTCTTGGATAAGACAAACTTCCTGGATTAATCATTGTAATCACATCGCCTACATTAATAACAGGTCTGTGTGTATGTCCAAACATAACAATATCAAATCCCCTTGCAATACCTTCATCACGCAATGTCTTTAAATCTAAGGAGACATAATAATAATGTCCATGTGTGAGCAAAACATGATATTTTCCAATTTCCGTTTCTATCTCTCTATTTAATGTTGAAAAAAAGTCATTATTTCCAGGTACCATCAATACCTTACAATTTGCCATCTCGCAGATAACCTCATCGTCCCCCTCAAAATCCCCTAAATGTATCAGCATATCAAGTTTACCTTCTTTGCTAAGCGCCTCCGCTAAATTTTCAAGACGACCATGCGTATCACTTACCACCATTATCCTCTGCATAATTTAAACCTCTAAATTTCTATTATTTTTACTTTTTATCACATACAATCGGATATATATGTCACATAAAAGCTGTCTATATCCTTTGCAAAATACCAAATAACATTATCTTCATCACTGTTCATTCGCACTACATCACACTGTTTTGTATTTTGCATAAGATATTCTAAAATGGCATCATAGTGAGGATAATTCTCTTTCATGCTCTCATCATATGGGATATGCTCTTTGTGAAATGTTTTGTGTTTTTTATATTTTTCCCATGATTGTTCACGATAATTCTTTAACTCTTCAAGCCATTTTTCTTGTTCTAATTCTACATAGGAATCTATATCAAAATCCCACTGAAATATATCAAAATTATCATCTCCATGTTCTATTAATATATTCCAATCATTTATGTCCCAATTATTTACAAGAGTCAGTAATGCCATATAATATAAATATTCTATCCAATTTAGTTCTTGTTTCGGCAAATTCATTCTGCAAACGGTTATATCAAAATTCCACCCGTTGATACCATTAATAAATGTACTGCTATCCCACAATAAAAATTGTTTTTTCCATTGTTTATATTTTTCCTGCAAAAGTTTTTGTTGTGTGGTATCGCTATTACAATCATTAAGTTTTTCCCGTAGAAAACGGGCAACACATTCTTCATCATTTTCACCAAAAGCTTGCATGACTATTTCTTTTAATAACATTTAATTTTCCTCAGCCATAATAAGCTTTTCTTTCATCATTCTCAACGCTTTTCCCCGATGGCTAATCTTATTTTTTTCCTCGCTTGACAGCTGTGCTGAACACTTATTATATTCTGGTAAAAATAAGATAGGGTCATATCCAAAACCATTTGTACCACATGGCTCATAAGCAATTGTTCCTTCCATTGTTCCTCTTGTCACAATCTCTTTTCCATCTGGAAAAACAACAGCTATAACGGCAACAAAACGTGCGCTTCTGTCCTTTCCCTCAACTCCTTGCAGCTTATCAATCAAAGCCCTGTTTTTTATATCATACGGCGTATCATGCCCCATAAATCGAGCAGAATAGATACCAGGTTCTTTATGAAGATAATCAATTTCTAATCCCGAATCATCTGCCATAGTGATACATTTTGTAATCTTCATCACTTCACGAGCCTTAATCAGAGCATTTTCTTCAAATGTACTGCCATTTTCCTCTATATCTATATCAACTCCTGCGTCTTTCATGGATATGATATCTATATTAATATCCCCAAGAATTTCCTTAACTTCTCTTATCTTATTTTTATTATTTGATGCCAAAATAATTTTCATCTGTTCCTCATTTCTATTGTTTTCAATCATGGTCTTATTTAGTATAATTTTTTACCCTTCTTTTGCCATATTTGTTGAGTACACTTTCAAACATAAATTGCACGCTTTCGACTCCTCCACATGTTCCCAAGATTTTCCAAAAAGGCTGATATAACCTTCCCCATCATCAAGAACAACAGAACTTGTCGATGTTCCTGCACGATATTCAATCGCAACAGGATGTACCGAATCTGGCGTAGTCAACTTCACGATAACAGCAAACTTTTCTCCTGATTTCACTTGAAATTCATCTTCTAAATCAATCGTATAAAATCCCTTATTGGCAAGCGTTCCTGACTGAATATACCTCTTTTTAGCAAATGATTCTACACCTTCAAATTCATCTAAATAATATATCTCATAGGATGTATTTTTGCCTGTTGCATAAAATCCTACCGCCTCTATCCTCTCATCTTCTTTGGCTGTATAAACATTTGAAAAATAAGCTGTATCTTCATCATATCCCAACTGCCCAATCCATCCACACAAATCACTTTGATAAATATTATCATAATTACCAATATCTTCAACTCGTGTATAGACGGCGTTGTGTATTCCTATATTAGAATCATAGTAAGAGACATAAAATAAGCCATCATCGCCAAATTCTGTCCCCCAGCTATTCATACAGATAAAAGCTCCATCGGCTTCTAATTCAACATTAAAATTACTTTTTGGGTATTTATCATCCCAACCCACAATAACAACATCATGGTTTGGTCGGTTTACGCCAATATAGCAATAAGCAGCCGTATCTGGATTATAGAACATAGAACTCTCTCCAGCCTGATTCATACTCGTATAAAGAGAAGATTCAACACCGCCATACAAAAATACAGCTTTTTTAATCGCCTCAATATTTTTGCTGTCAATAATTTGAACCTCCTGCACATGTTTCATCGTCTTGGCATTATAATTAATCTCTCCATCACCATATATATCATCCTCTTCTAAAACGGGTCCTCTCCATGAAGTCAAATATGCTATTGCTCTGGTATAATCGCCCCCATCATTTTGTGAACTAAAATATCCGTTATTTAACGCCATATTATCCTCTGAAAAATCAAACTTTTCCATTGGCATTAAACTGCTTTCCACAGCCGCTAGAGAAGCAAAAGCCCAACATGTTCCAAAAGTGCCTTGATTTTTAATATCTGGCAGTCTTCCAACATCTCTATAAGAATATTTTATAGGAATAATACTCTCATCTTTTGTAGTATCGCTAAGCATTAAAATATTTTCTTTTGAATCCCATTTATAATCGTAATTAAAACCCATTTCTAATACTTTTGTATTAATAAAATATTGATTGCCGACCATTTTCAAACCGGACTCCAATGTTAAAGAATCACCATTGACAACAATAACAGCGTTTTCCTTATACACCTCAACAACATTGTTTCCCCGTTGAAATTCTATTTTCTCATCATTAATTAAATTAATTGCACATTTAAAAATACTGCTAAATTTTTTGACAGGCAGCATAATATTCATATCATTATCCATATAAATACGATTATCAATATCTGTCTCCACACCATCAACCAATAATTTGATGGTATTGCTATTGGTTTCATTGGCAATAATCGTATTCCACTCTTCTGGAATGTTCGTTTCATTCATCACAACATTTCCCAGCGCAATTCCTCTGTCTTGTGAAACAATTGCCAATAAATAAATCACAATAGCAAGTAAAAATAATATAAATCCAAGATATATCCTCTTTGTTTTCAATCTTTATCCTTTCTTTTTGGCGGCTTTTTACCCAAAAATGAATAAAAATAGGTTTTCAACATTCCATTGTATATCTTTCGATTCTTATCCGCTTTTCTTCCCATATATTTCTCAATATCTTGATAAGACGTTATTACATATGCCGACCAACTATCAAGATTGGCAAATTGCTGTCCCAATGAACCATATATATGAGGTAAGGCTTCTTTTTCTTCCATTCTCTCGCCATATGGAGGATTTGTTATTATAAATCCATATTTTTTAGAATGTCTAAGTTGCGATACATCTCTGCTTTGAAAATGTATCAATTTAGAGACGCCTTCATTTTCCGCATTGATTCTTGCTGTTTTTAATACATCTTCATCAATATCATAACCTTGAATATCTGTTTCTATACTCAAGTCAATGAAATCTTTAGCTTCTTCAACCGCCTCATGCCATAATTTATACTTTACTATATTATCCCATCGTTGAGCGATAAATGTCCTATTCATACCAGGTGCAATATTAGCCGCTATCATAGCTGCTTCTATTGGAATAGTGCCACTTCCGCAAAATGGGTCTACTAATATTCTATCTTTTTTCCAAGGCGTCAACATAATAAGAGCCGCCGCCAAACATTCGGAAATTGGTGCCTTGCCTGCCATACGCCTATATCCACGTTTATGTAAAGACTCACCCGTCGTATCTAATGCTATCGTAACCATATCTTTTATTATCGTAACTCTTAAAGGATATGAATAGCCTGCCTCTGTAAACCAACTGACATTATATTTACTCTTTAACCTTTCAACAATTGCTTTCTTTATTATAGATTGTATGTCAGAACTGCTAAATAATTTACTATTAACTGAATTTGCCTTAGTAACCCAAAATTTGCCTTCTACTGGTATAAAATTTTCCCATGCCAAATCCTTTGTCTTATCAAATAATTCCGTGAACGTTACCGCCTTAAATTCGCCAACCTTTAACAAAACCCTCTGCGCTGTGCGCAATCCTATATTAGCTCGGCAAATCGCTTCCGCGTCCCCCTCAAATGTTACCTTTCCATCCTCAACAGATAAAATTTCATATCCTAAATCGTATATTTCCCTTTTTAATACAGACTCCAACCCAAAATGGCAAGGAGCTATCAGCTCAAATGTATTCATCCTTCCTCCAAACAGACAATTTGAAAAAATACAGTCATAATCTCATTACTTTCCGATAATGAACAATTTTCCATAACAATACTATATTATAACCCCATTGATTTTGTGTCAATTGATTAATTTATCAAAATAAAGTCAAAAACTTAAAATAATTAAGTGGTTCTGTATATATTTACAGAACCACCCCATACATTTTTTAAGAAAAACAACTTATAATACTTTTTCAATAAGTCTTGCTATAAAGAAATTGCTAAAATGTTTTTCAAACTATTGTTTGTTTTAGTATGAATTTTTTGAGCTGTTTTTTCCACAGTTTTTGCCTGAATTTGTTGCGTTTGTTGAATTTGTTGAGTTGCTTGAATTTGTTGCGTTTGTTGAGTTTGTTGAATTTTTTGAATAGTTACTTGCATTTGTTGAATTTTTTGAATAATTGCTTGAATTTGTTGAGTTATATGAGTTTGTTGAATTAGTTGAATTCTTAGCCATGTGGCACCTCCTAAAATAATTATATTTCTCTATTATTATTTCAATTTAACCTCAACTTTATTCATTCAAAAATAAAAAAGAAATTTAATTTGTTTTTTCCATTTTTAATTTTATTAATATTTCTTTTTTTGCATTTATAATATATTTTTTTATCTTTATTAAGAAAGTCAAATATCATCTGAACAGCAAATAAAATCCGTTAAATGTATACATTGGCGTTTTCATATCTGGAAACACAACATATATTTGCTGTTTGGCTGTGTTATCAGAATACAGATATCATGGCATTTCTCCATATATACTATATAATAAAAATTTGGATTCAAGATTCAAAAAAGCCAAACTTATTGAAAAATTTGGTTATTTAAACCAAACATTTGTTTTATATCCATAACTTCAAATTTTATGCAATACACTTTTCATTTCATATCTCTTACACTATGCTAACAGTGATAAACAAGTTTGGGAGATATTGATTTTAAAAAAAGTCCATTAATAGCCTCTTCTATACAATTTCCTAGACAAAAAATACTATCATTAAATAACACATAAATTGTTCGTTTGGGTGTAACATACATAATGCCATCGGACTCAATAGAACCAATAGGAAATATTTTGTCACCGATAATTTTTATTGCAATCTCAATATCCATTACAATCTCATCATCTAATGCCGCATCCAACGCATTAAATGCAAAAGTTGCTCCATTATAATTTTTTGCTTCCGAAACTATATCAAGCTCTTGCAAAATTTGACATGCTGCTTCACATTTATTTTTTATTTCTAAACTTATTTTTGTTGGAGACATTTGTTTTATATTGTTCTCTTGCAATGCAATTATATTTAAATATGTCATTGGCGCATATTCTCTAAAAGTTAATCCTCCCAACTCACAAAGAATCGCTCTGGCATAATCAAAACAATGGTATTGGTATCTCATTCCTTCAATTTCTTCAATCCATTTATTAGCATATTCAAATTGTCGATTAGGATACCAACCATTTTTTTCTAAAATACGCAATACATACTTATTTATCAAATTAACATTCATTAAAGTGTCCTACAACTTCTTACTCTCATTTTCTAAAATTCCCAATGTCATAACAGGAAGTCTAAAAGAAGATTCTACATCATATTCGTTCCAATTTTTACCAGCCCACTTAACTGTACTATCAAAAGGCACATCAAACAAATAATATATTTTATGAATAAATGATACTGCCAATGTACCTAACTTCATCATGCAAGGCATACCTTTCCATTTGCATTTATATTTTTCTTCTTTGTTTAGACTCTAATAAATTTCACTTTACCATTGGCTCTATTATACAGCTTCAACTGTAACAGTCCTGTTTGAAAATATAGCAACGCTCTTATGGTGCAGGCGGATACTCGTTGCAGAGCAAACGATATGGTGCCTCGTCCTCTTCAATCTTAGGGAAACGCCCCACAGAAGGATTGAAACGGTTATCCGTGTTGTCATCATTACATTGACTAACCTCGCCCAATAACACTGGTCCAGTGCCAGACTCTACGGCAAAATCATGATACATTCCCTGAGTAACCCATAAACTTTCTCCAGGCTTCAGTTTCACCACTGTGCCTGCTGGAACCACACGCCTGAGACCATCCATATGAATTACGACATCCGATTTGTAATCAATGGATTCGTCAAGATTGGAGTTGTACACCCGAATCAACACATTGCCACCGCCTCGATTGATAATATCTTCCGTCTTATACCAGTGAAAATGATTAGCCGCAGTCTGTCCCTCCTTCAAATATAATAATTTTTCCGCGTAAACCTTCGGATACTTCTCTGGCATTGTTCGACAGCCATTGCGAATAGTAATTAATGAAAAACCTTTCTTGTCAAAGTCACCTAGACCGAAGTCCGTGATATCCCAGCCCAGCATACAGTCACGCACCTCATCCCATTCATGACCAGCAGATTTCCACGCTTCTGGGGACATATAACAAAATGGTGGTAAAAAACAGCTATACTTTTCGCACATAGTCTCCATTTCTCGAAGTGCTTTGTTAATTTCAGAACGTCTCATATATTTTAAACCTCCTAATTTTTAAATAATCTATATAAGTGTGTGGTTAGATGAGTCAAAACGTCCCATCTTATTCCTCACAACTACCTTCAATGCTTCAATCTCATAGGGAATCAAATTCATTATTGAATTTGCACCATAACGCAAACCACGTTCAATGCCTGTTTTGCCCGCCTTATCCAAATCCGTAAAAATATTTATCTTACAAACACCATACTAAATTCAAATTGCCTCTTTAAAATCATTATCGTTTAAGCCACTGCCGCCATGCAGCACTAATGGAACACCAGTACATTCAACAATATTGCTGATATGTTTAAAATCTAGCTACAATGTTTCCATACATTTATTAAAAGTTAAACCATAATCGTAATGAACTGTCACAGGTACACTCCTCATCTTTGCTAGACAAATCAAATATTTTGAAAGATACTTTAGTGGTGTATAGGCAAAAACACCTCAACTGTGCCTATGATTGCTGGTGCATTCATTTCTTCTGCTATTTCGATGACAGTACACACCATTTTTATATTAATCGCATTGAAGAACCCAACGCCATAATGTTCATCTTTAGCTTTATTCAACATATCCTTCATATTGACAAACATTGTTTAATACCTCCATATTTTTTATAACATCATACTATACACTATAAACGCAAATAAACTATGCGTTAAAAAACTATTTTCATCTATTCAAATCTAAATCTAAAATTGGTCTCAACTGCTTTGTTGCATATCTAATCCTCTAGTTCTATTTACGTTATTTTAACATTCAATATAACTGTATTGTATCCTCATATTTGCGCATACCTTCTGAAAGCTTCAAGCTAGACACCTCAATATAGTTATTCTGTCTGTCTAATCCAAAATTATCGTCGCAAATTCTTCTTAAAAAAGCTTGCAGAACAGCAAAATCTAACTATGTCATATCTTTCTCACATATTTTTAAAAGAAGAAACAGCATTGATACTATTAAAAGAATAACAATGAATATTTAATTCACTAGCAAATTTTATTCTTTCAATAGACACTTTGGCTAATAAATGGTAATCTTTTGTCTACTGAAAAAAGTCAATTAGCAGGGAATACTATTAAATATAATATGGATTTTTTAAAATAAAAAAATTTTATTTTAACATTCGATAATAATTAAATAATTACAACTAAACAAATAACCATCATATAGAAACATAGCTACATTATTAAAACTGCTATGTTAAGAATATTTTAAGAAAATTCGATTACAAATAAGAACATTTCTTAAAATAATAAAAGCCCGCAAACACTAATGTCTACGGACTTTTATTAGCTCCCCGAGTAGGACTCGAACCTACGACAACGCGGTTAACAGCCGGGCGCTCTACCATTGTATGATATGCAACCGGACAATATAAAGTAGAATATGGTAACATCTATCTACCTCTCGTTCCCCCTTAACATGATCTCATTTTCTCAAAAATACTTTTTGCCTACCATCCTACAAATTGATCTTGAAAGGTACACACACATACCCATTACCGTCTTAACTCACAAGCCTATCCCCCACATTATTACACTTCTGAACATTGTTCTAGCATATACTCATAAACTGTTTCGTTATATCTTGCTTTTTTCTCATACTGTATTTATACTATATTTTTTATATGACAATATTCTCCATATAAAACAGCAAATATTTCATCATTCCCCCTGATCTGTGAGCAAATTTAAAAATCCCTTAACATTTGGGGTACTACATAAATCAATGCTAACTTTTTCTATAACCAATATTTTGTCATCTCAAACTTGTCGTCTTCTAAACTCCCATTTGTGATTACTCAACACCATGGACACTTTTAAATAGTCAAATATTCCTGTTTCTTACTTTTGAGCCTGTCAAATATTACCATTACCATCTTATTATCCTCAGTCATTCCGTTTGGCATCCAGCCTCACCAAAAAGACTTTAAATCCGTTTATGTCTGGTAGCTCTGGAATCTATTAGGGATGAGAATATTTGTACTTTTTTTCTTCCATTGAGAGTTCCTTCAGCAATCTTCTTGTAGGCCCACAAATCTGACTCTTACAGCCAAATAGATCTTTAGTTTCATTCACTACCTCACCTAGGCAATACCCTCTACAGTATTCACCTGCGCTACAGTCTCTGCAATGTGGCATTTGAGAAAGTTTTCTGGATTGAAGAATTTTAATCTTATCCTGAAAGTATTGGATTTTTCTGGTCTTTTGATCCCACTTTCCATAAATAAAAACATTCATATGATCTGCGTCATTTCCAAAAAGAGCCATATCACAAGCAGAAACATACCCATCAGTGGTCAAATGCGGAACCGGCAGACATGCCCGGCAGGCATATTCGCCGGGTTCGTCAAAATTGCATGTCAAAATGCTACCATAGGTTATCCCGTTTTGATATGCATATCTAACTGCCTGAATAAACTCTTCAGTAAACAGTTCCATATCTAATCTTTCATAAGGACTCTCGTTTCCGATTCCTGCAAAAATAGGGTCTACCCAGAAATTTCTGATTCCCAGATCTGCAAAATATTTTATCATATCGATCTGACTGCAAACATTGTGATTTGTAATAGTAGTTCTAATGCCTGTCATTCCTCTTGCATTATGAACCAGATATCTTATGTTTTCTTCTAAAATACCAGAAGATTGCCCTCCGCCTGCCAAAGGTCTGTAATGATCCTGCACACTTGGCAAACCATCACTGGAAATCCATATAATATCTATATTTTCAGCAAGCCATAATCTGGCGCTTTTATTAAAACATCCATTTGTTTGGATCTCGGATGTAGTATTTAAATCCTTGCCTTTGGCATAACTCAGGATTTTCTGCATCAAAACCGTTTCAACAGTGGGTTCTCCCGCACCAAAAAAACGCACATGATGCGCAAATCCAGTTTGATAATAATCGTCAATTCCGGCTTTGGCAAATTCATAATCTAACGTTTGATGTGCATGAGTATTAGCATTTTTATTGGTATAACAATATATACAATCCAAGTTGCATCTGGTCGTAAGATAAAATGATATCATTTCTTTTTTGCTATGGCTCAAAATTATTCTCCAAACTAGACATTTATCTGAAAATGTCCTCTAAAAACCAATATTTCAACCTTCACCATGTCGCCAGAGTATTGAGACAGGTACTCTGCTCTACTGCATATTGCTTAAATCTTTCAAGAATACTCTGCTGCATTTCAATATAGGGCGTTACCTCAGATATTGTGACATCTTTACAGCTAAACCCTGCGTTTCCATCATAGATCACTGCATCAAAAATGTCTTCAAATAAAAAATCTGTTCTTTCTTTTGGAATAATATAGCAATATATATTACGCATGAACTTTTCTCTATTATTTTGCTTACAAATTCTCAAAAATTGTTCGGCAAAGTAATTCTGCACTTTCTCCTCTGTATCAAATTCATCTGTCTCCGTAATAAACCATAAATATTTAATGTTCTTCTTCAAATTTGCAACAATAACTTCACCAAATGACTGCTCGCTTGTAATATCCTTGGTAAAAACCGTAACATTGTTTTTTACATTTCTTTCAAAAATCATCAAAGCATTACGATATACTCTCATTGATTTTGAAATGAGAGCTAGTTCTGATAATTTTTCAATGCATAAGTTTGGTCTTGTAGTATACTGCCGAAGCATCGTCTCACATTTTTTCAACACATAATCCTGCTCCAGTTCATCGCAAATACTTATTTTTATCAAAGAATCCATTAAGAGCAACAAAAAATCAGTGTAACTATTTGTAGAAAGATTGTTATTGTCTTTTATAATCTTTAAGGCTGCTTCTCCATTTGGATGTGCCAGAGAATAATATTTATTTTTGCCCACCCGTATGGTGTTAAAAAGATGATACTTATAGACTTTATTCATAAAATTTGATAGAGCAGACCCACTGATATTCAATTGTTGTGCCAAATCCTTATGACTGATTTCTATTGCATCCTCCATAATTCTCAAAGATGGTTCAACATATTTATAACTAGATACAGCAGCACTTAACGAATCATTTTGTTGATAGGAAACCTCCGTTTCAACAGAATCCATTATCTTATCAACTCCATGGCAATACCCAAGCAAAAAAGCCTTTTGAAGAGCATTATCATGTTTAATTTCATCAATATATTCCGTTTTTCGAAAAATTCTGCGTATGCGTGACTGCATCTGTGCTGTCTCTTCATTCTTCACTTGAGAAATAGAGAAGTGAACCACCACATCTGCCAGACTGGCAAAAATTGTATCAAACTTATATCTCCAGCGATTCTCAAGTTCCGTATTGTCACTTAAATCCGTAGAAAGCACTTCCTCTATAAACGATATGCCTCCTTTTTCCCTCAGATTTTCTCTTACCATTATCTCCTTGCTCATCGCTTCTCCTTCTTCCTTTCCATAAGCAACTGTTTATTTACAGTTCATCTTTAGTGTCCTAATAATATCACAACTTTACGAAAAAGACAAGCCTTTCCATGTATACTGCACATCTCACAGTGGATCACAATTTAAATCAACTACTGAAGCAAGATAACTGTCATTTTTTTTGATGCACTCTGAAAACGATATTTCCCAGAGATATCCACTACAATAGTTCTCACAGTTTAAGCATGCTTCAGTATATTTAACTTGATGATAATCCGCTAGATTATCCTGCTCCTGTTTTGCCGGCATACATAAATAACAGAATGGATGCACCGTCCCCAGCATTTCTTTTGTCACTTCAAACTTCTTCCGAGAATTTCCACAAAGTGCTGAACAGGCATTACACGCAACAACAATTATGCGTTCCAGTGCCAAAGCGTCAATATTCCTATTTGTTAAACGGTTAGATTCAGAAAAAGCAGGAATAACCATCATATCTGTATAGAACTGTTTGATTGAATCCTTTAATAAGTCATTAGAAATATCACGGCAAATGGCAGTTACAATTCTGAACAAGTAGGGTATATCAAGATAATTGACAACCCAGTCCTCTTCATGCGACAGATCTTCCCTAATCGTCAAAATATCTTCCGCATCTGTTCCTTCTGGCACACTGCCCTGCAACTCTCCCTTACACGAAGCTTTTTCGTCAATGTTCCGTACACCTTTTCTTTTATATTTGTAGGGAACAAACTTTTTTTGTTCGAATACTACTTTGCCATACTGATCAATCACCATACACTTATTTTCTCTTTCAGCCCATATTGTTCCAAGCCACATAAACCATGGAAATCTGTTCTCATCCCCCTCATTTTCTTTCACAAACTCAATGATAGTTTCCTGCATCTTCTTTGAAAAAAGCATTTCCGGAAACACAGCGATATCTACCCCATGTTTTCTACAAATCTTTAATGCCTCTATGCATCGTTCAAGAAGCTTCTGTTCCTGAATAGTTTCGGGATCTTCAACACAAAATATCCCTTCTCTATCCACGATATCTTCTTTTATTGAAAACAAACATCGCAAATTTATATTCGATAGGGGGAAAACACCTACTTTTAATTTATAATTTTTTTGCTCAAATTCTTTCTTTATTTCATCATGGTAATTACTAATGTTTATTCTAGGCTTAATCAGACTTTTCCTATAAATAATAAAATTATGCAAATATCCTGAAATATCTGCCGTTGCAGAGTAGTTTCGACCATAAAATCCGTGTCCTTCTTCCTTTGCTATAGCATCTGACAGCATTTCCATAACATTGCTTTTTAAACGAGGCACAATTATTATCTCGTTTTGAAATAACTGATTTAACGAAAAATACTGGATATATGAATCAGGAAGAGATGATATTGCGGCTTTCACACATTTATTATCTATCAGCCTGACAAGAAAAAACAGTTTCTTCTTCATATCACTAATATTATCGTTTTCATGCCTACCAAACCATTCAATTAATTTATGTTTAACTTCTGCTAGACTCCGAATCCTATTACTCTGTTCAAAAAAATACATTATAATATTTGTAAGTTCCGAATCCTGTGCAATTGATACTATAGGCTCAAATGGACAAATCATTTTATACGCCACCGCCATTATATCAAATATACTTCCCGATTCTTTTATATATGACACAAAGAACTCGTGCATCTTAGTTTTCAAGTTTATCATCCCCCTCTTATGTGTTTTTATCACAAAAATTTAATCATGATCGTTAACTCATAGCTACTACATAATTTTAACATATATCATTTACTATTGCAATATTCGCATTAAAAAGCAGTTATACCGATTAATCTGCATTTTTTATTTTCTTTAGTATTTTCCCGGTTAATCTCCTGTTATCCATTCAGCATAATTATACGCCTGCTCTTTTCCTTATAAGTTCATCTTAAGGCACTTATCTTCTCCCGCATTGCCTTCTCCATTATCTCCCTCACTTACATGCCCATCCCTCCAATCTTTAGAACCGGCCGGCCACTGTTTCCTGTTAAACAGCTATATACTTCTAATCCCAACAATCATGACCACCAGCTAAGCTCAACATCATAAACTTAAGCAAAATTAATAATATAATCAGGAATCTTTGTAATTCTTAAAGACTAGATTCCATCTTTTTATAAATGTTTTTACAAAAAAGCGCAAATTTGTCCAATAAAAAATTTGCGCTTTTTAAAAACTATTTTTTTGATTATTTTTATACTTATTTGATATATTTTTTTTGCGTTTATGTCCTGGTAATTTTTTTTTAGGCAGGATATGTTCTTCCATCTCAGTTTGTAGTTTTAAAAGAAGAAATTTCTTTTTTATAGGATTTTCTTCTATTATAATTTTTATCATACCTTCCTTAAATAGTCCAATTGCTATATTCTCATTGGTATGTATACAATATTTATTTCCTTTTTGATATCTTTTTTGTTGTACTTCATAATCAGCATTTCTGCGAATATCTTGCATCATGTTATAAACCAATATTTGTGCATAAAAATCTTGATATACATATATTGATGATTTTCCTGTCATACTTTCTAGTTTCATTTTATTTTTCAAAGTGTGGTATTTCTTTTCTATTTCCCATCTTTGATAATACAAATTTTGTATTTGTTGTGATGTAAAAGTATTAGGAAGATTTGTAATGAATATCCATTCTTGTCCAGATGGTAGCTGCCTTTTTATCATTGTTGTGAATGTTTCCTTCTTTTCTTTCATATGTTCATATCGTTGTGGATGTTTTTTACGTATTTTTTCAAGCCTTACATAAGTGTGTTTTAAACATATAAGTTCATCTGAACAGGTCATATATATACATTTTTTTGTATAATCATTACATGAAAGACGAAATAGATAATTTATTCCGTTTGCTTCCAAAAAATCAATAAATTCTAATGATGGATATCCTCTATCCAATATCACTAAAACAGATTGATTCCTAATTCTTTCAAATAACCTAAATTTTGTTTTGCTAATTCATTTTCACTCATAAATATAGGTACAATTTGAATATTTAAGTAAAAGCCATTCAATATGTCATACATACCACTTATTAATGCACGCACACAACATTGCTTTCAATATTAATTTGCACTTACACCAAAAACTTCTCTGTTTTCTTTAGAATTGGGTACCTCTGCTTTGCTTCTGTCAATAGCAAGCAATAAATAACCATTCCATAAATGAGGTTCTGAAGAATGATAAAAATCTAATAAATATTGATTATTTAAATGAAGAAAAACTTGTGGGTTTAGACGTTTTCTTTGTTGTAAATAACCTTGTTTTGTCATTTTTATAAATGGTGTTTCTTTTTGTTAAAAATGATTTCTAAGTTCAAATACAGTAGTTAATCCTTTTTTAACAAGATAACATAATAAAATATCTTTTAAAGGCATTTTTCTATTTCTTGTAAAAGTATAACTGTTTGATATTCTAGCATATTTCGATAATTCTGGACTAAATAATTGTTTTGAAAATTTTTGAACCCTTTTTATATATGGTTTATTCATATGCACCCCTGTCTCTATTTTAACATAATAAAAACAATCTTCCTATACATAAATGGTTTTACTTAAGTTTATGATGTTGTGCATAGCAGGTGGTTTTATTGATTGTTAAACCAAAAAGACCATGCACTCCATAAACAGAAGTGCATGGCTGGCCTTTAAGAAAAATCTACCATATCGACCGTCCGACATATCCTCCAGTAGCCATTTCCCTTGGGTGCAAACTCCACGTCTGCGCTGTGGCGTACCTTCCGGCCCAGGTATTTCTTGTTCAGCAATATCCCCCGCCGCAGTTTGCCGAGGAAACTGTAGGGGCCGTTTCCCCACGTCCAGCAGTTCCGTTTCTCCCTTGCCGTACTGTGCATCCTCTCTTGCTGTGGCATACTGCTTAAACCTCCTTGTATAATATATTTAGGTTATTCGAAAGATACCTATAAACCCTTAGACCTACTTCTTTACATTTCCAGTCTGATAGAAGATAATTGTTTTATTAGATTGAGAGGAAGATCGTCACCTCCTTGAGCGACTCTGCTCGTACTTGAAAGACTGATCCCTCTCTCTAATAAGCTTTCCGCGTATGAGTTGGATGTTGGTTGCTGTATGGCTTCTCTCCGTATTTAGCACAAGGTAGTGGTGCTTATTAGATGAGTGGTCTCCCAATCTGAAATCTTTTTTCTGAGGTGCTTTTATGTTGGCATTGACATTGGTAAAAATAATCATGTTGCTTCCATGATGGACGATACTGGAAAAGTAGTGTTCAAAGCTTTTTCCTTTCCCAATACTTCCGATGGGGGAAATGCCTTATTTTCCAAACTCGCATCTTATTCCTTAAACCCCTTTGATTTTGAAATCGGTATGGAAGCTACTGGACACTACTGGCTTTCTGTTTACTTTTTCCTCTTTGAGAAAAGTTTCCTTCTCCATGTCATCAACCCCATCCAGACCGACGGGTGGTGCAGGGGAACAGAAATCCGCAAACGTAAAAACGATATTATTGATTCCGTCCTAATCGCTGACCTCATTCGGTATGGGCAGTTCGTGGAAACCAGGCTTGCACACGAAGATTTGTTTTCTCTTCATACCCTAACCCGCTTTCGCACTTATCTGGTAGAATCTATCAGTGATTTAAAACGCAAAGTTGTCTGTGTGCTAGACCAGGTCTTCCCTGAGTACCAGTCCATCTTCTCCGACATTTTTGGCAAGACCTCAAAAGAAATCCTTCTTCAGTTTTCTTCGCCGATTGATTTTGAATCAGTTTCATCTGAAACCCTGGCGGAACTGCTTGCAAAGCTCAGCAGGCAGAAAGTCGGCACTGCGAAAGCGAAACAGTTGAAAGCTGCTACATCCTCTTCTTTTGGCGTTACCTTTGCCAAAAACAGCTTCACATTCCAGCTCAAAACACTGATTGAACAGATTTCTTTTATTGAAAAACAGGTAAAAGAAACGGAAATGGAAATTTCTGGTATCATGAGAAAGCTGGAATCCCCCATTACTACCATTACTGGAATTGGTAGTGTCACAGGAGCGACCATCCTTAGCAAGATTGGTGATATCTCCAAATTTGACACCCCCAGAAAACTGGTGGCTTTTGCAGGGCTTGATGCCACTATCACACAATCCGGTGAATTTGAAGCAACCTACAATGTAATGAGCAAACGTGGATCCCCTTATCTGCGGAAAGCCATTTTTCAGTCTGCCTTGATTGCTTCCTTTAAAGAACCTGTATTAAGTATCTATTACCAGAAAAAGAAGGCGGAAGGCAAACATCATTTGACATGTGTTGGTGCTGTTGCCAGAAAAATGTGTAACATCATTTATGCAGTTCTAAAAAGCAATCAGCCTTATGTTCCAAAAGCGTAAATCCTTTTCGCCCATGCCGGCTTGCCTGATAGCAAGCCTTATTGTCATGCTCTTTTTTTCTACAAAATTTCTTTTGGATTTTTTCAATTATCTGCTTGACTTTTAATAGTTGGTTTTTCCTTTTTTCAGGACAACACTATACCATCTCTGCCGGAAAAAGCTATCCGGAATAGTCCACAAACATCCTGGCTCACTCTGTCTGATTCAGGCAATAAAAAACGGCTTCCAGGAGATACCCTTCCACCGTCTATTTGGTGTATCTGATTACTCAATAAAAAAATCCCTTTTTGATAGAACACCCTTTCCTGTCCGGCTCACTGCGGCCTGTCACGCGGCACAAGTTTGAATTGTTTCCGGTTAACATTTCCCTGCCTACCTTTTTCTGGCATTTGCCTTTTTCTGATTTTCACAAAATATTTTTGGACAGCAAAAAACCCGCAAACGCTGAGGTTTACGGGCTTTTCTCAACTCCCCGAGTAGGACTCGAACCTACGACAACGCGGTTAACAGCCGCGCGCTCTACCGACTGAGCTATCGAGGAATACTCTTAGCTTTTCTTGATTGTTCCATCAAAACTGCATATTAACTATACCATACATGAAAGCCTTGTTC
>CAMUHY010000020.1 GCA_947088865.1 uncultured Eubacterium sp. | reverse complement strand
ATGACCCTCTGCTTGTAAGGCAGATGCTCTCCCAGCTGAGCTATGATCCCATATTCCATTTACCTTAGGATAAATCCTTTGTTTCTTGCAATATCAATATACTTGCTACTGCAAATCACTTTGCTATTATAAAACTGGATTCCATACTTTGTCAAGTCTTTTTTTATTTTTTTCCAACTTTTATGCAAGAAGTTTAAATTTCTCTGTTTCCTGCGTCTGTTTCTTACTCAATTCAACAAGCTTTACCGTATCTTTCTGGCATGATTCAATGGATTCAGAAAGAATCTGTAAACTTGCGCTTGTCTCCTGCATAGAAGCCGCATTTTCTTGAATAACACTGGCAAGTCCCGTTGTCGAATCCGATACAACCGTTCTAATGCCATCAAGAACTCTTGTCTGGTCGTCAATCTTTTTAGCCATATCGTCTACATTTTGAATCTCTCCGTAAAGCAAATCAAACGATTGTTTTGTAATATCCAGTCTTTGTTTTTGCTGTTCTACTTCTTGATTGACTTCTTTCATCTTAAAAATAGAATTTTTAACATTGTAGAGCAATTCTTTTACAACCGTTTCAATCTCTTCTGCATTCTTTGCAGATTCTTCTGCCAAACCACGAATTTCCTCCGCAACAACAGCAAATCCGCGACCTGCTTCACCAGCTCTTGCCGACTCAATACTTGCATTCAATGATAAAAGATTCGTCTGTGTGGCAATTCCTTTAATAATCTCAACCGCTTTGCTGATACTTGAAGCGGAATCACTATTTTTCTCCGTCTGCTCAGATACAATAGAAATAGCGTCAATCGTTGTCTCTGTAATTCGATACAATTCTTCAATACTTTCCATTGCTTTATCAGAATGTCCCTTCATAACATCAACGGATGTTGTCAAATTATCAACGCCATCTTTTTCAACATCAATAATATCGCCAAGTTCAATAACCTTATTGTTTACGGTCTCTGTCTCATTTGCTTGATTTGTTGCACCTTCTGCAAGCTCTTCTACGGCAATATTAATATTTTTGATACTCTCTGTAATTTCAGAAAAATTTTCACCAAATCTTGTGCTGTCTTCTTTTAATTCAACACTTCCCGTTTGAACGGTTCCAATAATGCCAGAAAGTTCTTCTTTAACCATTTCAAGCGACCTTGCAATATGTCCAATCTCGTCTGCTCTTGCAATAATATTCTCATCACCCGCAAATCCCAAATCGCCTTTTGCAACATTTCGGATATCCGAATCAATCTTTTTAATACTTTTTGATATAACAAGACCAAAATACAGTGCGGCAAGCATACCTACTACTACAACAGCCACAGCTACGGCTACATACATAAACACCATTCCTTGAAAGGAATCTTCAATGCCATCTCTTTTTGCCTGAAGCTGTGCATTCATATCATCAACATAATTTCCTGTGGCAACTGCCCAACCCCATTCCTTAAATAATTCAGAATACGCAATTTTAGGCGCAACCGTCACTCCATCCGCCTTTGTAAAATGAAACTCATTATATCCGCCGCCTTCTTGTGCTGCTTTTACAACGTCCTGTGTAACCATAACACCATTTTTATCTTTTAAGTCACGTCTGTTTGTGCCTTCTTGGTCTGTGAGTACTGGATGCATAACAAGTGTATAATCAACACCATCAATCCAAATATAACCTGAATCATCATCTCGATATCTCATATTTCTTACAGCTTCAAGTGCATCTTTTTTTGCCTGTGCTTCAGTCTTAGCGCCGCTCTTATATTGTTCATATTGTTTTTTAATAACGGAAATAGCCGATTGAACTTGAGCTTTTATCTCAGACTTATATCCAGTATTACTTGTTTCGATATAATTGTCAATGGATTCTGTAAACGACTTTTGCAAGGAAATAACCCCTACAACAGAAAGACAAAGTGCTTCTACCACTAATAACGATACTGCAAATAAAACTAATTTACTAGAAAAACTCTTTAATCCTTTCCTCTTTTTCTTGTTATGTACTTTGTTACTCATAAAAATCCTCATTTCTGTGCTGCTTTTTGGTAACTTTGTGTCAAGCAGCGCACAGGCACAAAGTGTTTATTACTTTTTATTAAACTTGTGAAATCATTTATTTTTCACATAAATCCCCCTTATGAATTTATTTTATAAAATTTTACACCCTCTCAAATAAAATTGTACCACTTTATAAAATTTTCGTAAATACAGTTTATTAAATTTTAATTATTTCTTTCACCATTCCAATATAAAAGAATGTCCCTAATTATAATCTCTTATTCTTACTATCATAATCAAGATTACAATACGGAACATTCTCTTACTTACATTTTTATATTTTTATTACACATTAATTTCTGCTTTTATTCCGAGTATATCTGCATTTGCATCAAGAATTGGCTGGATGACTTCTGACAAATACTCCTCAACTTGCTCTTTTGAACGCCCTACATATTTTGACGGCTCCAGTTTTGCCTTGAGTTCATCTAAAGTAACACCAAACATAGGCTCTTTTGCAATCAGTTCAAGCAAATTGTTGTCAAGACCTTCCTGTTTTACTCTCTTTCCTGCAATCATCGACAATTCGCGAATCTTCTCATGCAGTTCTTGTCTGTCTCCTCCGGCTTTAACAGCATCCATCATAATATTTTCAGTTGCCATAAATGGAAGCTCCGACATCAATCGTTTCTCAATAACCTTTTCATAGACAACAAGACCATCGACAACATTTAAATATAAATCAAGTATACCATCGACTGCTAAAAATCCCTCTGGAACAGAAAGTCTCTTGTTTGCTGAATCATCTAATGTTCTTTCAAACCATTGTGTTGATGAGACAATGGCTGGATTGAGTGCATCACAAATCACATAATCTGCAAGAGACGCCATTCGTTCACTTCTCATAGGATTTCTCTTATAAGCCATAGCCGATGAGCCAATTTGTGATTTCTCAAATGGTTCCTCCACCTCTTTTAAATGCTGAAGCAGACGAATATCATTAGAAAACTTATGCGCACTTGCCGCAATTCCTGCAAGAACATTTAATACTCTTGTATCTATCTTTCTTGAATAGGTCTGACCAGATACTGGAACACTTGCTTCAAATCCCATTTTTTCAGCAATTTTTTTATCAATCTGTCGTATCTTTTCGTGGTCTCCATTAAATAATTCAAGAAACGAAGCCTGTGTGCCTGTCGTTCCCTTACACCCTAATAACTTCATGGTAGAGAGTACATAGTCTAAATCTTCAAGGTCAATAACCAACTCATTAAGCCACAATGCAGCACGTTTTCCAACGGTTGTTGGTTGTGCAGGCTGAAAATGTGTAAAGGCAAGTGTTGGTTGAGCTTTATACTTATCAGCAAACATTGCAAGTTCATTAATGACATTGACCAGTTTTTTGCGGATAAGCTTTAATCCCTCTGTCATGATAATAATATCCGTATTGTCACCAACATAACATGAAGTTGCACCCAGATGAATAATTCCTTTTGCTTTAGGACATTGAAGCCCATATGCGTACACATGCGACATTACATCATGGCGCACTTCCTTCTCACGCTTTTTTGCATCTTCATAATTAATATTCTCTGCATTTGCCTTTAACTCTGCAATCTGCTCCTCTGTAATATCAAGCCCTAATTCCTTTTCTGTCTCTGCCAGTGCAATCCACAGCTTTCTCCATGTCTTAAACTTCATATCTGGAGAAAAAATATACTGCATTTCTTTGCTGGCATATCGCTCACCAAGCGGTGTCTGATACCTGTCATTCATCTGTAAATCCGTTACGAAAAATTGATAAATACAATATTTTCTGTAACTATCCCCTTTCTTATTTTTTTATATCTAATTTCTATTAAACAATTTTTATTTTACAATCATTTTATAGTCAAGCAGATATTGCAATTTACTTTCTTCTTGCACATAATTTTGTCTTTTTATTTTTCAGCCCATCTCGCCACGTATATCGATTGTAGGCGGTTCAACAGGATAATTTCCTGTAAAACAAGCATCGCAAAATCCTGTGCGTCCGCATATCATCTCGCTTAATCGGTCTACCTCTAAATACCCCAACGAATCTGCACCTATAATTTTACAAACCTGCTCAACGGTATTGCCTGAAGCAATCAATTGTTCCTCTGATGGTATATCGGTGCCAAAGTAACAAGGATGTAAAAATGGAGGTGAGCTAATTCTTACATGAACTTCTTTTGCGCCTGCATTTTTAAGCAGACTGACAATTCTTGCACAAGTTGTTCCCCGCACAATCGAATCATCAATCATAATAACCCGCTTGCCCTCTATTGCTTCCTTTAATACATTTAGCTTTACCATTACACTGGATTCTCTTTGTTCTTGTTTTGGCTTTATAAAGGTTCGACCAACATAATTATTTTTTATAAACGCATTGCCATAAGGAATGCCCGATTCCATCGAATACCCCAACGCTGCCGGATTGCCGGACTCAGGAACACCCACTACTACATCTGCCTCAACAGGGTGCGTTTTTGCTAGGATGCGCCCCGCATTAATTCTTGACTCATACACACCCATTCCATCAAATTTACTGTCTGGTCTTGCAAAATAAATATATTCAAATATACATTTTGCAGTGTCATTCCTCATCATAGAAGTATCCGATTCAATACCATCTTGTGTAATCGTAACAATCTCTCCGGGAAGCACATCTCTTATAAATGCAGCGCCTACGGTATCAAGCGCACAAGTCTCTGACGAGAGAAAATACGTGTTATCTCTCTTTCCGATACAAAGAGGCTTGAACCCAAAAGGGTCTCTTGCACCAATCAATTTGCGCGGACTCATCACAATTAATGAATATGCCCCCTTAATTTTAAGCATGGCATTTTTTACGGCCTCTTCAACTGTTCCCACTTTTAAACGCTCTCTTGCAATAAGATAAGCGATAACTTCTGAGTCAATGGTTGTCTGAAATATAGCTCCCGTATAGGAAAGCTCATCCCTTAATTCAACGGCATTTAACAAATTGCCATTATGTGCCATGCCAAGTGTTCCCTTTACATAATTTAACACTAACGGCTGTGCATTTTCTCTCACACTGCTGCCGGCAGTTGAGTAACGCACATGTCCAATTCCTATATTTCCCTTTAATTTATCTAAAATTTCCGAATTAAAAACATCATTTACTAATCCCATATCCTTGTGGGAAATCACCTTTCCCTTTGGACCTTCGGTATCACTGACTGCAATTCCACAGCTTTCCTGACCTCTGTGTTGCAATGCAAATAATCCATAATATATGGTTGAAGACACATCTTTTCCATCAAAATCATAGACGCCAAACACGCCACATTCTTCATGCACACGGTCTTCATCATAAAAACTATCATTTACAGGATATTGCTTCATGTCATCTCCTCTTATTTCTATCTTTTAGCTTCTTGAAAATGGCTTACCTGTAAGCAATTCATATGCTTCTTTATATTTTGCAATGGTCTTATCGACAACTTCATCTGGCAAAAGAAGGTCATTATCTGGGTTTGCTTTAAGCCAATCCCTCACAAACTGCTTGTCAAAGGAAGGTTGTCCCTGTCCTGCCTTGTATCCTTCTAACGGCCAAAATCTTGAGCTGTCTGGTGTAAGTACTTCATCTGCCAACAAAATCTCACCATTTTCATCCAATCCAAACTCAAATTTTGTATCGGCTATTATAATGCCTTTGCTCAAAGCATAATCCGCACATTTCTTGTAGAGTGCAATCGTTGCATCTTTTAACTGAACAGCATATTCTTGACCTTTTCCTGGATATTTTTTCTCAAGCACTTCAATGCTTTTTTCAAATGAAATATTTTCATCATGGTCGCCTATCTCTGCCTTTGTGCTTGGCGTATAGATTGGTTCTGGAAGCTTATCGGATTCTATCAATCCTTCTGGAAGCTTGATTCCACATACTTCCCCACATTTTTTATAACTTTCCCAACCACTGCCTGTTATATATCCTCTCACGATACATTCAATAGGAAGCATCTGTAATTTTTTACATTTCATGCTATTGCCAATATATTCTTCTTTGTGAAAAAATGCAGGCATATCATTAACATCAACCGATATCATATGATTTGGTATAATATCCTTTGTCAAATCAAACCAAAACTTTGACATCTGTGTCAATACAGCGCCTTTATCTGTTATTTTATTCTTTAAAATATTGTCAAATGCTGATATTCGGTCTGTGGCAACCATAATGAGGCTGTCATTGTTATCATACACTTCTCTTACTTTTCCCTTATAAAGCAACTTTAACTCTTCCATGAAATTGTACCTTTCTTTCTCTTAAATGTGATTATATCAATTTATAAATTATTCACATAACCTTTTGTAGTATATAACACTAAAACGCTAAAATCAATACAATCTCTTTTACCTTTTTTACTAAAAATGATTCTTTAGTAAAACAATTACTCCTTATCATAGACTTGCATATTTACTTACATCAGTGTATGATAAATTATATTCTGTAATCAAACAGTAAAAGGGAGGTTTATCCATGTTAGAAAAACGCAAATTTAAACGTATACCAGCACACTTGACACTTACCGTTTCATCTATATTTAAGCAAAATAATATCAACGTTGACAATATTGATGCACCTATCACTGTTATTAATGTATCAAGAACCGGAATCGGTTTTATTTCTAAAGGCGTATTTCCTGAAGGATTTTATTTTAATGCCGCTTTACAGCTTGGCAATTCCGAAGATGATATTCTTTATTGTGTTGTAAAAATTCTGCGAAGTCAAGTGACCGATGAACCTGATGTATACTCATATGGCTGTGAATTTGTTGGTATGCCTTCAGTGTTTAATTACATATTTGATGAATTTGAAGCTGCCGCAGAAGCTGCTAAACAAAACAAATGAGTACATTTATCAAGGAGCTTCTATATAATATAAGTATGATTGTTGCTAAAATCCATGACTATATAATGGAGTTAAACAATAATCTTATAAACCCATTTACTGATAAAGAACTTCATTTTATTGTAATGGGTACTTTAGGAATGTTGATGGTTTTAATACTATACCCTCTCTTTAAATACTTAAGCAAAAAAAACATCATGTCCATTACGTTTTTATATGTTGTCACATTTATGTTAATGTTGATATTTTCGATTGAGATTGGACAACAGGTTACAAACACTGGGCTGCTGGATTTTGAAGATATTGTATTTGGTATTTCTGGTTTTATTATCTTTTTTTTAATCTTTATAAGCGCTAAAGCCATTTACTTATTTATAAGAAAAAAATTAAAAAAATAAAATTTTTCTATCTCAAATAGAATAAAAAGAATCAACTATTGCCATATATTTCCGAATATATTATAATAAAAAAAACAGCATTTAAAATTATTATAACAGAAGGGAGGATTTCTTATGAGTTCTATTTCAGGAATTTCAAATGCCGTAGGAAGAGGCTATGAAAGTCTTTCAAGCGGAAAGCGAATCAATAAAAGTGCAGACGATGCAGCTGGTCTTGCTATTGCAGAAAAGCAAGAGGCACAAATTAGGGGCTACGAAAAAGGAACTAACAATATGGCTTCTGCAAAAGATGCGTTAAACATAGCAGACCAAGCACTAGGCAGTATCAATGACTACCTTCAAAGAATACGAGAATTGTCCGTTTCTGCAGCAAATACAGCGACCGTAACAGACAGCGACAGGCAGGCTATGCAGTATGAAGTTGAGCAGTTAATTGATGGTATTAAAGATGTAGCAAAAAACACCAATTACAATACCATTCCACTTCTTGATGGCAGCAAATCAAAATTCCATCTAGCAACGGATGGCAACGGCAACAGCACTTCTATTGATATGGCAGATGCTACGCTCGATGCACTTGGAATAAAAGGTTATGACCTTACAAAAGATTTTTCGATTGATACGATTGATAATGCAATATCTAAAGTAAACAGTGCGAGAAGCAGTATGGGCGCACAGTCAAATGGACTTGACTATGCTATGAATTACAACAAAAGCGCTGCTTTTTATTCAACACAATCAAAGAGCAGAATTGAAGATTTAGATTTTCCTCAGGCTATCTCAGAACAAAAGAAAAATCAAGTTCTTCTTCAGTACTCTCTTTTAATGCAAAAGAAAAAGGTAGAAAATGAAGAAAAACGATTAGCAAAACTTTTTCAATAAATTTTATAAGTTATTACAAATATAGGGATTGTCAAAGAAACGTTCTATAAAAATATTGATGTTCGCAAAATAATTTGCCGCACATCATATAAAACGTATTTCTTTTGACAATCCCTTATAATCTTGGCAATTGACAATTATACTTTTATTCTTACCAATTATATCCTTATCAACTACGGTTAAATCATATTTAGCCTCCATGTTATGAATGTCATATTGCTTAACTTCTTATCTTACAATTACTTAATAAGTTAACTTAATACCATTATTTTGTCAAGAAATCCCAAAATTTTTTATAAATCCAATATCCCTTTAAATTGCCAGCATCATACTGCATCTGCATCATATTTTTTAGAGGAACAAACCAATCCTTTTTATCAAATAATTTATTGTACCCCTCAAAATGAGATATTCCTGAAAATGCACTCTGAGCCTCTTTACATTCGCCACTATCCGCCAAATGGCTGGAATATGCAAACATATCAATTGTATCACACGATTTAGGGTCAACTTTTGAGATATCCACCATACGTTCTGTCACATTTCCCTCTTCATCCCACACTTTCACTCTATATACAGGATTAGCTGGGTCAAAATCATTTGGCTTATAAACAGTAACAGACGAATTTTCATCTGCCATTGAACCAATCGACTTGCCATCAGGGTCATTTTCCTTTGAGATATGAAGCGTAATCATTTTACTTGGCTGATTCACAATTACCCGATGATTTATAGAATCATTTTTTACTCTTCTATTTGCATATCCCATTATGTAACTTGTTGTTGTAATTCCATTAATACTCAATTTATTAATTCTCCTTTCGCAATCTGCAAATTGTTCTGTCAACATCATCTCTTGTTGATAAAATCTGTGTTTTTAGGGTTCTTCCGTCGTTTGGAACCCTTATGCTCTCCTTACGGTCCAAGCATATTATTTTCGTTAAGCGGATATTCGCAGTCCGCTACGCTACTTGCTCATAACCTCATAGTTCCTTTCTTGATGAGGTTAAAATTTCAAATGCCACCTGCCATTACCACCCCCTTATTTACAAAAAACCAAACCAATATTAATAATCTGCTTTACTATTTACTCATAACCATATTTCCACTTTACAGCATTTTTCTATAAATAAGTCTAATTCTTCCTAATAAAGTCAAATATAAATAAATCCTTCATTTTTTGCATATATTGTATACTTTTTCACAAAATCTTTATGCTTTTTCTTTGCAAGGATTAATTTATCGCCATTAGAAACCTTAACCATATCTGCACTATAAGCGGATATATTTTCCATATTGACTAAATAACAGCGATGACAACGATAAAATTCATCCCCTAATAAATTTTCCAATTCATCCATTCTGCCATAACTTGCTATAATCCCATCTTTTGTATGAATTACAACTTTTTTATTATTACTTTCTATATAATAAATATCTTTAACAAAAATCTTATGTTGTACGCCAAAACTTTTAACCATAATATATTTGCTATTTCTTTCATTGACTATTGCAACATCTTTCCATGCTCGTTTTAGCACCTCTGCAAACTTCTTATTGTCAATAGGTTTAAGTAGATAATGGTAGGCATTTACATCAAAAGCAGACTCCATATAATCGCTATACTTTGTAATAAAAATAATAATACTTTTGGTTTTTCCTTCTTTTTCTTGTTCTGCTCTAATTTGCTTTGCAGTATCAATACCTGTCATTTTTTCCATTTCAATATCAATAAAAGAGATATCAAAATCTTCACCATAATCTATCAGTTCTTCACCTGATACAAAAGTAAAAATGTCCACATCAGGAATCTGTTTTTTTATCAGGTGAACAATATCGTCTCTGACTGTCTTGTCATCATCACAGACTGCTATTTTCATTGCTCTACCACCTTTTTATTGTAGTTTTTTATTTTAGTTTAATTTTTATGCTGTATCTGTAAGCTACAACTGGTTTAAAACCTCTTTCTACATAATATATCGTCATATATAGATATATTTTAGATTGTAAAGCGTGAAATACATTATTTTAGGCGCAAAATCATTTATTCATGTAAATAAACTCTTCCCAAAATCAAGCAGCTACTTATTCCGTTTACTGATTACTTGATAAAATTTAAATAAAAAAATAGGGCTGCCGCATGAAGAAAAAGCAATATAAGATATCGTTATTTTTTAATATTATATACTATACCTTATATATTTTTTCTTTATGCGACAACCCTATCATAATCAAATTACAATTAAAAATAAAAGATTTGCCAAATTATTATTAATCTAAATATTTTTCCAAAATTTGCATCAATCGATTTATATCTATTGGCTTTGCTATATGCTCATTCATACCACTGTCTAAACTGCGCTGAATATCCTCTGAAAAGGCATCGGCTGTCATAGCAATAATTGGTAAATTGGCATCGGCACGCTGTAATGCTCGAATGCCTTTTGTAGCATCATAACCATTCATAATTGGCATACGAATATCCATCAAAACAGCATCATAAAATCCAACTTCCGACTGTTCAAATTTTTCTATACAAATCTGTCCATTTTCTGCTCGCTCTAACTCAAGACCTGCTTCCGTCAAAATATCTTCTGCAATTTCCCAGTTTAGGTCGTTATCTTCTGCCAAAAGAATATGTCTGCCTACAAAACGTTTCTTCTTTTCTTTTTCTTGTTTTTCACTTTCTTCACCATCTAACATATATGAACTAAGTCCCAAGAAAAGATTTGACTTAAATAATGGCTTTGAAATAAATCCTTGAATTCCTGCTTCTTTAGCTTCCGTCTCGATATCGCTCCAATCATAAGCAGAAATAATAAGAATTGGTACGTCTTCTCCCAAATGTTTACGCAATTCTTTTGTTGTTTCCAAACCATCCATATCAGGCATCTTCCAATCCAAAAGAATAATCTGATAATCATCTGCTTTTGCATGATGTTGCCTTGCCATCTGGACAGCCATTTTTCCGCCTGAAGCCCAATCAGCCGTAATGCCGATTTCTTTTAATGACAAAATAGCGCTCTTGCAAAGCTCCTCATCGTCATCCACAACAAGCATTTTCCAAGGCGGCAACACCATGTCAATCTCTTTTACAGTTGCTCGCTCAAAATCTAATATAATATGAAACTCACTGCCCATACCCGGCGCGCTCTTTAACTCAATTGTACCTTTCATGGCATCGACAATCGCTTTTGTAATTGCCATTCCAAGTCCGCTGCCCTCTGTTTTATGTACTTGCTGATTTTGCTCTCTGGTAAAACGCTCAAAAATTGTTTTTTGAAATTCTGGCGTCATTCCAATTCCACTGTCTTTCACCTTAAAATGACAGCGCACATAATCTTCTCCAAGCGGAGAATTTTCCTGTTCTAAATAGACATTAACCATTCCATTCTCAGGCGTAAACTTGATTGCATTGGACATTAAATTAAGCAAAACTTGATTTAATCGTACACTGTCACAATAGACATTTTCTGTCTGAATATTTTGAATAAAAATATCAAATTTTTGATGTTTTGCTTTTATTTGCGGCTGTGAAATATTGACAATGCTGTCCATCGTATCTCGAAGTGAAATCATATTATTATTTAATGATAACTTTCCACTCTCAATTTTAGACATATCCAATACATCATTAATCAATCCAAGCAAATGTTTACTTGACAAAGCAATTTTAGCCAGACAGTGCGTCACTCTATCAGGGTCATTAATATTAGCCTGAGCGATAGCGATCATACCAACAATACCATTCATTGGTGTACGAATATCGTGGCTCATACTTGATAAAAACTCGCTCTTTGCCTGATTGGCTTTGGCGGCTTCCTGCTGAGCCTCAAATAAATCACGCAACTGTTTTTGAGTCATTCTATAATAAATAATAAATACAATAATAAACCCTAATAATATAATGCCAGCCGATAGAAGCATTGCATATTGACGTGTAGCCTCTAAAGAAACAATAGCGCTATCCAATGCCCCATGCGGCATAACGGACAACAAAAACCAATTTGTATTATCAATACTAGAACAATAAATATTTCTATGCTGTCCCTCAATCATTACACATGCCATATATGTTCTATTGGCAGCAATCGCATCTTTTAACTCTTGCTCATACTGGTCAGGTGTCTTTCCATTATGACTCTCAAAAATGGCATGAATACGCTCAAAATAATTTTCTCGATACGCATCCCCGCTTCGCACCATAAAATCACCATCATTATCAATAATATGTGACACTAAGATAGCTTCCTTTTCATCTGAATTTAATATTTCTCTCAAGAAATCCATCGGTACGCCAGCGACCAGAACATCACTTGTAGTCCCATCAACCATTGGATACTTTGCCTCTACTGCCAACAAAAAAAGTTTGTCGCCTTTTGGCGTAATACCACTGCTTACCTTTATTTCCTGTCTCAACATTTTTAAAAATTCATCTTGTTCGACAATTTCTATATTCTCTCCATAAAGAACTTGCCCTGTTCCATCTTTTTTATATAATGCTAAATAAGAAAAATCACGTACTTTAGCACATAGAGCCAATTCATCCCACAATTCTTCCTTATTTTTAATATCTTCTTCACTAACTCTTCTTATAGTTCCATCTATCTGTCTAAACTGCTGTGAAATCAATGTCTCAAACTTTTTCACTAACTGTTCATTCATTCCTGACATATATGTTTCGCTGACACTGCTTAATGTAGCTTCACTTTTTTCACCCATCACTTCAGCTAGCACTAAAAAAACCATTGTGCTTAAAAGCACCAAGCAAATTGCACTTATCCACAAAAAACCTCTTGTTTTCCTCTCCATAATCACGTTCCCTTTCTTCTGTTATGTCAGCATTTTTGTTGCATGCCTTCATCTGGACAACACAATCGCATAACTTCCCATATTTACTAAAATACTCCACAAGTATACCGAACCATTGTAAAAAAGTCAATTACTCTAAACTAAATATCTTCCTTTT
Organism: uncultured Eubacterium sp.; assembly: GCA_947088865.1. Taxonomy (GTDB): domain Bacteria; phylum Bacillota; class Clostridia; order Lachnospirales; family Lachnospiraceae; genus Lachnospira. Next base: position 47,345 of record CAMUHY010000020.1, on the reverse strand, counting down.
TCCAAACAGCCAAAATTGCCCATTGCTTATTTTTTATTTTCTATATATAATCTACTGAAAAAAAGGAGGATTATACTTGATACAAATTGCTATATGTGATGACGAAACCTATATGATAGATGTATTAACAAAAAGCATATCCACATTTTTCCATCAAGAAAAAATAGAAGTAAACATTTCTTGTTTTTTAAGCAGCGTTGACTTATTAGCTAGCGACCAAACCTTTCACATTATTTTTCTGGATGTTCAAATGAATAAACCAGATGGTTTTGAAACCGCAAAAAAGCTGCGAAACAATGGTTTTGACGGTTTCCTTATCTTTGTCACCATTATGCGAGAACTGGTATTTAATGCCTTTGAAGTACAAGCGTTTGACTATCTTGTAAAACCTTTGCAAGAAGAGCATTTTAATCAAACGATGCAACGATTATTATCTTCCATTCGAGACCAAAATCAAAAATGTTTATTGATACAAAAAAGAAACGACTGGGATATTATCTTATTTGACCATATTATCTATTGTGAAATTATCAACAGAAAAGTTTATCTTCATTTAAAAAACAAATCCGTTATTGATTATTATGATAAAATTGAACAGTTAGAAAAAAAATTAGACCATCGTTTTTTTAAATGTCACCGAAGCTACCTTATTAATTTAAAATATGTAAAAAATTATAAATCTTCCACTGCCTATTTAACCAACGGCGATACAATTCCTGTTTCCCGCTTACGCAAAGACGACTTTTGTGCAGCTATGCTGCACTATATAAAACAAAAACGGTTTGGAGGCTAAAAATGTTTACTTTTCTTTTTTCTTATATAACAGGATTTATTGAAATATCCCTTCAATTTGTATTTTTTAACAAATGGATGCAACTATCTGGAAAAAAATATCAAACGGTTGCTTTTATTCTTTTAAGCCATATTGTCTGTCAATTACCACTTTCCACTTTAATAAAACTAACCTTATTGGCAATCCTACTGCTTTTATACAGTACATGGATATTAAAAGCTGATATAAAGTTAAGTATTTTATATATTTTACTTATAATAGAAATTATGCAGCTTTGCTATGGTGTATTTAATTCTATCTCTATCATTGTATCTTTTTTTATTTATCATCTTAATCCTTCATTATTTAGCCCTATTTTTATGGTGGCTGGAACCTTATTTTCTCTTACTTTAGCTGTTTTATGCTATCAAATTATCAGCAACTATATAAATAATAAACAAAACGCACAAAATCAATACATATTAATAATTATAATTCCTTTATTAATGATTTTTGTAGTAAGCGGATATATTCATTTTACCTTTTATGAAAATATCCCCTCTCTTCAATCAACCTTCACTATTTTAAATAAAACACACATCCCAATGCTTATTATCCAGATATTGGGAATTATTAGTATTTTTAGTATCCTCTACGCTTATCAAAAATTAATAGACAGTTTTTTTCTGCATACCAAACTATCTATGCTTACACAACAGACACACTTTCAAAGACAGTATGTAAAAGAAGCTTGGACTCACTATGCCAATACCAAAGCGCTTCGGCATGATATGAAAAATCATATCCTGATTATAAAGGGATTATTAGAAAAACAAGATTTCTTAAAAGCAAAAACATATATTGATGAACTTTATATTGCCACAGTAAACACTGCTTTTCCTTTTCCGACAAACAATCCTATTTTAGACGTTTTATTAGAAAATAAAATTGCTTTGGCAAACAATAAAGAGATTCTTATTAACAGCTCGCTCAATATACCATCTCCGTGTATTGTAACCGATATGGATTTTTGTATTATTCTATCCAATGCTTTAGACAACGCAATTAATGCCTGCGAAAAAATAAGCGCAAACCAAAAGAAATATATCCATATATCAAACCATCAACAAGAAGACTTTTTATTGATTGAAATCGAAAATAGTTTTGATGGAAATGTGCATTTTAAAGAAGGAATAGGTCTATCCAACATTCGGTGGACTGCACAAAAATATGATGGCACTATCGAAATCACAACGACAGATACAACATTTTGTTTAAGTGTCTTACTTGTCATTTCACCACACTGACTCATCACTTCACATCAAGTTTATTGAAATTTGTGGCAGTGCGATTAAAATAAGATTAATTAACAAATTTCAATTTGTAAATTGCACAAGAACGGAGGAATTATATATGCAGCCAATTCAAAACAATACAGCTTATCCGATAACACAGGAAATCAAGGAAACTCAAAAACCAACACCTGCTGCCAACACAGACGATAATACAACGCAAAAACAGCAAAATAAGCCTATACAAGATGAATATATCCCTTCAGACAAAGAGGAAAAACAAGCAATAGGTCTTTATCAATTAAAATATAGCGAAGATGGTACTCCTAAAATTTCATTTGATAATCCTAGAAAAAAAGCAGCCGATAATAAAGAGGCGAAACAAGAAGAAAAATGTACTGGAAACACGGATAAAGTTGAGCAAGAAATTAGAAAATTAAAAGAAGAAAAAAAGCAATTAGAACAGAAACTTCGCATGGCATCTGACCCGCAAAAAACAAAAGACTTAGAAAAACAGTTAGCTAACATTGAACAGGAATTACAACAAAAAGATAATGATACATACAGAAGGCAACACACGGTTTTTTCTAAATAAATTTTTATTGATTAAAGTAAATTCTTATGAATTATACATTTTATGGTAAATAATTTATAAACATTTAATTTTTGAATGCTCATAACCTCATAGCTACTATCACAGCTTTTTAGTGGCGAATATATGCCCCACTGAAACAAGCAAGTTCTCGCTTATGTCTCTACAATATTAAAATAAAAAAAGACTTACTTGATGAGGTTAAAAAGCATATCCCTTATAAAAAAATTATTATAATTACAAATTAATCTCCATAGTAATTTAACATTTTTTCATAAAGAAAACGTACTTGTTGTTCATCTCCATATGCTAATGGGTCATCTGCATAAGAGAGTGTCCAAAACGGTTCTTTATTTTGGATACAACTTGGAATACTTTTCCATAGAGAATACATTTTATTTGCAAATATATGAATGTCTGAACAATGATTATAATATTCTTTTAACTTACTCATTAAAATTTTTCCAAACAACTCATCATTTAAATTTTCATAATCAATATTTGTTCTAAAGTAAAATTGTATTTTTTCAATATCGGTTTCCCATTCTAAATTTAAAAGAACTTCATTATTAGGATTTTCTATAAAAAGGGAGTCTAATTTTTTCTGATATACATCATATGTTATTATTTTTTCATACAACAAAATTAAATAGACAAATAATTCTTCCATAAAAAATCACTCTATAACCTTTAACTTTTTTATTATTTATCATAAGTTTTACTATTACATATCGGACAGCCTAGAAAAGTAAGCAATGTATTACATTTTTTACAACGTGGAAATCCACAATGAATAGGGTCATTACTTTCTGCTGCATCGAGCCATTCACTAATTGCATTATCATTAATATCATCTTCTGTCATTTTTTCAATATATTCTTTGAACTTCTTTAAATTAGGAAAAATAAGTTTAGGCGTGTAATCAAGTTTTTCCCAGCCAAGTTTATTTTCAGCAGACTTGATTACATTCAATAAAAACATTTTATCATTTGAAAAGGTTTCCCTTTTCCAAGGCATATCAACAATATGAAATCCGACTGTCCCAAGACCAACAAATTTTTGGTCTTTTTCAGACAGCCATATAATGAACTGCTTTTCTTCTACTGTTTTTGCCAATATTGAACCACTTAATGAAAGTACATTTATAAAAACATCAGTTGCCGCATTTGACATACATATCCAATCATCAATAGGTGTATTTTCATTAAAACATATTATATTTCCCATTGTGATATTTTCTCCTAAACCTTCATTTCATTTCTTTATATATAATTTGCTTCTAATTCGGACTTTAACATCCGAATTGTTCCATCAATATATATAATAAGAGTGTTTGGATTGATTGCACAATAATCTTTTAACGAAATGCCTTTTTGTAATTTCTGTGTAAAAGGTTTGCCACAACATGAACAAATCATATTTCCATAATATTTATAATTATGATGGGGATAAGACATATTTATCCTTGCATCGAATCGTTCTAATTGCCCATTGTAAATTTCTTCTGTCGTTAATGGAGCAATAACTAATTGCCTATCACGTAATGAATAAACACTGCCACAATAACAACTTAACATATCTGTATCTGTGACTTCAGCCACATAATCAAATGTATAATTGCAATATTTGCATTGAGCAGAATAAACATATAAAACTTTAGCTGCTAATTTTACTAATTTACTATATTCATTATCAATCATTTTATCATATTCCTATTCTTGAACAATTCTTTTGCCTTTTTTCATAAATATATACATTTTTAATGTTTCGTCCATCAACACTAAAAGTTGCCTTCATATGCTTTCACCCAATATATATTTTCACCAATTATATAATAAATAACATATTCTTTCTCTGTCTATTGATGACACTTTAAATTCAATTTTTCCAACACTTCCACATGCTCTAATGGGCAGTTATACAGCCAAACTTCTTTTAAATTAGGCATTTTCAAAAAAATCCGACAATCTGAAAAATTGGTTTGTGATAAATTCAAACCACGTATATTTTTACATTTTTCCAAAAAAGAAAAATCTTCAATATAAATATGCTCTATACCAAGCATTGAAAGATTCGACATTTTTCCAATGACAGACCAATCATGCACATTCCAGTAAAAATTTTCAGGCAAATTCACTGGCGTTTTTATATAGGCAATATTGTTTTCTATCATTTCAATATAATTCCTATTGAGTCCCAATTCCAATCTCTTAACACGTGAAATTGCTCGAAGCCAATCATATTCAACCAATAAATTATTGTGATAATGCTGCTCTAATGCCAATGCAACTAAAAAATGAATAGCAAATCCTTTTTCCTTTGGAGGCTGGTCAAATCCACAACGTTTCTGAGATGGCGATATTTCTATATGATATGGAGCTTTGCTATATTTCGATGAAAGACCTTGCTCTTCCTTTTTTAAGAATATCTGTTCCTCTTTGTTATCAACATCCTTTTTTTTATTTTTATAGGTAATAAGTAATTGTTCACTTTGACTCTTTAGATTTGCACTGTAAAAATACAAAACTTCATTTTCAATGTCTAAACAATTTCCTGAATAATATCCAGAATACTCATTTTGTAAACGTGTCAAATCAATTCCATTTTGTAAACAAAACGCCCTAATTTCATTTTTTTCCTTATAAAATTGATAGCTGTCTCTTCCAAAATACCCATATGCCTGCCATAACATTTCTGTAAGAAATTCTTGAGTATCTGACGTGAATTTTTTAAAAGTAATAAAATCGTCGTCGGTACTAATATAGACAGGCGGATTTTCAACACCATTTTGCAGGTCGGATAAAAGATAACCTGCATACCAAACACCTTGATTTTCACACCATATCAACACATAATTTTTTGTAATGGTATCCCACTTTTCCATTGGAAGCTGCCAAAGTTTAAAATATTCGTTATCTTCATATTCTTCCTCGTTTCCGTTCTGTATTGATTCCTCGTAATCCTCTTCACACTCTTCATGCACTTCTAAAATTGCCTGATAAGAAGTAAAAATTTCCTCTGGCGGCTGAATACAATTAAAAAATGTATTAATATCATCCGCCCCATATAATAATAAAAATTCGCGATAAACGTCTGGCAAAGAAGCTCCTATATTTTTTTCTGCTTCACAAATAGATTGCTCTGTAAAACCTTTATGTTCACCTTTACAAAAAAAATCCATTAATTCATGGATAGATAAATTATATTTTAAACTCAATGTGATTTACTGCTTGAAATATGAACAAAACACCCAAGTATAAAAAACTTCCCTTTTATCATTGTTGAGATATTTTGTTTAGCAGCTTTCTCCTTCCCTTGTTTGAAACGCTTTCTTAAGTCTTCGTATTTCCTCGATAGACTGCGTTATATTTTTAATTTATGTATTTTTATACTATTAAACCATGTGAACTGTAATTGCTTTCGTTTCATTTATTGATATCCAAAGCCTTGTCTTTATTCTTCACTGCCCTAAAACGAATCCTCACATAATCTACAATCCATTCTCCATTTATATACAATACGCTCTTAAGTCTATTTACGACCTCACAAATTATTTCATTTTGTATATTTTTATCAATACCTTCAAATGGCTTTTTTACAAACATTTTAATCCAATCTGCAAGCCCGTCTTCGCCTTTTTGAACCGTTGGTCTATCAAACAGTGAGGCATATTCTATCCGAAATCCTGCTTTTTCCAACATCGGCGCATACTGCCCAATGGTTGGAAAATAAAAAACTCTTTTATATTCAAGTCCATGTTCTAAAAAACATTGTTCCAATGTACGGTGAACATGCTCTGCACAGTCCGCTCCACCAAATTCGCATACTAGCTCGCCGCCTTCATTTAATTGATTAAAAATATTACATAACATTTTTTGCTGTTTTTGCTCATCAATCCAATGAAAAACAGCATTAGAAAAAATAGCATCGGCTTTATGTTCCAGAACAAAATCAAGAGCATTTCCAGTTACAAATTTTATATTGGGACAATCTATTTTTGCCCGTGCTATCATTTTTGCTGAATCATCAATACCTACAACTTGATATCCCCTTTCAAACAATTTCTTTGTAAGGGTTCCATTCCCACAACCTAAATCTACTACATAGCTTCCTTTTGACTTTGTAAGCAAATCAAGTACTGCCTCTCCGTATGCTGGCACAAAAGAAAAATTTTCTTTATAATTTGATGCATTCCAATTAATATTAGACACTCATTAATACTCCCTTCATTTGCCATTTAATACAAAATTAAATTCTATAACATAGTATAACATAAAATATAGAACAATTGTTAAACATATTTCAATAATTTTAAAATATAAACAGACTAAAAAATATAAAAATTATGATTAAATATGAATTTTTATAAATAATCAAAGTAAATATGACGATAAAAAATATATAACCATAAAATGGCAAGAAACGGATTTCAAATTTTAAAAATCAGGAGGATTTATTATGTCAGTAAATGTAAATACTAGTACAACTCAAGTTCATACAGGAACTAATTTGTCACAAAATATGAAAGTAAACAATTCCTATGAAAAAGAAACAAATACTACACAGTCTGAAAATGATAACACTGTAAAGCTTTCTATTTCACAGGAAGGTATTGAAAGCTATCGAAAGAAATTCCATGAAAGTGGTCTACAAACGGAAGATGGAAAAGTTATTGAAAAGAAACAAGATTTTATAAAACAAGCCAAAAATTCTATATTTGCAAATTATTATGAAAATGAATTAGCAAAAAAAGCTAACACATTAAAAGAACAACGTGAACATACCAATACATACAGCCTTTCAAATAAAGTAGAGGACTATGTAAAAGCTTATGCAAACCTTTATGATGAAATTGTGCAGGGCTATAAAAATGGAACAAGAGAACGCTATGTAGAAGATGAAAACTCTAATACAGGTTTTCGCAAAATGACAATGGAAGAAGAATTAAACAGCCTTGATAAAGCATTTCAAAAAACCTCTGACAGAGAAACCACATTAGCTGAAAATGAAAGAAAAGCTGCTTCTGCTTTTAAAAATATGGCACAAAAACTATCAAAATACAAAAGCACAAAAACATCTTTTGCAGATGCCTATAAAAAACTTGAAGAAAAAGGGATAACCTCGCAGGAAAATGTAGGTCAAAAAATGATAACACTGGCACAAGCATGGAAAAATACCTATCAAATTTCTGGTTCTAACGATAATGGAATCCAAAAGGTTCTATCTATGTTAAGTGATATGTTTCCTATACACAATCAAGCATAAAAATAAAGTAAGGAGACGACCATTATGTCAAAAATTACAGACTACGGTTTTTTATTTCAACAGATGTTTGGAACATCAAATACAAATATAACAGGCAGTTTTCAGCTATCACAATTAAACAGCTCTTCTGTGCAGGCACAGTTAAAAGCTGCTGGTATTGATACAAATAGCAAACAATACAAAGCTGCATTAAAAGAAATGATGCGCAATGGAAATGGCGCCATGTATACCAATATTCAAGCAATTAAAAATTCCATGAAATGTTATGATAAAGATGGCGATTATATTGACCCAAATACAGGGCTGGCAGGACTTTTGGTAACAGAAGAAAATGAGAGCAGCCGAAAACGTATTATTTCTATTCCTGAAAGCAGCAAAGATGAAATGTTTGAACAGACAAAAAAAGAATTTTTGCGCGAAAATGGTGTTTTAAATGGTGATACGACCAAACGTTCTGATGTGTATACAAATATGTATCGAAAAGTACCAAAAAAAGACCGACTAGCAGCAGGACATACTATGCAGCAGTATGAACAGTCTTACAGACAGGCATTTATAGATGCTGTAAAGAAGGCTGACCCTAAATGGACCATTGGAAAACCAATTCCAAAAGGTGCGTTGGACAATATTACTAGAGAATCTGTTGAAAATACAAAAAATGCAATGGATATAAAAATATAACTATTTATAATGTATATTTAAAATAAACTAAACATTTTTCACTATAAGAATTAATCAGTCAAAATGGATATTCACAATCTACTGTTCTACTTATTCAAATCATCTGGCTACTATCACAATTCAAGTTTTCAATGCCACTTATGCCTCTATGGCATTGAAGCGAGGAACTTTCTTAATGAGGTTAAACTACAAATTATATAAAAGAAAAGCAGAGAACCTTTACTTCATCTCTGCTTTTCTTTTTCATAGTTTATTTTAATTTTTTAATAATCCATTTCTATATTTCCATAAAAATTGACTTAATTGTTCCTGTGCTTCTTCCAATGAAAAACAAAAATTTTTTTCTAATGATTTAAAAAAAGCAGAACCATCTTTCATATTCAAATAAACATGAATATGTAATAAAATCCCTGTTAAATTTTTGCAAATATATTCTTGTAATTCCACAAAAATCTCATAGTCTGAACATTCCAAGCAAAAAGCCGCAATATCACGCTCCCATTCAAACAATTCAGATAATATACAAGTATTATTATGGCAATCAGCAAAATATCCAAAAGAATTTTTTACTTTCAAAAATATATCTTCTTGACTCCATATTTGTGAAAATAAATCCATATCATTTTTAACGAAAGAATTTAAAACAATCGTCCACCGTGCTGGGATTTTAAGTGAAATATAATCCAATGGTTTTGGTGGATATTGGATGCCATGATATTGTATCATACTTTTTACATGTTTGGCATTTCTTTTAGCTTCCCAAATTGGATATATCCATTGTATTTGCTCAACACCCCAATACTGTGGATTTTGATATTGATATGCAAAACATTTCACTTTTTCAATAATATCTTCTATATCAGAACTCAAAGCATATTCCAAAACATATATTTTTCCATCACAAGGCTGTATGCGCACTGTAATCTTATATCTATCATTATCTATATATTCTTGTCGTTCTTCAACTATAATAAATAAAATATATTCTTGAAAAGAAAATTTCTTTTTGCGCATATGATAAGTATATTTTAATTCAATAAGAGGATTAGCAAATTTATTATTTTTTACAATAAACCAACCACTGCCAATTGCAAGTGATTGAAGCATATTATAATCATCCATTTATATCTATCCCCTTACAATTTTTTATAATATTCAAACCTTACTAGAAAAAAATTAGTCTTGCTTGTTTAAAAAACATCATAAAATAATAATATAATTATAAACAATAAAAGTCACACATTGTTCAATATTTCTAAAACCACTTACAAACAATCTTATTTATAAAGAAATAGAAATATTTGCATCCTGTTCTACCTGACTTATATCTCCTGTTTTTGTATAGATTACAGGCTGTTTTACAGAATCTACTTTTGTTTCGGCAACATCGGTGTTATCGAACATTGTATTATCTTTCAATAATACTTTTCCTTCTTCACTGACCTCCACAATATCGGTTTCTTTATTTTCTTCTATTCTTTCCTCAAATTTTTCACGTTCTTCTTTATGTTTTTGAATAGCTTTTTCTCTCTCTAACCGTGCCTGCTCTCTTGCCTCTTTAGCTTCTTCTTTCATTCCCTCATAGGCTTTTGTCTTATAATCCTCTGCTTTGTCTGCAAATTCATGGACATAGCCCATTGCTCTCTCCATTGCTCCCATATTGCCTTGTCGTTCTGCCTGATTATACACTCTCATCGGTGTATTTACTAAATCTATATTTCGCCTTGCGCCGACAAGTCCTTCCATTGTTTTTGTATTCATAGCGTTCCTCCTGTCTTTACTGTTATATTGAAGTTAAATGTTATCTACTATATCGACAGCTATTTATCCTTACGAAACCTTATAAAACAACATTTCAATACCATAAATAAACATTTAAAAACATTTAGTCTATTTGTCTTGCCCAGTCAATTCCCGGATAAAGCTGTCCTGTTCTAATAAAATATTCCACAGCTTTTATTCCTGCATCTATATCTTTTATTGCAAGATATTTTTCAACGGGCGATTGTCCGCCGCTTTCTAACGGCGATAGTTCCTTTGTTCCTTCAAAATCCTTGTTATACGAATAATAGCACTCATTATCAACCATATAACCAAGCGCTAACCATTCCCCATCACATAATACTTCTAACCAATCTTCCTCTCCAAAAGGATTTAGTGACAAATAAACTTCAATACCTTCTGGAATTTCACGAAGTACTTTAGCAATAATGTCTTCTGTAATTTCATCTTCCTCATATTCCATATCATCATAACACATATAATACAAAATATGTTTTAATTTCACATCTTTTGAAGGAAAATCTGGAATATGCTCTTGCTTAGGAATAATTTGAAACTGCATAGTTGCCTCCACATCGTATAAATTTATTCTCTATATGGATTTTATCACAAAATAATCCATTTTTCTATTGATACAAATAATAATTTAAATACCACAATTTCACTTGCGTTTACCTATCCTTGCCGCTATTTTACATAGACAGAAAATTACATATAATTTTGATATAATATAGAAAACAATGAGATATTTCCTTCCAAAACCGTAGTATATAATTGAGGCAGAAAGGAGGGCGAGCAGTTTGGACGATAGTAAAATAATTGAATTATTCTTTGAACGCCAAGAGCAAGCAATCATTGAACTGTCAAATAAATATGGCTCTGTTTGCTCAAAGGTTGCTTTTAACATACTAAACAATAAACAAGATACCGAAGAATGTGTAAGCGATGCTTATCTTGGAGCTTGGAACACAATACCGCCTCAAAATCCCAATCCCTTATTAAGCTATGTTTGCCGCATTGTGCGTAATCTTGCCATTAAGAAATATCATGCAAATACTGCTGCAAAGAGAAATAGTATCTATGACGTGGCATTGGATGAGCTTGAAAATTGCTTTCCTTCCTCTGTTTCGGTGGAAGATGATTTCAATGTTATCGAAACTGCACGAATCATAGACGAATTTCTCGCAACGCTCAATCAAAAAAATAGGATTATGTTTGTTCGCCGTTATTGGCATTCAGACTCTATTGATGACCTTGCAAAGCTCTTTCAAACAAGCAACCACAACATATCTGTTCGGCTTTCTCGTACAAGAGAAAAGCTGAAAAAATATCTTATCAAGGAAGGAGTATCTCTATGAAAAAGAAAAAAATTTCTGAAACAATTAATAATATCAATTTCAACTATATAGATGAAGCTACCCAATATAAAGGAGCAATTAAAAACCACTTTCCAAAAACATGGTACAAATGGGCAGCAGTTGCTGCCTGTATTGCTCTTGTTCTTGCAATAGGTTTTCCGTTTGCTAAGGACTTGTTTATATCATCAGATTATAAGGATATTGCAGATACAGTTATGTTAATCGAATATGATAATGCTTATTTAGAAATTATTGAAGAGCCTAAAAATAATGAAAAGTTTGGAGTAAAAAATGAAATAACGGAAGCTGTTATTGGAAAGCACCTTGTATATTTACAAAAGGAAGTTCCTGAAGCCGAGCGCAGTAACTATATTGTTGCTAATAAAGAAACCAATATAGAACTTCTTGAGTATGCACCCGCACCTTATAAAGCGGTTCAGATTTTCCGAGATGGTGACAAATACTACTATGCGTGGTTCTGTAATTATTTAATCAAAACAAACGAATCATTACCAATTCAAAAAGCGTTTGAAGTATATGGTATTGACGATGCATCGGATATCGTTAGCATTACTCCAACTAAAAATGATAATACTTGGATAACAAACGATAAAGCAATTACAGATAGCGCTATTATTTCTGAGTTTTATAATGAGATTTTCGTATTGACTGCATTTAGTTTTGACGATTATCATGATTTCATGTTCGCTGATGAATTAAAAGAGCTTGAACAAACAGGCAACAATATAGATTCTGAAGCATACACTCGTGTAGCCGATGACAGAAAAGATATTATTATTGAAACAACGGACGGATTACGCTTTATGATGCATTATTATCCTTCATATAGTTGGATTAATGTCACTACAACAATGTCATATTATCAAATGTCCCCTGAAATCACAAAATGGTTTAAAAACAACATCAAGTAATATTTATCTGCACTATCTAATCACTAAAATAAGAATAAACAAAATAACATAGGGGGCTGTTACAAAACACAATTTCAAGTACTATATATAGTACTTGAAATTCTTTTTGCAACAGCCTCTGTTTCTGTGTCAAAATATATCTCCCCTGATTTTACACTGTCCAAGAATAAAGCGGATATAAAGAAAACCACTTTGCCATTTCAAACCCAAGCAATTTTAAAATTATAGGAACGGTCAAAATCAATAAGGCAAAAAATATTGTTTGTGCCTGACTTTTCCTCCACATGGACAACGCTAATGTAATGATAACCATTAAAATAGAAGTCGCTATTTGTGAAAATATAAAAAACAAGACAAATCCTCCAATAGAAAGTGAACAGAAAAAATTAGAGTAATATGAAATATTTTGTATCGATGAACCTATGCTAGACATTGGATATATACAAGCAATAGAAATTGCTCTGCAAACGATAGGCACTAATGTAAGTATCATTGCCATAATTGTACAAATGATAAATTTGCAAACAAAAATTTTTCTTTTTCCTACTTTTGTTGCGCCAATTAAATACAGTGAATTAGCTTGATATTCCATTGATAGGACACCGCTTGTTATCAAGATAATTCCAATTGCTAAAACCAAAAAATGAATCGAAAAAATATTTTCCCACACACCAAATAAATATAGATATCCTGTATCATAAACAAATCCCCCGCCATGCTCTCTGATATGTTGATATTGTGCTTCTACCCGCTGAAAAGCTGGATAAAAAGAAATGGTCATATTCGCTTGATATTTTAAAGTATCTGCCGCATTTTTGCTTAATTGCTGTGCCTCCACCATCTTATCAATTTCATCAATCTTTTGAAATGCATCCTGATATCGCTTTTTTTCAGATAAAACCAACTGTTCTTTTTCTTCTGTCAATTCCCCCTCTAGTTTTTGCATAATATCTTGATAATAATATTCTCTCTCGGACGGCTTATATGTTTGCTCAAAACTTTTCATGCCAAACAATAAAACAAATATAAAGAAAAGAATGAAAGCATGATTCGTAATTAAAATTTTGTAAGCCTCATGCCATATAACATAAACATGCGGCTTAAAAGGCAATAAAAAAGGCAGCGAAATCTTTTTTATCTCACCATCCTGCATATGCCAAAACAGCACCAAATCACTTGCTATACCAACAGCACATACTATTATAAGAACAATAAAAGAAAGTGTCTGTCTCGATACAGGATAATGAAATACATTAAAATTTAAATACCCTCCATATAAATTTTGTGTCTTTATCAATCCTACTGGATTTAGATATTTTAAAATAGACCATGATGAACCTGCTGGAATCCATATATACAGTATTGTGCTAATTCCTGCAATCACAGAGCCAATTAGAAAAGGAAGCGCCATAATATTCGATACAATACAAAACGAAATCAGTATTGTACCAATACCAAACAACAAAACAGCTTTTGTTATAATAGAAAGAACAATATATTGTGCAATACTGATATTTAGACAGCTTTCCATATAAATAGACACTGACTGTAAATTTGCACTTAAATGAAACGCCCCTGTACTATAATAAGAAAAAACAAGACTTACAATATAAAATACAGTTGTAATAAAAAGACAATGAATCAATAGAGCCATCAATTTTGCGCCAATACTATGTAAAATTCCATATTTTGTGCTTCGTGTAATTAAAAATAACTTTTTCTCTTTTTCCTCTGTAATCAAACTTCCCACAAATGCCATCACTAAAAGAAACAAAAGAATATCTATCCAAATATTGTCCATAGCACGAGTAATGCTTTTTGACGGAGTAAATTGAATATTTTTATCCGTCAAATGTGCATAATCTGCTGCACTTTTTTGGAGGTTTCTTGCACTATATGTATCTTGTTTTTGTTCGCCAAAATTTTGCCCGCCAAAAATAGAAATACTGCTAAGCACTTCTTTATTTTCCTGAATTAAATTTAAATACTCCTTGTACCCTGAAACCTTTTTCCATTCTGTATAAATCTCATCAATCAATATTTTTTCTTGTTCTAGTGAATCCGTAAATTTTAAATAGTCACCCGATTGGTACAAATCATAATATGCTTCAAAAATATGCGCATTATTTTGCAGTTCTTGTTTTACCAAAGCATCGCCCATCTCATTTTGAAAATTCTGCATAGCAAGAATATTTTGTACAAAACAGACGCCATCTATTGTTTCCTTTAATTGAGTAATATAGTCTGATTTTTGTTCCTCGCTCATATCAATAAGCTGATTTTGTATCTTTTTATAAGAAGAACATGATGGCGTTTCCTCGTTAGGTAAAGATGTATACCATAAAAGAAAAATATGAATAAAAAGCAAAACTCCAATTGATAAAGCAAACTGATGTTTTTTCCATACTTTTGCCAACTCAAAGAAAATCAAACGCAACATCCTTTTCCTCCTCTTCAAAAACACGCATATATACTTGTTCTAAATCATTACAGCCATGATATTTTAAACATAAATTTTCTACGGTATCTCTGTCAAAAAGCTGTCCGGCACGTATCAAAAGAATCTCTTTTGCAATGGACTCAATATCTGAAACGACATGTGTGGAAACAATTACAATTTTATTTTCAGAAAGCGCTTGAATCAATGTTCTTACTCGCACCCGTTCTTTAGGGTCAAGCCCTGCCGTTGGCTCATCTAACACAATCAATTCAGGATTTCCTAACATTGCCTGTGCAATTAAAATGCGCTGTCTCATTCCTCCTGAATATGTCCCAATAGCTCTGCTTGCTGCCTCCTGCATATTGACATAAGCAAGTACTCGTTCTATTTCTTCTTTTACTTCTTTTTTAGAGATTCCTTTTAGTGCCGCCATATAAGCTAAAAATCGTCTTCCTGAAAAGGCATTATATAAACCTTGCTGTTGAGGCGCATATCCTATGATACTCCGAAAACGCTCTCCTAAAACTTGCGTATTTACATTGTTCCAAAAAACTGTTCCTGCACTTGGTTTAATATTTTGTGTTATAATGTTCATAAGTGTTGATTTTCCTGCTCCATTCGGACCAAGCAATCCATAAATGCCCGAATCCAATTTTAATGAAATATTTTGCAGGGCAATCTTATCTTTATATTTTTTTGTAACCTCACGCAATTCAAGCATAACTAAAATCTCCTTTACCAATTTGTCGAAATCACTTTTCATTTATTCTCCATGACCAATCATATTGATTTTGCGATAATTTTGCCTTCCCATAAACAAATCTTCTTTAGTGATTAAAGCATATTTGTATTGGTGAATCTCATATGAACCATCAATGTTTTTTGTTGCATCATAATCATATACAACCAGCATATCTGAAGAAGTTTCGGCACGAAATTCCAAATCCCAGCCATTATATTGATTGACAAGCATACTGTGCATAATTTCACCTGTTTTCATATTAACAAAATAATAGGTATGGTCACTAGAAAGATTCCAGTCACGGCAGCACAACATATCATCAATAACATTCATAATCAAATTTTGTTCAATTGTGCAAATGGTTTTTCTTTCTCCGCTCTTGATATTAATTCCTTCAATTATTGGATTTTCTAAAAAGGATAGATACATGATATCTTCAACCATATAAACCGAATGTTGATTTTTATTCGATTCTCTGTAAAATTCTTTTAAATCACCGCTTTTTAAATCCAAAAGTGCATAGACATCAAAAGAATTTTCATACAGTAAACGATAACTGTCATCATCCCATTTTTCCTCTAATGAAAGCTCTCGTCCATAATCAGTCCCGCTCAAAATCAGACAATCTTGATAACAGCCTATCACCTTCCATGAAATAAGATTATCAACGTTTATAGGACAAACTTCCTGCGCATGAAACGATTTTAAATCTAAAAATACGACCTTTTTTTCAGAAGCCGTTGTATACGTTATATTATCTACTTTATCCATAGAAAGTTTTTTTGTAAGTACATAAATGCCATTTTCATCTTTTAATATAAATTCTTCAAGCACCAATTCTTCATCAAAAGTATAAACCTTTTTTCGCTCTGTACCGTCAAGGTTGGCTTGATAAAGCACAGCAGGTCTACTTTCTGGCGTTATACCTCCATCATCGCCTCCCATCATGCTCTGTGCCATCCCCTCATCGCTTGACTCACGGCTTAAAATATATAAATAATTGTCACATACAAAAAGCTTTGTAGTAAATGTCGGAAAATCATCATATGAAAATACGGCGGGACAATCTAGTGAATTATGTTTACAGCCTGCTGTACTGCAAAGATAAATTTCACGACAAGTAGCAAAATCCATATACATCAAATGACTTCCATAATTGCCATCTTGAAGCTTTGTTAAATCATGTGTTAAATAATAATAACCATTTTCTGTATTACATGCACTATCGCCTTCCGAATTGCAAATAAATTGAAGATTTCCAATTTTTTGACTGTCATCTTTTATATTATTTTCCTGTAAATTGGATTTTAATTTTTGCTCGTCATTTGTATTTTTACTATCTGTTTTTATATTGCTACCACAAGCATAAAATGCAAATATAAAAAAGAATATTAAACATAAAATAAAAACTTTTCTCATAAAAATCCCCCATTCTGCATTGCTTTTTGTGAAAAAATTGAAAATCAAAAGACATCCATCCTCAATTCTTTTGTGTTAAATAAAACCTAATCACACAAATACAAATTAATCAATTTTTTCTACCAAAGGAATTTTATATAAGAAAAGTCAAAAAATCGTCAAACTGTAAGATTTATTTTTACACAGGCGCCATTTGTTGTATTGGATAATTCCAAACTGCCGCCATGTTTTTTACATAAAAGTCTGCTAACAGCTAACCCAATGCCCATATGTTCATTTTTTCCAGATGTCCATATACGTTTTTTCTTTTGTTTTAATACCTCCAAAGGAAATCCCTCTCCATCATCTATAACCGTAATTGAAAGAACCGATTTAGAAAGCATAAAATGAATATCAATTTGTTTTTTTGCAAAACGAAGCGCATTATTTATAATATTTTCAAGAATACGATAAAGTATAGCAATATCAATCTGTATTTTTTCATCCGATAAGTCTTGTGTTACTTGCAAGACAATATCATTTTGTTGTGTTAAAAGCATAAAATCTTGTGTTACATTTATTATCACTTCTTTAGCTAAAACTGTTTTTTGATGTAATGGCGTTTCCTCTGATTGATTTAAAAGTCTAAAGGATTCTGTATACTGCTCTAGCCTCTTTGCTGCCATATTGAGATTGTTTACAATATGACCAATTTTTTCATAACGTATCGTACCATTTTTAAGACCTGCATCTAAATATTCCGTATATCCTTTAATAATGGCAATCGGATTGCGCAAGTCATGTGCTACTGAAGCTTGCATAAGCTGCCGTTCTTCCAGCATTTCCCACATCGCTTTATTATTTTCATAAAGAGCATTCCGCATTTTTTCAAAAGAATCACAGAGCGCTCCCATTTCATCATTGCAGTTATACCTAAGTTCAAAATCAAGATTTTGTCTGGCAATTTGAATTGTAGCACAAGATAGCAATTCTAGCGGTTGTTTCAGCTTTTTTCGATAAAAGTACAATCCACATAAAATAATTCCCGCAAAAGCCAATATTGCTGGTGCTATTATCATTAACACCCCACAAATTTGATAGGCAAATTTCCGCTTTGGAGAAAGTTTATCAAAACTTTTTTCAATTTTTTGAACCGAATATCTTGCTTTTGAAATATCTTCATAAACCAAAACACCATCTTCTTCATTAATAAGCACAGGCAATTGTTCCAAATCCTTTCCATATTGTAAAAGAGACGTTTGTGTTGTGACAGTGCCATCCGCTAATGTTTTTTCTATGGTCAGATATACTGCATTGGAATCCGGCAAAAGCCAATAACGAAACGATATGCAAAAACTAATGATAAGCGCTGATAACAAAACAACTATACCCGTAGAAAAAAATACCGTTAAAACAAAAAAACGACTCAATGGTAAATTACTCCATTTACTTTTTAACGATTCCATTTATATCCCACACCCCAAACTGTTTCTATATAATTTTGTCCTGTTGCCTCATAAAGCTTCACACGAATTTTTCGGATATGTTCTTTGATAACATCAGCGCTGCCCTCTGCATCATATCCCCAAATTCGTTCATAAATACGTTCTCTGTCAAAAACTTGTCCTGCATTTATCAAAAGAAATTCAACAATATCAAACTCCTTTTTTGACATCTCAATTTCTTTATCCCTATAAAAAATGCAGTGTTGTGAGAGATTGACAAGCAATTCTCCAGAAGTCAAAACAGCAGCTTGTCTGTGGCTTCGCTCATCTCTCCTCAAATGAGCGGCAATTCTTGCAGAAAGTTCTTTTAAGCTAAATGGCTTTGTAATATAATCATCTCCGCCATACTCCAATCCATTTATTTTATCTTGCTCTGTAATCCTTGCTGTCACAAAAAGAATAGGACAAAAAATATGAGCGCGTATATTTTTACACAACTCTAATCCATCCATGCCTAGCATATTGATGTCAAGTATGATAATGTCTGGATTTTTAGGCAATAAATTTAATGCTTGAGCAGCACTGTTTGCTATATAAGTTTCATATCCTTCATCACTCAAATAATCAGAAAGCAGTTCTGTCATCATTTCTTCATCATCTACAATTAAAATTTTATACCTCATGCAAATACTCTCCTCCCACAAAAAGTATACTGCTAAAAAATCAAAATTTTGTCAATATATTGTTTTCTTTCTAATCATTCTTAAAATCTTCTTCCCAAATCCTTTATTTTACCGCCATTTTTTCTTATTAATTGCCGCCAACCTATCTGTGCGCATAATTTATACATAAATCGTGACATTCCAACGGATACATATTGATTTTTTTGTATTTCCTGCTTCATTATTTTTTCTGCAAAATGTTTTAACGTTTTATCAATAGGTGCTTTGGGTCCCTGTCCATCGGGCATCTTTTGCAGTATAGCAAGACTGCCTCCTCCTCCAACACCAACACCTCCACACCAATTTAACTGCGCTTTACAACACCAATTTTCCAAAATGTGCAATGCTGGCTCTGTCTGTTCGCCCTCATAAAAACCGCAATTAACAATACTATAAACATTTTTTGTATATTTTTTACATATATCATTTATCCTATTTTCTATCTGAATAAAACAAGACAATAAATGACCTGGAATACCATCAACATAAAGAGGCAATGCAAATATCCATATATCCGCATTTTTTAATTGTTTTACTATTTCTTCTGACAGCATTGATGTATGCAATCCTATTTCTATAAGGTCTATTTTTCCTTGCACTAAAAAATATTTTAACTCCTCCAACAGAATACTGCTGGCGCTATTATTGATTTTAGGACTTGCGTCAATCAATGCAATTTTCATAATGTAATCTCCTCCAATTCTTTTATAGACGGATAAAAACAAACCTTTTTTACAATGGCATCATAATTGTCAGCATTGGCTTGTATTATATTTTTTGCGGTATTTTTTTCAATATCTGTAATTTTTTCCCCATAAAAATGCGCAGAGAGTTTAATCACATTTTTATATCGGCGTTTATGATGCATTTCACCTTTTCGCATTACAAAATCAGGATGAATATAAGAAATCGCTCTATCCTGAACCATTTTTACAAATGGACTCACACTGCCATAAAAACATTGGCTAATGAAAATAAGCTCACTGCATCGACTCATTTCAATACCCGTTTTTTCAAAACCATCACTAATTACACATTGTCCTGGTGTTTTAATCCAACAGCCAAAACAACCAATACAATGATTAATCTTTTTTTGCGGTTTTATAATTTTATATTTTCCATTTATAGAAATATTAAAATCTTTAATATCTGTAATAATTAACTTCATAATAATCCTCATTTCTGCTAACTTAAAAAACTTAGAAATCACAGGAAAATGTTTGAATCAAATCGGATAACTTATCTTCCCATTTTTTACTATAATGAACATTTTTCATTGTTGCTAAAGCTGTTAATCCATGTACATATGCAAACAGAGCAATCACAAAATCTTCTTTTTTCTCTGGGGTCATATTTGAATATTGAAGCAATTGAAGGACTTGTTCTTTGTAAATAACAAACGGTTTATAATTATCCTGTTCTTTGCTATCTATATCTAAGCAAATCTGCATATTTCCCTGCTGTAATAAAAATTCAAAATATTGTGGCTTATTGATAAAAAATGAAATATATGCTTTTCCAAACTCTGACAAAAACATTGGACTTCCTTGATATTTTGAAATAGTCTGCTGTAATATTGCAGTAAATTGTTCCGTAATATGAAACTGCATTGCTCTAAGCAGTTCTTCTTTATTTGAAAAATGACTATACGGCGCCGCATGACTTACATTACAAGCCTGTGCCACTTTGCGCAACGATAATTGTTCTAATCCAAACTTATTTACCAACTCTATCCCTTTTTCTATTAATTCATTTTTTAAATTCTTATGATGATAAGGTTTCTTTTCCATCAGTCAACCTCCTATTTTAACCTCATCAAGGAAGTCCCCCACTTCAATGTTGCAAAGGCATAAGTGGGGGGGACTTGCTTGTTTCAGTGGGAGTATAAGCTCCCACTGAAAAGCTACGATAGTAGCTAGAGGATTTGAGCAAGTAGCGTAGCGAATTGCGAATATCCACTTAACTCTTTTTTTTAAATCTTAACACTGTAAACATTATAATTATAACTCGATAACTTTACAGCGTCAACATTAAATAAGCTTATTTATAGTAATATTTATGCAATGATACAGATTATAAAAATACGCTTGTCTTTATAGCTTTATTTTATTCAATATATTTCTATTGACTTCATCCTATTTTATATTGACATTTTATTTTTTTCTTTTATAATTATCTTAAGTAAATATTATACACATATAAAAAACACTAAAACTAAAAAAATTTCAGATAAACACAACAACTATCAAATAAACAAAGAGGAACTTTATGTTAAAATTTTTAATGAAACCTAATCATGCAAGATGAAAAGGCACGTATGGGCTTTTTATCAGCTATACTAAAATTAAATCCAAAAGACATCAAAAAAACAACTATTTTAAATACCAATTTGCGCAAAATACATAAAGAGGATAAACAAGGAATATTAGATGTTCGCATCTTAATGAACGACGATACAGAAATTGATATTAAAATCCAACTTGCCGAATTAAAAGTATGGGGTGACCGTTCACTTTTCTATATGTCCAAAATGTATGTTGACCAAATTAAGGCAGGACAGGATTATACTAAATTCAAAAAATGCGTTAGTATCAATATTCTAAATTTCAACTTGTTCTCTGATGATTTAAAAAATAAACAAATCGTCTCAGAACAAGACAAATTATCAGACGATGAATTTTATTCGTGTTTTCACATCAGAGAAGATAATCATCACTTCCTATATACAGATAAAATGGAGTTTCATGTAATAGAACTGCCAAAGCTTCCAAAAGAATTAAAAGAAAACAGCACAGACATTTTATTATGGGCTAAATTTATCAATGCTGAACGAGAGGAGGAATTTGAAATGTTAGCTTCTAAAAACACCTATATTGATAGTGCTTATGAGCGACTACAAATTATTAGTCAAGATAAACAAAAACAAATGGAATATGATGCACGTCAAAAAGCGATTCTCGACTATAATCAGATGGTTCTTGAAGCAACTGAAAACGGATTGCAAAAAGGAATGGAACAGGGATTAGCAAAAGGGTTAAAGCAAGGATTAAAACAGGGAGAACATGAAAAAGCGATTCAAATTGCTAAAAGTATGCTTTTAAAAAATTTCACTCCAGATATAATCTCTGAGATTACAGGATTATCTTTAGATGAAATTCATTCTTTAAACGCTTAATTTCAACAAATAAATCACTTAACAATAACTAAAATATACAATATAAAAAGGGTAGCAAATTTTCAACCTGCTACCCTTTTTGTTGGTTACCTCTTAGTTACCCATACATTTTTATACGTTTCCATACAACTTTATAAATTTACGAACTCGTATAAATCCTGCATTTCCTAGAACTTCCCAGCCTTAGCTGCCTCCTCAACACTTACTGCAACTGCAACTGTGGCGCCTACCATTGGGTTGTTGCCCATACCGATAAGCCCCATCATCTCTACATGCGCTGGAACAGATGAAGAACCTGCAAACTGTGCATCAGAGTGCATACGTCCCATTGTATCAGTCATACCATAAGAAGCAGGACCAGCAGCCATATTATCTGGGTGAAGTGTACGTCCTGTACCACCGCCTGAAGCAACTGAAAAATACTTCTTGCCAGCTTCAAGTCTTTCCTTCTTGTATGTACCTGCAACTGGATGCTGGAATCTTGTAGGATTTGTAGAATTTCCTGTGATTGAAATATCAACATTTTCCTTCCACATAATTGCTACGCCTTCTGTAACATCATTAGCGCCATAACAGTTAACTTTTGAGCGCAAGCCATCTGAATATGCAATTCTTTCAACTTCATTGACTTTGCCTGTTGCATAATCCATCTGTGTCTCTACAAATGTAAAACCATTAATTCTTGAAATAACCTTCGCTGCATCTTTGCCAAGACCATTTAAGATAACACGAAGTGGTTTTTGACGAACTTTGTTTGCCTTCTCTGCAATACCAATAGCACCCTCTGCTGCTGCAAAAGATTCATGTCCAGCAAGAAATGCGAAACATTCTGTATCTTCCTCAAGAAGCATCTTGCCTAAATTTCCATGTCCAAGTCCAACCTTTCTTTGGTCAGCAACAGAACCTGGAATACAGAAAGCCTGTAAACCTTCTCCAATAGCGGCAGCAGCTTCAGAAGCTTTTCTTGCACCCTTTTTAATAGCAATGGCAGCACCTACTGTATATGCCCAACATGCGTTTTCAAAACATATTGGCTGAATGCCCTTTACCATATTGTAAACATCTAATCCTGCATCTTTGGTAATCTTTTCTGCTTCTTCAAGTGAAGAGATACCATAGCTGTCAAGAACAGCGTTAATCTGATTAATTCTTCTTTCATATGATTCAAATAATGCCATCTTCGTTCTCCTCCTTACTTAACTTCTTCATCTGTTCTAGGGTCAATAATCTTAACAGCATCATCAACACGACCATATTGACCGGCTGCCTTCTCATATGCTGTTGTTGGGTCATCACCCTTCTTGATGAAATCCGTCATCTTTCCAAGGTTCACGAACTTATAACCAATAATTTGATTATCTTTATCTAATGCAATACCTGTTACATAGCCTTCTGCCATTTCAAGATAACGAGGTCCCTTTTCAAGTGTACCATACATTGTACCAACCTGAGAACGAAGCCCTTTACCTAAATCTTCAAGACCTGCACCAACTGCAAGACCACCCTCAGAAAATGCACTCTGCGTTCTACCATAAACGATTTGTAAGAAAAGCTCTCTCATAGCCGTATTAATTGCATCACATACCAAGTCAGTATTAAGCGCCTCCATAACAGTAAGTCCTGGCAAAATCTCTGCTGCCATCGCTGCTGAATGAGTCATACCCGAACATCCAATTGTCTCAACCAGAGCTTCTTGAATAATTCCTTCTTTTACATTCAGTGTAAGCTTACATGCACCCTGCTGTGGTGCGCACCAGCCAATACCATGCGTAAAACCAGAAATATCCTTCACTTCCTTATTCTGCACCCATTTTCCTTCCGTAGGAACTGGAGCTGCGCCATGACAAACGCCCTGTGCCACTGGACACATGTTTTCTACTTCTCGTGTATAAATCATTTTTTTACTCCTTTCGTATTGTAGAGAATTATGTATAAATCAAGCATGATGTCTTTATTTTTTGGAAACCATAATACTTGATTGTACTTTGCTAATTTTCTCACAAAGATTGCCATTAGTCAAGTTTTTTGACAATCTCTCCCTGCTTTTTATAAATACTTCCCGCTTGAACAAATCCCCTTACGCTTGACAATGGATATATATTTGATTGTTTTCCTATAATCGTTCCAGGATTTAGCACACTGCCGCATCCAATTTCTACCTCATCGCCCAAAAATGCGCCTATTTTTTTTAGTCCTGTCTCTATGGGTGCATCTGCTCCTTTAATCACAATTGGCTTTTTATCGGATTTAACATTGGATGTAATCGAACCTGCTCCCATATGTGCCTTATAGCCAAGTATCGAGTCGCCGACATAATTATAATGAGGAACTTGAACTTTATTAAATAAAATAACATTTTTAAGCTCCGTCGAATTTCCTACAACAGCCCCTTCGCCCACAATAGCATTTCCTCGTATAAATGCACAATGCCGCACTTGTGCTTCTTTTCCTATAATACAAGGTCCATTGATATATGCAGACTCAAAAACTTCTGCACTTTTGGCAATCCAAATGCAGTCGCCCTTTTTTTCATACTCATCTTCAGAAAGTGTATTTCCTAATGCAACAATAAAATCACCTATTTTCGGAAGCACTTCCCATGGAAATGTACATCCTTCAAAAATTTCTGCTGCAATTGTTTCATTCAGATTATACAGCGAATGAATGGTTATATCCTCGTTCATATTCAACCTCCATACTAAGACTAATTTTTTTAAATCATTATTGCATTTTTTTCATATAACAATCTCCTTCTATCAATCAAAACCTTGATATTTGTCTTTACAAATCTATTTTTATTTGATAATTATAAAAGTATTTTCAATCTGTTTCACTACTTGCTTAATGAAATTAAATTGATTTTTATATATTCCTATTTATAACACATATCTTTTACAATCATTCCACCGTAACCGACTTCGCCAAATTTCTTGGCTTATCAACATCATTTCCTTTAAGCACTGCCGCATAGTAAGCGATAAGCTGTAAAGGAACCGCTGCCACCATTGGCATAAGCAGCTTATCGGCTTTTGGCAGCCGAATAACATAATCGGCAACTTCATCTTCGACTTGAACGTCTTTTCCACACACTAAAATAACCATTGCCCCTCTGGATTTCACTTCCTTAATGTTACTGATTGTCTTTTCTTCCAAATCATCTTGTGTGACAACAGCAATCACAGGCATTCCCTCTGTAATCAATGAAATCGTACCATGTTTTAACTCGCCTGCCGCATAGGATTCTGAGTGAATATAGGATATCTCCTTTAACTTTAAAGACCCCTCCATACTTAAAGCATAATCCAGCCCTCTTCCTATATATAATAAACTTTCTGCATTCAGCAGCTTAGAAGCGACAAATTGACATTTATTTTCTAAAGCAATGGATTGTTCTATAATATCTGGAATTTCCTCCAATTCTTTTGTATATGCTGCACATTGTTCTTTTGTTATTGTATCATTTCCTAATGCAAGCTCAAATGCAATTAAATACATAACCGAAATTTGCACCATATAAGCCTTTGTTGAAGCAACGGATATCTCTGGACCTGCATGTGTATATATCACCATATCAGCATCTCTTGCAATGGATGAACCTTTTACATTGACAATTGCCATCGTGTCTGCATTATTTTTCTTAGCCAGCTCCAATGCTGCTTTTGTGTCTGCTGTTTCACCTGACTGCGATATAACAATCATCAAGTCGCCCTCGCCAATAAGCGGCTCCCTATATCGAAACTCCGACGCAATATCAACAATTACAGGAACTCTAGCCAATTTTTCAATCACATACTTTCCAACCAATCCAGCGTGCATTGCTGTTCCACAGGCAACAATAAATATTTTTTTGTATGAACTTAATCGTTTGCTATCAAAACCTTCTGCTGAAAAATCAGGCATAGAATTTTGGATTCTAGGCATAATGGTAGTTTTTATAGCAGTAGGCTGCTCGTGAATTTCTTTGAGCATAAAATGCTCATAACCACCTTTTTCAGCCGCATCCACATCCCAATCAGCAACGTGGATTTCTTTAGAAATTTTTTCTTTATGGGTATTGTAAAAAGTTACATTTTCTTTTTTAATAACCGCAATTTCATTTTGTTCAAGCAAATAGTAATCTCTTGTATATTTCATAATAGCTGGAACATCGGAAGCAATAAAATTTTCATGTTCTCCTTTTCCAACAATCAAAGGACTATCTTTTCGCACTGCATAAATGGTATTTGGAAAATCTCTAAAAATAACTCCCAGCGCATAAGAACCTTTTATTTCAGACAACACTTTAATAATCGTGTCAACTGGATTTCCAGAATAATGGTAATCCAACAATTTAGCAACGGTTTCTGTATCGGTCTCACTGACAAAATGATACCCTTCATTTATAAGAAATTCCTTTATCTGTCTATAATTTTCAATAATTCCATTGTGTACGACGGTCACTCGTCTATTCCCATGTGGATGTGAATTAATGTCTGAAGGTTCTCCATGTGTAGCCCATCTTGTATGTCCTATTCCTATATTGCCAGAAGGACGCCCCTCATTTTCCATCTTCTCGACTAGGTTTGCAAGTCTTCCTTTACATTTGGCAACATTGATAACACCATTTTCCATAACAGCAATACCTGCTGAATCATATCCTCTATATTCCAGTTTTTCTAATGCATCAATTAATACATTTGTACAATCTCTGTCACCAATATATCCGACTATTCCACACATAAAAATCCTCATTTCTGCGCTGCTTTTTGTGCATAAGCAACTTTGTGTCAAGCAACGCGCAGACACAAATTGCAGTGTGAAAAATTTATTTTTCACACTAATCCTCCTGTTATTTATAATTTTTAGAAGATTCATCAAACAAACTAATCAGCTCTGTTTGATTATTTAAATTCATCACTTGAATGGTTCTTCGTTCAACAAAACCTTCCAGCTTATCAAGGTATTCTTTGGATGTAATCGTACCTTGTGCCACATAGGTCAATCCCTTTTCCCAACTTGCCGTTAATTCTGGATTCAACAAATGATGAATTGATTTTGCAACAACGTCATACACAATTTCTCCCAGCTTGGTTGGTGTTATTATCTGTGTTTTTTTATTTGTACACATATATTCAATTCGATTGAGCTTTTTTAAGATATCTGCCCTTGTAGCACTTGTTCCTATGCCACTTCCTTTTATCTGCGCGCGCAGTTCCTCATCTTCTATAAGCTGTCCTGCATTTTCCATAGCCAATATAATTGAACCTGAATTATATCTTTTTGGCGGTGAGGTCTCCCCTTCTTTAATGTAAAAGTCCATCAGATGAACCACATCATTTTTTTTGCACTTTTTTAACTGCTCCATCAAAGAAACATTCACTACTGTATTTATTTTATTATCTTCTTGCTGTTTTGCAAATGAATTTTGTGCAACTTTAAGATATCCTTCATCGACAAGCACTTTAAAAGAAGCAGCAAACATTTCATCTTTACAAACAATCGTAACAGCAACTTTATTATATATAGCCGCCGGATAAAATATGCTAAGAAATCGCCTTACAATAATCTCATACACCTTTGCTGAAGTTGAAGAGACACTATTTAAAGCATTAATCCCCTGACCTGTTGGAATAATAGCATAATGGTCGGTTATCTTCTTGTCATCACAATATCTAGTCTTTTCAAGCGATGTATACTTTTTTTGTTCTAAAATCTCTGTAACAAAGGCATTTGTTGGTGCATAATTTTTCAAACCGCTGATATTTTTATAAATTTCTTTACACACTGCACTTGACACAACTCTCGCATCCGTTCTTGGATATGTCACTAACTTTTTTTCGTATAATTCTTGAACAATTGTCAATGTCTCATCAGGGCTAATTTTAAACAACTTGGAACAATCATTTTGCAGCTCTGCAAGGTTGTATAATAAAGGCGGATTTTTTGTTTCTTTTTTTCGTTCTATCGACTCAATAATCCCTTTTTCTGGCAAAGTCTGTGACATCAAATCAACCAATTCCTGTGCTTTTTGCTTTTCTTTAAAACCATTATCTTTATACAAAAATGGCGTCTTATAATATCTGCTTTTAGGCGAAACTTTCCATTCAGCCTCAAATTGAGAGGATTCTTTTTCTTCTTCATCATCTTCTAATGTAAGGCGAACATTGGTTATTACTTTAAAAAATGGTGTTTTTACAAACGCTCTTATTTCCCGCTCTCTTTTAACAACCATTCCCAGTACACATGTCATCACTCTTCCCACAGAAATAACCGTTCTATCCGTCTTTAAATAATTGGATATATTTCTTCCATATTTTAAAGTCAATGCTCTAGAAAAATTAATACCCATCAAATAGTCCTCTTTTGCCCTTAAATATGCCGCTTCACTTAAATTATCATACTCCGACAACAATTTTGCATTTTCAATACCTTTTGTAATTTCTTCCTCTGTCTGTGAATCAATCCAAACACGTTTTTCAACTTTTCCCTCAACGCCTGCCATCTGTTTTACAAGTCTGTATATATACTCTCCTTCACGACCAGAGTCCGTACATACATATATCGTTTCAACCTCTTTGTCCGTCAAGATTTTTTTTACTGTATCAAACTGTTTTTTTACAGATGGTATGACTTCATATAAAAAATCCTGTGGCAAAAACGGAAGCATATCAAAACTCCATCTTTTATATTTTTCATCATATTTTTCTGGATAGCTCATTGTGACAAGATGTCCCACACACCATGTTACAATGGTGTTCTCTGCTTCAAGATAGCCGTCCTTTTTTGTAAAATGAACATGCAGCGCTTTAGCAAACTCTTGTGCAACACTTGGTTTTTCAGCTATAAATACGGACTTTTTCATACTCCTAATGCAGTTCCTTTCTGGCAAAACTAAAAATATCTTTATAATATGCAGATATGTATTTATTTTACTAAAACATGTCTCAAAATAAATGTTATACAAAAAGCATATAAAATCAAAATAAGTATTCGCAATCCACTGCGCTACTTACTCAAACCCTTCAGCTACATCAATCAAATCATTTACCAGATTCATCCAATGTCAATTGATATGCTGGCAAAAATTCACTGATAAAATAATTTACTTCAGGCAAATTCATCTCTTTTAATGTTTTTTCAATGGTGTCTTTTGCATCTAAAAAATCCCTATTTCCCATCTGTTCCTCTTCAATACATTTTATCAAAGCAGACATTTTATCAGCAGCTTTGACATATTTCCACAAATATTCTTCCTCTTTGGTTTCTAAAAGAATATTGTCATAATACCTTTGCATCACTTGAGGCAGCCCTGTAAGAAGTTCATCTTTTGCAACACATTCCACTTCTGCATAAGCTTTTCTGATAACTGGGCTATAATATTTAACAGGTGTTGGCATATCCCCTGTTATAATCTCTGTCACATCATGGTACATACCAAGAATTGCCAACCGCTCTGGACATATGTCCCCTCCATATATTTCATTATTAATAATGCCAAAAGCATGAGCAATAAAAGCGACTTCAAGACTATGCTCACTGATATTTTCTTCCCTTGTATTGCGCATAAGTCCCCATCGATTAATATATTTCATACGAGACAGCATAGCATAAAAGTGGTTGGTTTTCATACGATTCTCCATTCTGATTGCACACTATTTTTACACAAAAACATTTTCAATTGAATTTTTTAACAATTAGCTTATTTTATAATAAATATACAGCAAATGCAAGCCTGATTCCAAGAATAAGAAATCCGACTTGCATTTATTTTTACTGTAAAACTATTTTTTATTAAACATATTCTTTTTGAACCTCACAACCCAAAAAGATTTTACTTTTTTGTAATAAATCCCTTTGCCTTAAGAAGCTCCGCACATAAAAGCGCGCCTCCTGCTGCACCTCTGAGCGTATTATGTGAAAGACCAATAAACTTATAATCAAAAACAGAATCTTTCCTTACACGACCAATTGAAACACCCATACCATTCTCATAATTTACATCCAATGTAACCTGCGGACGATTATCGTCCTCACAATACTGTATAAATTGTTTTGGTGCGCTAGGCAAATTTAACTCTTGTGGTTCTCCTCTAAAATTCTTTAACTTCTCGATAATCTGTTCTTCTGTTGGCTTTTTGCCAAAATTAACAAAAACAGCTGCTGTATGCCCATCAAGAACAGGAACACGGATACATTGACATGTAATAATTGGCTCTGTGGCTGGAACGATTTGTCCATTCTCAACCTTACCCCAAATTCTGAGAGGCTCTTTTTCACTTTTTTCTTCTTCTCCACCAATATATGGGATAATGTTTCCAACCATCTCCGGCCACTGTTCAAAGGTCTTTCCAGCACCTGAAATAGCTTGATATGTCGTTGCAACAACTAACTTTGGCTCAAATTCTCTCAACGCTGTAAGCGCTGGAGCATAACTTTGAATAGAACAGTTTGGTTTTACACATATAAAACCTCTCGTTGTGCCAAGTCTTTCCTTCTGATACTGAATTACGTCCAAATGCTCGGCATTGACTTCTGGCAAAATCATTGGAACATCTGGCGTCCAGCGATGTGCGCTATTGTTAGAAACAACTGGAAGCTCTGCTTTTGCATAACGCTCTTCCAATGCTTTGATTTCATCTTTAGGCATATTAACCGCACAAAATACAAAATCCACTTCCGCTACTATCTTATCAAAATCCTTATCTATATCATAAACAGTCATTTTCTTAACAAATTCTGGCATTGGCATCGCCATCTTCCAACGACCTTCTACTGCTTCCTCATAAAGCTTGCCTGCTGAACTAGAACTTGCCGCAACTAAAACAACCTCAAACCAAGGATGATTTTCAAGCAGCGTAATAAAACGCTGTCCTACCATACCTGTACCACCAAGTATACCAACTCTTAACTTCTCACTCATATCTTTTCTCCTCTAACTAAAAATTTGTCTTTCTCCAAATGTCTTTGTATGGCGGACATTTGTCTTTTTTATTTTTAGTGATAATAGCACACTATGCTTTATATTGCAACTTTTTTTTAATGATTTTGCAAAAAATTTCAATTGTCCTGTTTATTGTCTATTTCCGTTTTTTCAAATGAATTGACATAAAACACGATTTCAAGTAGAATGATACAAAAATAATAAATGCTATATTGTGTCGGATTTCCTTAATGTGACAGCTCTCAAAATTTTTGCCTGCACATCGCCTAACACAAATTGGCAAGAACTTTTGTTCTTTGCGCAAAAATAAGCGCAGAAATGAGTGAAAAAAATGATTGATATTCCTATGAAATCAACAGTTCCTTTTGACAAGCATACTGTTGCATCAATAAATCAAATCAATGTGCAGAGAGCCAATTCATCCAATAATATTACAAATATAAATAAAAGCTCTCGCACTAAAGTCCATAATCAAAACAATGTTAAACCGCCTTTGCCAAACATAGCAATTCCACCAACGAACACAGCAGCACAACATACAACACAACATGTTCCATCCAATCCAAAAGGTTTAAACAAACCAATTCCACCATTAATTTATGAAATTCAAAAAGGACAAAAGGTTCCTCTACCAATTAATGGCTCTGTCAAATTAAAGGCATGTATTGGTTGGAATGTATTAAATAATAATTGTGATGTTGATGTTTCAGCTTTTATGCTTAACGCTTCTGGCAAAGTACTAGGCGATGACTGGTTTGTATTTTATGGGCAAACTCAAAGCCCCGACAACAGTACAATTTTCAGTGACCGTTCTATGCAAGACCGAGAAGTCATATCTATTGATATGACAAAACTTAATCCATCTGTAACCAAAATTGTATTTGTTCTTACCATCAATGAAGCTTTAGAAAAAAGACTCAATTTCAGCATGATTAAAGACGCCTACATTAGAATACTAACCAGCTCAAACAATGCTGAACTTGTCAGCTTTAAAATGACAGAATACTATTCTAACGTTACTTCTATGATGATTGGCGAATTATATCTTTATAAAGGAAAATGGAAATTTAATGCCATCGGCAACGGTGTAGCGCGCGATTTGGCAGGTCTTTGTGAACTATATGGGGTACAGGTCGTATAAAAGGAGAAAATAAATGTTACAATTTGAAACCATTAATGAATTAACACTAAAAGTTACATGCACAGGCAATGATGTTCTTTTTACAAAAGCAGGCGCCTTTATTGCCGGCGAAAGCTCTGGCGGAAAAAATTATAAATTTGAAAAGGTACTTTTAGGACCGCAAAATAGTTTTGGCAAAGCTTTACTGGGTTCTTTAACCAGACGTGTAACAGGTGAAAATATCCCGCTTATGAAAGTAAATCTAAACGGAGATTCTGTTACATATTATGCAAATTATGGACAGCATGTTGTTACATACCATTTAGAACAAGGAGAAACCCTCTCTGTTGAATCAGAAAACATTTTAGCTTTTACTCAGGACTGTGATTATAATGTACGATTTATTGGTGTTGGTATTCTGTCTCAAAAGGGCTTGGCAACTTCTACTTTAACAGGAAGAGGAAGCAATGCTTATGTTTCTGTAATATGCGATGGCAACCCAATCGTGCTTAGTAATGTATATTCAAATGATACAATTTCCGTAGACCCTGATGCTGTTATCTGTTGGATGGGAAACGGTCACTGTGACCCACAAGTAAAAACGGATGTATCTTGGAAAACTTTTATCGGGCAAGCCTCCGGTGAATCCTATCAGTTTGAATGGAATGGAAATGCTGGCGTTACCGTAATGATTCAGCCTTCAGAGCGTAAAGGCGGGATTCGTATAGGAATTGATTAAAACATTTTAACCATCAATAGGATTTGATTTTTGTCACATCGCCTTCTATGATAGAATTGATTAAAATATTTTAACCGTCAATCCAATATCCACAATTTTGCTAAAATCTTCTTTTACGGCTGATTCTTTTCTTTGCTGTTGCTTATAAAAACGCCAACCGAATGAATTTTACTTCATATCAATTGGCGTTTTTAATTATTTTTGAGAAACCTCAACGATATGACGCTCATACGCATTAACTACAATGGTATCTTTATATTGGCTTTCTCTTACAAACTGATAATTATAATTTTTATGAACATGTCCATGAAAAAAATATTTAGGCTTATATGTGTCAAGAATCTCTATAAATGCCTCAAATCCTTTATGCACATAATCATCACCATCATTTAAACCTCTTGCTGGAGCATGTGTAACAAGAATATCAATTCCTTTATTCCACTTGATTTTAAGCCACATTCTTTTTAAACGATTTTTCATTTGTTCCTGTGTAAATTGATTCTTTCCTTTATTATAACGGACAGAACCACCTAATCCCATAATCCGCAGTCCATTAAATTTATAAATTTTATCTTCAATACAGATACAACCTTCTGGTGGTGTGCTTTCATAACAATCATCATGGTTTCCACAAACATATAAAATGGGGGCTTTTGTAAAAGAAGCCAGAAACGAAAGGTACTGTGGTTTTAAATCACCACAAGACACAATCAAATCAATTCCCTGCAATTTTTCTTTTTCAAAATAATCCCACAAATATTTTGATTCAATATCTGCTAAAACAAGTATTTTCATTATACCTTACTCCTGCATAACACCTTGATTCATCACAATAGCTCTAGCACTTTCCTCCAAATCGTCAAGGTCTGGTATCACTCCAACTACATTATCCAACAACCAATCCATTGTTATAATATCGTCTGGACTTAATGCACATTCTTTCTTGTTGCGAAGTTTTCTGTTCTGGTCATATAATTCATCTGCAAAAGGCTTAAATTTACCTTCCACTATCATATTTTTAAAAAGTGCCACGATTCTTTGCGTCTCCACTGGAATTTTATCTGAACATATCAAGTCAATAACACCTGCCGACATTCCCCACCAATAATTTAATGCTTTTGTCGAATCCGAACTTTCATCTTGTTTCCATGAACCACTTATAATACTTTGAATTAACTTTTCATAAAAAACACCCCAATGCCATACAGGCATTGCAATATGCTGTCTGTTTCCAACACCCTCATTATTATAAAGTCCAAATTTTCTTGCCGAACATTGCGGCGTAATCATATCTTGGTCTGAAATGTATCGAATATTCTTCCTTTTAAACGCCTCTTCTACATTAACATTTTTTTGTGAAGACCACTGCAGGTAAATTTTTGCTCTTGGATTAACAAACTTCGCACCCAGCGCAAATGCGTTGATATTGGCAATAGAACCATATACTGGATACTGCGCCACATAACCAATTTTATCCTGATTAGACAAGGCCCCCGCCATCACTCCTGTAAGAAACTTTGCCTCATACATTCTTGCATAATATGTCCGAATATATTTGTGGGACATATTTAGAGAACAATTCAATATTTTTATTTCTGGATGTGCAATTGCCATCTTTACACTAGCCATTATCATAGAAGGCGATGTGACAAAAATTAAATCCATTCCACTGTCTATCATCGTGTTAATGGCATCTTCATCATCCTTTTCAGGCACTACATTATCAATATTTAATGTCTCAATCTGTTCTCCAAATGTTTCCTCAATATACTGTCTGCCCAACTCATGTGCATAGCACCACTCCGAATCTTGCGGCGTATTTTCATATATAAAACCCACTCGAAGTTTTTTATTGTTTCCTGTCGGCCAAGGCAGCAAATAACTAAGTATATTTTTTTTGTGGTCGTCATTAGGATTCATCATTAAATCAATTTCTTCGTCATCGGATAACAATTCAAATTCTGCCCAAGATTTGCGTACATTATCCGCCATTTCTATTGAGGACATACATTTTGCCGTCTCATATCCAAAAATATGAATAAACCTTAAAAACGCATCGCCTACTGGAAAATCAAAACGACCGCCGCCTCTTGCATAATACGCATTGCTAAAAAGAAGATAACAAGACGCTAAATCTCTTCTGGAATCTTCGTCCATCTCTGTATCTGGCTCAATCCCCACTAATTTCATAAGAGACGGAAAATTCCCCACCTTGCTAAAATAAATATCATTTAAACGCGTACATTTATAAAAATCCATAAATTCATAATATATCTTAATTTCTTCTCTGTCACTTTTTTTTGGAACCATTCGGATAACTTCAGCATTTACTGTAACTGCCTTAAAATACTTTAGTACGCTTACTCGTTTATTTCCCTCCAAAACATAAAATTTATTCATATATTCATAAACTTTTATTGGATTTATAATTCCATCATTTAGTTGACTATCACTCAAGCTTGCCCATTTTGCAGAAAATTCTGTACCATAGTCCAACAATGGCATAAAATTAGAAGCAAATGCGTTGGTACGGGCGGCATTGCAAGTTCCTACTACCAGCCTCAATGGTATCTGGTCTATTCCTAAATGGACTTCACAATCAATCCCATCTTCTGGAACAAGATTTTCAAGAACTGGCAAATACCGATAAGAACCTCTGTTGACACATGCGCTGTACTCTTTTTTTCCAAGTTTTAATGCACTCATATAATCTTGAACTGACATATATTTTCCCTCATTTCTGTATAAACAATGTAATATTAGCGAAATTTTATTAAACTTATAAATTTATATTTCTTATATAAATCCCTCATTCTAAAACGTAGCGTAGGAATTGCACAATAAAAATTCACGAGAGCAATTTCTATTGTCGCATCATGCGCTATTTATGACGCTTTGGCACAAATAGGTAACAAACTTGTTTGTTTGTGAAACAATAAGCGCATCAGCATTATTTTCCCACTCATCTCTGCATTGACGTTTTATCATAAAACAATTTAATAAAACATATAATCTTACATTTTTCAATATTGCTCTAATTACTAATTTATATATTTGATTTTAACATAGCTGCATATCTATTTGTAATGTATATTTATAGGCTTACTTTTTATAAATATGCCATTCTCAAAAGGGTATTATAAAATATAATATAAATCAAAATTTACATTGATTATGCTTATTATATTACATTTATTTTCACTTTACAATTCATTTCATTTGTGGCATTATTGTTCATTAGTTAAGCAGATATTCACCGTTTACTTTTTGCTTATACCCTTATTGCCGCTTTATAGCATTTTTTAAACAGGCAAGTTCAACATTTCTTTGATATACTTCAATATTTTTGAAAATAGACAGAAAGGAAAAAATATGGCTGCTTTTGAAATCAAAAAAATAACAGACAATCCACAATTAATTAATATGGCAGCAAATTGGTTTCATTTAAAATGGAAAATTCCATTGAAAGCATACAAAGAAAGTATGCAGGAATGTCTAAAACAATATAATGCCATTCCACAATGGTATATTGTTTTAGAAGACAATCATATTATTGCAGGATTAGGCGTTATTGAAAATGATTTTCACGACAGAAAAGATTTAACACCCAATATTTGCGCTGTATATGTTGAGGAATCCTATCGTGGTCAAGGCATTGCAGGAAACATGTTAAATTTTGTCTGTGAAGATATGAAAAAGAAGGGTATTGACACACTATATCTTGTCACCGACCACTCCTCATTTTATGAGCGCTACAACTGGCAATTTTTTTGTATGGTTCAATGCGACGGAGAACAAACGATGTCCAGAATGTATATTCATCATTTATAAAAATTTATAATTATTGTTTATAACAACATATGTATTAATATTAAAACTCCCATTTCGGAATTGTGTATCCACTGAAAATGAGAAAATAAATATACATTGCGAGTGGATGGCAAATATTTTATAATCAAATATACAAATCAGGGATTGAATGAGAGGAGAACTTTAAATGCCAATGTCAAAAAAGGAAGCACAGATGCCAAATATTATTAAAAATCGAGATTGGAGCGCTCTGTTTGCTATGGATGAGAATGATGATTTTTCACATACATTAGAACAAATGTTGTGGTCTTTCGTAACAAATAGAGCGGATGGGAATTTTGATATATCTAACCTGAACCACACACAAAAAGTACTTTTTTTGGTACTGGAGCTGGAGAATGCAACACAGGCAGATGCGTTGCCTAATTTTTTTGAAGATTTTGCAATTTATGGTCGTGAAGCAGTGCAAGCGTTGGAAGAAGTAGGCGCATCTCAATGTGCTGCTGTTCTTAATGCAGTAGTTGATACTTTGCCGAACGGTATCTATCCAAAAGGCGATAAAGGATTCTGGGATTCTATTATGTCAGGAAAAAATTCTGATATATGGGACAAGGCAGATAGTGTTTTAATGGATTATACAGACGGATGTTTTCCCGATTTATGCCGTACTTATGCAGAGACACATCGAGATATGGTTCAGGCAGGTTGACAGCTTTCTATTTATTTTATTTCAAACTTTTCATCTTATTAAAAGGAGTTAAAATTATTATGCCACCATTACCTAAAGACCCTATGATACTACTTTCTTTTACTAATATGCAGCTTCGTGACAACTATAAAAGCCTCACAGAATTCTGCAAGGCTTTTATGATAGAAGAAAAATATATTGTTGATAAGCTTTCTGCTATTGACTATCAATATAACAGCAACACCAATCAATTTATATAAATCAATCATTTATTCTTTTATTTATTCTTTTTCTTTTGCAACTAATTGATTATCAGCTACATCAATTAATATGGTGCCTGTGCTGATATTGCCTGAAAGAATCAGCTTGGCAGCAAGAGTTTCAACTGTTTTTTGCACAAATCTCTTTAATGGTCTTGCGCCGTAAGCTGGGTCAAATCCATGTTCAACGACATATTCTTTTGCCTTGTCGGTCAATTCTATGGCTAATTCTTTATTTGCTAAACGCTTATTTACATCATTTACTAAAAGGGTGATAATATTGCCAATATTATCCTTTGTAAGCGGTTTAAATAAAATGACCTCATCAAGTCTGTTTAAAAATTCTGGTCTAAAATGTGCTTTTAAATCATTCATAACCATATTTTCTGCTTCGCTAGTAATCGTTCCATCTTGCCCTATCCCCTCTAATAAGTAAGATGAACCAATATTACTTGTCATAATAATAATGGTATTTTTAAAATCAACCGTTCTTCCTTGTGAATCCGTAATTCTTCCATCATCAAGGACTTGCAGCAACACATTAAATACATCTGGATGCGCTTTTTCTACCTCATCAAACAATACAACCGAATATGGTTTTCTTCGGACAGCTTCTGTAAGCTGACCGCCCTCATCATATCCAACATATCCCGGAGGCGCTCCTATCAATCTTGATACGCTGTATTTTTCCATATATTCCGACATATCAAGCCTTACGATATTGCCCTCATCATCAAAAAGACTTTGTGCCAACGCTTTGGCAAGCTCTGTCTTTCCAACGCCTGTTGGTCCTAAAAACATAAAGGAACCGATTGGCTTGGTTGGGTCTTTAATTCCTGCCTTTGACCTTATAATAGCCTCTGTAACCTTTGTCACACCTTCTTCTTGCCCGACAACTCGCTTGTGAAGTTCGTCCTCAAGATGAAGTGTTTTTTGCCGCTCTGTCTCACTGAGTTTTGCAACAGGTATTCCTGTCCATCTTGAAATAATTTTAGCAATTTCTTCCTCTGTCACACTCTCATGGACTAAATCTAAGCTTTTATTTTTAATCGTATTTTCCGCTTCATTCAGTCTTTTTTGCAATGCTGGCAGTTTTCCATATTGCAATTCTGCTGCCTTCTCTAAATTATAATCTCTTTTCGCTTTTGCAATCTCATTGTTTAATTGTTCCAATTCTTCTTTTAACTTGCTAATCGAATCAACGCTTGACTTTTCATTATCCCACTTTGCTTTTTGCTGTTTAAAAGATTCCTTCAATTCGGAAAGTTCTTTTTCCAATATTTCCAGACGCTCATGGCTTAGATTATCGGTTTCCTTTTTTAAGGCAGCCTCCTCAATCTCCATCTGCATAATCTTTCGCTGCATCTCATCAAGTTCTGCTGGCATAGAATCCAGTTCTGTCTTAATCATTGCACAAGCCTCATCGACAAGGTCAATTGCCTTATCTGGAAGATATCTTTCACTGATATATCGGTCTGACAATGAGGCAGCAGACACCAGCGCGCTGTCCATAATCTTAACACCATGAAAGACCTCATATCTATCCTTTAATCCTCTAAGAATTGATATGGTATCTTCAACCGTTGGCTCATCGACCAAAACTGGCTGAAATCTTCGCTCTAGCGCAGGGTCTTTTTCAATATACTGTCTATGCTCATCAAGTGTTGTAGCCCCTATACAATGAAGCTCTCCTCTTGCAAGCATAGGTTTCAGCATATTGCCTGCATCCATTGCCCCCTCAGTCTTTCCAGCTCCCACAATCGTGTGAATTTCATCAATAAACAAAATAATCTGTCCATCACTTTTTTTCACTTCATCAAGAACAGCCTTTAATCGCTCCTCAAATTCACCTCTATACTTTGCGCCGGCAACAAGCGCACCCATATCCAGTGCAAATATTTTCTTATCCTTTAACCCTTCTGGCACATCGCCGCGCACAATTCGCTGTGCAAGCCCTTCCACAACGGCTGTCTTGCCAACGCCCGGCTCGCCTATAAGAACAGGATTATTCTTTGTTTTACGTGAAAGAATACGCACCACATTCCGAATCTCATTATCTCTGCCAATAACAGGGTCTAACTTACCATCTTTTGCCTTGTCAACCAAATCCTGTCCATATTTTCTTAACGTATCATACGTAGCTTCTGGATTGTCACTTGTAACCGTTTGATTTCCTCTCACTGTTGCAAGAACAGATAAAAATTTATCTCTTGTAATCCCATATGTCTTAAACAATTGCTTTATTGCCTTATTCGGCGCCTCAATCATTGCCAACATCAAATGTTCCACCGAAACATAGGCATCCTGCATTCTCTTTGCCTCATCTTCAGCATTGATAAGCACTTTGTTCAAATCATTGCTGATATATAATTTTATATTTCCAGATACTTTATTTTTTTGAGATAAGAGCGTCTCAATATTTTTAATAAACGTATCTTTGCTTATTCCCAACTTTTCGATAAGGTTGGCTATAAGACTATCTTCAATTGTCATCAGACTATAAAGAAAATGCTCTTGGTCAATCTCTTGATTGCCGTATTCATAAGCAATCTTTTCACACTGGTTCACTGCTTCAATCGACTTTTGTGTAAACTTATTAATATTCATAACCTTGCCTCCCTCTTGTTCTTTTGATAAAAACGCGTTTTGAAAGCATTTACATTTTATAGGAACATATAACATATATAAGATATGTTAATTTGAATGTATTATTCGCTTTCATTTGATGTTATATCATTTATTGTTAGCACTGTCAAGAGGTGAGTGCTAAAATTTTCAGAAAATTTATGGTAACGATTTAGGAAGTGTAATTTCAGAATTTTTTAATGTTTAGAATAATAAATTTTTCAACTATAAACCTCTAAAGATTCTATTATTTTTAAATAATATTTTATTTATATTAAAAATAAATAACAATAATAAGATTTGACAATTTTAATTTATATTCCACTATGTCACTATTAAAACAAGAGAGTATGGAACTTCGAGCGCAACAGGGGATTGATTTACATTCCACTATGCCACTATTAAAACGCAAATCTCGATATTTCACACTGTTTGTTTCCTCATTTACATTCCATTATGTCACTATTAAAACTAACTCTGCCCCTTGCTCTCCAGCTATAAATGTATCATTTACATTCCACTATGTCACTATTAAAACAAGAACATTTCGTTAAGTATCATATCCTTACATCATCATTTACATTCCACTATGTCACTATTAAAACTCGCCAATTCGCTGCACATCATCCGTACCTTGTCTATTTACATTCCACTATGTCACTATTAAAACGCGTGTTCTATTTATTTATAAAAAATTTATGTTTATATTTACATTCCACTATGTCACTATTAAAACTAAGCGTTGTAATGCTATAACCATTCCGTTAATATAATTTACATTCCACTATGTCACTATTAAAACATCACCAATACGCTGAACGTCATCAGTGCCTTGTCTATTTACATTCCACTATGTCACTATTAAAACTAGAAGAGGTATATTTGATAAAGGACTTTTTAAAATTTACATTCCACTATGTCACTATTAAAACTTTAGCCGCATACGCTTCTAATATGTCATATTCGTCTATTTACATTCCACTATGTCACTATTAAAACTGTTCAGAAAAATTTGTCGCTAAACGAATGCCAGCATTTACATTCCACTATGTCACTATTAAAACTTTGAATAATCAATATCCCCTAACATTTTTTTGACATTTACATTCCACTATGTCACTATTAAAACTGCGTGTTCTATTTATTTATAAAAAATTATGTTCATATTTACATTCCACTATGTCACTATTAAAACAAATACAAAATTGTTTTAATAAAGGAGTGACTATAATTTACATTCCACTATGTCACTATTAAAACTAAAATGTACAACTGGAAAGAAGCCGAAAGAAAAAAATTTACATTCCACTATGTCACTATTAAAACTGAACAAAAATATTCATCAAACGCATTTAATGACGTATTTACATTCCACTATGTCACTATTAAAACCAATGCTGTTATATCAGACTGCAATTGAGAAACAGATTTACATTCCACTATGTCACTATTAAAACGCAATAGCGCAATCTCTTTAATTGCTCAAAATAGATAATTTACATTCCACTATGTCACTATTAAAACAGAAAATTACGATAGATTACATGTACTGCTAAAAAAATTTACATTCCACTATGTCACTATTAAAACTCGTAGTTGTTTCGTAAAATTTTTGAAAATTTACAATTTACATTCCACTATGTCACTATTAAAACAAATTTCCTCATTTGTTTTAGCCTTCAAAACTTTTTATTTACATTCCACTATGTCACTATTAAAACAATAAAATTTTATTACTTTCAACAATCCCTTGATAATTTACATTCCACTATGTCACTATTAAAACACGTCTAAGATTTCTGACGCGTAATAAGAGCCTGTATTTACATTCCACTATGTCACTATTAAAACGAAGATACAATTGTTGACCCTCCAAATTTTAATGTTATTTACATTCCACTATGTCACTATTAAAACAACAGAAGTAATGAATAATTCAGAAGTTACTGACGTATTTACATTCCACTATGTCACTATTAAAACATATACCGCAAATCCTATGACTGTTTCATCAACTTTATTTACATTCCACTATGTCACTATTAAAACGGTTACAACTGGATAA
Organism: uncultured Eubacterium sp.; assembly: GCA_947088865.1. Lineage (GTDB taxonomy): Bacteria > Bacillota > Clostridia > Lachnospirales > Lachnospiraceae > Lachnospira. The sequence goes on along the minus strand of CAMUHY010000020.1, from coordinate 4,522 downwards.
TCCCCCGCGTGTACTCGTTTATTTACATTCCACTATGTCACTATTAAAACTTTAATATGCCGCTGCCGTAGCCGGACGGATTTGATTTACATTCCACTATGTCACTATTAAAACCATAATTTTTACTACTCTGAAAAATATAATTAAAATGATTTACATTCCACTATGTCACTATTAAAACTGAAAATTAAGATGGTGTAAATACGCATATACGTTATTTACATTCCACTATGTCACTATTAAAACCCATATAAAGCGTCCATTAACATTTGATAAACTTTATTTACATTCCACTATGTCACTATTAAAACGTTATGATGTAGCAGAAAATCAAGCACATAATACATAATTTACATTCCACTATGTCACTATTAAAACTTGAAAAGTTGAACCCATCATTGACACATTTGTATATTTACATTCCACTATGTCACTATTAAAACCACATCATACTCCAGAACAAAATCCAATTCTTTTGCATTTACATTCCACTATGTCACTATTAAAACTATTTTGATGTTGTAGAAATAAAGAAAGAAACTATGTAATTTACATTCCACTATGTCACTATTAAAACAGGGGGATTACTACAATCTACAGGTGCAGTCAGTCATTTACATTCCACTATGTCACTATTAAAACCAATTCTGGTGTTTTCTTCTCGTGAATGTTGATTGATTTACATTCCACTATGTCACTATTAAAACCAAAACCCTTTTACTGCCCTTATCTTCCCTAACGCCATTTACATTCCACTATGTCACTATTAAAACTCTAATTTGTAAGATTTGTGCGATACCTGCAAATGATTTACATTCCACTATGTCACTATTAAAACAAAAAAAGTGCACGAAACATACAACAATGTATGTAATTTACATTCCACTATGTCACTATTAAAACGAATATGAAGGTATGTATAGTGAATATATAACTCAATTTACATTCCACTATGTCACTATTAAAACGAAGATTTAGAGCCAGTAGAATTGACTGATTATGAATTTACATTCCACTATGTCACTATTAAAACATTTGTCGCTCTACGAATACCTGCCGGATTGAAATTATTTACATTCCACTATGTCACTATTAAAACTAATAAAGCGCACCCGATTGGACTATTTGAATATGAATTTACATTCCACTATGTCACTATTAAAACTGTATTATTAATAGTGAAAACGACTGCGTTCTCGAAATTTACATTCCACTATGTCACTATTAAAACATATATTATTTCACATTGATTATGTTAGAACTTATATTTACATTCCACTATGTCACTATTAAAACTGTGATGTTAGCGATACTTTAGTAAATTTTGTCATATTTACATTCCACTATGTCACTATTAAAACGTTGTATTATCATTATAAATTCGTATAAAACGATAATTTACATTCCACTATGTCACTATTAAAACCTGCTGCCATTTCTGAAATTCAAAATTGTTTTAACAAATTTACATTCCACTATGTCACTATTAAAACTTATACCTAGATGCCAAACATACATAGTTGTGTGCTATTTACATTCCACTATGTCACTATTAAAACTTGCATGATTATTTTCTTTTACTTGTGAATATTTATTTACATTCCACTATGTCACTATTAAAACTAAATCTGTAAACAACGTCAGCCTCATGCGGAGTTAATTTACATTCCACTATGTCACTATTAAAACAATATAATCACAAAAAAAGTGATTTTAACAGTATATAATTTACATTCCACTATGTCACTATTAAAACTGAATACGAGGGAATGTATAGCGAATATATAACGCAATTTACATTCCACTATGTCACTATTAAAACCGCAGCGCTTGATAATATTCCAGCGATGATTATATCAATTTACATTCCACTATGTCACTATTAAAACCTAATAATTTTACATACTTAGCCAACGTGGTTACAACATTTACATTCCACTATGTCACTATTAAAACACAATCTACATTTATATGCGGAGGTTATGTTGCGAAATTTACATTCCACTATGTCACTATTAAAACTATTCGTGATTCATATCGCAAATATTTGTGTGAGCATTTACATTCCACTATGTCACTATTAAAACTTGTTAAATTGTCTTGTGTAACATTTGTTGAATTGATTTACATTCCACTATGTCACTATTAAAACGAAATTCAAAATTGTTTTGACAAAGGCGTGACTATAATTTACATTCCACTATGTCACTATTAAAACGTAGTAGAATCATTGTATATCCTGATAAAACGGTAATTTACATTCCACTATGTCACTATTAAAACTACAATCGATAGAAAACGAAATGTAGTTCGCTTAATTTACATTCCACTATGTCACTATTAAAACAAAGTCTTCATCATTTTCATACTTAGCAGATTCAAATTTACATTCCACTATGTCACTATTAAAACAAAATCAATCATCGCGCCTGCGGGGCTTGTCGTGAAATTTACATTCCACTATGTCACTATTAAAACTTCCACCGCTGAAAGCGTTGCGTTCTTCGGTTTCTTATTTACATTCCACTATGTCACTATTAAAACCAAATTCGCCTCAAAATTGATTTGACAATAATTTATATTTACATTCCACTATGTCACTATTAAAACCAACGCCTAAGATACCGCCGAATACGCCGACGATAACATTTACATTCCACTATGTCACTATTAAAACTATACAGGACTTTGCCATTGGTGACTTCTTCCAAGCATTTACATTCCACTATGTCACTATTAAAACTTATTCTGCTATTCTGCTATGCTTGAATATCGCCCTATTTACATTCCACTATGTCACTATTAAAACCGAGTGGGAATCGAACAAAAAATCGAACATATGTTCATTTACATTCCACTATGTCACTATTAAAACATCGTATATATTTGATTGAACATTGCGTGCTGGGGAATTTACATTCCACTATGTCACTATTAAAACTATTATATTCATCAGATTTACATAATAGATACGATGTATTTACATTCCACTATGTCACTATTAAAACAATAGCATTTTTTTTCATGTTGTCAACTAAAACTTATTTACATTCCACTATGTCACTATTAAAACATTTTCCACACAACTGCTTGATTTGCAAATCCTGATTTACATTCCACTATGTCACTATTAAAACACATATTGTTTCACATAGATTATGTTAGAACTTACATTTACATTCCACTATGTCACTATTAAAACATTTACAATGCACTTGCAGTTCATGCAACAACTTAAATTTACATTCCACTATGTCACTATTAAAACGGTGCTACAACCCCGATTCGATTTCTTACAAGAAATAATTTACATTCCACTATGTCACTATTAAAACTTAAAATGAAACAAATCGAATTAAACTTAACATTAATTTACATTCCACTATGTCACTATTAAAACATGACTTTTAAGTCAATTATTCTATGAGAGCGGACATTTACATTCCACTATGTCACTATTAAAACTTAAGAGAGAAACAGTGAAAGATAAAGAACACAGCAATTTACATTCCACTATGTCACTATTAAAACGCGGTTACTGATATACTTCTGACAACCGTTAAGGCATTTACATTCCACTATGTCACTATTAAAACTTTTTCGCCAAAAGCTTCAACCCTTACCCATTCTCGATTTACATTCCACTATGTCACTATTAAAACGAAAACAGACGCGAAAATTTGTTGAAGATTTCAAAAAATTTACATTCCACTATGTCACTATTAAAACCTTGAACTAAACATGCTTGAAAGTATTATCTTTTCAATTTACATTCCACTATGTCACTATTAAAACTGACAGGTCAGAAATTTGGGAAACTTACCATAATTGATTTACATTCCACTATGTCACTATTAAAACAATTTATACACATCCTGCCAGTCATGGTCTACCGACATTTACATTCCACTATGTCACTATTAAAACTAAATTTTTGTGCAGAAACACAACTAATTGTTTATAAATTTACATTCCACTATGTCACTATTAAAACTAACGAAAGAGATAAAAATATACAAGTTTTTTACAATTTACATTCCACTATGTCACTATTAAAACGCTATCCCCTAAACTTGCGTGCTAGCCGCCTTGTAGTATTTACATTCCACTATGTCACTATTAAAACCCAGACATGAAAATGCTCGGAATCCTTATTGCATAATTTACATTCCACTATGTCACTATTAAAACTATATGACCGTAGACCACATCATACCGTTATCTAAATTTACATTCCACTATGTCACTATTAAAACTGCATTCCCTCCACAAAACGGACAAGGTTTAATTATATTTACATTCCACTATGTCACTATTAAAACTAGGAGGCGATACCATGAAAGGCTATTATACAGCCTTATTTACATTCCACTATGTCACTATTAAAACGCATTTCTTTAAAATTTTTCATAGGCTATTATCTTTATTTACATTCCACTATGTCACTATTAAAACTTGCCTGCATTAATAAATTTTTATGTACCTGTATCGCATTTACATTCCACTATGTCACTATTAAAAC
>CAMUHY010000019.1 GCA_947088865.1 uncultured Eubacterium sp. | reverse complement strand
GCTACGAATAAAGAAAAAGAAAAGAAGCAAAAAAGAAAGGTAAGTTGATGAAAAATGAAGGTTAAGGGAAGAAATAGAACGATTTTATTTAGAGCGAAACGCATTGACAATGGTATCGGTGAGTGGGTAGAGGGGTATTATGTTTATTTTAAAAGAATGAAAAATGCTTGTATATACTACGTACACAAAGGATTTCCATTAGTGACAAATGTAGACCCTGAAACCGTATGCCAATACACAGGATTGACAGACAAAAAAGGCAGAAAAATTTTTGAGGGAGATATTCTCATGTGTCATGAAAACAAAAAGGACTTAGTAAAGGTCGTATTTGGAAAATTGCATGTTATAAATGCAGAAACTCTTGAAAAGATTGATGAAGCAATTGGTTGGCATTATGAGGTTATTCCAACAGATGAAATAAGTAAATGTCACCCTTTTAATTTAAGTATGTCATTCATAGATGTGGATATAAAGCAATTGGATATGGAGGTTATTGGTAATATATTTGATAATCCAGAATTACTAAAGAAGAACATTAAAAATAGGAATCATAACTTAAAAGATTAGAAACATTGGAGGGGTGGAATGGGATTGAAATTATTTAATATGGAGCAATTATCAATATGTTGTAATGATGGGTGGATTGCATGTGAAGATAGGTTGCCAGAAGAAAATCAACGAGTGCTTGCTTCTTTTTCACATGGTGCTGTTACAATATTAACATATTATGATAAAAAGTTTCATGGGATATATGATTATACCATAAATACAGTTTTGGCATGGCAACCGCTGCCAGAACCCTACAATATAAAAATAAAAAATAATAACAACGAAAAGTAAATAAAATGTAGACAAATATGGAGTAAATATATGAATAGAATAACATGGGATGAGCCTGATGGAAGCTGGGGAATAAAAGGTGTGGAATTGCAGACACTTTCATCTAAAGTATATGGTGCGTTATATAAGCTGATGGATTATGAAAAGACAGGTTTAAGTCCAAAGCAAGTTGAGAAAATGGACTTATTATACACAGAAAAGTGTAAAGAAGTAGCAAAAATGGAAAAGGAATTAAAAAAGCAAGGAAAAGTATGTGAACCAGAATACTTAGGAGAAAATGTTGTTATTGGTTGCAGAGATGGAAGATGTAATTGTGGTAATCTTGTTAGAAGTTACCAAAATTTTTGTGATAATTGTGGTGTTAAATTGGAATGGGATTGCGTGCGAGGCTAGGTTGCCTGAACCCTACAATATAAACATAAAAGATAATAACAATTAAAAGTAAATAAAATGTAGACCAATATGGAGTAAATCATAAGGAGGTTGAAATGGAGAGATTGACAATAGAATATTGTGGAGAATATCTACCAAAAGAATTATGCAGTATAGATAAATTAGGCGGGGCAGATGATTGTGATTTATGTTTTGAATATTGTAAAGCAACAGAGGAATGTGCAGATTGTACGAATTGTGCAATTAATAAGTGTTTTAATAGATTGGGAGAATACGAAAACTTGGAAGAACAAGGAAAATTATTGAAGTTACCTTGCGTAGTAGGAGATACAATATACATACTTAATACATTACCAAGTGGAAAAGTTGTTCTTACAGAAACGAAAGCAGATACTTTTATTATTGCATTATCTGTTATGGAAAAGAGATTTGGCAAAACAGTGTTTCTTACAAAATCAGAGGCAGAGCAGGCAGTAAAAGAAAGGAGAAAGATAAATAAATGACATCAATTAAAGAAAGCATTATTAACTTTATTGTTGATTACTATAAGAAAACTCAATTTTATCCAAGCTATGATGAAATTGCAGAAGGTGTTAATAGGACAAAATCAACTGTTCATGTGCATATGAATAAATTGGTGGAAGAAGGTATTATTATCAGAAAGTATGATTATTCATCACAATATAGATTAATAAATATGGATTTTATCTGTAAGCAGGAAGTAAAAAACTAGGATTAGAAGGAGGTTATTTATGAATCGTTCAAAAATTGAATGGTGCGACCATACATGGAATCCCATCACAGGATGCCGACATCATTGTGAATATTGTTATGCAAGGAAAATGTCAAAGCGTTTTGCTGGAAATATCATGCTAAATAAAATGGCAAAAAAAGATTATTCTTTAGTGCCATCAGCTGATGGTGGAGGAAATTTATATTTGTTAGATACTCCAATGATAAATGAAACAGGTAATCCATTAATATATCCGTTTGGATTTGAACCAACATTTCATAGATATAGAGTAGATAGTCTTTCAAAATTAAAAATGGGAAATATTCTTTTTGTTGGTGCTATGTGTGATATGTTTGGTTCTTGGGTGCCAGATGAATGGATTAAAGAGATTTTTAATACCTGTATGAACTATCCAATACATAATTATTTGTTTCTTACTAAGAATCCAAAACGCTATATTGAATTGGCACATAGTAAAGTTGGATTGCCAGTACAAAAAAATATGTGGTATGGTTCAACAATTACCAATCCACATACCCAATTTTACTGGGCAGAAGGTATCAATACATTTTTGAGTATTGAACCACTTTTTGAACCATTTGGAGAAATGGGAAATAGTATTCAACAGTCACCTCCCAATTGGGTAATTATTGGTGCAGAAACTGACAGAAGAAAAGATAAAATTATTCCCAAAAAAGAATGGATAGAAGATATTGTAGAATGGTGTGAAAATTCAAAAATACCAGTATTTATGAAGGATAGCTTAATACCTATTGTTGGTGAAGATAATATGCGTAGAGAATTTCCAGAAACATTACAGCATTTACAAGTGAGTCCCAAAATGGAAAAGAAGTTGTTTGACACATGTGCAGAATGTAAAGATTATTTAAGAAAAAGTGACATGATTACTATGCTTGCTAGGTCAAAACGTGGAGAACAGCCAAAGCAGTTTTGCTTTCTATGTAAGGATTGCTTTAAGCAATTTTGTAAAAAAAAGAATTGGAGATTCCTGATTTAAAAGAGTTGGTTAATAATGAGATATAAATAATAATCAAATAAAAATGGATAAATAGGAAAAAGGAGAGTGTTTTCACAGCCCTCCCAACGTGCAACTATATTGTATCATAATTCGATAAGAATGTGCAATGAAATCTAGGAGGGGAATAGCATGGAAATCCAATCAGAAGAAAAAAATGTAGTAGTGTTTTTGACACATGAGCAATTAGAGGATATTTATAACAAGGCAGCAATAATTGGTGCAAAGGAAGGTGTAAAAATATTTCATCAAAACCAAAAGAAAGAACAGGAAAAGAGAGCAAGCAGGAAGCTACATAATACAAAGTTATTGCTTCGCAATTATCATATGTTAAAAGAACATGCAGAAAATTCAGTGTTTGGAAGAACGCAAATGGAGGAGTCCGCACTTGATATTTTAGAGTCCATGATGTCATTGTATGATAATGAAATTATTATTGAAAGCATAAAAAGAAGCGTTACCAGAACAGCTATTATTGTATCACATATTGAAACCATGTTAGGATTATATGCAGTATATTGTGAGAAGTCTTTAAATAGAGATATTGATATGAGGCGATATGAAGTCCTATGGGACAGATATATATCAGAGAATATTTTATCTGTGAAAAAGATTGCAGAAAAACAAAATATATCAACAAGAAATGTATATGAAGATATTAAAATGGCAACAGAACGATTAGCTGCTCTTATTTTTGGGGTGGATGGATTGAACGTACATTAAAACCTCCATCTGCAAAAAGTCTTCCTTGATTTTTCAATATAAATGTGAGAAAATCATATTTGTAAAATTCTAAATCAAACGTCGGGGGAAGTCTGAAAATAAATCAGGCTTCCTTTTTTATGCAATTTTTCCAAGAAAGGAGAGAATACAAAAGCAGGAGGCATAAGTTCCTCTCAAATAAATGATGGGAGAAAAAATATGGACTATACATGGATTGTATTATTGATTTATACAATAGTAATGTTAGGAACAACAATACTTATGACAAAAAAAGAAAACAATATAGAACGATTTTGCGTCGGAAACAGAAATACAGGTTGGTTTGTATCAGCATTAAGCATTGCAGCAACATGGATATGGGCGCCAGCTTTATTCACATCTGCCGAAAATGCTTATACAAAAGGCTTTGCAGGGCTTTTTTGGTTTCTAGTACCAAATGTGTTATGTTTAATCGTTTTCATTCCTTTTGCAAAGAAAATAAGAGAAGAAATGCCAAATGGAATTACTTTGTCTGGCTATATGTATGAAAAGTATCATTCTAAAGCTGTAAGGAATACTTATTTATTTCAATTAGGAGTATTGTCAGCATTGTCAACAGGTGTGCAATTGTTGGCAGGTAGTAAGATACTAAGTATATTGACTGGAGTACCATTTGCAGTAATGACGTTTATTATGGCAATTATAGCATTTTCTTATTCACAGTTTTCAGGAATAAAAGCATCGATACTGACCGATGCCATTCAAATGATTTTTATGTTGGTTATTAGCATTGGCTTTATCATTTGTAGTGTGAAGAATGGTGGAGGGCTAGGAACATTGGTTAAAGGCTTAGGAGGAATTACAAAGGATGCAGGGTCGTTGTTTTCAAGGAGAGGATTAGAAATCTTTTTAGGCTTTGGACTTCCTACCATGATAGGACTTCTTTCTGGACCATTTGGCGACCAATGTTTTTGGCAGAGAGCTTTTTGTGTGAAAAAAGAAAAGATAGGTAAAGCCTTTTTTGTAGGAGCAGTGCTGTTTGGTATCGTTCCTTTGTCGATGGGGATACTTGGGTTTATTGGTGCAGGTATGGAATATATTGCAACAGACACAAGTGTTATTAATTTTGAATTAATAAATACATTATTTCCATCAGGAGCAGTTATTGCCTTTTTATTTATGGTTGTATCAGGATTATTGTCTACTATTGATAGTAATTTATGTGCCATATCTTCTCTTACAACAGATATTTTCAAGAAAACGACACTTGGAAAAACAAAATTAGTTATGATTGTATTATTACTGGTTGGGATTATCATAGCGAATATACCAAGATTAACAGTAACACACCTATTTTTAATGTATGGAACGTTAAGGGCAGCTACATTGCTTCCAACAATATTTACGCTTAAAGGAGTAACATTGAAATCACAAGGAATTGTGATAGGGATTATTTTTGCTTGGATGATTGGTTTGCCAATATTTGCATATGGAAATATACAAGGCATCGCAATTTACAAAACAATAGGCAGTCTTTTAACCGTTCTTTTGTCTGGTGTAATCGCTTTCATTGTAAGCAGAAGGAGGAATTTATAAAGTGGGTGATGTACTTGGAAAAAAGCAGAGAGTAAAAAATGCGGATTGGATTCATGCCTTTGAAAAAATTGAACAGCTTGTGCCTAAAGAGGAATTGGAGCAATTCGTTTATAAAACAATACAAGATATCAAAGAGAAGACTAAAAATAAAAAAGCAGCTTACGCATGGAGCGGTGGGAAAGATTCTTTAGTACTTGGAGATATTTGCCAACAGGCAGGAATAACACCATGTGTTCTTGTAATCTGTAAGCTGGAATATAAACCATTTATGGAATGGATAGAGGAAAATAAGCCTCCAGAATTATCTATAATCAATACAGGACAAGATATAAAATGGTTAGCTGCTCATCAAAATATGTTGTTTCCGCAAGATAGTAAAATTGCATCACAATGGTTTCAGATTGTTCAACATAGGGGACAAGCAACATATTATAAAGAGAATGGTCTTGATATGCTACTTCTTGGAAGGCGCAGAGCAGATGGGAATTATGTCGGTAAAGGAGACAATATTTATACAAACAGACAAGGAGTGACAAGGTATAGTCCACTGTCTGATTGGACACATGAGCAGATATTAGCATATATTTATTATTATCATTTAAAAATGCCGCCAATTTATAATTGGAAAAATGGTTATTTATGCGGAACTCACCCATGGCCAGCAAGACAATGGACTGGGAGTATTGAAAACGCATGGTCTGAAATTTATGAGATTGACCGTTCAATAGTAATTGAGGCGGCACAATATTTACAGAGTGCAAAAGTGTTTTTGGAAACAATGAATACGATTGCTAACACTTGACAGCATTTGCATACAAAAGAGTGCAAGTGTTGTCTTTTTTTGTTATTTGCAGATAGCATATACATCATACGTCAATCGTTCCTCCAAAATAAGTAGGAGGATATGAATCAAATATGAAAGTAACGATAATGAAATTGACAGACCTTATAAAGCCAGAAAAGAATGTTCGGATTCATACAGGGCAGCAATTAAAGGAATTTGAACGTAGTATAAAGATGTTTGGACAAATTCGTCCCATTGTTATTGATGAAAAGAAGGTTATTTTAGCAGGAAATGGCTTGTATGATGCATTGGTTGCTATGGGAGAAGAAACAGCAGAAGTATATCAATATAGTAATCTTACTGAAAATCAAAAAAAGAAGCTGATGATTGCAGACAATAAAATTTTTAATTTAGGTATTGAAAATTTAGACACGTTAAACAGCTTTTTAGAAGAATTGCAAGGAGATTTAGATATACCTGGTTTTGATGAAGAAATTTTAAAACAAATGGTCTGTGAAGCAGAAGAAGTTACGGATAAAATTTCAGAATATGGAACACTGGATGATGAAGAAATCCAAAATATTAAAAAAAATGGTGAAAGAAAAGAACAAAAAATAAATGACATACAATCCAATATAAATGATTTTGATTCTAATCATGCAGAAACAGAGAAAAATAATATTACAGAAAGCCATGTTATAGAAAATAATGCTACGGAAATACAAAAGTTTATGGTTTGTCCAAAATGTGGAGAAAAAATATGGCTATAAAAAGATGTATAGCTAGTATTGATGTTGTAGAAGCAGCAAAAATTAGAATTAAAAATGTATTTCAAAATGGATTGCCAGTATATATGTCTTTTAGTGGTGGAAAAGATAGTTTATGCTTATCCCAGCTTGTAATGGATTTGATACAAGCAGGAGAAATTAATCCAGCACAATTAATGGTACAATTTATTGATGAAGAAGCTATCTTTCCATGTATGGATGAAAAAGTAAGAGAGTGGCGAAAAAAGTTTATGTTGATTGGAGCAAAATTTGAATGGTTTTGTTTAGAAGTAAAACATTATAATTGTTTTAATGAATTATCGAATGATGAAACATTTATTTGCTGGGATAGGTATAAAAAGGATGTTTGGGTAAGGCAGCCACCATCCTTTTCCATTAAAAGTCACCCATTATTAAGACCACGAATCGATGCCTATCAAGACTTTTTGCCACGAATATGTAATGATGGAATTACAATAACAGGGATAAGAGCTGCAGAGTCCGTTCAGCGTTTACAAAATATTGCAGCAATGCTTAAAGCAGGTAAATCTATGACCAATAAGCATCAGGTATTCCCCATATATGATTGGACTAATAATGATGTATGGCTGTATTTGCTTAGAGAAAAAATTGATATACCAGAAGTTTATTTGTTTTTGTGGCAATCTGGAACACGAAAATCGCAATTAAGAGTGTCGCAGTTTTTTTCTATTGATACTGCAAAAACTTTAGTAAAGATGAATGAGTATTATCCAGACCTTATGGAAAGGATAATCCGAAGAGAACCAAACGCGTACCTTGCTGCTTTATATTGGGACAGTGAGATGTTTGGAAGAAGTACAGCTATTAGAAGGCAAAATGAAAAAGGAAAAGCTCAAAAAGATTATAAAGCCGCTCTTTTAGAGTTATTTTCCGATATGGATACTCATTTTCAAACAAAGCATAAGCGATATGTAGCAGATAGGTATAGAAATTTTTTTATGAATGTGTCTGTTATTGCAGATAACAAAGATTGTAAAGCTATATATGAAGCATTAATTTCGGGCGACCCAAAGGAACGGTCATTAAGGTCTTTATATCAGCAAATATATAGTAAATACATTGAAGAAGCGAAAAAAAAGGAGAAATTGAAAAATGGACAGCAAACTGAGTAGCCCTCTTTCTACACTTCAATGGGTAGATAGAGGCGTTATAAAGCCAAATGATTATAACCCTAATAAGGTGTCAAAACAGAATCTGGAATTGTTGAAGCAATCTATTTTAACCAATGGATGGACATTGCCAATTGTAGTAAGACCTGATTTTACAATTATTGATGGCTTTCATCGTTGGACTATTGCAGGAGAAGAACCTCTAAAATCAATGTTAGAAGGAAAAGTGCCTATTGTTATTGTAGAACATAAAGATAAAGCAAGCAATATTTATGGAACAGTTACTCATAATAGAGCTAGAGGTACCCATCTGTTAGAGCCTATGAAAGCGATTATAAAGGAACTGTTAGGAGAGGGAAAATCGGTTGAAGAAATTGGTAAGCAACTTGGTATGAAACCAGAAGAGGTATTTCGTCTTTCTGATTTTTCAAAAGAGGATTTTCTAAGAATGATGATTAAGCCAAACGAGGGATATTCCAAAGCAGAATTTATAACAAAGATTTAATGTCATAACGAATAATATTCGTATAAATAAACTGAAAAAGTATCGTTGCTTTTCAGTAAAAAAAATAAAACGAATAGAAGAGGGGTGGTGATATGCCAAGAGCGCCAAGCGACAAAATGATTGAAGCCGAAAAGTTATTTAATGATGGCTTAACAATGGTAGAAATTGCAGAAAGATTAGGGGTTTCAGATAGTACTGTTCGCAGTTGGAAAAATAGGTATGATTGGGGCAATAAGTTAAAAAAAAATAAATGCAACGTTGCAAAAAAAGATAGTAAAAAAAATGCAACGTTGCAAAAAAAATCAAAGGGTGGGCAACAACGAAATAAGAATGCACAAAAGCATGGAGCTTATTCTAAAGTATATTGGGATACTCTTGATAAGGAAGAACAGATTTTAGTTGATAGTATGGATGATAAGGAAGAGCAGCAATTAATCATGCAGTTGCAAATGTTTTCTATACGAGAACACAGGTTTATGAAAAGTATTAAAAGGTATAAAAAAATAGAGGAAGAAAATCATGGACTTGCTGTAGAAACTGTATCCAAAAAAAAGAATGTAAAAAATTCAATTAATGCAGATGGTAAATGTGTTGGTAAAAAGGTTACAGAAACAACGATTACAAATACAAAATCGGTTATGAATAGTATTATGGCATTAGAAGCAGAGCTTACAAAAGTGCAAAAAGCAAGAACGAAAGCTATTGAAGTATTATCAAAATATCGAGCAGAAAAGGCAAAGCTAGATAGTGAAAACATGGGTGATGAACTGGTTGATAATTGGATGATGGCTGTTTTAGGAAAAGAGGTAGAAAGCAATGAATAAGGATTTACACATTTTACGGAAACAATTTTTTCAACAGAGAATACCACAATATCGCAAGAATCCTGTTTTATTTGCTAGAGAAGTCTTGTTGTTTGAACCTGACGAATGGCAGCAGGCAGCATTAATGGATTTGGCAGAAAATGCAAAGGTTGCAATTAAGTCTGGGCAAGGTGTTGGAAAAACAGGTTTAGAGGCTGTGACTTTATTATGGTTTCTTTGTTGTTATCCTTATCCAAGAATTGTGGCAACTGCACCAACAAAGCAACAATTACATGATGTGTTATGGTCCGAAGTTAGTAAATGGATGAGTAAATCTCCTTTGCTTTCAAAAATTCTTAAATGGACAAAGACTTATATTTATCTGGTTGGCAATGAGAAGCGCTGGTTTGCCGTAGCAAGAACGGCTACAAAACCAGAAAATATGCAGGGCTTCCATGAGGATAATATGTTGTTTATTGTAGATGAGGCTTCCGGTGTTGCGGACCCTATTATGGAGGCAATACTTGGTACATTGTCCGGCGCGAATAATAAATTATTAATGTGCGGGAATCCAACAAGGACATCTGGCACATTTTTTGATGCATTTAATTCAGACAGAGTTCTTTATAAATGTCATACCGTATCCTCTATGGATAGCTTAAGAACGAATAAAGAAAATATTGACGTTTTAATACGAAAATATGGCAGAGATAGCAATGTTGTATTGGTTCGTGTTTTTGGAGAATTTCCAAAACAGGAAGATGATATATTTATTCCGCTGTCACTTATAGAAAATTCTATTATGACAGAATTTTCACCTCGAAAAACTCCTAATTTAATCCATATTTCTTGTGATGTTGCACGTTTTGGTGATGACAAAACGGTAATCGGATACAAGATAGACGAGAAAGCAGAGTTTTATAAGAAACGGCAAGGGCAGGACACTATGAAAACGGCAGATGATATTATCCTATTAGGTGAAATTTTAGTACGCAGATATAGGCTTGAACCAGAAATAGATAGTCCTATCCCAGTCAAAGTAGATGATGGTGGTGTGGGTGGCGGTGTGGTAGACCGCTTGCGGCAGATAAAACGGAATAATCCAGAGCGGTTTTGGTGGCTGGAGGTTTATCCAATAATTTTTGGTCAGCGTATAAAGCACAAGTATTACCATGACAGTACTACATATATGATGGCAGTAGTTAAAAAATTGTTACAACCTTTTGATGAGGAGGGAAACAAAAAGCCAGTAGAATTAATACTTCCAGATGATGATGACCTTGTAGCACAGCTTTCAGGGCGAAAGTATGAATTAACAGAAGCAAGTAAAATCAGGATAGAAAGTAAGGGTGCAGTAAAGAAAAGAGGATTGCCTTCTCCAGATGAGGCTGACTGTGTGTTGCTTCTTTGTTTACCAGTAAAACCACCAAGAAGGAAGAAGGTGAGAAAGAATGAATAAATCGAAATGTGGAATGCAAGTACGAATAATCAAAGAACAAGGACAGCAAGTTCCTATTGAAAAAGCAGATACTTCTATACAGATATCAGAAAATGATATTTATAATGCAGAAGATTGGATAAAACCATCAAATGATTTTAAGGGGCTTCATAATTTAGTAAAAAATAGTACTATTCTTCCCCAATGTATCAGAGCTTATAAAAATAATATTGCTGGATTTGGCATTGGTGTGAGATATATTGATGACATGGAAGAAACACAAGAAATGAAAGAAGAATTTAGCAAAGCTGAGAGAATTATTGAATTATTGAATACAGAACAGGATACTAAAGAAGTGTTTGAGAATATTATAGAAGCACGAGAAACATATGGTATAGCTTATCTTGAAGTAATACGAAATATTGCAGGAGAGGTTGTACAGATTGATTTTATTAAGGATACATCATCTATTCAAAAGACAAAGCCGCTTGAACCATATATTCCCTCGACATATTATCATCATGGACAACAGCTTGAACGCAAAAAGCGTTATTGTAAATATAAGCAGGAAATAATAGGTGGAAAGACCGTATATTTCCGTGAATTTGGCGACCCTCGTATTATGAATAGCACAGATGGCAAATATCTTGAAGAAGGTGAAACTCTTAATTTAGCACAGCAGGCTAATGAGATTATGGAATTTTCTATAGGTATAGAGCCATATGGTGAAGTACGTTGGATGGGGCAGGTACTTGGAGTAGATGGCAGTAGGAAAGCAGAAAGTCTTAATAATAATTATTTTGAAAATGGTAGGCATACGCCGCTTATGATTATGATTAAAGGTGGTACATTAACCAATGAAAGTTTTGATAAACTTCAGCAATATATGAACGATATTAAGGGAGCAGCTGGGCAGCACGCATTTATTATATTGGAAACAGAAAGCACAGATGGACGTATAGATTTTGACCAATCAGAAAAGCCAGAGATTGAGATAAAAGACCTTGCTAATATTCTCCAGAAAGATGAACTTTTTCAAGATTATCTGGACAATAATCGTCGAAAAGTGCAATCTTCTTTTCAGCTTCCAGACCTTTATGTTGGATATACAACTGATTTTAACAGAGCTACAGCACAAATGGCGATGGAGGTAACAGAGGAACAGGTATTTCAGCCAGAGCGTAAAAGTCTTGCATGGGCAATTAATAATCGCCTTTTGAATAGTTATCAATTTAAGTATGTTGAGGCATATTTTTTGGAACCAGATATTACTAATATGGACGACCTTTATAAAATTTTAACGGTTTGTAATAATGCAGGTGGTTTAACACCAAATAAAGCAAAGCAAATTATTTTTGAGGCATATGGAGAAATAGCAGAAGATTATCCAGAAGAATGGGGAAATGTCCCACTTGCTTATAGCAAATCACAGACGAATAAAATGGGCTTTGACCTTAACCAGCTTACTATGAGTTTACAAAAACAGATTGAAAAGGCAGCAGGAAAACATGATGATACAGTTGTAGCTGTGATGAAAGAGGTTAAGAATCTTTTACTTAAAATGGATAAGGGGGAATGATTATGTGTATACATTGCAATTCCCTTATAAAGGCGATTGATGTATATATTAAAAAGGCAGACGATAACCTTTCTGATGAGCTTGAAGCACAGGGCTATATAAAGTCTGAAAAGACCATTAAATATATACAAGAAATTGAGGATGGTGTGGCGGAGGCACTTTTAGACGAAACGGACGAGATTATTGCAGAGGTAGAAAAGGCTATTGACCTTGAAACTTTTGCAGAGGATGTTTGGTCAAAAGTAAAATTGGATAATACAACAAAAGTCAAACTTATTAAAGTGTTTAAAGAA
This sequence comes from uncultured Eubacterium sp., assembly GCA_947088865.1. GTDB lineage: Bacteria > Bacillota > Clostridia > Lachnospirales > Lachnospiraceae > Lachnospira. Next base: position 53,790 of record CAMUHY010000019.1, on the reverse strand, counting down.
AAACTTAATAAATTTATGCCAGAATTTATTGGTTATTATATAGCGCAGACAGATAAAGACCTTAAATTGACACAAGTGTCAGAGAGGACAATGGCATGGGTAGAAGGTTGGAGTAAAGAACTTGGAGAAATTATGCAGCTAAACAGCCACAAAGAAATTGAACGTATACTTGAAAAAGGACTGAAAGAGGGCAGCAGTATAGCAGAGTTTACTCATGAAATTCTTGACAGTGGCATACGAAATGAATATTACAAGGCTAGGAGAGTTGCTGTTACAGAGGTTTTAACAGCACATAGAGCAGCACAGCAAGAGGCATTTATGCAAAGTCCAGTAGTTAGCGAAAAAATGTGGAAGCACACAGGAGAATATAGAAACGAGCCACGACAGAACCATGTTGACATGGATGGACAGCGGGTACCTGTAAATGAACCTTTTGAACTTATTGGAGCAGATGGCAGTATCTATAATCCAATGTTTCCAGGTGATACTATTTTACCACCAGAAGAAAGAATAAATTGTCATTGTATAGAACAGCCTATTGTTAGCGAGGAAATACTAGGCTTGTCTCTTGAAGAAAGGCAGCGATTACAGCAGCAAGCCATTGATGAAATGGATGATGATTGGGAGAAAGAATTAGATGCAAGAAATAGAGCAAGGTCAGAGATATAGGCTTGAGGTTTGCTTAAATCTATATAATAATAAAATGAAATAAACAAAAATAAATAAGCCTACCTTGTATCTTTGCTAGAACAAATAAGCTTATAAATGAATTTGGAGGTTAACCACTTTGTGAGCGGTTATTCCTTTTTGTGAGTTTAATATATCATATTTAATGATAATGAACAAGGGGTTTTAATAAATTGGAAAGTAGGTATTGATTTTTGTCATGACATAAGTTATAATATAAGTACAGTTAAGGGAAACCAAGACGAGTAAGGCAGGCAAGAAGCTGGAAAGGAGAAACAATGCAAGAAATGGGAATGACGGATAAACAATTTAATGGTTTTGTTCGATTTGTACTTGATGACCTTAAGGAAATAAAAGAAGAAAAAGAAGACGAAAAAAAACAACAAAAATTAGATAAGGTTATTGAGAATCTTCAAAAGACATTAGAGGATTAAAAATAGCTCTGCTATGACAGAGCTACAAAACCAAAAAGCTGGCGGTACTTGCCACCGCCAGTACTCATATATAATTTAACATATATGAAGGAAAAAGGCAAGTATAAGGGGTGGTTTCAAATAGAAAAAAAGAAAATGGGTAGACCTACTGAAAATCCAAAAAGTTATAGAGAAAGTTTCAGACTTTCAGAAAGTGATATGCAGAAAATAAAAATTTGTATGGAAAAAAAAGGGATCAGTAAAACAGATGTAATTAGAATGGGAATAGATAAGGTTTATCAAGAGACTGTGGTTTGAGAGTAGTGTATTAAGCGGCTTCTATAATGAGGTCGCTTTTAATTAAAAAAATAAGATTTATTGTAAATTTGTATAAAAACTATTGCAAAAACAAGGGGTATGATATAAAATATAACAATAATTCTATTAAAATAAAAATTATACTCTAATTACAAGGAGGCATGAATTATGAAAAGAAACTTTTGCTTTATTATTGTGATGATTTTCATTATGTCACTAATAGCTTGTGGAAATAATCAAAAAAGAAATATAAGTGCCGTACCACCAGAAGAAAAATTTAAAAAGGAAATAATAGACAAATATCCAGATGACCAAGTAGGACTACTTTATGATGGGAAAAATAGTATTTTTATTACAACATACAATGGAGTAGATGTTTCAGCATATGTTCATCGTATTGATGATATTCCAAAAGTTATTGATATTCTTTGTCCTATAGTTTTGGAATTAGTTGAAAAAAATGGTTACATATTAAAAAATATTTCAATTGGCTACAATGAAAAAGATGAAAAAGGAGATTCGATAAAAGATAAAATTGTAAATTGGCGCTCTAATGATGGAAAAACAGGATTTTTATTTGTGGCAGCTGCTGGTATGGGAAAAAAAGATTGTACAAGTGAAGATGTATTAAAACATTTCGATAGCATAGATTGGGAAAAATTAGATAAAGTTGCATCTAATGAGAAAGAAACGAAACAAAAGTTAGAGTGGTATATGGTAAATGTAAATACAAAAAAGTTTCATAAAAAAAATTGTTCTATTATAAAAAATGCTACAACTGCAAATGTGTTAGAGAGATTCGGAACAAGAGAACAATTAATTAAGAATGGGTATTCTCCATGTACACGTTGTAATTCATAAAATTGAATAATAAAAATACAGGACTGTTATTTTACTTTTTATTGTTTTATAAAAAATATTTCTGTTAATATATAGTAAAGAAACTAAAAAGGAGTAAAGCTGATTATGAAATTTATAGGTTATGATGGAGAAATTGAAATAGGTGATGGTATCATAAAAATTAAAAAGGGAAAAAAGGATTTAGGAAGAATAATAAAAATTTCGGATATTGTTTCTGTGATATTAAAAAAGCCTGTTTTTACTGCTGCGGGGTGTATACATATTCAAGTTTTTGGAGCAAAAACCTATTCTTCTGTTGCAAATGTAGCTCATTATGCAACAGATATAAATACAATTTGCTTTAGAAAACCACAGTATGAGGAAGCCATAAAATTTAAAGAGGCAATTGAAAAAGTTATTGTAGAAAATGAAATATCAAAAACAGTTCAATCTGTTGATGACCTTAATATGGATAGTTTAAGACAATTAAAACAACTTTTAGATGAAGGCGTTATAACACAAGAAGATTTTGATAAGAAAAAGATTCAAATTCTTGGTTTATAAAGAATTAGTATAGATTTAAATGAACAAAATATAATTTTGCTAAAAAAGAGCTTTGCATGTTTGCGAAGCTCTTTTTTATATATAAAAATTTCAATGAGAGGGGGTGAGATAAGACATGAAGAAAGGTTTGAAAAAAGCATATGAAATTACAGACGCAAAAATTCAATTTGTGAGCCTTGTGGATAAAGCAGCTAATAAGCGGCAGTTCCTTTTGAAGAAAGAAGCAAGTGGTAAGGCAACATTTACTACCTATGGCAGAATTATTAAGGCTGATACAGAAAATCATTATGTCACAGGAATTGTGTATGAACCTATGGAAGAAGATAGTCATGGTAATTTTATGACAGAGGAGGAGATTACAAAAGCAGCGTACTGGTTTGCTAAGAATGGCGATAAGGTTGATTTACAACATAGTTTTGAGCCATTAGATGGTGCAACTGTTGTAGAAAATTGGATTGCAAAGGCAGATTTTGAGATTGATGGAGAAGCAATACAAAAAGGAACATGGCTTATGACGGTGGAAGTGACTGATGAGAGTGTATGGAAAGGCATTGAAAAAGGCGACATCACAGGGTTTAGTATGGGTGGACTTGGAAATTATAGCGAGGAGGATATTGAATTGGACAATGTGAGTAAGCAAGAAACTAAAGAAAAGAAAGGATTGTTAAAACAGTTGGCAGCAGCCTTGGGCGTCAATGTAGTGGAAAAAGGCGCTATGTCGGAACTTTATGAAGAACGTAGCAAAGGTACACTCTTTTGGAATGCTTTTAATTCTCTTGAGGAGATTTTATATAAATATGACAATATTACTGGACGCTGGCAATATGAAACAAATGAAGATAAGGTACGTGAGTGTCTTGAAGAGTTTAATCAGATTATCACTAGTATTCTTACTGGTAAAGAAAGTGTTATAAAAGCTATTCAAACGAACAGACCAGTTGAAAAGGCAGGAAAGAAAATAAGTAGCAAAAATAAGGAAATATTAAACGGAATTTATGAGAGTTTAGGAGCATTCCTTAAAGAGTTTGATGAGCAGGAAGAGAATGAAAGCAAAAAATCAAAAATGGATAAGGAGGATAAAGAAGTGACAAAGCAAGATATTGAGCAGATAGTGTCTGCTGCCATTGAAAAAGCGATTGGCACTAGTACACAGCAAAGTGCCATACAAAAGGCACAAAATAGTACAGAAGTAGTTGAAAAGACAGAAGGTAAAAGTGCTATTACAACAGAAATTACGCCAGAAAGTGTGGAAAAAATGGTTGAGGAGGCGATAACAAAGGCACTTGAGCCACAGCAAGAATCACAAGTCACCATAGAACAAGTACAAGAAATGATTACCACAGCAGTAACAAAAGCGATTGACCCTGTATTAAAGAGCAAAGGACTTCCTAGTAACCTTAATGGAAGCATAGAAAAATCAGCAGGTGATACGCATTATCTGCATGGTATTCTCTAATAAAATAAAGTAGGAGGAAAGAAATATTATGGGAATTGATAACAGCACTATTATCCGAAAGGCAGCTATTTCCACAGGAGCTTTAACTTCTGGTTTACTTAATCCAGAGCAAGCTCGAAAATTTATTCAGCAAACTTTTGAGACTACAAATTTAGGCAGCCTTATTCGTCACGAAATGCGTACAGCAAAAACGGGTGAAATTGATAAAATTGGCATTGGTCGTCGTATTCTTCGTAAAAAGACTGAAAATACGGATGATGGTTATAGAGCAGGCGTAAATACAAGTCAGATTGAGTATAGCACTACTGCTGTACGGCTGCCATGGGAAATTACAGAAGAAACTTTGCGTGAGAATATTGAAGGGCAAAACCTTGAAAAGATTATTACTGACCTTATGACAACACAGCTTGGAATTGACCTTGAAGATTTGTATCTTAACGGTGACGAGAATATGGCAAAAATTCCGACGTTCAGTACTACCGATACATATGCTAAAGGGGATGAAGTTGCCTATAATGATAAACTCTATAAATTTACAACAGCTCATACAGCAGGAGCTTGGAATGAAAGTGAAGTTGAAGAATTTGGCACACAAAGCGATGCTGATTTCTTAAAAATTAATGATGGTTGGATTAAGCAGATTAGCAATGGTGGTCATGTATATGATGCTTCCAGTGAAACAAATATGAGTCTTGATTTATTCTACAAGACATTGGCGCAACTTCCTAATAAGTACAATAATGGCAAACTTCGTTGGCTTATGTCTCCTCGCAGAACGCAGGAGTGGGAACTATTTTTATTGAATAAGGTTGTAAACGCAGGTGGTGCGGTACCTGAAAGTATTTACAAAGCCCCTGCACGTATTCCTGCAATTGAATGTCCATCTTTAGATGACAGTACTATTCTTTTAACGGACCCTAAAAATCTTATTGTTGTAAATACCTATAATGTGCAGATTCGTAAGACTACTGAAGGCAAAGAGGCAGTTATGATGGATAAGCGTTTTTATGTTACCCACCTTGACTATGACCCAATTATCGAGGAACTGGATGCAACGGCAATTATTACAGGACTGAAATAAGAGAGAGGAGGAACGATTATGTATCACTTGCGACTGTTAAAATCTCTCTCCTATACTGGCATTGTTTCAGCCACGAAAGAAAAACCGGACGTGTTTGTTGAGGACAAGACTACCGCAGATGCAGCGGTAGCTACTGGTTATTTTAAATTACTTCACAATGAAGAAATCCCAGCAGACCCAGAGGATGACAAACATGGAAAGACACTGGAAGAAATGACGGTGTCGGAACTGGAAAGCTACGCAGCCTATCACAATGTCAGTCTTAAAGGAATTTCTAAAAAGGCTGACATAATTACAAAACTTAAGAAGGAGCTGAGCGATAAGGAAACCAAGAACGAGGTAGACTATGGTAGTCCTACTATGCAGGAATTACAGGAGTATTAAGCGGAGGAGGTACGATATGGCGGAAAGACCGTGGGTAACGCCAGAGGAGGTTAAGGAATACTCCGAGATACCAGCAGTACAGAAGCGCAGCGACACACGGCTCACAGTGGATATTGCGAGAGCTGAACAATATGTAATTACATATACACATAATTTGTTTAAAGATAAAAAGGAAATACCAGCAGCAGTAAAAACGGCAGTATTGATACTTGCAGAGGCATATGGACATAATGCAAGTATGGCAGCAAAAGAGGTTAAATCAGAAACTTTTGACGATTACAGTTATACCAAAGAAACAAATCAAATCAGCATAGAAGCATTAGACCTTGCGGCATTGCTTGATGATTTTGTTCAAGCAGAGCCAAGAAATGGAGTAACACTCCGCATGAGAAAGCTCTAGGAGGTGATTATGAGTTTAGGAAGTCTTTTAAATCATCTTTGTGATATTTACCATAATAGAGAAAAGCAAGCTGGGCTAGGTTGGGGATTATCTGCTGCCTTATCTTTTTCGTATTCAGATGAGCCAGACATCAGCAGTCAAAAGTGTCATTTTGGAGTACGTTCACAGACCATTACAATTACACAGACAGCTCCAGCAAATCTTATGGACGCTAAAATAAAGCTTACTTTGCCAGCAGGTACAGATATTCGTCTTAATGACAAAATTGTAGATTGTATGACAGGGCTTGAGTATACAGCAGAGCTTCCAGTTAATGTTAGAGACCACCATATATTTGTTTATATCAAAAAGGTAGGAGGGCAAAAGGCATTATGAGCAGTAGATATGTTGAAGTTGATATGTCGGAATTTAAGAAGTTTTTTGGAAGTGTGAAGCGCGCAGCAAAAGGTGAATTTCGCAAAGAGTTTGAACGATTTTTAGAGGGACTTGGATATGAATTTTTAAGAATATTACAAGATGAAATCGTGCGACGGAAAGTAATGGACAGCAAATTACTTCTTGCCAGCTTTGAAAAGGGCAGTAATGGAAATGTGTGGAATATGCTTGAGCTTGAGCAAGAAATAGCAAGTATTATGAAATTTTTGATTGACCAGACAAAAGTAGTTCCCTATTATTGGAAAATTCCATCAAATTTTGTTGTTCCATCGATTTATTTTCCTATGTCAGAAATTGACACAGATGGAGAAACATTCCTTACTTATGCTATGGAGTATTCTTGGTATATTAAGATTTTTCATGAAAAAGAAGAGGATGCATATTCACTTGGTCTTATGGTGGTTACAAAAATACGAGCAGCAAGAAATCTTATACCGCTTATTTTAGAAGATGGCAGTAAGATTAAGGGAAGCTGGATACGTGTGAATGACCCAAAACTGAAAATATTAGATGATGGATCAGCACAGCTTACATTGAATTGGAGAAGTCGGAGACCATATAATGATACGTTAGAAGAGGTACAATATTCACAATCTCGTTATCTTTTTCCTTTAACAGCTGATTAGGTCGTCTTATTTCCTGCGTAGTATCACTTATATGTCCTCTTTGAATAATAATATTTTATCATATTATTCATATGAGGTGTTACTAATTTAGTATACCAGTACATTTAGAGTATGTCTGAACAGTTCTATCAGTTGATTAAGACAATTTCTATTACCGTCATACCGTTTTTCGGAAAAGTGAAAGTTTCTGTAAAGTTCTTGACAATATTTAGATGACAATATAATATTAAGCATATGCTTAATTTTTGTGGGAGGTTATTTATGGATAAAGGAGATAAAAGAAAAAAACAACTCTTACAGGTTGCATTAGATGTTTTTATAGAAAAAGGTTACTATGGTACAAGTACACGTGAAATTGCAAGAAGAGCTGGTGTCAGTTCTGGTTTGTTATTTCACTATTTTAGCAATAAAGAAAGTATTTATCTTGAATTGATAAGAATTGGTGTTGAAGAAATGAAAATAGATATAGAAATAGCAATGGAAGCACCTTATGAATACCTTTTTCAAACCATAAAAAATGTATTTGAGCAATTGGAGAGCAATCCCTCATTTGGGAAGATGTTTGTGTTTATGGATAATGTTCAATATACAGCAGTTAATGATAAAGAAATAGAGTTGCTTTTGAAATCAATAGATATTTGTAGACAGTGGATTCCTATCATTTTAGAAGGGCAACGGCGCGGCGAGTTTCGAGCAGGTCATTCTCATTCATTATGCGTCGCTATTTTGGGCGCTATACAGGGAATTGCACAGGAAAAAGTCAGAGTCCCCAACACACCATTACCAAAGATAGATTGGCTTATGGATATGATAGTTAAACATACCAAATAGTATAACACATTTATTCTTTAAGAAAGTAAAAAATTGAAAATATTACAGAAAGGTGAACAAAAATAGATAACATGGTGATGTTATGAAAACAAAAAGTTATGATGATTTATTTGATAAATATATTCAAGAAAAAAAGATTTATGAAAGTGTAGTCCTAATTGAAAAAGGAACTGGGGAAACTATATTCTCAAAGGCTTATGGAGGAAAAGATATAGATACTCCAATAATAGCGGCGAGCATAACAAAAATGTTTACTGCTGCATGTATTTTTATTCTTGTTCAGCAAGGTTATATAACACTGAATAATAATTTGCTGAATTTTTATGAACCTGATTATCTAAATGGTTTGCATTTTTATAAAGGTAAAGATTATTCTTATGATTTGAAAATATCAGATTTACTCTACCAAACAAGCGGATTGGCAGATATATATGAGGAGGGGAAAAACAGTATCAAAAAACAAGTTATAATTTCAGATACATTTATTACCTTTGACAAAAATATTGCTTTAACTAAAGAAAAAGAAGCTCATTTTCTACCGGATTACAAAAATAATGCCTACTATGCAGATATTAACTATAATATATTGGGCGATATTATTGAAAAAGTCACAAAATGTTCATTAAAAAAGGTATTTGAAAAATACATATTTTCAAAAATAAATATGACTAAAACTTATTTGCCTGTTTCGGAAAAAGAATATATACCTATGGTTTACTATGGTGATAAGCAGTTATATAGACCACAATTTATAATGTGTAGTAAAGCAAGCGGTGGTTGTATTACCACTACAAGAGATTTAATGATATTTATACAGGCGTTTTTTCATGGAGAACTTTTTGACAAAAAAATTCTTGATTTGAAATGGTATAGAAAATTGCAACTATCTATGTTTCCTATTTATTATGGAAGCGGCTATATGAGAATAAAAATGGGCGGATTTTCCACTTCTTTTTTAGGTCAAGGTGATTTGATAGGTCATAGCGGCTCAACCGGCTCATTTGCATTTTATTATCCTAACAAAGAATTATTTTTTGTTGGGGATTTTAATCAAATGAAATATCCTGCACTGCCTATAAAGTTTGTGATGCAACTTGCTATGTTTGCTCCATAAAAAATAATGAGGTAATAATAAATATAATAGAATGCGTATGCTGCCCTGTCTGTGGAAATAAAACAAGATTGTAGATACAAAAAGATACAGAATTGAAAAACTTTCCCTGTTGCCCGAATTGCAGATAGGAAAGTTTGATTGACGCAAAGGATTTACAGATAACGGTGATTAAAAGGTTTGAAGTGAAAACGCAGAGTTGACTAACTTAGCGATAAATAGAGATTTAGCAGAGGTATGACATGAATGGTATATGTATACATTGTCATTGGAATGGAAGTAGGAGTGATTATATAAAACAGATTATAAGTAACGATTGAATAAACAACTTTCAGTTTATCTATGGACTATTTTAACTTTCCTTAATTTTTAAAGCTTTGCGGAATCCCGTTTAGTCTCCCTTGTGATGTGTGCAATGATTTCATCATGGACATTCATGGTCGTGCTTACGTCCGAATGTCCTAAAAGTTCCTGCGCATCTTTTGGTTGCGTCCCGTTTGATAATAGGTTGGTCGTGTAGATATTGCCTTAATGTATGGAAGTGAAAATCCTCTAATTTTGATAATCTTTTTTATATTAAGAGTATGGGAAGCTAAAAAAGAAAGTAAAGCAGTACGACACAATCAAGCAGAATGTAGACAGTATCTTGAGGCAGGCGAAGCAGCTGAAACGGGACAGAACAATAAAAAGATAATCGCACAAAAGGGATTATTCAATTTTCAGTAAAAAGAGATTGGTTACATTTCAAAGGGGGATTGGTTACATTTCGGAAATTTAAACAAAAAATTTGCCGATATATGTAATAAACCTATAAAGAAACAGGGGTGGTTGTATGCTAAAGATCGCAGTCTGTGATGATGAGCCAGTATTTGTTGAACAGATTAGCGGCAGGATTAAAAAATATATGCCGAATGTTACGATACAGGGCTTTTTTTCCAGTGAAGAATTATTATCGCAGGGAGAGGTATTTGACATCTATTTTTTGGATATTCAAATGGAAAAAATGAACGGTGTGGAAACTGCTAAGAAATTACGGGAACTGGACGAAGAAAGCGTTATCGTGTTTATAACCGGTGCAAAAGAATATGTGTTTGAAGCCTTTGACGTGGCAGCTCTGCATTATCTGATAAAGCCTGTTGATGATAAAAAATTACAAGAAGTGCTTGAAAGGGCAAAAAAAGAAATAGAGAAAAAGCAGGACTTAAAAAGCAGACATATATTTATCAAAACAAGGAACAAGAACATAACCTTGAATGTTGCAGATATTTTTTATTTTGAAAATGAAATGCGTAAAATTGCAGTCCATACTGTGAGAGGAGAAATTTCATTCTATGGCGTTATGGCAGATATGGAACGAGAAGCAGGGGAGGGTTTTTGCCGCTGTCATAGAGGGTATTTAGTAAATTTATCCTATGTGGCTGAATATGATACGAAAAATATTATGCTTACCAATGGGGAGAAAATATATTTATCAAAAAACAGATACCATGATTTTGTTAAACAGTATATGAGATACCTACGGAATGGGGGTGTCTCCCATGTATAAAGCGGCAGAGTTTATCATTACTGTAATCAGATATTTATTTGATGGATATTGTTTGTGCCTGCTTTTTAGAGAATTTACGAAGCCGAAGATAAGGCAGAGAAGCGTACATGACTTTTTAGTGATTATGGTGTGGCTTATCATAAAAATTGCGGTCAGATATGCCATGTATGCTAATCCGTTGATTATGTTAGAAATGGAAATGCCATACTTTGTTTTTAAGCTGATTGTAATATATTTTATCGGCGTGTTTCTTTATCAAGGCAGTCAGTCAGCAAAGATATTTATAGCATTACTTTTTGTTGCTTTAGACAGCATTTTTAATCAAATAGGATATGCTGCTATGTTGTTTTTGAATTATGTGGTAGATAAATTATCAGAAGTTATGTATAACGTTGCCATAATACCAACAATGGTAAAGTATATTGATTTAATGGCAGAGGCAATCATAGAAATTTTGCTATATCTTTCTGTGAAAATTATCATAAAAAATCATAGCCGCTCCATAGATGGAAGCAATACAAAAGAAACAATATTTTACACATTGCCTGCATTTATGGGTGCTTTAACCGCTATTATTTTTCGGTTCATCATAGCAGTTATAAACAAGGAACATCATCTTGTTTATTACGATAACTACATGGAAATATATTTGTTTATTACCTTAATATCCGTTGTTGTTTGGCTTGCTATTTTATATAGTTTTAAACTGCAACAAGAAATGGTAGGATTGCAGGAAGAACGCACACAAAAAAATGTATTAGAGAACCAGATTTCCCAAATGGAAAATTCCATGTTGGAAATGGAGCGTTTTTATGAGAGCGTCAGCCATGTAAAGCATGATATGAAAAACCAAATGTCGGTTATGGAAAAATTATTAAGAGAACGACAGATAACGGAAAATGAAGAAATAACTGGGTATTTTGAAGATATGAAGAAAACGCTGATGAATTTGGAACAGAAAATACATACAGGAAATGTGGTAAGTGACGCAGTTATCAGCAGTAAGTTTTATTATGCGTCAAAGGAATTAAAAGGTATTTATTTAGAAGCGGACGGCTTTCTTTTGACGGATAAGGTTCATATAAGGGCTTATGACATAGGCATTATCCTAAATAATGGGTTAGATAATGCGATTGAAGCCTGTCGTAAAGCAAGGCTGAAAAATCAAGATAAAGAGCTGTATATCAAGATAAAGTCTTTTTGGAAACAGAACATGTTTTTCATAGAAATTGAGAACAGCTTTGACGGAGAAGTGAAATGGGGAAAAGACGGCTATCCTAGTACCACAAAGGCTGATAGCAATTTACATGGCATTGGGCTTAAAAATATCAGGTATTGTGCCTTAAAATATGCGGGTGATATGGATTGTATTGCAGAAAAAGGAAGATTTATATTGTCTGTTATGCTAAAGGGTTAGAGCGCAGAATTTTAAGAGGGATTACCTTTTAAAAATAAATATAGATTACAATCAAATTTTTATCAAGGAGGATTGTATTATGGCAATTACAGGATTGAGCAATTACAACAATGTTTATGAAAGCACATATACTTCAACAAGAAAAGAAGTGGTAAAGAAAGAGGAAACAAAAGAAACAACAGCTACACAAAAAAGTACTGAAACAGCAAAGAAACGCAGCAATGAGGAATATCTTAATGATTTGCAGAAACAAGTACCTTATATGAAGCTGCAGATTGGATATGGGCTTAATACAAATAATGATGGCAGAGTGAATGTTTTGGATGTCAGCCCTAAGTTCCTAGAGAAGATGCAAAATGATCCAAAGGTGGCAAAGGAATATACACAGCGGTTAAAAGATATTGAAGCGGCTACAAAATGGCTTGATAATTATAAAAAATCAATAGGGCATACGACAATTGTCAGGCATGGGTATGTTGACGAAAACGGCAATTTTTCTAATTTTTCCATTTCAATAAGAAAAGATGAGTTGAATGAAAAGCTTCGTAAAGAGGCACAGGAAAATGCTGAAAAGCAGATTGAGAAGATACGTGAAAATGCCCGTAAAAAAGCAGATCAGCTTTCGGAGAATATGGCAAAAAAGGCAGAGGAGGCAGAAAAAGAACAGGATAAGACAGGCATTATGGTTGTCAAATTGGATACCAATCAGGATAAAGTGGAACAATTGCTGTCAGAAAAGATAGAAAAGGCAAAGGACGGAAGAATATTGCTTGGTAATGACGATATGCAGAAAATCATTGAAGCAGCAAAGGAACAGGAAGAAGAACAGATAGGTAAAAAGCAGGGCAATAATGCAAATGCGGTTGGTGCAAATTTGGATTTGAAGATATAAGAGGAGTCGAAGATATGAATATCAACAGTAACAATATGAGAGAGTTTTCGCATTATTCGTTTTTGAATAGCTTGATGGGACACTTGGCGGGGTAGACTTTAATGCGTAGGAATGTTGCAGCAGTATTGTTTATAAAGTTTTAGATATTTAGGAGGAATTGATATGTCAGTAAATAATGTTGATGGGAATGTAAGTCAAGTTAGAGCAGGAAGTAATTGGTTTCAAAATATGAAAGTTGATAATTCCGGTGAAAAAGAAAAAAGCGCATTATCTACAAAAGAGGATAATGCGGTAAAAATTTTAATTTCGCAGGAGGGCATAAAAAGTTATCGAAAAAAGCTCTATGAAAGTGGCATGAACGGGAGCGGCAAAGTCATTGTAAAAGCAGACAAGGACAGCATCATAAGGCAGGCAAAGCAGGCGACAAATGCTCTGCTTGCAAATAATTATGGCAATGATTTAGCCAAAGAAACGGAAATGCTGAAAGAACAGAGGAAAAGCGGCAGTACATACAACCTTTCAAACAAGGCAGAGGATTGTGTCAGGGCTTATGGGAATCTTTATGATGAAATTGTGCAAGGTTATCAGAATGGCACAAGGGAGCGTTATGTAGAAGATGAAACTTCTGAAGCAGGTTATCGGAAAATGACTATGGAAGAAGAATTAAACGAACTGGATAAAGCGTTCCAAAGGGTGGCAGACGGGGCAGATGTCAAGGAAATGATTACAAGTGAATTTCAAAGGCTTTCTTCTAAAGCGGGGAGCAAGCAAACATCTTTTATGGATACTAATAAAAAGCCACAGACAACAGATAAAGAAGAAACAATCGGACAGAAAATGAAACGACTGGCGCAGGCATGGAAAGATACCTACAAGACTTCCGGCTCTAAGGAGAACGGGATGGAGAAAGTGTTATCCATGTTGAATGGTATGTTTAGTAATGTTTGATTGGCATTTAGCATATGCAATATTTTTTCTCAAAATCATTAAATTATAATAATTTATATTTTCAACCATCTATCTTTGAAAATATGGAACCTTTTATTTACTCCATCACTCCCTAATTAATGTAAAATTAAATAGGGAGTGATTTTGTATATATACCAATTTTTATCATAAAAAATATATAACTCAGGTCGCCATACCAAAAAATATAAAAACATATGGATACCTTATAAAAAAATGCAATAGAATCTTTCTTAATTATATAAATTTGCTATTAATCTCAATATTAAATATTTCTTTATCTTGTCGGCATCTGAAAATTTACAAGTGCTTTGTTCAGAAAATCATTAAATGGTTTCATAATTCGGAAAATTTCCACTGCTTTTGAAAGAAATGTTTTTGCATTATTGAGTTCTTTATCTTCTAACGGATATTCCAGATACCAACTCTTATATTTTAGATATTCTGCCTGTGGATGCTCTTTTTCATATCCCGCAGGAACATTCTTTAATGCTGTTCCCTTTATAGTGAAATATTTTTTAAATTTTGGCTCGTGGATAATCTTTTCCCATTCTTCTCCATTTTGGGCAATATGATTCCGTATCATCGTTGTTGCATCTTTAAACATATCTGTAAATAAGCCCCCTCCCAAAAAGGACTGATTGTTTGGCTTTATCATAAGATAATATCCGACAGGAACAGGCAGTTTACCTTCAGAGGAAATATGGGCACGGAAAGCAGGATTATAAGGTGATTTATCATGGCTGAAACGTGTATCCCTTACAATTTTAAATGTAAGGTCTTTTGGATTATTATGTAAAATGCTGTTGTCGAATTTTCCAATTTCTAATATCAACGCTTGTAACAGATTTTCAAACTCAGTATTTGCTTTTTTGTAATCCTCCTTATTTGCATGATACCAATCACGGTTGTTATTCATGCTAAGTAACGATAAGTAATCTATAATTGTCTGTATATTCATAATCTATTATCTCCTTTACGAATTTTGGATAATGGAAAGCTGTGTAGAATCTAATAATTCCTGTATTAGATGTTTTATGCGTTCGGGAGATTGGTAGGACTTACAGAACGAGAAATTTTGTGATAAATCGTCAATATCTTCCATAGCATTTTTTACCTCAAACATAGTCTTAATAGGAATTTCTGTGGCTACTGTATAATCCAGTTGAAGTGGGGTTATTCTATGACTTTGTATTGCATAATTCACCCTGTCTTTACATTTACATTTGCCATTACCATATTCTCCGCAATATTGTCCAAGAAAATCTGCCATTTTCCTACGTATGCGGAAAAGCCGTTGACGATATGCTTCTGGGGTCATTTCCAAAATATCTCCTGCAATGCGACTGTCAATTTTAAACATTGTACCCAGTATGAAAATACATCTGCTTTCCATATCAAGGCATTGCAGCATTACGTTGGTACAAGACATTTTCAGTTCCTCAGCCAGAATGTCTTTTTCTACATTTTGTGTTAAATCTGGCACATCCTGTATTTTTCCGTTTTTTATGTCATCTCCATAATATTCAAAACTCAACGGATAGTGGGCAAACATATGCTTTTTATAAGTTTTCAGATGATTAGCAGCAATACTGAAAACCCATGTTGTAAATGAACTTTCACCTTTAAAAGAGGATAAATGGGTAATCATTTTCAGCAAAATATCCTGTGTGGCGTCTTCTGCATCTGCAAATGTGCCAAGCATCCGCAGGGATAAATTAAATATAATGTCCTGCACGTTTGTGACAAGGGTTTCAAGGGATTTTTTATCTCCCGCTGTGGCTTTTTCTACCAAAGTGAGTAATTCTTCATTCGTTTTTTTATTCATCGATTTTTACCTCCTATTTAATTAGACAACGTTTTCTTGTTTGTGTGACAGAAAAAATTTATTTTTTTATAAAAATTCATATTATCATAACTTCAACTATTCAAAATATTATAGTTTGTATGCTTATCTCATTACAATAAATACTTTGTAAAATTATTATCTTTATATAGAATATTTACCTGTTCATAATTTCTCTTGCATAAGCTTTTATATTATTGAGCTGTTCTAAAATTAGAATTTTTGGATATTCCCGACTCATTCTAAAACGTTTTTTTCTTTAGGCGTTTTGTTATGTCTTGTACCTATTTCATGTCCTCTATGAGGCGCTCAAAGCATTCTTGTATTTGACTGTTGTCGGCAAGGTAGGCAGTTTGTTACTTGGGATGGTAAAAATTGGTTTTGAAATTGCCAGACTAAACAGGAATTTTAACCTTATCAAGCAGCATAGTAGATTACGAATATCCACTTAACTTTTATTTATAAGGAAGCTAGGCTTTTGAATGATTATTATGAGAAACAAAAGACAGAAGAATTTATCCAAGTGCAAATGGAATAGGAAATATGGAAATATTGGATATATAGATTGTTTTGTTGGGTTAAGTGCTATGGTAGATGTTATAGCGTTTGAATTGGTTTATATGAGTTATATATGTTGAAAAATTTATTGTTATTTTTTTGATATATAAAAATGTGCTTTTGATTTGAAAAAATAGACTATGTATGATATAATAAAACAATTATAAAAATATTTGTTGTATCAGCAAAGCTTCGTACAAAGAGTGAAAGAGAAGGGGGGATGTCATGACAAATTCTTATAAGAATCGGTGGGAAATATTATTTAAAATGAGCTATCAATGGAATTAATAAAGAATTATTGAACTATGCATCACAGATTTTCGGACAAGAAAATATGGCTAATATGAATAGAAATATTTTGAATTTGTTGAGTCAATCAAAGAGTTTACCAAGAATGCTGAATAAAAATAAAAGAGAAAGGATAATTCTATGGCTAATACATATCAAATAATAGATGAAAAAACGTGGAAAAGAGCAATGCACTGCATGGTATTTAAGAATAGTATTGAACCTGCTTTTTGTGTGACATTTGAATTGGATATTACAAATTTTCTAAAAAGAATCAAAGAACAAAGATATTCATTTACTATTGCAATGGTTTATGCTGTCTGTAAATGTGCCAATGAGATAGAGGAATTTCGGTATCGTTTTGTGGAGGACAATGTCGTATTGTTTGATAAGATTGATACTGCTTTTACATATCTAAATCAGGAAACAGAATTATTTAAAGTTGTTCAAGTGCCTATGACACATACAATGCAAGAATACATTGACTTGGCGACGAAAACGGCAAAAGAACAAACACAATATTTTACAGGACCATTAGGAAATGATGTTTTTCAATGTTCGCCTATGCCTTGGGTAACATATACGCATATATCGCATACCAATTCAGGTAAAAAAGGAAATGCAACACCTTTATTTGATTGGGGGAAATATTTTGAAAGAGAGGGCAGAGTGCTAATGCCCGTTTCTGTGCAGGCACATCATTCATTTGTTGATGGTTTACATATTGGAAGATTTACAGAAAAGTTACAGACATTTATGAATGAATATAAATAGATAGTTTAAAATAATAGGACATTTCACTGAAATAGGGAATTGTCCTATTTTAATTATTTTGCGAAGTTGAACGATAGAATTTTTTTCATTGACATTTTAATAAAACTCTACTAAAATGATAGCAAGTACTTGCATGGAGGTTGTACGATGGATGAGACAAGTCAAAAAATTATAGATGCTACGATGACTCTGATACGTGATAAGGGTTATGTAGCTACGACAACAAAAGATATTGCACGTTTGGCAGGGGTAAATGAATGTACCTTATTTAGAAAATTTCAAAATAAAAAAGATATTGTGTTGCAGGGAGTGGCTCAAGAAAAATGGCGAGCAAATGTTACAGAAGATATTTTTCAACATGTGCAGTGGGAATTGGCGCCTGATTTAGAAATGTTTATGAATGCTTATATGGACAAGATAACGCCCGATTTTGTGAATTTGTCTATTGGATTAAGAGCGCCGCAGCTTTATGCTGAAACAGCGCCATTAATTATGAAAGTGCCGCAGGCTTTTGTATCTTCTTTAATTGAATATTTTAAGAAAATGCAAGAATTGGGAAAGATAGCACCACTTGATTTTGAGAGCTTGGCAATGACGATTTTTTCTTCTACGTTTGGTTATACCTTTTTAAGCGCTTCTTTTAATCAAAATCTTGCAAAGGTTAGCAGAGAAGAATTTATTAAATGCAGTGTGAAAATTTTTTTAGAAGGGATTTTATAAAGAAAAAGTGACGCTAATATTATAGCGTCCTTTAAATTGCATTTTATGCGTGCAAGTACATGCTTGAATAACTTGATACAATATTTATAATATGTTTCAGAATGGAGGGTTTATATGAATATAACAGGAGCAGAATTATTTGTAAAAGCACTGAAAAAAGAAAGCGTAGATACACTTTTTGCATATCCAGGAGGACAAGTGATTGATTTATTTGATGCCTTATATAAAGAAGACGATATTAATATTATTTTGCCAAGACATGAACAGGGATTGATTCATGCTGCTGACGGATATGCACGTTCTACTGGAAAGGTTGGCGTCTGTTTGGTTACAAGCGGTCCGGGAGCAACCAATCTAGTGACAGGAATTGCCACTTCTAATTATGACAGTGTTCCGCTTGTCTGTTTTACAGGACAAGTGCCAACACATCTTATTGGAAATGATGCATTTCAAGAAGTTGACATTGTAGGAATTACAAGAAATATTTGCAAGTATGCAGTGACTGTTCGCAGAAGGCAGGATTTAGCTGAAATTATCAAAAAGGCGTTTTATATTGCAAAAACTGGAAAGCATGGCGTTGTGGTGGTTGATTTGCCAAAAGATATACAACAAGAATATGGAAGTGATGAATATCCAGATAAAATCGAAATCAGAGGATATAAGCCTAATAAATATGTCCATGTTGGACAGATAAAAAGGGCAATGGAGGTGTTAAACCATGCACAAAGCCCCATTTTTTTAATTGGAGGCGGTGTAAAGAGCAGTCATGCAGCTTTGGAAATGAAAAAGCTTGCAGAAATAACAGGGGTTCCTGTTGTTACTACGATAATGGGAAAAGGAGTTCTTCCCACAACCCATCCTTTATATGTAGGAAATATCGGGATACATGGCAGCTATGCAGCGAATACTGCCATTATTCAATGTGATGTGCTTTTTTCGATTGGAACGAGATTTAATGACCGCATTACAGGCAAAATAGAACAGTTTGCTCCCCATGCTGTGATTATTCATATTGATATTGATTCAGCTTCTATTTCAAGAAATATTGTTGTTGATATTCCAATTGTAGCAGATGCAAGAAAAGCAATTCATTTATTGATAGAAAAGGCAATGCCTTTAAATATAAAAACATGGGTCAATCAGATTGATGCATGGAAGAAGCAGCATCCAATTACAATGAAAAAAGAGGGGATAACGCCTGAAAAAATTATAAAGCATATCAATCAGATTTTTGACAGTGCAATTATTGCGACGGATGTAGGGCAAAATCAATTATGGGCAACACAATTTCTTGACATGGATGAGAAGAAACAACTGTTGACTTCTGGTGGATTAGGTACAATGGGATATGGTCTCCCAGCAGGAATTGGAGCAAAAATAGGAAATCCTCAAACAGACGTTGTTGTAATTGCAGGTGATGGCGGTATACAGATGAATATTCAAGAAATGGCTACATCGATTGTTTATGAGCTGCCAATCACCATTTGTATTTTTAATAATGGTTATTTAGGAAATGTAAGACAATGGCAGGAACTGTTTTTTGACAAGCATTATTCTAGTACTTGTATGCGTTACAGAAAAAGTTGTGCCATACACTGTAATACGCCAACAAAAAGTTGTCCAAAATATACGCCGGATTTTGTAAAATTAGCGCAAAGTTATGGCGCTAAGGGCATTCGTGTGACAGAAGAAAAAGAAATAAGAAAAGCTCTGCAAACAGCGAAAAATACAAAAAATGTGCCGACGATTATTGAATTTATAATTGACAGAGAAGAAAATGTGCTGCCTATTGTTCCACCAGGAAATGCTTTAAATCAAATGATGATAGAAAGAGAGGAACTGTAAATGATAAAAAAACGATGGATATGTCTGTTTGTTGAAAATGAAATTGGTGTGCTTGCTAGAATTTCTGGTTTATTTTCTGGAAAGTCTTATAATGTCGATTCGTTGACAGTAGGGGTGACAGAAGATAAGAGTATTTCTCGTATGACAATTGGACTGACGAGTGATGACCGAACATTTGAACAGATTAAAAAGTCTCTTAATAGAAGTGTAGAGGTTATTAAAGTAGTGGACTATACAGAGATGGATATACATATAAAAGAGTTGATGTTTGTTAAAATAAGTCATTGTTCAGATAGAGATGTAGAAGAAATTTTTAGAATGGCACAAGTCTTTCCTGTCACAGTAATGGATTATAATCAAGAAAATGTATTGATAGAAAGTGTGCAGACAGAAGACGATAATAACCGATTTATTGCTTTATTGGAAAAATGTTATAGCAATCGCATGGAAATTGTAAGGGGAGGCAATGTTGCTGTTGAGGCATTAAATGGATAAGTTTCCTCACAGTTGACAAAATAGAATTAAATATCGTATTAATCCATTGTATTCTTTTTAAAAACAGATTATAATTTTTGTATAAAATACAAGAGATAATTAGTTTTATTGAAGAATGGAGGGAGCAATGAATCATTTTAATATAGCACAAAATCTTGTAAGACTTCGGCATGAAAAGAAAATTACACAGGAGCAGTTAGCATACTTTTTAGGAGTGACAAAGGCTTCCGTCTCAAAGTGGGAGACTAGACAAAGTCTTCCTGATATAAGCCTGCTGCCATTGCTTGCTTCTTTTTTTGATATTTCTGTTGATGAATTGATTGGCTATCATCCACAGCTTTCAAAAGAAGAAATCATACAGTTGTATTATGAATTTTCAGAGGATTTTGCAAAAAAATCGTTTGAGGAAGTAATGGATAAAATTAATGTTCATGTAAAAATGTATTATTCATGTTATCCTTTTATTTTTCAAGTATGTATATTGCTGATAAACTATTATACACTTGCAAAGGAAAAATCACAGCAGACAGAAGTTTTACAGCTTATTATTACGCTGTGCGAGCATGTTCAAAGTGACTGCAAAGATATGAACATATGTAGCAGTATTGTTGTTTTACAAGCTATTGCAAATTTGCAGATGGGAAAGGCACAAGAAGTCATTGAACTGTTGGAAGATATAACAAAGCCGTATAAATTAGTTAATCAAAGCAGTATATATTTGACAATGGCTTATATGATGTTGGGCGATATTCAAAAGGCAAAAAGCGTTACGCAACTTAATTTATATTATGATATTTTAGCATTAGTTGGCGATGCAAAACAATATTGTTCGATATCGATTGATAATTTTGACATTTGCAATGAAACTGTAAAACGTATTGATAAAGTCATTGAAGCATTTGAATTGATAAAACTTCACCCCAATGATACAGCTGTATTTTATTATCAGGCAGCAGTATGTTATAGCACAAACAAGGATATAAAAAATACATTGCATTATTTGAATCTTTATGTGGATTGTCTGGAAGAATTATTTAAAAATGATGAGATAATGCTGCATGGAGACTGGTATTTTGACAGTATTATGGAAAGTTTTAAAGAGTTTGGCGTTGGGTTAAAGGCGCCAAGAAACAGAAAAGCAATATTGCAAGATGTCTATGATTCTCTTGAAAATCCTGTATTTGCGAATCTCCAAAAGGAAAGCGAGTACAACATGATAAAAGACAGACTTAAAAAAATATTATAAGTTTGTTGTCTATTTGTGTTAAAGTGGTTTTGTTATAAATCAAACATATGTTTGTTTGCAAAATAGAGAGCAGCAAGTTGTTTGTTAAATGTAAAGATGAATGGAAAGGTATGGTTATTTATTATGGAAGATTTAAAATCACTGTTGCCGTTTATCATTCCAATTGCCATTGCTGAATTGGCATTGTTGGGATTTACTTTATGGCATATTCTTACCTATAAGAATTATAAATGCGGCAATCGAACATTATGGATTATTGTAGCTATTATTGGTATGCAGTTTATTGGACCCGTTTTATATTTTATTATTGGAAAAGAGGATTAATGATGGATATGTTACAAATTTCACATATTAACAAGTCGTTTGGAAAACATCAGATATTAAATGATTTGAGTTTTAATGTTCCACAGCATTGTATATTTGGCTTTATTGGGCAAAATGGAGCAGGAAAGACCACGACGATGAAATTGATATTGGGACTGTTAAAGTCCGATAAAGGAGATATTTTTGTCAATGGAGAAAAGGTGCAGTTTGGTTCCAATTCGACAAATCAGTGGATAGGATATCTGCCTGATGTACCAGAATTTTATGGATTTATGACGCCAAGTGAATATTTAAAAATGTGCGGTGAGATTACAGGAATGAACGCTGATTTGATTAAGAAAAGAAGCGATGAATTGCTTGAGATGGTCGGTCTTGCCTCACAGCAAAAGCGTATAAAAGGATTTTCAAGAGGAATGAAACAGCGGCTTGGTATTGCGCAAGCGCTTATCAACAATCCTAAATTGTTAATATGCGATGAGCCAACAAGCGCACTAGACCCTGTTGGAAGAAAGGAAATATTAGATATTTTAAAATCAGTAAAAGAACATACAACGGTTGTATTTTCGACACATATTCTTTCTGATGTAGAAAAAATTTGTGATAGAGCAGCATTTTTACACAATGGCAGTATTGTTCTTGAAAGGGATATTGCAGATATTAAAAATGTAGAAAGAGTGAGCAATATAGAGATTGATTTTATTCAGCATGAAGAAGCGCTCCATTTTATTCAATTATATGGTGAGGGTGAGTTGACAGAAACCAATAAAGTTGTCTTATCTGCAAAAAGTAAGTCCAATATGTTAAAAATTCTTGGATTTTTATCAGAAAATCAGTTTGATGTTGCCTGCGTGCAAAGGCAGGAACCTTCGCTGGAAGATTTATTTTTAACCATTATCAAACAGGATAAGTCATAAAGAATGGAGTAGAATCATTAGCTGTTTCTAAAAATTGGTTGCAGCATGGAGGATAAATATGAAACAATTTATAGCATTTACGAAAAAAGAAATTTTAGAACAAATTAGAAGTGGAAAATTATTTATTATTCTTATTATTTTTATTGTTGTTGGCATTATGAATCCGGCAATCACAAAATTGACGCCATGGATAATGGATTTATTGTCAGACCAGCTTAGGGAGACTGGTATGGCGTTGCCGGAAATCCGTGTTGATGCAATGACTTCATGGGCGCAGTTTTATAAAAATATGCCAATGGCATTTATTGCATTTATGATTTTTTTTAGCGGTACATTTATTGTTGAATTTCAGCATAAAACATTAATTAATATGATTACAAAAGGAATGGTGCGGTATAAAATTATATATTCAAAAATGTTTGTTATTACAGTTCTTTGGACTGTTGGATTTTGGATATGTTATGGCATCACGTATGGATATAATGCTTATTTATGGGACAATACAATTGTAAATCATCTTTTTAGTTCAGCAGGAATGTATTGGCTTTGCTGTGTGTGGATTATCTCTGTAATTCCACTGGCTTCGGCTTTATTTCATTCATTGGGAGCATGTCTTTTAATGGAGGCAGCAGCAGTTCTCGTGCCATATTTATTGCAGATGATACCTAAATTAAGCAACTATATGCCAACACATCTTATGGATTCTATAAATTTATTGATTGATGCTGCCAAACCTGATGATTATTTGTGGGCAGCGGTGATTGCGATAGGACTTATTATAATCAATATGATATTGGCTGTTGTTGTTTTTAATAAAAAAGAGTTGTAAAATAAAAATAGGTATTGCCTTATTTGTGTTAAAGCATGACAAATAAGGCTTGCTGTAACAATATTTGCGCAAATTTTTGTAGGATGTTTTGCAATAGAAATTTAGGAGAGTATAATGAACAACAATAAGCATAGTATGTGCAATCCAGCTTGTATTGTACAGGGAAAACATTATCGTTTTTCTGTTTTAACACCGCAAATGCTGAGAATGGAATATTCAGAATCGGGTATTTTTGAAGATTTGGCTACACAGACGGTTCTTAACCGAAATTTCTCTGTACCTGAATTTACGGTTACAGAATCAGACCAGCGACTTGAAATTGATACGAAAGCATTTCATATGGTGTATAATAAACAGGAATTTAATGAGGTCAATCTTTTTATTGATGTCAAATATGATTTTACCAATTATGGGGGCAGATGGTATTTTGGAACGAAAACCTATGGATATCCTCCGCGTGAGCATAATTTAAAAGGAACTGCAAGGACACTAGACCGTATTGATGGTGAGCTTCCTCTTGACTATGGGCTTATGGACAAAAGCGGGCGAACATTTTTTGATGACAGCAATTCCTTTGTTATTGATGAGGAAGGCAATCCTGTAAAAAGACTGCATAAAGAAACCGATGTATATTATCTTGCATATGGACGTGATTATTTTCAATGTATACATGATTTTTATTTGTTGTCGGGAGCCGTTCCGCTTCTTCCAAGATATGCGCTGGGCAATTGGTGGAGCCGTTATTGGAAATACAGTGAAGACAGTTATACACAACTTCTGACAGAATTTGAAAATCGAAAAATCCCATTTACGGTCGCTGTTATGGATATGGACTGGCATATTGTTAATGTGCCAATGGAATCAGGTGGAGGCTGGACAGGCTATACATGGAATCGCGAGCTTTTTCCGAATCCTGCAGCATTTCTTGAGTGGGTTCATAAACATGGCTACCATGTAACATTAAATGTACATCCTGCGTCAGGCGTGCGTTCTTTTGAAGAAATGTACACGGATATGGCACAGTTTATGGGAATAAATCCTGAAAGCAATAAAACGATTGAATTTGATTTGACCAATAAAGAATTTATAATGGCATATTTTAAGTTTTTGCATCATCCTCGTGAAAAGGAAGGCGTTGATTTTTGGTGGATTGACTGGCAGCAGGGAAGCAACAGTGTAATCAGCGGATTAGACCCGCTGTGGCTCCTTAATTATTATCATTTTCACGATATGGAACACAGTGGGAAACGGGGGCTTATTTTGTCCCGTTACAGTGGGCTTGGCAGTCATCGTTATCCTCTTGGATTTTCAGGAGATACCATTGTATCATGGGAATCGCTGGCATTTCAGCCGTATTTTACAGCGACTGCTTCCAATGTTGGCTATACATGGTGGAGCCATGATATTGGCGGGCATATGAATGGTTACAAAGACAATGAGCTTGCAGTCCGCTGGTATCAGTTTGGTGTATTTTCACCAATTAACAGACTGCACAGCAGCTCAAATCTTTTCTGCGGCAAAGAGACATGGAATTATCCCGAACCGTATTGCAGTATTATGGAAGATATACTGCGTTTCAGACATTGTATGATTCCGTATTTATATACATTAAATTATCGCTGTCATACAGAGCTTGTTCCTGTGATTATACCTGTATATTATTATTATCCTTTTGAGGAGATGGCATATTTATATAAAAATCAATACTTTCTTGGAAGTGAGCTGCTGGTATGTCCGATTACCGTTCCATGTGAACATAGTTCGTGCAGGGCAGGAGTAGAATGTTTTATACCTAAAGGATTATGGACAGATATTTTTACAGGTGATGTCTATAATGGCGGGGATTGTGGTAAAAAAGCTATATTAAACAGAAGTATTCAAAATATCCCTGTCCTTGCAAAATCGGGCGCAATTGTTCCGCTTTCAGGAAATATAGATTCTTTTAATAGTTTTGACAATTTAGACCACGTTTTATGTAATTCAATTCAATTGCCCGATGTTCTTGATGTTCTTATATGTCCTGGCGGTTCAAATACATTTTCACTTTATGAAGATGAGGGAGATGGTTTTGAATATCAAAAAGGTGTTTACGCGTTGACATGTTTTACGCTTGACTGGAATCAAAACAGCGCACAGTTTTCAATCCATGTTAAAGGAGATACCTCAATTCTTCCAAAAGCAAGAGCATACAGACTGTTGTTTAGAGGATTTGGTTCAGATGTAACCTTTAGCAGTAAAAAAGCCATTATTCCGGCAGTCTATGACGCCAAAACGCATACATGGACGGTTACGATGGATTCTATGTCTTATGAACATTTTAAGGAAGGTAGTAATTTTATGATACAGCTTGCAACGTCTTCTGGCAAGTCTTTGGAATACAGCGGTGAATGGATGGATGACAGAATTTATGATTTTTTGCTGCAAGCTCAGATAAACAATAATACAAAGCGTGATATTTACAATATGTTTAAAGATATTCAGGATAAGATGATAATAATATCAAATTTAATGGCAATGCAGCTTGAAAAGCCTGTATTTGATGTTTTAATGGAGTATTTAACACAATAAATTAATCCTTTACTACAAAATAGCCACAGAAAAGAAACTGTAAGAAAAGCCGTAATGCTGTTTGCTGCACTGCGGCTTTTTAAGTTGTTTTGTATTGTTTATAGAGATTTGTTGATTATTTTATATCCATTTTAACCTCTTTACTTCAATGCTACAAAGGCATAAGTGGGGGACTTTCTTGTTTCAGTGGGAGTATAAGATTCTGCTGAAAAGCTGCGATAGTAGCTAGATGGTTTGAGCAAGTAGCATAACGGATTGCGAATATCCACTTAACGAAATTATTTATTACAGTATTTTGCAAAAAAATCACGGCATACCCATTTTTCGATATAGGCAATAATTTCTTTTTTTGATGTTGATGAAATCTGTTCTAATGGATAATTCCACTGAAGATTTTGGACAAGCATTAAAAGATAATTTCCATTTATGTCATAACTTGGATACCAGCCCAAATCAATCAGTAAATTGGCTTTTTCATTATATAGCTGTAATAAATCTTCATGTAATTCAAATGAATCTTTTTTGTCATGTATATGGATATCATATTCTGTAAAATTATTATATACTACTTTCCATCCTGCCTGAATCCGTAACGGCTGTAATTCATAATACATTAATTAACCTGTTATAAAGTGATTTTTTTAGGTGAAAATTGTAACAAATCACTGCAAACATTTCCTTTCATCTTGATTTTATTATTGTATTTGTCCATCAAATTTTTGTCAATTTGTTTCCATCAATTTTTGGATACACTATAATAAATTATTTTTTTATTGACATATACCCTATATGGGTATATTATACTCGTATAAATATAAAATTATCATTTATTTAAGGAGTAAAATACAATGAGCAAACAGCCAAATTTTCCTTTTGACCTGACAGGTTATACCTGTTTTTCTATTATCAACTGTCCTGTGGAGCAGGCAATTCAGCTTTTGAAAGAGTATCCTGACATTTGCGCCGCAGAGGATAGGGTTCCTTTTTCTTTTCAAATCACTGCTTTGCCAGAGGAAGCAAAGTGGACTCTTGTGCGCTGGCCTCAACCAGGAAGATTTTTTGATTTGATGAACTTGACCATATGGCTGA
Organism: uncultured Eubacterium sp.; assembly: GCA_947088865.1. Taxonomy (GTDB): domain Bacteria; phylum Bacillota; class Clostridia; order Lachnospirales; family Lachnospiraceae; genus Lachnospira. Next base: position 26,327 of record CAMUHY010000019.1, on the reverse strand, counting down.
TGGGGTATCGTGCCGGTCTAGGCGGAGAAAATCCTATTTTTGTAGCCTTTCCGCCCGCAGAGCGAACGGCAGAAGGCGTGTTTCTAGCTCGACCTGACTATGACAATCCGTTTGGTGATTCGATGTTGGGTTTCTGGCAAAACTGGAGTTTTGATTATAATATACCGAAAGAAAATTTACGTTGGATTGGCGAGGATGTATTTCCACAGGAATATTTTTTCAACGGGCGTGGCTATTCCTCTACTGGATTTCAACTAGAGTGGTTGAAGAATTTGGAGCGCATTTCGAGTTGGAAGGAATGTTCCATTTCAATGGAAAGGTAAGATTTTCAATATTTTACAAAAAAGGTGGTTTATTTATTAAAAAAAATAAGGAGAATATATGGATTCTTGCTGCAACAGAAAAAAACAGAGAACAGAAAAGGAGTACAAAGCACTTATTAACAGGCTTAATAGAATAGAAGGACAAATACGTGGTATTCGCGGTATGGTTGAAAAAGATGTCTACTGTATTGATATTTTAACACAAGTGGCGGCAGTAAGCGCAGCACTCAGCGGATTTAGCAAAGAATTGCTGGTAAATCATATCAAAACATGTGTGATGAATGATATCAAGGAAGGCAATGAAGAAACGATTGATGAGCTTTTAGAAGTGTTAAAAAAATTGATGAAGTAAAAAGATAGTGTGAAAAATAAATTTTTCATATGCAAGTTTGTGCTTATGCTAGGACTTGCAGGCTGAGCAAGAATGGGAGATAAATATGGAACAATATCAAGTGACTGGCATGAGTTGTGCGGCATGTAGTGCCAGAGTGGAAAAAGCAGTAAAAAAGATAGATGGCGTGACCGCTTGTTCCGTAAACCTTCTCACCAATTCAATGGGCGTGGAGGGGACTGCGAAACCTTCTGATATTATTAAGGCGGTAGAAGATGCAGGATATGGTGCATCAGTAAAATCAGGGGATTCAACAAAAAATAGCAATGCGGATTCTTTTGTCGATTATGCTGCACAAGAGGAAGCATTGCAGGATAAGGAAACGCCAAAATTAAAAAAGAGACTTCTCTTTTCAGTTGTTTTTTTACTTATATTAATGTATTTTTCTATGGGGCATATGATGTGGAATTGGTCTGTACCATCCTTTTTAGCACAAAATCATATTGCTATGGGACTGTTGCAGATGTTGCTTACCATTATAATCATGGTTATCAATCAAAAGTTTTTTGTGAGCGGTTTTAAAGGATTGATTCACCGAGCGCCTAATATGGATACATTGGTTGCATTAGGTGCAGGTGCGGCTTTTATATATAGTACATTTGCATTATTTATGATGACGGATGCACAGGTGAAAGGCAATACTGCTCTTGTGATGGCGTATATGCACGAGTTTTATTTTGAGTCTGCTGCCATGATTTTAACATTAATTACGGTTGGAAAAATGCTGGAAGCAAAATCAAAAGGAAGAACGACCGATGCTTTAAAAGGTCTGATGAAATTAGCGCCTAAGACAGCCGTTGTTATAAGAGATGGACAGGAAGTTACGGTTTCTGTAAGTGAAGTAGTCGCTGGCGATGAATTTATTGTAAGACCAGGAGGAAATATTCCTGTTGATGGTGTTGTAACAGATGGTATCAGTGCTGTCAATGAATCGGCGCTTACAGGGGAAAGTATACCTGTGGATAAACAAAAAGGAGACCATGTTTATGCGGGAACAATCAATCAATCGGGATTTATTCGCTGTCAGGCGGTCAATGTCGGCAAGGATACAACACTTGCGCAGATTATACAGATGGTAAGTGATGCGACTGCAACAAAAGCGCCCATTGCGAAGGTAGCAGATAAAGTGTCGGGTATATTTGTACCAGCAGTCATTGTGATAGCAATGGTTACTATTTTAGTATGGCTTGTGTCAGGAGCGGCTTTTGGATATGCACTGGCAAGAGGAATATCAGTTTTGGTAATCAGTTGCCCATGTGCTTTAGGGCTTGCAACACCCGTAGCTGTTATGGTTGGCAATGGCGTAGGCGCAAGAAATGGGATTTTGTTTAAAACGGCTGTCTCTTTGGAAGAAACAGGAAAAGTTGGCGTTGTGGTTTTAGATAAAACAGGAACAATTACAAAAGGACAGCCTAAGGTTACGGATATTATTCCTTACTGTGCAAAAAAAGAACAACAAAAAAGCCGCGATATGTTGCTTAAAATGGCATATGTATTAGAGCAAAAAAGTGAACATCCACTATCGAAAGCTATTGTGGAATATGGCAACACAAAAAATATTTCATTGGAAGAAGTACAAGACTTTAAGGCGGTTGCTGGAAATGGTTTACAGGCTATGTACAAGGGAAAGCAGCTTGTTGGAGGCAATTTTTTATTTGTCAATCAATATGCATCAGTTTCCGAAAAAGTAAAAAATTGTGCGGATATACTAGCGCAAAATGGAAAGACCCCATTATATTTTGTCTATGATAACAAGCTTTTAGGAATTATTGCGGTTGCTGATGTTATAAAACAAGAAAGCCCACAGGCAATAGATGCTTTAAAAAATATGGGCATTGAAGTTGTTATGCTGACTGGCGATAATGAAAAGACCGCAAATGCTATTGGCAGACAAGTGGGCGTCGATAAGGTCATTGCGGGAGTACTTCCAGATGGAAAAGAAAACGCAATAAAGGATTTAAAAAAACAGAGCAAAGTGGCAATGGTAGGCGATGGAATTAACGATGCACCTGCATTGATTCAGGCCGATATGGGTATTGCTATCGGCGCTGGGGCAGATGTTGCTATTGATGCCGCTGATGTAATATTGATGAAAAGCAGGTTGACCGATGTTGTGACAGCCATTAAACTCAGTAAAGCGACATTGAGAAATATCCATGAAAATTTATTTTGGGCATTCTTTTATAATGTTATCGGAATACCGCTTGCAGCAGGGCTTTGGATACCTATATTTGGCTGGGAACTCAATCCTATGTTTGGTGCAGCCGCAATGAGTTTATCCAGTTTTTGCGTGGTGACAAATGCGCTGCGTCTTAATTTTTTTAAATCTTTTTATAGGGCGCAAAATGAAGTATCGTCAGACCTGGTAGAGGTTAAAGAAGATGAATTTATTGAGGAACAGCAAGAGTTGTCAAAAAATAATGGGACAGCAAGTAGGGAAGTAAATAAGAATGGTCAGCGTGATTTGCAAGCGGACTATTTATTGAATAAAAAGGAGGCTATTATGGAAAAAACAATTACAATTAAAGGAATGATGTGTGAACACTGTGAGGCAAGAGTAAAGAAAGTACTGGAAAAATTGGAGCAGGTCAATGAAGCAAAGGTGAGCCATGTTGATGGAAAAGCCGTTATTTCTTTAAATGCAGATATCGACAATGATATAATAAAAAATGCAATTGAAGAGCAAGATTATACCGTTGTCGATATTGTTTAAAATGAATGAAGAATAGTTTTGCACAATAGTTCTACGGTAGTGCTTATATTTTCAGAGCTTAAGGCGGAGTAATTGATAACAATTATTCCGCTTTTGGCATATATAGAATTTTCATAATAATCCGAAAGACAAGATAATTTTAAACCATTTTTGTAAGCGTGTTCTATCAGTTGTTTATCAGTTAAAGGAGTGTCTATTTGCATTAGAAAATGAATCCCTGAATCGGCTTTGTCAATCGTTATTTTATCGGATATAGGGCTATGTTCTAAAGCGTCAATAAATTGATTCCGCTGTTTTCTATAATAAAGTCTCATTCGGTTGATATGCTTTTCAAAATGTCCTGTCTCTATAAAACGAGCCAATGTATACTGCTCAAAATTGGATACGGTACAAGAATAAAAACCTAATTTTTTGTTAAAAAGATGCAAAAGATTGATTGGTAAAATCATATAACTAATTCGTATCGTTGGTGTTAAGGATTTTGTAAAAGTATTGATATAGATAACACGTCCTGTTTTATCAATACTTTGCATGGAAGGAATAGGCTTTCCAGATAAGCGAAATTCACTGTCGTAATCATCTTCAATAATATAATGGTCTTTATTATTCATTGCCCAAGATAAAAGTTCATAACGCCTTTTTATACTGGTGACAACGCCTGTTGGAAAGTGGTGTGATGGGGATATATGTATAATATTGGCTTTGCTTTTATAGAGGGCATGAATATCGACACCTTGTTCATCCATAACAATGGATTTACAGGAAACATCATTACTTTTATAAATTTTTCGTATTTTGCTGTAACAAGGTTCTTCCATAGCAAACGTATGGTTTCGTCCTAAAAGTTGTATAATAAGTCCATAGAGATATTCTGTTCCTGCACCAATAATAATTTGTTCTGGATGAATATTCATTCCTCGAAAATCTCGTAAATGGCGGCTGATTGCACATCTTAAATCATAAATTCCGCCGGAAGGACAAGATTGCAGCAGGGCATCGCTTTGGTTCGTTATCACTTCACGAAGATATTTAGACCAAGTGTAAAAAGGAAACATGGCAGCAGGTGTTTTGTTGGATGTTAAATCAATCTTATAAGATTGGTGTATGTTATCCTTTGAAAGAAAAATATTTTGTGTGGCAGGAAAAATGTTATTTGATGTCAAGTTATTTTGTGTAGCAAAATAAGTATTTTCCGATATAAGATTATTTTGATTAGCAGAAAATGTATTGTAATATGTAGTGTCATTTGAATTTAAAGACGGAAGCGGATGTAACGTTTCAATCATTGTTATATCTGCTACATAATATCCTTTTTTGGCAATGGAATAAATATATCCTTCTGCAATTAATTGTTCGTAGGCATTTTCAACAGTAATCGTACTGATTCCAAGATTTTTAGCAAAAGACCTTTTGGAAGGCAGTTTTTCACCTGATGGGAGAATACCGTTTATAATATCTGTTTTGATGCAGTGATAAAGATATTCATATAAATGTTGAGAGCCAATATTTTCAAATGAATATGTGAGCATGTTGAACCTCCATGTTGCAAGAGTTTTTTATAAAGAAGTTAATCGTTTGATTTGGATAGAATGCTATAATAACTTTTATCCTTTAAAAATAGTATAACATTTTTTTAAATAAAATAAACATAATTTCCAAAATAGAATAAAAAATTTACATTTAGTATATTGACAGAATAAAAGCAAAGATATATACTTTTTGTATATTAAAGATTTAATATTGATATATATAATTTTATAGTACTAAAAGTTATAATTCTCTTTCATAGTATGGTTATGTGATTGATTTAATAAAAAGGTTATAAGAATGGATAAATATTTTTTTAATACAACCATTTTAAATTTTTTAGTAAATATGATAAGTCAACAAGTAAATTTTATAAAAATGAGATTACTTACTTTTTATTAAGAAACACAATCTATGAATACTTTGCAGATATTTAATCTGTATCCAATATGAGTATATCCAAAAGATATACTTATTCATACCATCATGATTATTTTAGATACTATTTTTTAAGTAATCGTTTTTAAAATAACAGTATGGTTTAATTCCTATTCTATTCTAACAAATAACAAATTTTCATTTTATGGTAGTTTATAAATTAATAATAAAAGAGGTACAAAGATGAAAATGGAAATTTTGAATCGAGAAGTTTGTGTTTGCGCGTTGCTTTTCACAAAACTGTTTATACAAAAAAAGCAGCGCAGAAAAGAGGATACATATGAACTATTATGATTTTTTAAATAATGTAAAAGAGGGGGTGGCAAAACTCGCTGATAAAAAGGATAGTATTACAATAAACCATATTATTAAAAATAATGGCAAAGAATTAGATGGTATTGTAATAATGGAAGAAGGCAGCAAAGTTGCACCGACTATTTATGTAAACAGCTATTATAAAGATTATGTAAATGGATGCAGTATTGATACAATATGTGATGAAATTTATAATACACATGTAGAAAATAAAAATAATATGGATATCAATACAGAATTTTTTGAGGATTATAGAAATATTAAAGATAAGATTATATATAAAGTGATAAATTATGATAAAAATCAAAAACTTTTAGCGGATGTGCCACATAGAAAAGTGCTGGATTTAGCAGTCGTTTATTATTTTATTATTGAACATTGGGATAATATTAGCGCATCAGCAATGGTGCATAATGAACATCTTGCAGTATGGGAAATTACAGAGGATGATTTATATTTAGCAGCAGTAAATAATACGCCAGAATTGTTTGAATGTGTTATAAAACCAATGAGTTCACTGTTAAATGAGTTCGCAAGAGAATGTCAAGGCGGCACAGGAGATTATCATATCAATGTATTTAATCGAGATTATGAAATGTATGTAATGACAAATAACACAAGAATTAGTGGGGCTTCCTGTATTTTTTATGATGGGGTGTTAGAGCATTTTGCAGATTCCATTAATTCAGATGTTTACATATTGCCATCTTCTGTGCATGAGGTTATTCTTTTGCCAAAGTCAAAAGGATTTGACAAAGAAATATTAAAAAAAATGGTTCGAGAAGTCAATATTGAAGGGGTTTCAGCAGAAGAAGTTTTATCGGATAATATTTATGAGTATGTAAGAAAAGACGGAGAAATTATTATGCACGTTTGATAACAATTTGATAAATCAACATGTAATGAGGGTCATAATGCCAATATATTTTTAGTATAGTTTATTTTACGAAAAGGCGGTTGACCCTCAAGCAGTTTCAATTAACATAAAAATATTGTAAAAGAGACTGTTATTATTAATCTAGTATCAATAATGTTGATATAAATGTGCATGATGGGAGTTGAACCCACGACTTTTTGCTCCGGAGGCAAACGCTCTGTCCACTGAGCTACATGCACGAAATATAAAGAAGCGCAAATCCATAAATTGGACTTACGCTTATGATTTCCCTATTAGGAAATGGCATCCTTAGGTAAATTCAATCCACTCTTTTTTTATCAAACGAATACCATTATATCAAAGAATCGTAAAAAGTCAATCCAATAAATTATAAATTTTTATTCGATTCTGCATTTGTATAGATATAAAATAATAATATTACCAATATTTAAGAGCAAAGATAAAAAATTTATTGCTCTTTTTTCATGCGAATTTTTCCACTGATTTGTTCTACGGTAAGCTTTAACACCGTAGTGTGTGACATTACAGATGGGTTAAAGGAACAGTCTTTTTTGTGATAATGTTTCATTAATAAACATAAGGCTTGATATTTTTCATCGTCAGGGACAATTTCGATTCGACCATGACCAATAACACTTTCATATTCCATTGTACAAGAGCAGCTTCCATTGGATATGCTGGTAACTAAATTGTGTGAACAATCCATCTCAAAACTGGCACGATTGTCTTTTGCAATCAATTTGTATTTTTTTCCTTCGTTTGCTCCATGAAAATATAAAATGATTTGTTCTTTTTCTGTCTGCATACCAAAATTAAGCGGCAGAATATATGGATAATCGTGGTCATTTAAAGCTAAACGACACACATCGCATTTTTCCATCACTTGAATAATATCCTTTATATTTTGAATTTCCCTATCAGCACGTCTCATATCTGTTCTTTATCCTTTATTTTTTGTTTATTTTTACTGTTGTATTCCTGTGAGCAACGAAACTCAGCGGACATATTTGCGGCATGTTTGCCTTTCCATTTGACTTGATAAAAATTATATAGCAGATAAGTGTAAAAATCAATGATAGTTTATAGAGATAATATATATTGAAATGTTTTTTTATAACAGGCATAAATTTTTTGAGCTGTTTTTTACTTGTAAAAGAGATTCAATTTCTATGTGTTAAAGGATAATTGAGTATTTAAAAAAAATTTTAAATAGCTATTGACGTTAAAAATATAGAATAGTATAATCTATTTAAAGAAAATTTGAAATACTTAGGAATGTGAAAGATTGGCAATAAACGAAACTTTGGCAGCACTGGCAGATGAGACTCGTAGAAATATTTTATTAAAATTGAAGGAGGGAAAAATTAGTTCTGGTGATTTGGCTATTGAATTAGATATGACACCGCAAGCATTATCCTATCATTTATCAAAGTTAAAAAAGGCGGATTTGATTTATGAGACACGTTATAAAAATTTTATATATTATGAGTTAAATTTATCCATTCTTGATGAAACAATATTGTGGATAGATAATTTGCGGAAAAACCAAAATTAAAAACAATAATAAGACGATTAGGAATTTGTAAAAATTAGTCAGGTATGGAGGTTAAATATGAAAATGAAAAAAATAATATTGTATATTTTTATGTATTTGCCATTAGTAGTAGTTTGTATTGCATTGCCATTTTTGCCGGATACAATACCAGCGCATTATGATTTTCATGGTGAAATTACTCGATGGGGAAGCAAATATGAATCGCTTATTTTTCCTGTATTTACAATAGTTTTTGGCTTTTTTATGCTGGGTATGGCAAGGTACTGTGCAAAAAAAGAAGAAGACGGAAAAAATAATGAAAATATCTGTCTGATTACAGGTATTGGATGTCTTATTCTTTTTAATGCGCTTACAGGATATTCTTTATATACAGATTTCACTAACATTGAAAATCTTTCTTTAGCTGCTATTGATATTAATCAAATTACATGTGGAATACTTGGCGTATTGATGATAATTATAGGAAATATTATGCCAAAAGCGCGCTTAAATTCAATGTTAGGTGTAAGAACAATTTGGAGTATGGAAAATGAATGGACTTGGAAAAAAAGCCAACGATTTGGCGGCATTTTATTTATAGCAGCAGGCATTTTTATTTTTGCAGTTTCTTGTTTGACAAAAGGAATGACCTGCTTTTTATGGACAATGGGAATTCTTGCTGCTGTTACAATCGTTAGTGTTTATTATACGTATTATATTTACAAAAAGGTTAAGATGGAGAATTGAATGAGCGCATTTTAAAAACAGATGGTTGTAAAGTTTTTATAATATTGATAATGGAGCAGTAGATAATTAAAAACAGGAATGATACAATAATTAGTAGATAGAATAAATGGAGGCAGGTAGTGTGAAAAATAAATTTTTCACACCGCAATTTGTGTCTGCGCGTTGCTTGACACAAAGTTGCTTATGCGCAAAAAGCAGCGCAGAAATGAGGATTTTTATGGGACATTGTATGGTTTGTGAGAGAATTGATTGGATTAAAAATGGTAAGAACCCATATTTTGTTAAAGAATTGAATACAGGATATGTTGTCATTGGAGACCATCAGCGTATTAAAGGGTATTCTTTGTTTCTTTGCAAAGAACATGCAACAGAGTTACATTTTTTGGAGCCTGATTTTAGGGATAAATTTCTTCACGAAATGGCAATTGTAGCAGAGGCTGTTTACAATGCCTTTAAGCCAGATAAGTTGAATTATGAACTGTTAGGAGCAGGCAGTGGTGTACATATGCACTGGCATCTTTTTCCTAGAAGAACAGGAGACGTTGAGACAGGAGGACCTGTCTGGAAATTAGGACAGGAATTATTAGCAGATGAATTTTTGCCAACGCCAGAAGAATTAGAAGATTTAAAAACTCGATTGTGTGCAGAATTAGATAAATTGCTTGAAAAAGAAAAATGATTTATTATAGGAAACAAATTTTATCATGTAGAAAAATAATTGTAAGAAAAAAATACGATAATGGAACTTGTAAAAAACAAGTTTGTTTTGCGAAATTTTAACATTTTTTAAAAGAGTGTTTTATGATATAATAATCTCGGCAAAGCCGAGTTATAAAAGTTTGCTTTGCAAACTTTTGGCATCTTACTACATAAGAAGTTATGATATAATAGCCATAGCAAAGCTGTCATTGTAAAGTTTATAAAATAAATTTTGATGTTTTTTATTAGGATATCATAAGTTATAGCTATACGAAAGGAAATGGATACCCATGCGCATTAATAAATATTTGAGTTTGGCAGGCGTGTGTTCCAGACGAGAGGCAGATAGGTTGATAGCTGCAGGAAAAATTAAAATCAATCAAGACCTTGCACAGATGGGAAGTCAAGTGACAGAAAACGACAATGTTTATATTGACGAAAAACTTGTCAAAATAGAAAAAGAGCGAATATTGCTTGCAGTGAATAAACCTGTTGGTATTGTGTGTACAACAACGAGCAATCAGGGAAGTAACAATATTGTTGATTACTTAAATTATCCGAAAAGAATTTATCCCATAGGAAGACTGGATAAAGACTCACAAGGATTGCTTTTAATGACAAATGACGGAGAATTAATGGATAAGTTGTTGCGTTCTGTCAATGGACATGAAAAAGAATATATTGTTGATGTTGATAAAGATTTAGATAAAACATTTGTAAAAAAAATGGAAGCTCCAATGTATATTAAAGAGTTGGATAGAACAACAATGCCATGTGAGGTAAAATTGCTAAGTAAGAGAAGATTTAGTATTATTTTAAAACAAGGATTAAACAGACAGATAAGACGTATGTGTGAAAGTCTTGGAGTGAAGGTAATACGATTAGAACGAATACGAATTGTAAACATTATGTTAAATGATTTGCCTGTTGGGGCAATAAGACGCATTACAGATGAGGAGTATATAGAACTTTGTAAAGCAGTTTATGTTGGAAAGGAAGAGTATGGCAGATAAGCTTAATCGAATTAAAGAACTTGTTAAGATTTTAAATGAAGCTGGCAAAAGTTATTATTCAAAAGGGGTTGAAATTATGACTAATTTTGAATATGATAAGCTTTATGACGAGTTGGTTTTACTTGAAAAAGAAACAGGACATGTCTTGTCGAATAGCCCTACAATTCATGTGGGATTTGAAGTTTTAAGCGAATTACCAAAAGAACGACACGAAAGCCCTATGCTTAGTCTTGATAAAACAAAAGAAATAGAAGTACTTTCAGATTGGCTTGGAAGTCAAAAGGGTGTTCTTTCATGGAAGTTGGATGGATTAACCATTGTCTTGACGTATGAAAATGGAACACTTTATAAAGCGGTAACCAGAGGCAATGGAGAAGTTGGAGAAATCATTACAAACAATGCAAAAGTTTTTAAAAATATTCCATTGACAATACCCTATACTGGAAAACTTATTGTTCGAGGCGAAGCGATTATTACGTATTCTGATTTTGAAAAAATCAACGCCAATATTCCAGAAGTTGACGCCAAGTATAAAAATCCACGTAATCTTTGTAGCGGTTCTGTGAGACAACTTAACAATCAAATAACAGCTGAACGCAATGTGAAATTTTTTGCTTTTCATTTAGTGACTGCGACCGAAAAAGATTTTAATAACTCTATAATGAAACAGTTTCAATGGTTGAGTGATTTAGGATTTGATGTTGTTGAACATAAGGAAGTAGACCAAGATAATTTAAAGGAAATGGTTTTGTGGTTTGAGGAAAAGGTAAAAACAAATGATTTTCCTTCGGATGGGCTAGTTATTATATATGAAGATATTGCTTATGGCGATTCTTTGGGACAAACATCAAAATTCCCCAAAAATTCACTTGCATATAAATGGACAGATGAAACGGCAGATACTATTCTTCGAGAAATTGAATGGAGTGCTTCCAGAACGGGTTTGATTAATCCCATTGCTATTTTTGACACCGTTGAACTGGAAGGTACCAATGTATCCCGTGCCAGTGTTCACAATATCAGTATTATGGAAGGTTTGCAGTTAGGAATAGGAGATACCATTTCTGTTTTTAAAGCCAATATGATTATTCCTCAAATTGCTGAAAACAAGACGAAAAGTGGTAATTGTGAAATTCCAAAAAATTGTCCAGTATGTGGTGGTTTGACGAGTATAGAACAACAAAATGGTGTAAAATCGTTGTATTGTACAAATCCAGATTGTCAGGCAAAACATATTAAAAGTTTTGCACATTTTGTCTCAAGAGATGCCATGAATATTGATGGATTATCAGAGGCTACCATTGAAAAATTTGTACAACATGGATTTTTAAAGGATTATGTATCTTTGTATCATTTAGAAGAATATAAGGAAGATATTGTTGAGCTGGAAGGATTTGGAAAACGGTCATTTGATAAACTGATAGAAGCTATTGAACATTCCAGACATACAACAATGCCAAAAGTGATATTTAGTCTTGGCATTTCTAATATTGGACTTTCCGTTGCCAAAATGATTGTTCAATGGATTGGCAGTGATTCTGAGAAACTTCTTTGTGTGACAAGAGATGAATTAGAATCAATTGATGGTGTTGGAGCTGTTATAGCAGATGCATTTGTATCTTATTTTGAAGATAAAGATAAAAAAGATGTTTTTTTAAGATTGCTCAATGAGCTTGATATTAAAAAAGAAGTGGTTGATGATACCCTTAAGATACTGGATGGAAAGATTTTTGTAATAACAGGGTCATTACATCATTTTAATAATAGAAATGAGCTGAAAGATTTGATAGAATCACTTGGCGGAAAGGTGGCTAGCTCTGTTAGTAAAAATACAACCTACCTTATTAACAATGATAATACCTCTCAATCAACGAAAAATAAGACAGCAGCAAAATTAAATGTACCTGTTATCACAGAAGATGAATTTTTAAAGATTGCCAATGTGGAAATGTAAGCATAATAATTCAATTTTCTGTTAAAATGTCATGAAAAGTAGTAATAAAGATATGAGTAAGTATCAAAATGATCTGCAACTATCCGTTTGATAAAAAATGAGGATAAATAATTTTATATACAAGGAGTGCGATATATGCCAATTAGGATTCAAAGTGATTTGCCAGCAAAGGTGGAATTGGAAGAAGAAAATATATTTGTTATGGACGAAAGCAGAGCGCTTTCTCAAGATTTTAGAGAATTAAGAATTGTTATTTTAAATTTGATGCCTATTAAACAAGATACAGAATTACAGTTATTGCGCGCATTATCCAACACGCCATTGCAGATTGACGTCACTTTTTTACAGATGGAAAGTCATGTTTCTAAAAATACATCGGCTTCTCATATTAAAAAATTTTATCAGACATTTTCAGAAATTAAGAATAAAAAATTTGATGGTTTGATTATAACAGGAGCTCCTGTTGAAAAATTAGATTTTGAGGAAGTCAATTACTGGGAAGAGTTGTCAACCGTTATGGAATGGTCAAAGAAGCATGTGACCTCGACATTGCATATATGTTGGGGCGCACAGGCGGGTCTTTATTATCATTATGGGGTTAAAAAGGAGATTTTAGAAAAAAAACTTTCTGGTGTGTACAGACATAAAGTAATGAATCGTAAAGAACCTCTTGTAAGAGGTTTTGATGACTTTTTTATGGCTCCGCACTCACGTTATACACAGGCGAGTCAAGAGGATATTTTAAATAATCATGATTTAATCGTGCTTGCTGATTCCAACGAGGCAGGAATTTATTTAGCAATAAGCAAAGATGGTAAAAAAATATTTGTGATGGGACATCCAGAATATGACCGATTAACATTAGGTTTAGAGTATAAGAGAGATTTAGAAAAAGGACTTACAGATGTGGATATGCCTATTAACTACTATCCTGATAATGACTGCAATAGAAAACCAGTCTTGTCGTGGCGAAGTCATGCAAATAATTTGTATACTAATTGGTTGAATTATTATGTTTATCAAAACACGCCTTATGAATGGCAGTAAAATGGCTTAAAATAACGATTTGTATGGTGTTTAAAGGGATTAAGAAGTAGTGTGTGAAAAATTAAAATGCTATAATTTATGGCATATTTTAGCATAAATTAGTCTTTTATAGCTTTTTAGTGGAGATAAAATGGAGATTTTAAATTTTTAAATGGAGACAAATTTATATAATTTATTATATATAAAATATAATATTAGTAATAAAGAAAGAGTTTTATGTTAAAAGATTATTCTAAAAATGAAAAAAGCTATAAAAAATGAGGATGCGAAAAACATCCCCATTTTCTAAACTTTTCACTTGCAAATATGCAAGAAATTGTTTATAATCATCTTAGAAACAATCAAAGGATATTGACCTGTCCGATGATTGCCACCGGAAACTAATAAACGATGTTTAAGAGTTACAACAGGCTATCTCCTATTTGGCGTAGGAGATAGCCATTTTACTTTTTGTGGTGATTGTCTATGTAAGTCAAGGCGGCAAATACTACTAATAGTAGTATTAATACTTCTAATGTATTCATAGAACCCCCCCCTTCTGTTTCCAGAAAGAGCAATCACCAGACTATCCCTACGTTGTTCTAATCTGATTAGAAAGAATTATATCATATCTTGTCAAAAATTGCTATGAAATTATTTTGTTCTTTTTGATTTTTATATTAAAGAGATTTAGTTATTAACTTTCCTTAATAAAAGCAAAATTGAAATGTATAAAACAGGAGTTATTACTTCGATTTTATTTATGATATTAAAATTATTTTGAATTGTGTCATTATCTCACTCACATGTATAGAAAGTTTTAAATAAATTAGTATTAAAGGTATCTGTTTAATCATCATTTTATGTTTTATCTAAATATTTGTAATAAAATAGATTAATTAAGTTTTCACCAACTTTCTAGAATAGAAAAAAGTATGTCAATAATAGGTGGAATTTTCTCACCTGCTATTGGCATACTAAAAAAACGTTGATATATACAAAGTATAGTTGAAAATTAATCAAACATGATATTTATTTGTATCATTATCATAGGAATTTTAATTTATAGATTTTTTTTCATAGTCTTTGTTATTTTTATATAATATTTATCATAACATTTCATGTATCCATTACAATCAAATTATAAAAGGTACCATGCTAAACGGATAATCTTTTTTCCTTATCAAGATATTTTTGTGTTTCAGTCATAGCTTTTAAGTACCCTTTTATTTCTCCTTTAAACTCATATTTTTTTGCGTCTGGTAACATTCGATATAATTCTAACATTTCATCTTCATCCAAAGAAGTTGTTTTTTTGGAAGGCGTTTCTTCACCTGTAAGAAGGTAATCTAATGACACCCCTAAAAAGTTTGCAATCGTTTTCATATATTTGGCGGGTGGGTCGTTTACCCTGATTTTCCAAGTTGACATTGTAGAGGTGCGTATTTTAAGCACATTACATAAATCAACTGCTTTTTTGTCTGTTTCGTCTAATATTTGGTAAATTCGCTCAATGATTTCCATAGCTTACCCCCATCAGTTTATAAAAAATAAACACTCATTTGCGAATTAATTATTTACAAATTCGTTATTGCGTGATAAAATGCAGATAAGAAAAACAAATATATCAAAATTGCGAGTTTTAATGCGTTGTTTTTCTATTATTTACGAGTTGCAAAAGAGTGTTTTGTTTATTATAACACGCAAATACGTAAAAATACATATATTTTAGAATACATAGGAGGTGATATACAAATGAAATTATCCAAGTGGAGCAAGGAAGTTCGCAAAGCGATGATTGATGAGGAAATGAATTTGAAACAACTTGCAGATAAGACGGGGTATTGTAGTACAACCATTTCAATGGTTATCAATGGGCGTTATGGCAAAAAGAATTTTATCAAAATAGTGACAGAAATTAATCATGTGCTGAAAATTAAGGAGCTTCCAGAAAGACCTCAAATACCTTCAGAAGATTGGATAAAATCTGTTCGCAAGGCTATGATTGATAGGGGAATCAATCAAGTAAATCAGTTGGCATCATTGGTTGGTTATAATAGAGATAGAGTGTCATTAGTGATTAATGGCAGCTATGATAAAGCAGTTATTGAGGCTATTAATCAACTGCTTGACATTTCAAGTGAGGCAAGTGTTATAAGCAGCAATTAATATAAGATAAGGTTCATTCTTTTGACAAAAATCTTAAGTAAGACGCAAAGAATGGGAGACTCTACGATGAAATTTTTTATTTTGAAAAACGGGGTATGTCTTGTAATAGGCACTTTGCTTACAATGTGGGTTGTGGAATGTGTGTGTAATCAAAGAGGTTATGAGGCTGTTGGCGGAGAATGGCTAATTACGCCTATTATATTGTTGCTTGTTAATTTTTCAAGAAAGTTTGAGAAAAAAGGTTTGGTTTTATTCAGTGAATTGATATTAAAAGTAAAAAAACATAAAAAGATAGAAATAGAATAAAATATAGTTTTATGATAACAGGCATCTGGAAAATTCGGCTGCCTGTTATTTATTTGCGCAAACAACGAGCTAAACGGACATATTTGCAGCCGAATTGTCTGTTCATTTGGTTTGCAAAATATATTATAAAAATAGTAGTTGCCGAACATATGTTTTATATGGTATATTAATGATAGAGGTTTGCTAAAATATATTAAAAATGTGTTTTGATTGATATTTTATATAGCAATTAAAAAAGGATTTTTCTTTGATTTGCTGTTTAAAACCAAATACATGGTTGGATTTTAACAAATAATGGTGTATAATGACTCTGTTTGTACAAAAAGATGATATTTTTTAATCAAGCAAGTCTAATTCTTTCCTAATGAGATTCAATAGTAATTATCAAATGGTAAGAATTATTTTATTTTTATGGAATTTACTAGTATAAATGGGGTATAAGATTTATTGATTATGATTTATAAAAATAAATGATAGTTCAATATAAGTGATGTAGAATTAAGATTGGAGTATTAAATGAGAAGAAAAAAAAGAAGAAGATGGGATTTTATAGCAGTTTTTTTGATAGCAATAATTGCGTTGGGAATATTTGCGTATATTAAGTTTTGGAATGGAAAATTTATTTATATTTCTACGGGATTTAAAGAGACGGAATTATTTAAGGTAGATACGATGAAAGCAGATGTTATGGAAGCGAATTTGTTGCTTGCCGATGCCAAAAAAGAATATGAAAAATTATTTGGAAGCAGTATTTGGAATCAAAACATTGAAGATGTCACATTTAATGATTATGTCAAGGAGCAAGTGAAAGCAAAATTGATTCGAGTGTATTGCATGAATTTGATGGCAGATGAGACAGGCGTTGCTCTGTCCCGGAATGTAAAGGACGGCATTGAGGCTGCCACAGATGAATATTTTGCCGCCCTTAATTTAGGTGTGATTGATAAATATGGAATCACAAAAGAGAAAGTAAAAAATATGTTTACATGCTTTGCAAAGGCAGCAGCTCTTTACAATGATTGTACGGATGATTTTGCAGCAGAGATTAGTTTAGATGATGCAAGAGTAATTACCATTCAATATATATGTGCAGATACGAAAGAAAAGATTGATGCAGCAAAGACTCGATTGGATAATAATGAAATTTTTTATGTCGTAGCAAAAGATGTCAATCAGGGCGAGTATGAGCGGGAATGCCGAAGAGGTGAACTTGATGAAACATTTGAGAAAGCCGCCTATAATCTTAAAAGCGGTGAAGTTAGCGATATTGTTGAGGTAAACGGAAAGTATTACATTATAAAATGCAATAGTGATAATGAAAAATCAAAGACAGAAGCAAATAAAGTAGCAATATTAGAAAAGAAAAAATTAGATTCATTTAATGAAATGTTTGAGCCTTACGAGGCGCAAAAATATATTTGTTTTAATCAAGAATTGTGGGAACAATGCAATGTGTCTGGTATGGTGATAATGGATAAAAGTTTTGAAGATGTATTTAATTCCCATGTAAAGTAAGGAGATAAAATGACAAAGCAAAGTTATGATGCAAATAGCATATCAATATTAGAAGGACTTGAAGCTGTAAGGCTGCGTCCGGGAATGTATATAGGAAGTGTTGGAACAAAAGGATTAAATCATCTGATATACGAAATTGCAGATAATGCGGTAGATGAACATCTTGCGGGATATTGTTCTCAGATAAATGTTATATTAAATAATGATGGAACAGCTACGGTAAAAGATAATGGACGAGGCATACCAGTGGGAATCCACCCAAAGGCTGGAATACCTGCTGTTGAAGTCGTCTTTACAATGCTTCATGCAGGTGGCAAATTTGGTGATGGAGGATATAAAATTTCAGGAGGACTTCACGGTGTAGGTGCATCGGTTGTCAATGCGTTATCAATATGGTTGGAAGTGGAAGTGCATGTTGATGGACAAGTTTATTTTCAGCGGTATGAAAAAGGCAAACCCATAGAACAATTAAAGCAGATTGGCACTTGTAGAAAAAATGATACAGGTACAATTGTAACATTTTTGCCAGATGATGAAATATTTGAAAAAGTACGATTTAAGGGAGAGTCTATTAAGAGCAGACTCCATGAAACGGCTTATCTTAATCCTAATCTTACAATCGTCTATGAAGATAAGCGTATTGGCAGTGAAGAAAAGATAACCTATTATGAGCCAGATGGAATTAAGGCTTATGTCAAAGAGTTGAATAATGGCAAAGAAGTAATCAATGACCTTGTCTATTTTAAAAAGGTTGAAGATGGAATTGAGGTTGAGGTTGCTTTTCAGTATGTCAATGAGTTTGAAGAAAATATACTTGGATTTTGTAATAATATTTACACACAAGAAGGAGGCACACATATTACAGGATTTAAGACAAAGTTTACAATGATTATCAATCAGTATGCAAGAGAGCTTGGCATATTAAAGGAAAAAGATAATAATTTTACAGGTTTAGATGTAAGAAATGGTATGACAGCAATTGTTGCTGTCAAGCATCCAGAGCCACGATTTGAAGGTCAAACGAAGACAAAGCTTGATAATCCCGATGCAGGAACCGTAGTAAGTACGATTACTGGAGATGAAGTTCAATTGTATTTTGACCGAAATTTAGAGCAGCTTAAAGCGGTAATTGCCTGTGCTGAAAAATCAGCAAAGATACGAAAGGCGGAGGAGAAAGCAAAGACGAATCTTTTGGTAAAGCCTAAATTTTCAATTGATTCTAACGGCAAATTGGCAAATTGTGAAAGTAAAAATCCAGAGGAATGCGAAGTATTTATTGTGGAGGGAGACTCCGCAGGAGGTTCTGCTAAAACAGCCCGCAATAGAAGGACACAGGCTATTTTACCAATACGAGGCAAAATTTTAAATGTGGAGAAGGCATCTATTGATAAAGTTTTAGCAAATGCGGAAATTAAGACGATGATTAATTCGTTTGGCTGTGGATTTTTAGAAGGGTATGGAAATGATTTTGATATATCAAAATTGCGCTACAATAAGATTATTATTATGACGGATGCCGATGTAGACGGCGCGCATATTGATACGCTTCTATTGACGTTTTTTTACCGTTTTATGCCGGAACTTATCAATCAAGGACATGTATATATTGCAACACCTCCATTGTATAAGGCGGAGCTAAAAAAATCGGATAAAAGCAAAAAGGGCAGTAAAAAAAGCGATAGTCAATATCTTTATGATGATAAAGCATTAGAAAAATATAAAGCAAAACATGCAAGCGGTTCTTTTACATTGCAGCGGTATAAAGGGTTGGGCGAGATGGACCCGGAACAATTGTGGGAGACTACATTGAATCCGGAAACAAGAATATTAAAACAGGTCGAGATTGAAGATGCCAGAATGGCGACAGAGATTACATCCATGCTGATGGGCAGTGATGTTCCGCCAAGAAGAGAATTTATATATGCACATGCCAGCGAAGCTGAAATTGATTCATAAATTTTAATTGTATCAAAGAAATCAATTGAGTGATTTTTTGTACAAAAATGGCATAGAAATGGGGATTAAAAGAATGGCAGAAAATATAATTAAAACAGAATATTCAGAGTTAATGCAAAAGTCGTTTATTGATTATTCAATGAGCGTTATCACAGCAAGAGCGCTTCCAGACATAAGGGATGGACTAAAGCCCGTTCAGAGGCGAGTATTGTATGCGATGGACCAGCTTGGGTTAAATTATGATAAACCACATCGAAAATCGGCTCGTATTGTCGGCGATGCAATGGGTAAATATCATCCGCATGGCGATAGTTCCATATATGAGACGCTTGTTGTGCTTTCCCAAGATTTTAAAAAAGGGATGGCTCTTGTGGACGGGCATGGAAATTTTGGCTCTATTGAAGGTGATGGAGCGGCTGCCATGCGTTATACAGAAGCAAAGCTGAAAAAGTTTACACAGGAAGTTTATCTTGCTGATTTGGATAAAAATGTGGTTGATTTTGTTCCCAATTTTGATGAGACCGAAAAAGAACCTGAAGTGCTGCCTGTGAGAGTACCGAATATATTGGTAAATGGTGCAGACGGCATTGCTGTGGGTATGACAACAAATATTCCCACACACAATTTGGGGGAAGTAGTCGATGCAGTATGTGCTTGTATGGATAATGAAGATATTACAACAAAAGAGTTGATGGAGTATATACCTGGTCCTGATTTTCCAACAGGCGGCATAGTGATTAATAAATCAGAATTGCTTGATATTTATGAACATGGCACAGGAAAGATTAAGATTCGCGGCAAAGTGGAATTGGAGCAGGCGGCAAGGCGTGCGGATAAGGATAAGCTTGTTATCACCGAAATTCCATATACGATGATAGGTGTTAATATTGGAAAATTTATATCCGATATTGTCGATTTGATTGAGACAAAGAAGATAACCGATGTCGTTGATGTGTCGAATGAGTCTTCTAAAGAGGGAATACGAATTGTATTAGAATTAAAGAAAAATGCCGATGTAGAAAATTTAAAAAATATTCTTTATAAAAAGACAAAACTTGAGGATACATTTGGCGTCAATATGCTTGCGATTGTCGATAAAAGACCTAAAACGTTGGGAATTAAAAGTATTATTCAACACCATATTGATTTTCAATATGATTTGGCGACAAGAAAATATACCACACTTCTCCAGAAAGAACTTGATAATAAGGAAATCAAAGAAGGATTGATAAGAGCCTGTGATATGATTGATTTAATTATTGAGATTTTAAGAGGAAGCACCAATTTGAAAATGGCAAAAGAGTGTTTGACGGATGGTATTGTAGAAGGGATTAAGTTTAAGACCGAAAAATCAAAAAAACAGGCAATGAAGCTGGATTTTACACAAAGGCAGGCAGCAGCGATTTTAGAGATGCGATTATATAAGCTGATTGGTCTTGAAATTCTTTCACTGCAAAAAGAATATGATGAATGTCTGAAAAAAATTGCAGAGTACGAAAAAATATTGAACAGCAAAAAAGAAATGGCAAAAGTAATTAAAGCCGATTTGCAAAAAATTAAAAAATCATATGGCTTTGAGAGAAAAACGGTGATTGAAGACGGCAAGGCAGCAGTGGTGGTTGAAAAGGAAGTGCCAGCAACGGAGGTTATGTTTATTATGGACCGGTTTGGCTATGCCAAGACCATTGATAAGACTGCTTATGAGCGAAATAAAGAAGCCGTGCATAATGAGTATAAATACATTTTTTCTTGTATGAACAACGATAAAATATGTATTTTTACCGATACAGGAATGTTTCATCAAATTAAAGTAAAAGATATTCCTTTTAGCACGAAATTCCGAGATAAAGGAACACCGATTGATAATTTAGGGAATTTTAACAGCAGTGATGAGCAAATGATTTTTCTATGCGAGGCAGCAAGGATAAAAAATCAAAAATTATTATTTGTCACAAAATTAGGTATGATGAAACTGGTTCAAACCGATGAATTTGATGTCGCAAAAAAAACCGTTACCGCTACCAAACTTACAGATAATGATAAAGTGCTTGATATATTGTTTACGGATGTCAAAGTGGAATTGTTTTCTAAATTTAACTATGAAGGACAAATTATAGAAGAGGAAGTAATAACAAGTGAACAAAATGTCATTGTGCAGACAGCAAATGGCGTATTTTTGAAATTTCCACTTACAGAAATACCAATAAAGAAAAAAAGCGCTGTTGGGGTACGAAGCATTAAGCTTGGGAAAGATGATTATTTAGAGGAAGTGTATCTTATTGCAAATGGAGACATTCTCTCAATGGATTATAAGGGAAAAATGGTTGATTTTGGAAAGATGAAGATGGCTCATAGGGATACAAAGGGAACGAAAATAAGAATATAGAAAAATAAGTTGTAAACAAATAAAAAAGCGGATTGTAACTATCCGCTTTTCTGTTTAATATATCAAGTTTCAATAAAAATACAGTTTAAATCAAAATAGGGGAGTTATATGGATTATTTACAAGTTCAAAACATTGCAAAACAGACCATAAATTATATAAAACAGGTTATCAAACCAGAAATGAATCTGATAGATATTCGTCAAAAATGTGAAGAAAAAATGATAGAGTTAGGAGCTACTTCATTTTGGTATTGGGATATTGGAGCCTTTTGTTTTTCTGGTGATGAAACGGCTATTTCAGTATCTGGCAAAAACTATCAGACATCCAATAAAACAATTCAAGATAATGATATTATTACCATTGATTTAAGTCCTCAAAATAATAATATATGGGGTGATTTTGCAAGAACAATTATTGTAGAAAATGGACAAGTTGTAAATGATATAGAAGCTATCCATAATGTTGAGTGGAAACATGGCTTACAAATGCAGGAAAAATTACATTTGGAAATGAAACAGTTTGTAACAACCAATACAACATTTGAAGAATTGTATTTTTATGTCAATAATTTTATTGTTCAAAATGGTTATATCAATCTTGATTTTCTTGGAAATTTGGGACATTCTATTGTGAAGGACAAAGCTGACCGGATTTATATTGAAAAAGGAAATCATACCAAACTTTCCGATGTGGCATTGTTTACTTTTGAACCGCATATTGGTATTGAAAATTCTGTTTTTGGCTATAAGAAAGAAAATATTTATTATTTTAAAGAAGGAAATTTAATAGAATTGTAAGGATAATATATTTACATTAGTTCCATATGATATATTTTTTATTTTTTTGTCTATTGTATTGTTTTTTATTTTGCTAAAACAAGATATAG
Source organism: uncultured Eubacterium sp. (assembly GCA_947088865.1). Taxonomy (GTDB): domain Bacteria; phylum Bacillota; class Clostridia; order Lachnospirales; family Lachnospiraceae; genus Lachnospira. Next base: position 3,530 of record CAMUHY010000019.1, on the reverse strand, counting down.
AGTATAATAAAAATTATAAGCCGGAATTAGATAAAATTATGGAAGAATATAAAAATAGTATTATGGAAAAGGAGGATTAAATTTGTCAGATAGTATCTGTTGAATTTAGGAAGGACTATAAATAGATGATTGATAACAAGAAAGAACTAGAACGAGATGAACTCCATCGTACCATATGGAATATGGCAAATGACCTTAGAGGCAGTGTAGATGGTTGGGATTTTAAACAATATGTATTAGGCATATTGTTTTACCGATATATTTCAGAAAATTTTGTAAAATATGTAAATGCAGGAGAAATAGACGCAGGAAATATTCAGTTTGATTATGCAGAATTGACAGATATAGATGCCGAAGAAGCAAGAGAAGATTTAATACAGTCAAAAGGCTATTTTATTTTGCCAAGTGAGCTTTTTTGCAATGTGAAAGAAAATGCACAAAATAATGAAAATTTAAATGAAACATTGGAAAAGGCATTTCGTAATATTGAAACCTCAGCGCAAGGTTATGATAGTGAAGGCGCTTTAAAGGGATTATTTGATGATATTGATGTTAATAGTAATAAGCTTGGCGGTACTGTTGCAAAAAGAAATGAAAAGTTGGTTAAACTTCTTAACAGTGTTGCAGATATGAAACTTGGCGATTATCAAGATAATACGATTGATGCGTTTGGTGATACATATGAGTTTTTAATGGGAATGTATGCTTCCAATGCTGGAAAAAGCGGAGGGGAATATTATACACCACAGGAAGTTTCAGAACTTCTTACAAGAATTACTGTGATAGGAAAAAAGGAAGTAAATAAAGTTTATGACCCTGCTTGTGGCAGTGGTTCACTTTTGTTGAAGTTTGCAAAAGTATTGGGAAAAGAAAATGTGAGACAGGGATTTTTTGGACAGGAAATTAATATTACAACATATAATCTTTGCCGCATTAATATGTTTTTACATGATATAGGTTATGAAAAATTTAGTATTGCACATGGAGATACATTGACAGAACCACAACATTGGAATGATGAGCCATTTGAGGCAATTGTTTCTAATCCGCCATATTCTATCCATTGGGAAGGGAATGATAATCCACTTCTTATTAATGATGAGCGTTTTTCTCCTGCTGGCGTTTTAGCACCAAAGTCAAAAGCAGATTTGGCATTTATTATGCACTCTTTGTCATGGCTTGCAACAAATGGAGTAGCTGCTATTGTATGTTTTCCAGGTGTGATGTATCGAGGCGGTGCAGAACAAAAAATTCGTAAATATTTGATTGATAATAATTATATAGACTGTATAATTCAGCTTCCAGATAATCTCTTTTTTGGGACAAGTATTGCTACTTGTATTATGATACTTAAAAAGAGTAAAACAGAAAATACAACTCTTTTTATTAATGCATCAAAAGAATGTGTGAAGATTACAAATAATAATAAGCTGACAGAGACGAATATTCAAAATATTTTAAATGCTTATAAAGAGAGAATTGATAAAGAATATTATGCACAACTTGTGCAAAATGAAAAAATTGTAGAAAACAGTTATAATCTTTCTGTGTCTTCTTATGTAGAACAGGAAGATACAAGAGAAAAGATTGATATAAAAAAATTGAATGCAGAAATTAAAGAGATTGTGGCAAGAGAAGAGATACTTCGAGCAGAAATTGATAAAATTATTGCAGAAATTGAGGTAGAATAGTGAAGGAATTTCCATAGTTGTTTGACGTTGAAGTTCCAGCAATCTCTAAACATTTTATGAATATTTTTACTGAAAGCGAATTAGTGGAAAGTTTAACTATTTCCAAAATGGAAATAGTTAAGCAAGAAGGTAAAAGATAGGTATTTGTCGTTAATAAAGTGATATTTTGAGGACAAGGAGCAGGGAATTGTAGATATAATGATGACGTTATTTGACGATGAACAAATTTTGAAGGCTTATACAAAAGATATTGAGGATAGTAAAGACAGAGAAACAGCAAAAAGAATGATTTGTGATGAAGAAATGTTACTTGAAAAAATAGCACAATATATACCAATATTATCAATAGAAGAATTAAAAAAATTAAAGCAGAGATTATGTAATTAGCATAATAGAAAAATGATTTATCTAAAGGGAGTTATCGAGAAATACTCGGCAACTGATGAAAATTATAAAAAGAGGGAGGGGGTGTGATTTTAGATAAAAAAGATAAGGAAAAATTATGTTTAGATAAAGTAATAAATACAGAAAAATTATTACATGAAGAAGGTAAAAGAATCATTAAAAAAATTATTATATAATATTTTTAATGGAATTTAAAGAGAGATGGTGAGTAAAATTAATAAGATTGAAAAATTAATTTCAGAGCTTTGTCCAAATGGAGTGGAGTTTAAAAAGTTAAAAGATTGTACTTTAATGCAACGAGGTACATCTGTAACTAAGAAGAATGTGATTGTTGGAAATGTTCCTGTTATTTCTGGAGGCAAAGAGCCAGCTTTTTATTGTGATAAAAGTAATCGTGAAGGAGAAACAATAACAGTTGCTGGTAGTGGTGCTGGTGCTGGATATGTTCAATATTGGAATGAGCCTATTTTTGTTTGTGATGCTTTTTCGATAAAAGGGAAAGATTATCTTTTAACGAAGTATGTATATTATTGTTTATGTAATATACAAGATAAAATATATAAGACGAAAAAGGGTGGTGGGGTTCCTCATGTTCATATATCAAGTATAGATATGTATGCTATTCCTATACCTCCATTAGAAGCGCAATGTGAAATTGTCCGTATTTTGGACAATTTCACAGAACTTACAACAGAACTTACAACAGAACTTACAGCTCGAAAAAAACAGTTTGAATATTATCGAGATAGTCTACTTGAATTTGATATTTCTATACCTAAAGTAAAATTACGAGATATAGCAATAGATATATATAGAGGGTCTGGAATAACTAAAGAACAGATTACAGTAGATGGAACACCTTGTGTACGATATGGTGAAATTTATACAACATATAATATCTGGTTTGAGGAATGTCAATCACATATAAAATTAGAAAATATTACAAATCCTAAATATTTTGAACATGGAGATATATTATTTGCAATAACTGGAGAAAACATAGAGGATATAGCTAAATCAACAGCGTATGTAGGGTATGATAAGTGTTTAGCAGGTGGAGATATTGTTGTATTAAAACATAATCAAAATCCTAAGTATTTATCATACGTACTTTCAACCTATAACGTACAAAAACAAAAAAGTAAAGGAAAGATTAAAAGTAAAGTGGTTCATTCTAGTGTACCATCTATTGAAGAAATTGAAATTCCATTACCAGCAATAGAGGCACAAAATAGATTAGTTAATGTGCTGGATAATTTTGAATCAATTTGTTCTGATTTAGATATCGGTCTTCCAGCAGAAATTGAAGCAAGAAAAAAACAATATGAATATTATCGAGATTTACTGTTGACATTTGTTGAAACAGAAAATACAATTGTGCCAGCCAGCCAGCCAGCCAGCCAGCCAGCCAGCCAGCCAGCCAGCCAGCCAGCC
>CAMUHY010000018.1 GCA_947088865.1 uncultured Eubacterium sp. | reverse complement strand
GTTATCAAAAGCGGACACACTGAACAAGGAATGAAACATAAAAGTCGATTTACAACTTTTTATAAGTTTTCAGTAACGGTCAAGCATGATAAAATATAAAATATATAAATATATTATAAAAGACTATTTCATTCAGTTAAATCCAAGAAATATTAAAAAAGAAGATTTAAGAGTTTTGTTTGTATATTTATTTTGTTTTGCAGAGTCTATTATAGCGATGGAAGTAGATAAAGGTATATTTTTTTATTCGTTTATTGTCTCTGCAATGATTGGGATTGCTTTTTCGTATTTATGCGGAAAAATTCCTTCTAAAATGTTTTATCTTTTGCCAATGAGCAAGAAAGAGCGAACGCAGTATGTGATAACAGGATTTAAAATTCGACTGGTAATACCACAAGTTGTATATTGTCTATGGGCAGGTGTAATTTTATTGTTGAATAGGATAAGTTGGCAGGATTATTTGACAGGTTTTATTATGCTTTTGATTTGCAATGCAGCCGTTCAGACAGCTTCTGGTGTTGTAAAGAAAGATGAATTTATGGGAGCGTTTCAGTTTTTTGTAAGAATCGTTCTATTTATGGGATTTTGCATTTACTATGCAATATATGAAAGTAAAATACTGGGCAGTTTAAGTGCCACACAAATAAAGTATCTTTTAATAATATGGTATGTCATTGTTGCAGCGCTGCTGCTTGTGATGGTTAAATATACAATTCAATATTACAAAAATATGATTAAAAGGACTGCATATTATGAATATACAAATTGAGACTAAAGGAACAACTGCAATCTATGAGCAGATTATGCTTCAGATAAAATCAAAAATTGTCGAAGGAAAATTAAAAGTAAATGAGCAGCTTCCTTCTATAAGAGCATTGGCGGCACAGTTGCAGATTAGTGTTATAACAACCAAAAAAGCATATGAGGAGTTGGAAAAGGAAGGTCTTATTCATTCCGTTGCTGGCAGAGGATTTTTTGTTTCTGAATGTAATCAGGATTACTTGAAAGAAAAACAGATGATGATGATAGAAAAAAAGATATTAGAGGCTGTATTGGCATGTAAACATGCTGGTTTGACGGAAGAAGAAATGATACAAATGGCAAGGGCTTTGTATGAAATGGAGGAATAGTGATGAATGCAGTTTGTTTTGACCATGTGTCTGCCAAATTGAAAGGATTTTTGCTTTCAGATATTCATTTTAAGCTGCCTGTTGGGTATATATGCGGTATTGCAGGAAACAATGGAGCAGGAAAAACATCGCTGTTAAAATTGTTGATGGATAGAAAAATGACTTATAAAGGAAGTATTTGCATAACAGATAGGCATGGCACTGTATTTGAAGTGAAAGAAAACAGGGAGACCGTATTAGACAATATAGGGTTTATAAGTGATAATCACCATTATATAAAAGAGTTTACAATTGAGCAAAATGTGGATTTATTTAGTCCGTTTTATTCTTATTTTGACAGAAAATTATTGAATGAAAAACTAAAGCAATACAATATTAGTCCATTAAAAAAGGTGGCTAATCTTTCTAAAGGTGAGTGCGTTCAATTTCAGTTTGCATTTGCAATGGCATATAAGCCTTCCTTGTATCTTTTTGACGAAGCAACAGCAGGAATGGACATTGTATATAGGAAGGATTTTTTTAAGGAGCTGAGAACATTGATGCTTGACGGTAATGTAACAGTAATGCTTACAACACATTTGCAGGAAGAGTTGGAAAATGATGTTGATTATATTTGTATTCTTGAAAATGGAACTATGGTGTCTTTTTGTGAGAATGTAACATAACAGCAGCGTCACAAATAGCGCTTGATGTGACAATAGAAATCGCATACGCAACTGCTTTAGCAGTTTTTTCTATTGCGCAATTCCTACGCTACGCTTCGGAATGGAGGATTAGTGTGAAAAATAAATTTTTCACACTACAATTTGTGTCTGCGCGTTGCTTGACACAAAGTTGTTTATGCGCAAAAAGCAGCGCAGAAATGAGGATTTTTATGGATGAATCAAAACAAATCGCAGCTTTAAAAGAATTTGATACAGTAAATCAAAAATATAATTCTTATACGATTTTAGGTTATAAAATGGTAGGGATTTTGTTTGGAATATTTACAATGTTATTAGCTTTGATACCGATTCAAGAGTTTGGTTTTGAAGATATAAGAATGATAATAATAAGTTTTTTATTTTTTTTCATGATTCATTATATGTATTATAATTATTGGCAAGTAGTTGGCATTGAGAGACATCCGTTGCCGCTTTATCAATTATTAAAAGAGTTGCCGATTAATCCCAGTGTGATATGTCGCGATAGGGCAAAAAAAATGTTTCTATTTAATATTAAATTGACAGCAGTATTTATAGCAGTTCAAGTTTTTTCTTCCCTTGTTTTTTTACATGAATTGACGATATGGAATATTGTTGTTCCATTAGTATACGGAATAGCTGCATATACTATCAGTTATTTGCTTGTGAAAATTCCAGTAATGTGCTAGGATATAAAATGTACATAAAAGTGAAAGTATAATTTAAATATAGACAATTATATTTTTATATAATTGATATATTTAAATAGGGGAGGCAAGGTATGAGCATTTTAAGAAAGGCAAAAAAGAATTTATTAGTATCCATTTCTAATATGGAGAATATAAATTATACATCAGAATTGGCGCAGATATATTCCCGATTGCTTGCTGGTCGTTCCCAGTTTGAAGAAGTAATGCAAGGTATTTTTCAATCACTGATGCAGATAAGTTCGCTAGATTTGACCTTAAATCATTATTCTGATACATTAAAGGAAATTTCTGAAAGTGTAGCAAGCGCGACAAAGTTAATTTATGATGCGGCAGCAGAGGCTTATTCTGTCGCCGAATCGGTATCCAAGCAACATGAGGATTTGACAAATACTATTATTGAATTGTCAGAGGAATCAACAAATGTATATAAAAAGACGGATGAAGGTCAAAATGAATTGACACACATTAAAAATATGTCAAATGATACCATTCATACATCAAGGGAGATGGGACAAGATATGAGTCATCTCTCTAAGGTGATTAATGATATGAATGAAGTGATAGAAGGAATTAAGATGATTTCTTCACAAACGAATTTGCTGGCGTTGAATGCTTCAATAGAAGCAGCAAGGGCAGGAGATGCCGGAAAAGGATTTGCCGTTGTAGCAGAAGAAATTAGAAGTTTGGCGGAAGAGACACAGAGTTTAACCGCTAATATGAGCAGTTTTGTAACAGACATTCAATCGGCATCGGCAAAAAGTGTGGCAAGTGTGGATAATACGATTGAGGCGTTGGAAATAGTTACCAATAAAATTAGTAATGTGTGGAGATTTAATGAAGAGAGCAGGCAGCATGTTGAAAAAATTACAAATAGTATCTCTTCATTGGCAAGTATCAGTGAAGAAATCAGCAGTTCAATGGCGGAATTGGAAAATCGTACATCCGAAATTGAAAGTCAGTGCAGTGTTTTGAATGAGGATACGCATTTATTAAATCAGCATGGGCAAACAATGAAAGAAATTGTTTCTCCATTACAGTTTATTGAAAAAACATTAGACGAATCAGCAAAAATTATGGGAAGGATGAGCCAAGATGCGTTTTATCAAATTGAGCCGCAAACGTTTAAAAATTATCTTGACAAAGCGATTCTTGCACATAAGGATTGGCTTTATAATTTAAAAAGAATTGTTGATGAAAAGGTGATTTTTCCTTTGCAAATTGATGCTACAAAATGTGGATTTGGACATTTTTATTATGCAGTCAATCCGGTTCAAGATGAGATTAAGCCTGTTTGGCAAGGATTAGAAGAAAAACATAAAAAATTTCATTCTTATGGAAAACAAGTTTTAGATGCACTATTTGCACAAGATTTTGACAGAGCAAATCAAATATATAATGAAGCTTGTCAATACTCAGAAACATTGATACAAGATTTAGAGCATATCAAAAAAATGTTATAAGCAAGCAGCGTAGCGGATTGCAAATATCCGTTTAACCATGTTTTTTATAATAGAGGTCGAACGTTCTAATTTTAGTCATAGGAAGAATTGATATTTAGCATAAAATATAAAACTGCATATAATAAAGTAACTTTGTTTTAGGCTGATTTTTGACTTGAGTCATTAGCTGCTTGTAGAAAGCAGCGCAGAAATGAGGATTAAAATGTCTCAAAATATTTTTTCGTCTATTTTATGCAATGCGACTCCAATGGCAGCAGCTCATATATCGGGAGGTTTTCAATATCCAGATATAGAGGGAGAAGTGAAATTTTACAGCGTGCCATATGAAGGGGTACTTATTGAAGTACAAATATTTAATTTGCCTCAAAGTAAAGAACATGCTCCTGATTTCTTTGGATTTCATATCCATGAAGTCGGCGATTGCAGCAATGGTTTTAAAAATACAGGAAATCATTATAACCCTAATGAACAGCCCCATCCGAAACATGCCGGCGATTTGATTCCTATTTTATCAACGGATGGTTATTGCTGGATGTGCTTTTATGATAATGTGCTGACGCTTCCTGAAATTTTGGGAAAATCGGTTATTATACACAGTAAACCAGATGATTTTACCTCGCAGCCATCTGGCAATTCAGGCGATAAAATTGCTTGTGGCGTAATAAAGTTATGTGTAGTGTTTTAAAAAAATAATAAATAAATTTGGTCTGCCGCGAAATGAAAATTTCTGCAAAATATGATAAGATAGGATATAGTTCATATTAATATCATATGGAAAATTTGATTTTGCAGCAGCCTTTTTAATAGTATATATAAAGTAGGCTGGTAAATGAACAGACAGAAATTTAGAAAGGGAAGGTACTTGAATTGAAGCAAAATTTAAAAAGGTTAATAAGATACTACAAGCCATATCTTAGCACTTTTATTATTGATATGGTTCTAGCCATTGTTTCAGCATTAGTTACATTAGTAATACCATTAGTTGTTAGATATATAACATCAAAAGTTGTATATATGGATTCAGACAGTGCGCTTTATACTATTATTGTAATAACGGTTTTATTATTTGTATTGGTGCTTATACAGGGTGGATGCAATTTTTATATCTCTAATTTTGGACATGTTATGGGTGCAAAGATAGAGTATGATATGAGAGCAGAGATATTTAATCATTATCAAAAACTGTCATATTCATTTTATGACGACCAAAAAGTTGGTCAATTATTATCGCGTATTACTTCGGATTTATTTGATATAACAGAATTGCTGCATCATGGACCAGAAAATATTACGATATCGTTTATTAAGATTGTGGGCGCTCTGTGCATATTGGGAACGATTAGCCTGCGATTGACATTGACGGCTTTTATCTTAATTCCAGTTATGTTGCTTTTTGCTTATAAGCTCAATAAAAAAATGAAAAGGGCATTTAAGCGCAACCGTGAAAAGATTGGCGATATCAACGCACAGATAGAAGACAATCTATCAGGAATACGAGTTGTGAAGTCATTTGCCAATGAAGATATTGAGTGTGAAAAATTCAAACAAGGAAATGATAAATTTCTGGAATCTAAAAAGAACAGTTATCATTATATGGGTACGTATCATGCGGGGCTGACGGCATTTACAACGCTGATTAACGTTGTGGTCATTGCAGTAGGAGGCGTTGGCATTGCAAAAGGCTGGGTAAATATTACAGATTTTGTTACATTTTTATTATATATTAATGTATTTACAGAACCAGTAAAAGTTTTGGTGGATTTTACGGAGCAGTTTCAAAATGGCTATTCAGGCTATGAGCGGTTTCTTGAAATCTTATCGGTTGAGCCGGATATCAAAGAAAAAGAAAATGCAGTTGTGTTAAGCAATGTAAAAGGCGGCGTTACTTTTGAAAACGTTTCATTTAAGTATTCCGACGGCAATGAGTTTGTTTTATCACATGTAAATTTAAATGTTGCGCCAGGAAAATATATTGCTTTAGTTGGTCCTTCCGGTGTGGGAAAAACAACCTTATGTTCTTTAATTCCAAGATTTTATGAGGCAAGTGAAGGAACGATAAAAATTGATGGTACAAATATAAAAGATGTGACATTAAAGAGTTTAAGAGACCATATTGGCGTTGTACAGCAAGATGTTTATCTTTTTATGGGAACAATTAAGGATAATATAAAGTATGGAAAACCCGATGCGACCGACGAGGAAATTATTGAGGCGGCAAAAAATGCAAATGCCCATGATTTTATTATGTCTTTTGAAAAAGGGTATGACACAGATATTGGTCAAAGAGGCGTTAAACTTTCAGGTGGACAAAAGCAGCGTTTATCCATTGCAAGGGTATTTCTTAAAAATCCGCCTATTTTAATATTTGATGAGGCGACCTCTGCATTGGATAATGAAAGCGAAAAAGTGGTACAGGATTCTTTAGAAAAGCTTGCTAAAAACAGAACTACATTTGTTATAGCGCACCGACTTACAACGATTGAAAATGCAGAAGAAATTTTGATGCTGACAGAAAATGGAATTGAGGAATCAGGAACGCATCAGGAGTTAATGGCTCGCAATGGCGCTTATGCTAAAATGGTAAAAATACATCAGTAATATAGAAATCCTTGCTTTTATATTTGTTTCCATAAGCAATTTTACATTTAGCAATAATGTATTGTTTTCTTTTTTATAAAAATTGCGTATAGGATATCATTCTTTGAGGAAAATAATATAGAGAAATAAATGGAAGCAATGGAGGATTGAAGATTCGTATGAGACAGTTTGAATATATGATTAAAGACGAGGTGGGGATTCATGCCAGACCGGCAGGACTGCTTGCAAAGGAAGCAAAAAAATATAATTCTGTTATCAAGATACATTTTAATGGAAAAGAGGCGGAGGCAACGAAGTTGATGGCTGTTATGGGACTTGGTGTAAAGAGTGGAAAAACGATAACTGTAACGGTTGAAGGGGCAGATGAAGAAACAGCATCCAAAGCTATGGAAGATTTTTTTAAGGAAAATATGTAGTGCTGCATCGTTGTAAAAAATAAAGAGTATGCAGTAACCACAGCAATGAAAAAGGGGAAGTAGCTAATGGATACATTTAAAGGTAAAAAAGTGTTTGGCGGTATTGCCATTGCATCAATATTTTATTATGAAAAAGACCAAAAGGAAGTTGCGCGCCGAAAAGTAAGCAATACAAAAGCAGAGCTGGAACGTTTTGAAACGGCAAAAGGCGAGGCGGCAAAACAGCTTCAGGCATTGTATAACAAAGCATTAAAAGAAGTGGGCGAGGTGAATGCACAGATTTTTGATGTCCATTTGATGATGTTAGAAGATGACGATTATAATGAGTCCATAGTCAATATTATTGAGAGTCAAGAAGTCAATGCGGAGTATGCTGTTGCAGTGACAGGCGATAATTTTGCAGAAATTTTTGCCAATATGGAAGATGAATATTTTAAGGCAAGAAGTATTGATGTCAAAGATATATCTGAACGAATTGTTCGCATATTGACAGGTAGCTGGGCAAAGGAAGACCTTGTTGAGCCTTGTATTATTGCAGCGAAAGATTTAGCGCCAAGCGAGACGGTACAGATGGACAAGAGTAAATTATTGGCATTTGTGACAAAAGAAGGCTCAACCAATTCTCATACGGCAATTCTTGCACGAACAATGAGCATACCTGCCCTTATCAATGTTGATATTAAAAAGGAATGGAATGGCAAGACGGCAATTGTAGATGGCTATGAGGGCATTATCATTGTAGACCCCGACAGTGAAACGTTGGAGCTGTATAAAAAGAAGAAAAAACAAGACGAGGAACAAAAAAGGTTATTACAAGATTTAAAGGGAAAGGATACCGTTACAAAAAGCGGTCGATTGATAAAACTTTATGCGAATATTGGAAATGTGTCTGATATTGGTTCGGTTCTTAAAAATGATGCCGATGGGATAGGTCTTTTTAGAAGTGAATTTTTATATCTTGAAAAAGACCATTTTCCGACGGAAGAAGAACAGTTTACTGCTTATAAGCAAGTTGCTGAGACGATGGGCGATAAAAAAGTAATTATCCGAACGCTTGATATTGGAGCGGATAAGCAAGTGCATTATTTTAATCTTGATAAAGAAGAAAATCCGGCTATGGGTTACAGGGCTATCCGAATTTGCCTTACACAGACCAGTATATTTAAAACACAGCTTCGCGCTTTGTTTCGTGCCAGTGCATTTGGCAATATTTCTATTATGTATCCAATGATTACATCGGTTGAGGAAGTAAAAGCTATCAAGAAAATTGTTGAGGAAGTAAAAGCTGAACTTGACAGCATTGGGGTTGATTATAATACAATAGAACAAGGGATTATGATAGAGACGCCTGCTGCCGCAGTTATTAGTGATTTATTGGCGAAAGAAGTTGACTTTTTTAGTATTGGAACAAATGATTTAACACAATATACGCTTGCTATTGACAGACAAAACAATCGTCTTGACCGATTTTATAATCCGCATCATGAGTCTATTCTTCGATTAATCAATATGGTTGTAGAAAATGCTCACAAGGAAGGAATTTGGGCAGGCATATGCGGTGAGTTGGGAGCAGATGTAGAATTGACTGAAAGATTTTTAAAAATGGGAATTGACGAACTTTCTGTATCGCCAGGAATGATTTTGCCGTTGCGCAAAGTCATTCGCGAGGCAGAATAAAATTAAGTTTGTGTCTGTGTGCTGCTTGATATAAAGTTATCAAAAAAAACAAATGTTTTTTAACCTCATCAAGCAGCGCAGCGGCTTGCGAATATCCGTCTAACAGAAAAAAACAGCACAGAAATGGAGATTGATATGAAAAAACAAGTATTTAATCCGTATCTTCCAATTAATGAACATGTACCTGATGCCGAGCCACATATTTTTGGCGACCGATTATATGTGTTTGGTTCTCATGACAGGAGCGGCGGGGATACATATTGCGAGTTGGATTATGTGGGCTATTCAGCCCCTTTGGAGGATTTGACAGACTGGAGATATGAGGGTGTTATTTATTCAGCAAGTAAAGACCCTCATTCCACAGAGGTTATTGAAGGTGCAGGGGAGCGCAAATATCTATATGCCCCTGATGTTGTCAAAGGCAATGACGGGCGGTATTATCTTTACTATTGCTTATCGGCATGGCGGGGAAAAGGTGGTTTTGACGGACCCATTTCAGTTGCTGTGTGTGATACGCCAACAGGAGAATATCAGTATTATGGCGATGTGAAATATTCAGATGGAACATTAATGAAACAATATATACCATTTGACCCTGCTGTTATAAATGATGAGGGTAGAATTTATTTGTATTATGGGTGGTCGTTATCGCATCGATATACGAATGATTCCGAAGAGGATTTAAAAAGCAGAATGAAACATATGTTTCACAAATCCGATGAAGAGCTTGAACGTGACGGTTGTTTTCTTATGGGGGCGAATGTCGTAGAATTAAATGAAGATATGCTTACAGCAAAAACACAGCCACAGCGAATTGTACCCGGACATCGTTTAGCGCAGGGAACAGAGTTTGCAGAACATGCTTTTTTTGAGGCAAGCTCTATACGAAAAGTGAACAATCAATATTATTTTATTTATTCAACACAAGTACAGCATGAATTAGCTTATGCAGTCAGCGATTATCCAGACCGCGATTTTCATTTTGGAGGTGTTTTAATATCCAATGGCGATATTGGATATAATGGAAGAAAGCCAGAGGATAGGCTTGCCAACACAGGCACCAATCATGGAAGTATTATATGTGTAAATGGGCAGTGGTATGTTTTTTATCACAAAAATACACATCTTACAAGTTATTCAAGACAGGGGGCAGCAGAAAAAATTACAATCAAAGAAGATGGCACAATAAAGCAAGTGGAGATGACGTCCTGCGGTTTAAATGACGGGGCATTAATAACAGAGGGGAAATATCCTGCTGTTATTGCATGTAACCTGACTGATGGCAATATGCCGCATAATGGAAATGGTGCAAGCGATGTGATAAAGCCATTTATCACGCATTGCGGCAATCAATATTTTATTTCAAATATTCATCATACAACTTTAATAGGATATAAATATTTTCTTTTTGATAAAAAGTGCAGATTAACAATAACATATAGGGGTACTGCAAAAGGGCGATTATATGTTATGACTGATGGCATAGAAGCTGAAAATAAGATGTACATAGATAAGGAAAATAAGCAATCTTTATCAGAATATTATTTTGAGATTGCACCAACGCCTCCAGAAGTGTGGCAATGCCGTTCTATACATATGGAAGTTACAGGAATTTATCCTTTATTTTTGGTATTTCAAGGAACAGGAACAATGGAATTGTTGGAGTTGGAATGGGGGAAGTTGTAGAGGAAAAGGCAAAGTTAGAAGCTGTATCTGCATTATTGAGCAGATGCAGCAGGTTTTCCGTCGTATTCTCCTATAACAATAGTTAGGCAATTCCCATATTTTTTTATTTGTTTGTCATAAATTGTTTGGAATTTTTTTATACGGCTGCTAAGTGGAACTAGCCAAAGTAAAGCTGTTTTTTCGTTACGCAGGCAGTAAAAAGTTGGGCGGTAATTACCATTTTCCTTATTTTGCATAAGATTTGGTTCATTAACTTTTGTAAAGTATTCATCTTTAATATGATAAACATATCCTTTTTGGTAATTCATATGATTTTCTCCACAAAAATAGCCTTATCACTTAAGCGATAAGGCTAGAATTTTCAAGCCAGATATTTATTAGACGCTTCTGGTAAGCGAACAATATTTTCGAGTCGTACATTTATTAGTCGCAAACGATATGCGAACAATATTTTCGAGGACAGATTATCCTGTCTCTAATAGTATTATATGAAATTACAAAAAATATATCAACCCAATTTTTACGATTTTTTTCTAAAAAATATTCCTGCCGCAATTCCTAGTATACCAGCAATTATCATAATAATGCCAGTTTTCACAAAATATGTATTGGATAAATGCAGTGTGGTTCCAATATATTGCGCAGATATGGTTTGAAAAATGTTAGAGACAAAATTGCAAAGTATGCTGACATATGCCAATCCAACTAGCAAAGAACAACCTCCAAAGCTTAACAGTGTTGTGCCAAAGGACTTTGTGTTAATGATACAAAGAATAAATAACACAATAACAATAGCAATCAATAATCCTTTAAACCAAGTTGATATTAATACAGAATAAATTTTTATATAAGTATCATATCGGCTGGCATATTTATTGACATTTTCAGTAATATATTCATTGATTGTATTTTCCACATTTTTTGCCTGATTTAATATTTGTTCGCTAAAAGAATCAATCACTTTGTTAAGAAGAGAAGAGTTTGTTGATTCTTTAAACGAGTTGACAATTGCCTTAATTAAATCTTTAATTTGAGCGGTTATTTCAACATTAAAAGTAAATGTGGTATTTCCGTTATTTAATTGCTCTGTAATGGATTCTATATATTTTGAAGTGATATCTTCAATATAATCATTTTCTGTTATTGCATCTTCAATATTTTTAAATTTATCAGTATTGATGCCTAGATTTTCTTTAACAATATCAATAATTTTATTGCAGATTGCTTCTGATACTGTTGGAGTACATAAAGTATCAGCAACAATATTTTTTAATTGAAAGCTTATTCCCATTATTAAAAGATTGATAATCATGGTAAACATTAATAAAAGTAAAATCATTTTACGCTGGATAGATAAATTCTTTTTCATATAAATTCCTTTTTTCTTTTTGACATGCCAATAAGAGAAATATAGTATTTACCATAGTATATGGCTTGTGTCAAAACGTATTTTTTATTCTTTTTAAATTCTTGTTATATATGTAAAACTATTGTCATTAAATGTTATTATAGTCTAATTTTAGCAAATAATAAAGTTTAATTTTTAAAAATATGTGTACACTAATATTGTATGATTTGGCACAACGTATGTGCAAAGACCAATACTGTACAGAAATGAGGGCATATATGAAGGATTTAAAAATTAAAAAAGTAATCGGAAGAGAAATTATTGATTCAAGAGGAAATCCAACGGTTGAGGCAGAAGTGCATCTTAAAGATGGAACCGTAGGTCGCGGAATGGCGCCAAGCGGCGCTTCTACGGGAGAGTTTGAGGCGTTGGAACTGCGTGATGGCGACAAAAATCGTTTTGGAGGAAAAGGTGTATCAAAAGCTGTTCATAATATTAATACTATTATTAATGATACTATTGCAGGGTTGGATGCTTCTGATATATATGCAGTTGACCATGCAATGATAAAGGCTGACAAGACGAAGGATAAGTCAAAACTTGGCGCTAATGCGATTCTTGCTGTTTCGATAGCTTGTGCAAAAGCAGCAGCAATCTCTCTTGATATACCGCTCTATAAGTTTCTTGGGGGAGCAAATGCAAACAGACTCCCTGTTCCTATGATGAATATATTAAATGGCGGCGCACATGCAGCAAATACGGTTGATGTTCAGGAATTTATGATTATGCCAGTGGGCGCATCGAGCTTTAAGGAAGCATTGCGATGGTGTACAGAGGTATTCCACAGTTTAGCCGCATTATTAAAATCAAAAAAGCTTGCAACATCGGTTGGTGATGAGGGAGGATTTGCACCAGACCTTGCAAGTGATGAAGAAGCGATTGAGTACATTCTTGAAGCTATTAAAAAAGCAGGATATAAGCCAGATACAGACTTTAAAATTGCTATGGATGCGGCAGCAAGCGAATGGAAAGGCTCTAAGAAAGGCGAATATATTTTGCCAAAGGCAGGAACAAAATATACATCAGAAGAGTTGATTGGACACTGGAAGAAATTAGTGGAGAAATATCCGATTATTTCGATAGAAGATGCGCTTGATGAAGAAGACTGGGAAGGCTGGCAGCTTCTTACCAAAGAACTTGGAAAAAAGGTACAGCTAGTCGGCGACGATTTATTTGTTACCAATACAGAAAGATTGTCAAAAGGAATTGAACACAAATGCGGCAATTCTATTTTAATTAAGTTAAATCAAATTGGCTCGGTTTCAGAGACCTTAGAGGCTATCAAGATGGCACATAAAGCAGGATATACTGCGGTTACAAGTCATCGTTCCGGTGAGACGGAAGACACAACCATTGCAGATTTGGCAGTGGCATTAAATACGTGTCAAATTAAGACAGGCGCGCCAAGCAGAAGTGAACGTGTTGCAAAATATAATCAGCTTTTGCGCATTGAGGAAGAATTAGGAGAGGCAGCCGTTTATCCGGGAATAAAAGCATTTGGGGTGAAATAAATCACAAGAATTGTTGAAATTTAAATTAGGCGGATAACTCTATATTAGGGGTATTCGTCTTTTTATTTTCATGTGTAATGAGTTAAGTAAATAATAATTGAAAAAAACACGAAAAATAAAGTTTAAGTAATATTTAATAGAATTATAGGTATGTTTATGATAAAATAAGGGCATTAAAAAAGATAGGGAGAAAATTTATTGTTTGAGCAAGATTATATTATGCGTCTTATTAAAGAGATGGTAAGATTAATTTTAAAGATACTATTTAATATTGATACGGATTCACCGACAGCAGAATTGTTAAGTGAAACGTGGGAACGAGAATATTTAGAGAATCTGTTGTCTTTGGTTGATAATGGAAATATCAATGAAGCGGAAAATAAAATTTATGAACTAACTTCTAACAAAAATATGGAAAATTTAAAAATAGCATTATTGTTTTATTCTTATCTCAACGGTAAAACAGACGATTTTCTTGAGAAAAATAATTTTAATAGAAAAGAAGTGGAAGAGGGGTTGAAGGGAGTTATTTCTAAATATGGATTGGAGAATTTAACCGATTTTTTGTCAAGTAAAGATTATTAAAAATAAGAAGGATTACAATAAAAAGATATGATTTATTTTAAACCATATATAATTAAAAATAAAACTATCAAACATATGTATTTTATAATAAATATATGTACACTTGTCTGCATGGTGTTGTTGATTTTGTTCAATCTTTTTTTTATAAATTTTCCTCAATGGATTGTTTGGTATGTTGGCATATTATCAATTATACAAAATATTTTATATCAATTATTATTTAAGACCAAATGGATAACAAAAATTATTTTGCCTGTAATTTTTACAATAATTGCTGTTTTTGCCTCATTGTTTGTATATTGCTTTCCCTATTGGAATTCGTCTTCATTTAAAATTTTAGAAAGAACACCATTAAATTATGATGATACAATATCTTATAAACAAGCAGCAGATGATTTAGAAACAGCGATGTATTATCTGGAAAAAACACATCCTATGTTTCAAGATGGACTTAGTGCAATAATTGAAGAACGTTATGCTAACGCACTAAAAAGATTAGAGCAAATGCAGACTATAACGGTCAATGATTTGCGGCGGGAAATACAAGTTGTTATCAATCCAATGCACGATGCCCATACGACTACATATAACAATTTTCCGAGAAATAAATATTTAAAAGATGCCTATCAAAAAGGTGAAGAAGGCTATGTTTTTTATTCATTGAATGGTTATACAAGCAGTGAAATTATTGAAGCGGCAAAGCCTTATTATTCGTATGAATCAGAAAATTGGATTTCAGTTAATTATAGCAATCTATCTTCATTGGAGTTTTATGGATATGTTGCACCGTACACGTTTGAATGGAAAGATGCCAATGGAAATATAGTAACACAAACGTATACTTTAGATGATTTTGTCAGTTTAGAAGAGTATGAGGAGTTTATAAAAAGTTATTTCGAATTACCTGATGAGGAGGAAGAAACGCCATTTGTCTACTATGAGATAGATGAGGAAAAAAGCGTTGCCATACTTACACTTACACAGTGCGAATATAATGGAGTATATAGAAATTGTGTAAAGAAAATGTTTCAAGAAGTAAAAGAAAAAAATATTAAGAATGTAGCAGTAGATGTTCGAGGAAATGGCGGAGGCGACTCGAGGGTGGCAAATGAATTTATCAAATATTTGTCTGTGTACAGGTTTACGGATTGTCCTAGTGATTGGCGCTGGAGATTTTTAACGATTTCAGACAATGGGTATCGAAAAAATACACCTTATAAAAATCTTCTTTTTGAAGGGAATGTGTATGTGCTGACAAATCGAAAATCATTTTCAGCGGCAATGGATTTTGCACAGATAATACAGGATAATAAGCTGGGAAAAGTAGTAGGTGAACCCCCTGCAAACGATGCGAATGGGTATGGTGAAATTGTTGTATTTTCTTTACCAAATACAGGCATATCGCTTCAGATTTCTACAAAAAAATGGTATCGAATTGATGCCGATAATGTGAGTGATTATGTGATACCAGATTATCCTTGCAAGGGGGATGAAGTTTTATCAAAACTTTATTCCATTATATAGAGCGTATAAAATTAGCTGTTCCTAAAAATCAGTAACAGCATGGAGGGAAAAATGACCGATAAAGAATTAATGCTTGCCGGCAAGCTGTATATAGCTGGCGGGAAAGAGTTGGCAAAGGATTTTAAGAAATCCAAACAGCTTACAAGGGAATATAATTTAACAACACATGATGAATTGGAGAAAAGAACACAGATATTAAAGGAACTTTTTGGTTCAGTGGGGGAAGATGTATATATAGAGCCAACGTTTAAGTGTGACTATGGGTGTCATATTCATATAGGAAATCATTTTTATGCTAATTATGACTGTATTATTATTGATGTGTGCGATGTCACTATTGGCGATAATGTATTTTTAGCGCCGCGTGTAGGGATATACACGGCAGGGCATCCCATCGATGCGGTCATTCGGAATCAAAAATTAGAGTATGGAAAGCCAATAGTTATTGGCGATAGCGTCTGGATAGGCGGTAATACGGTGATTAATCCAGGCGTTACAATTGGCAGCAATGTAGTGATAGGTTCAGGTTCCGTAGTGACAAAAGATATTCCAGACGGTGTGATTGCAGTGGGAAATCCTTGTAGAGTGCTGCGAAAAATATCAGATGAAGATACAAAATATTGGCGGGATTTAGCAAATGAATATTATCAAGAAATGCAACAGTAAGCAGGGGGCGAAAAATGAGTTTAGCAGAGACAAGTAAATTTATGAGTTTAATATTAAGACATAAGCCTCAAGTGATAGGAATTGAATTAGATGAGCATGGCTGGGCTGATGTAGAAGAATTAATTGCAGGAATTAGTAAAAGTCATACGTTTAATATGGAAATGTTAGAGCAGATTGTGGAAACCGATAATAAACAGCGCTATTCATTTAATGAAGATAAGCGTTTAATTCGTGCAAATCAAGGTCATTCGATTCCCGTTGATGTAGAGTTGGAAGAATGTGTGCCGCCAGAATATCTTTGGCATGGAACAGGTATGAAATATGTGGAAGCTATTGATAAGCAGGGTTTAATACCCAAAAGCAGGCTGTATGTACACTTGTCAAAAGATGTTGAGACGGCAAAAACAGTGGGACAAAGGCATGGAAAACCAGTTGTTTATCGCGTGTTAAGTGCAGATATGCAAAAAGATGGGTATGTATTTTATTTGTCAAAAAATGGCGTATGGCTAACCAAAAAGGTTCCCGTAAAATATTTGGAAAAGCAAAAAAATTCGTGACAAATGGTAAATAATGTGATATAGTTTGACATAGTAAGTAAATCGAAAAGTTAAGGAAAGGGATAAAGTCATGAGGTATACAGTTTTCGCAAACGAATATCTTAGTATAGAATCAAGCAATGCACTGAGTTTTATTCAGGGCTTTAATTTTGTACACTTTTATAAGATAATGCGAAGACGAAAAACTGTATTGTAAGGATAGGAATAACAATACATGGGTTTATTCACCGCTTATCTTATAGAAGATAGGCGGTTTTTTTATGCGCAGTCCCATGCAGATGAAATATGCCGCTAAGGCGGCGCATGGGGCGCGGCGAATAGGGAAAATTTTCCCTACTCGATTGCACACAGGAAAAAATAAGTTGTGTCTGTGTACTGCTTGGCACAAAATTATGAAAAGAGTTTTTGACTCTTTGCACAAAAGCAGTGCAGAAATGAGGTTTATTATGTTTGAAATTAAGGGAAAAGAAAATACTGCAATTTGTTATGCCAATGTTGTGGAGGAGGAAGCAATAGAGCAAATTCGCAGAATGTGCAATTATGAGTTTACAAAGGGAAGCAAGATAAGAATTATGCCAGATGTTCATGCTGGAAAAGGCTGCACCATAGGAACAACAATGACGATAACCGATAAAGCTGTGCCAAACATTGTTGGTGTGGATATTGGATGCGGCATGTATACTGTCAATCTTGGAAAAGGAGAGATTGATTTAGCAAAAGTGGACGAGGCGGCGCATTTTATTCCTTCTGGCAAAAAAGTGTGGGAAGGAAGAAAAGAAAAATTTGATTTAGAAGAGTTAAAATGTTATAGACAATTAAAAGATACAAAATGGCTTGCAAGAAGTTTAGGAACACTTGGCGGAGGCAATCATTTTATTGAGATAGACAAAGCCTGTGATGGAACCAATTATCTGATTATTCACAGTGGAAGCCGTAATTTAGGCAAGCAGGTAGCTGAAATTTATCAAGAACTTGCCATTGATTTGCATAAGGGAAAGGAAGAATATTTTAAAGAAAAACAACGCATTATTGACAGCTATAAGGCGCAAGGAAGAAGAAAAGAAATTCAATCAGCGTTGAAAGCGTTAAAATGGCAATGCAGAGAATTAATGGTGCCAGAAGATTTATGTTATTTGTATGGAATCTATTTAGAGGATTATTTGCATGATGTAGTTATCTGCCAAAAATTTGCAAAGCGCAACCGTGAAAAAATGGCAGAGGTTTTATTAGAAAAAACAGGTTTGTCAGGAACGGATGCATTTCACACCATTCATAATTATATTGATACCAATGAGATGATTTTAAGAAAAGGCGCCATAGCAGCACATGCAGGAGAAAAAGTATTGATTCCAATTAATATGAGAGATGGTAGCGTTCTTGCTGTTGGCAAGGGAAATAAAGAATGGAATGATTCTGCGCCTCACGGGGCAGGAAGGCTGATGTCGCGCACAAAAGCAAAGGAGACATTAAGCATGAAAGAGTATAAAAATGCAATGGAAGGCATCTATACAACTTCTGTTAATGAGGCAACCCTAGATGAGGCGCCAATGGCATATAAGTCTTTGGAGGATATTATTGATGTTATTAAAGAGTCGGTAGATGTTATTGATATTATGAAGCCAATATATAATTTTAAGGCATCGGATTAAATGTGATGTACTCCTACCATATTAGAAGTGGGGGCTTGCTGCTAGCTAGTATTTTGTGTCTTTGTGCTGCAAGACACAAAATTACGAAAGATATATTGAATAATATGTTAAATGATATATCAATTTATATATTGAATATATGTATTGTAATATTTATATACAAAAAAGCAGCACAGAAATGAGGATTATTAAATAGAAATGAAGATAGGATTAGGAGAACATTTTAATTATAAAAAATTGCTTCGGTTTGTTCTGCCTTCCATTGTTATGATGATTTTTACATCGATTTATGGCATTGTGGATGGAATATTTGTATCCAATATTGTTGGCAGCAATGCGTTTGCTTCCGTCAATTTTGTGATGCCCGTGCTAATGATAATAGGAGCCATTGGGTTTATGGTTGGCACAGGAGGCAGTGCGCTTGTTTCCTTGACCATTGGGCAAGGTCATCAAAAAAAGGCAAATGAATATTTTTCATTGCTTGTCTATTTTTTATTAGCCATAGGTGTTGTGGTGAGTTTACTTATTTTTATTTTTGTGGATAAAATGGTAAGATGGTTAGGCGCCGATGCAACGATTGTGAACGATTGTATTTTGTATGGAAGAATTTTGTCTGTATTGATGCCCTTCTTTTTACTTCAAAGCTGTTTTCAAAACTTTTTGGTTGTCGCAGAAAAACCAGGCTTTGGGCTTGTTATTACCGTTATTGCAGGTGTAACCAATATGGTTTTGGATTTTTTATTTATGTATGTTTTTAGAATGGGGGTTGCAGGGGCAGCATTTGCCACAGGAATAAGCTGGATAGTTGGCACTATTATTCCATTTATCTATTTTATAAAAAGAAAAGATAATGAGTTAAAACTTGTAAACCCAAAATGGAACAGCAGTGTTGTTGTAAAAAGCTGTGGCAATGGATTGAGTGAAATGTTAAGCAATATTTCGCTTAGTATCGTCAATATGTTATTTAATATGCAGTTGATGAAATATGCAGGTGCAAATGGTGTTGTGGCATATGGAATTATTATGTACGTCTCTTTTATTTTTGTCGGTACATATCTGGGTTATTCTTTTGCGATAGCGCCGGTTATTGGGTATAATTACGGAGCGAAAAATAATAAGGAATTGAAAAATATCTTTAAAAAAAGTATAATTGTTATTGGTATTTTTTCGGTGGTAATGACTATTGTCGCAGAAAGTTTGTCTCCATTGCTAGCAAGTATTTTTGTAAGTTATGACAAAGAGTTAGTATCCATGACAACATTGGCAATACGTATTTTTTCACTGTCTTTTATGATAAGCGGCTTTAATATTTTTGCCTCTTCATTATTTACTGCTTTAAACAATGGAATTATATCAGCGCTGATATCGTTTTTAAGAACGTTTGTTTTTCAGATTATTATGATTTTTGGACTGCCATTGCTTTTTGATTTAAATGGATTGTGGATGTCTGTGGTCTTTGCTGAAGTTTTGTCAATTATTGTTAGCATTTGTTGTGTTTTGTGCAATCGAAAAAGGTATCAATATTTTTAATTTGGTGATAGGTTGAAAATGATGCTAAATTATGTTATTCTTATTACTTGATAATATGTAGATTCCTGTGAACGAGAGGGTTGTAATGAACATAACAATTGATGGGTATAACATTGATTATAACATAACAGGTAACGGTGATAAAACAGTCGTGATTCTTCAAGGCTGGGGAACTAAACATCAAGTCTATGATTCAGTGGCGGCTTGTATTTATACAAGTTATAAAGTTGTACAGTTTGATTTTCCTGGATTTGGAAATAGTGATGAGCCAAGAGAAGCGTGGTCGGTATCGGATTATGCAGCATTTTTTATAAAATTGATGGAGGCACTTCACATAAAAAAAGCAATATTGATGGGACATTCATATGGAGGCAGGGTTATTATTAAGCTTGCAGGCAGTATGAATGTTCCGTTTGAAATTGAAAAGATTGTCTTGATTGACAGTGCAGGAGTACTTCCAAAAAAAACAACAAAACAAAAATTAAAAGTAAAGCGTTATAAGATGCTTAAAAAAATTTTTAGCTTTAAACCTATCTATGCCATTTGTCCGCATTTGATAGATGACTGGAAAAATAGACAGGGTTCAGCCGATTATAAAAATGCTTCGCCGATGATGAAGCAATGTATGGTAAAGGCTGTCAATGAGGATTTGACACCATTATTTTCTTCTATAAAACAAGAAGTGTTGCTGATATGGGGCGATAAAGATACAGCAACGCCTATTGCTGATGCAAAGCTAATGGAAGAACAGATGCCAAATGCTGGGCTTGCGGTGATTAAAGGGGCGGGACATTTTTGCTTTTTAGAGCAACCAGTTGTCTTTGCTAATATAATGAAGTCATATTTTAAGGTATGATGGAATAATTTTCGTATAAGAGCAATTTGTATTGAAACGCTGCTTGATACAAATAGAGTGATTGAAGCAGCGTAGGAATGAGGATTCGAGCATGTTATTTACTGCAATCATCTCAATTATATGTATGCTTCCGACATTCGGACTTGTTTTACGATATAATCTTCATATGTTTCAGTTAAATGGCTACAAAAACAAAGAACATATGACTTGGCTTAGAAAGAATAAAGGAAAGCAAGGCTTGCTGGTGCTTGTTGGAATAGCAGGCATTGTTGCACTTATTGTTCCATCAATATGGTTGTTGGCAGCACAGATTCTAATATGGCTGATTGTATGTAGATATTATATTTATTTAAAAAAGGCTAATACAAAGAAAAATCTTGTGTATACCAAGAGAGTGCAGCGACTGATTCTTACAGATGGTATTCTTGCTGTTATGATTTTGCTTTTGGTAGGATTTGTTGGAGACCTTCGCTTGATAAGCGGCACATGTGGTATTCTTATAGCATTGCAGGGCATTTTGCTGCTTGTGATAAATCTTATCAATAAGCCGATAGAGACGTCTATTAGCCATTATTATATCAACGATGCCAAAAAGAAGTTAAAACAGGTGCCAAACCTTAAGGTTATCGGTGTGACGGGCAGTTATGGAAAAACAAGTGTAAAGTATTATCTTTATACACTGTTAAGAGAACATTTTAATGTGTTGATTACTCCTGAAAGTTATAATACGCCAATGGGGGTTGTTAAGACAATAAGGGAATCGTTAAAGCCTACACATGAAATTTTTGTGTGCGAGATGGGCGCAAGACATGTGGGGGATATCAAGGAAATATGTGATATTGTTTATCCCAAGCATGGTGTGATAACGTCCATAGGAGCGCAGCATATAGAAACATTTTTTAATATAGAAAATATTATAAAGACCAAGTTTGAACTTGCCGACGCACTTCCAAGTGATGGCTTATTGTTTTTAAACGGCGACAATACGTATATAACGGAACATGCAAATAAATATAATAACAAGATATTTTATAGTGGAAGTAATGATAAGCAGGAGCTTGTTGGCGATAGTAAAGAAAATGCGAGCCATTTAAGTGATACCAAAAGCAAACAAAAAGTTTCTGGCTATGTTGCAGAGGATATCAAGCTGTCACAAGTGGGGACAGAATTTACAGTTGTTGCGCCAAGTGGAGAGAAAGAGCGTTTTCAGATGCGCCTTGTGGGTAAACATAATATTGTCAATGTTGTCGGCGCTATTGCCGTTGCAAATCGTTTTGGCGTGAGCCTTGCCAATTTGAAGGCATCTGTTAGAAGAATACAGCCGGTGGCGCATCGTATGCAGATGACACAGCATGGCAATGTGACGATTATTGACGATGCATACAATTCTAATCCAGTAGGTTCAAAGGCAGCCGTTGAGACGCTTGCTATGTTTGACGGGGTAAGGATTCTTGTAACGCCAGGTATGGTAGAGTTGGGCAAAGATGAAGAAGAGTATAATTATAAATTGGGTATATATGCCGCAAAATGCTGTGATTATATCTTGCTGGTTGGAAAAAAGCATACAGAGCCAATACAAAATGGAGCGATAGAGAGCGGTTTTCCAAAAGAAAAATGTATTGCTTATGATAAACTGGAAGAGGCTCTTAGCTATGCCTATTCAATTAATGAAGAGGGGCATAAATATATTTTGCTGGAAAATGACCTTCCAGATAATTATTAGAAACAGTAAAGTGGACTGCAAATATTCATTATAAATATATTGTAATAAAATTAAATAAGGAAAGAAAGGTGCAAGATATGTCTACGATAATAAAGACTAGAGTTGCAATGATGTTTGGCGGTAAGAGCGTAGAACATGAAGTTTCGGTTATTTCAGGGATTCAGGCAATAATGAGTATGGATACAGATAAATATGAGGTGATTCCTGTATATATTAGTAAAAATAATGAAATGTATATTGGTGATAAGATTGGCGATATTGAGTCATATAAAAATATGAAGGAACTAATTGCACAGTCACAGCGCGTGATTATGATAAATGAGGGCAATAAAGTTTGTCTTACCCCATATCCAGTTAAAATGTTCGGCAAAAAAAGTGTGATAGAGATTGATATTGCATTTCCAATTGTACATGGTACCAATGTTGAAGATGGAGCGCTTCAGGGATATTTAAAGACAATTGGCATCCCGTTTGTCGGCTGTGATGTCACAGCCTCAGCCGTAGGAATGGATAAGTATATTACAAAGGCTGTGTTAAAGGAAAATGATATACCAGTATTAGATTGCAAGTGTTATACAATGTCCGATTATTCCGATATAGATAGTATCGTAGCGGATGTGGAAAATAATTTAGGATATCCAGTTATTATAAAGCCTGTCAATCTTGGCTCAAGCGTTGGTATCAGCGTAGCAAAAAATCACACCGAACTGATTACATCCATTGACGATGCATTTACATATGCAAAGAAAATTATTGTAGAACATGCTATTACAAAATTAAGAGAAATTAATTGTTCTGTGCTTGGCGATGAAAATGAGGCTGAGGCTTCAGAGTGTGAGGAACCGCTCCACTCAAAAGATATATTAAGTTATGAAGATAAATATTTGAGCAATTCAAAAAATGGAGGCTCAAAGGGAATGGCTGGCGTGTCGAGAAAGATACCAGCACAGCTTGAAGCCCAAAAGAGAAAAGAAATTCAGGATATGGCAGTGAAGGCATTTAAGATTTTAGGCTGTAATGGTGTTGCAAGAATTGATTTTATGATAGATGAAGAAGATGGAACGCTGTATTTTAATGAAATCAATACGATTCCAGGCTCGCTTTCATTTTACTTGTGGGAGCCTGTTGGCGTTTCTTATAAAGAATTGTTAGACCGAATGATTCAGTTATCTTTAAAGCGTGTACGAGAAGAAGAAGCCTTGACCTTTGCATTTGATACAAATATTTTAAATCAACAGTCTTTGTCAGGAATGAAAGGCGTTAAAGGTTCAAAGTTATAAAAAATTGGAGGATATTTATGAAAGAACAAAAAAGAGCGACTTGGAGTTCAAGAGCAACGTTTATTCTTGCCGCGATAGGTTCAGCAGTAGGACTTGGAAATGCGTGGCGATTTCCTGGACTGGCAGCAAAGCATGGCGGCGGAACGTATTTATTAGTTTATTTGGTGGCGATGTTTGCAATTGGTATTCCACTTTTGATGATGGAAGTTTCCATTGCCAGAAAGTTCCATAAAGGTGCAGGTGAATCACTGCGAGGTATCAATAAGAAGATGGAATTTGTTGGATGGTCGGCAACAGCAAATGCCTTTGTTATTGTTACGTATTATTCAATTGTATTTGCATGGGTGCTAATGATGGTTGTCTATGCGTTAAAATTTGCAGGTATGACAGGTGATGCCACTGCTGCCAGTCAAGTATTTGCAAATGCAACACAGACAACATGGGATGTCACAGGATATACTATACCAATACCCGTGTTGATTTCAGTTGTTATAGCATGGCTGGCAATTTATTTATGTATAAGAAATGGTGCAAGCAGTGTAGGCAAAGTTGTAAAGTATACAGTATTTCTTCCAGTTATTTTATTGCTTATTATGGCTATAAAAGGCTGTACAATGAATGGCGCTATGGACGGACTTAAGATGTTTTTTATTCCAGATATCAGTGCATTTTCAGACCCTTCTTTATGGATAGACGCTATTGGACAAGTGTTTTACAGTTTATCCATTATGATGGCAATTATGTTTGCCTATGGTTCATATCTTGATGAAAAAGCAAATGTTGCTGTGGATTGCTGTATTATTGCTTTTTCTGATGCCGCTGTAAGTTTGCTTTCGGGTATTGTTATGTTTTCGACAATGGGCGGTGTTGGCATGTTGGATTCTATATCGGATTCAGGAATTGCAACAGCGTTTGTCATCTATCCGCAGGCAATTGTCAATTTAACCAGTATTGGCTGGGTAAATGCCGTATTTGGCATGATTTTTTATTTGATGCTTGTAACGCTTGCTATCGATTCAGCATTTTCAATTATAGAAGGTGTTTCTGCATCAGTATCGGATAAGTTTCGTCTTAATCCGAAAAAGGCAACAAAAGTTATCTGTATGATTGCATCGGTTATTTCATTGCTCTATGCAACAAAAGCAGGTCTTGCTTGGCTTGATATTGTCGATAACTGGACAAACCAGATTAACTTAATTATTATCGGTATATTAGAATGTATTGCCATAGGGTGGTGTTTTAATATTGATAAGGTTTGGAAACAGGTCAATCGAAATACGGTTAAATTTAAGATGCCAAGAATGTGGTTTAGAATATCGATACGATATATTGCGCCAATAACCTTATTTATTTTGTTTGCTTGGAATATTTATAATTTATTTGTTGTAAAAAATGGCAGATATGGTTATGCACTCTGGGCAGAATGTATTGCGGGCTGGCTTGTATCAGCTCTTGTATTTGCAAGCGGCTTTATTATGAAGGGTGTAATCAAGTATAAAAAAAGCAAAGGTTTTGTAGAAGCTGAAATTGAGTGGAAAGAGGAGGACTAAAACAAATGAATGGCGATTTATTTAAACAGTATAAATGGCAGAATATTATAACAGCCGTTATCTATATTTTATTTGGAATCGTTCTTGCTATTTTTCCTACTACTGCCGTAAAGACATTGGGGTATATGCTTGGCGGTGTTATGATGTTTGCAGGTGCTGTTAAGATTCTTCTGTATATGAAAGAAAACCATCAAGATAATTATTACACCAATGATTTAATGATTGGAATTATCGTGGTTGTTATTGGTGTGTTTGTGGTATTTAAAATAGAAGTTCTTTTATCCGTTATTCCATTTTTATTTGGTTTGGTGGTATTGGCAAATGGAAGTATGAAATTGCAAAATGTAATGAATCTAAAAAAAGCAGGATATAAAAATTGGATGGCAATGCTTATTGTGGCATTACTAGGGATTGTATTGGGCGTCGTTCTTATTATTAATCCATTTTCAAGTGTTGTTCTCTTATTTAGAATTGTAGGCATTTGCTTTATTTATAGTGGTGTTACTGATATATGTATGTTGATTGCAATTTCTAAAAATTTAAAATAAGTGTACAAGGGGGCGATTATTATTAAGTACAAGGTATTGATAGGTGGGGCAAATCGTATTATTGTAGACAATTTGTTTTCACAAGTTTCATCGACGTTTGAATGTATGACTACATCCGAAAATTGGGACGATATTTTATGTCATATAAAGTATTTTGAACCCGATGCATTTGTGTATTTAATAGAGAGTACGTTTAGAGATGAGTTGATAAAGCTTAGAACATTAAAAAATAACAATGAATATCTCCCATTATTTTTGATAGGGGAAGAGGACGTTTGTGATGAAATAAAAAGACTTGCGCCAGATATTGCAGACCTCTTTTTTAAGAGACCAGTCTCATCAATGACAATTAAGGACAATATAACTGATTTTCTGGATAAACAAAAAGAGGCAGCTAAAATTATGGAAGATATGAAAAAAGCTGCTCAAGAGCAATTGCAGATGAGTCAAAAAGACCGCTATAATATTTTGGTTGTCGATGATGACAGAGGGGTTCTTAAAATGCTAAAAGAGGTACTAAACTCAGACTATGAGGTTACAACGGTAACAAGTGGCAAGTGGGCTATGAAGTATCTTGAGACCAAAAAACCTGCCTTGATACTTTTGGATTATGAAATGCCAGAAGAAAGCGGTGCAGAAGTTTTTAAGAAGATATTAGACAACAGCGAATTAAAAGACATACCTGTTGTATTTCTTACAGGTGTTGCAGATAAAAATAGAATACGAGAGGTTCTTGCACTTAGCCCTGCGGGGTATTTGTTGAAACCAATTAATGTAAATCGATTGAAAGAGACAATTGAAGATGTTATTAAGTAGCAAGGCAGATGGTGGATATCCTCTTGATTTATTTTGCAGTAGGGAGGGCTGTGTATGAGTGATGATATTTATTTAACAGACCTTATTGATATTGAAACGTTGCAAGAACTGCAAGATGCATTTTCTGATTTTACAGGTATGGCAGCAATTACAACCGATAAAAATGGTATTCCTGTGACAAATTACTCGAATTTTTCTGAGTTTTGTTTAAAATATACAAGACAGAGCGAGTTGGGCAATAAGCGTTGTGTGGAATGCAATAAAACAGCGGCAGAGGAAGTTTTATTTAAAGGAAGTCCATGCAGTTATCATTGTCATGCAGGATTGGTGTACTATGCTGCTCCAATTATGGCAAATGGCAAAATTGTAGGCAGTTTTATAGGCGGTCAGGTATTGACAGAAAAACCAGATTTAGACAACGTAAGAAGTGTTGCAAAGGAACTAAATATTCCAGAAGAAGAATATATTGAAGCCATTGATAAAGTACATATTAAAAGTATAGAAGATGTTAAAAAATCCTCAAAGTTTTTATATATGATTGCAAATCTTTTGTCTCATATGGCTTATAGCAGATATTCAATGTATCAAAGCAAAAATGAGGTTGAAAAAACATCGCATATGAAATCAGATTTTTTGGCAAATATGAGCCATGAAATTAGAACACCGATGAATGCTGTGCTTGGAATGGCAGAGATGGCATTAAGGGAGGATATGTCACCTGCGGCAAAAGATTATGTGCGTCAGATAAAATCTTCAGGAAAGACATTATTAGCAATTATTAATGATATTCTTGATTTTTCTAAAATTGAGTCTGGTAAATTAGAAATTATTGAAGATAATTATGAGATTATCAATATTATAAAAGATGTTACCAATATGACAATGGCAAGAATTGGCGCGAAGGATATTGAATTTTTGGTAGACCTTAATCCTATGATTCCTCGAGTACTGCATGGAGATGCTGTGCGAATACAACAAATTTTTATCAATATTTTGACGAATGCTGTAAAGTTTACAAAAAAGGGAAGCATTCAGATGTCTGTGGACTTTATGAATTTGGACAGTGGCAGGATACTGTTGATGGTTTCCATTAAAGACAGCGGAAGCGGTATTAAAAAAGAAGATATCGGAAAGTTGTTCAGCTCATTTCAACAAGTTGACAGTAAGAGAAATCGCATGATTGAAGGAACAGGATTAGGGTTGGCGATTTGCAAAAATTTAGTTCAGCTTATGGAAGGCGATATTCATGTAGAGAGTAAATACAGAGAAGGAAGCACATTTTCTTTTGAGATAACACAGCAAGTTGTTGATACGGCGCCAATCGTAGAAAAATTTGAAAAAAGTAAACAAATAGTAACATTTATTAGTAATTCTTATGTTGACAGACAAATAAAAAAAGATTTGCAAAAATTAAGTGCAGATGTGCTTTCAGATATTGCAATTGATGTGCTAGGCAAAAAAGAGCCAGAGTATCTTATCATAGAGGAATCACAGTTTGATGAAGCGCTCCAGCAATATGTAATGAGCCATCCAAAAGTCAATGCAATTCTGATAACCGATTATAATAAAGTATATGAAAATTCAATCCCTAATTTAAGAATATTAAAAAAGCCTGTATATTGTGACAACCTTGCAATTGCTTTAGGAATAAAACAAGAAAGTGATATTGACCTGATTGAAAAAGAGGAAAGTGCATTTCATTTTAAAGCGCCCGATGCAAAAATTCTGATTGTTGATGACAATGCGATTAATCTCACGGTTGCCATTGGATTATTAGAGCCGTTAGGAATGAGGATTGACGAAGCATACAGTGCAAAAGAAGCGATTGAGTGTATTAGCAAAGTAAAGTACGATTTAATCTTTATGGACCATATGATGCCAGAGGTTGATGGTATTGAGGCAACACATATTATCCGGAGGATGTTTTCTAATTATAAGAGTGTGCCTATTATAGCGTTGACTGCCAATGCTGTAAGCGGTGCGGAAGAAATGTTTATTCGTGAGGGAATGAATGATATTGTTGCAAAACCAATAGAGACAAAAGTTATTCTTTCTAAATTAAAAAAATGGCTTCCAGAAGATAAGATTGTAATGTGCAGTGCAGAGGAAGCAAAAGCTTTAGAAAAATGCAGCGATGATATGGAAATTCCGGAAATTCAAGGGCTTGATACAAAACAGGCAATATCATTATTGGGCAGTACAAAACTATTTTGGTCAGTGTTAAAAGATTACTATAAAGTGATTGATAAAAAGACAGAAACCATTAGGAAACATTTTTATGGCAATAAGACAAAAGATTATACGATTGAAGTTCACGCATTAAAAAGTGCATCAAGACAGATTGGAGCAATGGAGCTTGCAAAACAGGCAGAATTGCTTGAAAAAGCGGGCAATGAAGGCGACTGGAATTATATATGTGACCATACCGAAGAAATGTTATTGTTTTATCAAAGCTATAAGAAAATTTTAAGTTTTTATGTGGAAGAAAAAGAAGAAAATACAGAATTTAATGGTATTGATACCTCAAAAGTAATTATTCATTACCTTGAAAAAATACAGGAAGCAATCAATCAGTTTGATGTGTTAGCCATTGAAGAAATGGTTGATACATTGAGAGAGAAAGTTAAAAATCAAGCAGATATACAATATCTTGAACAGTTGTTACTGGCATTGGAAGACAACGATATGGATAAGTGTGAAAGCGTTGTCAATGAATGGGGCATCAAAAACAGTATGTAATTAGCAATTAACATATGGTTAAAACAGTTGATATTTTTCATGATAAAAATAATGTAAGTTTTAGGAAATGATATATGCGTGAAAAAGTTGCCATTTTTTATGTTGCAGATAAAGAATATAAAATAGCTTGCGAAAATGGAAGTACAGAAATACCAATAGAGTATGTTATGGATTATGACGTTGATTTAGAAAAGATGGATTTTATTTTGATATGTAATGAGAACCAATACATATTGAGGAATTTTTGGCAGCTAGATGAAAAGGACTTGACATATACGTCTTGTCTTGTACAGAATGGAACGGATATTTCCCTTCAGGCAGTCAGTGCATTATGTTATGAATGTATTATGCACATTCGACTGGATGGATATAGAGATACTCATACAAAGACATGGTTTTTTCATAAAGGTTTAAAAAGTGTGGAATATAATATAAAAGGGATTGTTGCCTGTATTGATTTTATTGAGGGGATAATTACAAAAGAACATTTTATGCAGCAGTTAGTCGAGTTGGAGCAAAATCTTGATGTATTTCCATTTCAATCAACCAATGCCATAATACAAAAATGTGGTTGGAACAACCAATGTGATGAAAATCAAAAGAAAGTAATTGATACAATCAGACAGGAATGTTTTAAGATGGAGCGTTTATTAGAAAATAAAAAAGAATGGGGAGCGATATGGCAAGTAGCTTATGGGATTCATAATTTACCATGTTTATTGGTTCGTTAAAGTTGATTTTTATTTTGTAATAGGAAAATGATTGAAATTATTTTTTTATATATTATGTTGGAAAGAAAAAAGGGGTTGTCACAGAAAGAATTTTAAGTCTTATATATAGCTTTATTTTACTATTGTAACTACTATATATAGAATCAAAATTCTATTTTGCGACAGCCCCTTTAAAATCAATTGTTATTTATTTGCCATAGCACACAATTCTGTAAGCATTTTTGGAAGTTCGGTTTCCATATTTTCATCAGAAAATTGACATGTTCCAACGGCTTTATGTCCGCCGCCATTGTATTTTAACATCAAACTTCCAACATCTACCGTTGATGTTCGGTTTAATATGCTGTATCCAACTGCCGCAGAACACCCTTTTCCGCCGCGTCCGCTTACAATCCAAGCCGATATATTTTGTTCTGGATACATGCTGTATATCATAAAACGATTGCCAGTGTAGATAGGGTCTACGCCTCGTAAGTCGGATATAATAACGTTTCCTTCTACACGTGTATATTTTTGAACCATCTCTTTAAATTTTTCAGTCTGTTCATTATATATTTCAATACGTTCTACAACGTCAGGTAAAGCAAGTATTTCTTGTGTTGTCATGGTGCGACATGCATCCATTAACTTTATCATCAGTTGATAATTAGAAATGGTAAATTGTCTCCATCTTCCCAAGCCAGTGCGCGGGTCCATAAGGAATCCGACAAGTATCCAGCCAGTAGGATTCATCACTTCATCAATCGTAAGATTGCCAGAGTCCACCTTGTCAACAGCAATCATCATATCGTCAAACTGTGGGAAACGTTCTTTTCCACCATAGTATTCATAAATAATTCTTGCACATGACGGAGCAATACGACTTTCACCTTTATATTTTCCAGCAAGTTGGTTTCTTTCATGTTCACTTGAATGATGGTCAAACCACAGTCCGCAGCCTGGAACATATGGTACATTGGCAAGACAATCATTTTCATTCACTTCTACAAGTCCATCTTGTAAATCTTTTGGATGTGCAAACTCCCATGTGTCGATAATACCAGCTTCTTTTAATAAAGCTCCACATGCAAGTCCGTCAAAATCAGAACGAGTTATTAATCGCATATGTAAATTCCTCACAAAATATAGTAGTAGTTATTAATT
The DNA here is from genome assembly GCA_947088865.1 of uncultured Eubacterium sp. GTDB lineage: Bacteria > Bacillota > Clostridia > Lachnospirales > Lachnospiraceae > Lachnospira. The sequence goes on along the minus strand of CAMUHY010000018.1, from coordinate 42,537 downwards.
CCCTCTCCAAGGACATTGAAGGCTGTCGTATAAAGCAACAAGGCGTATACGACAGCCTTATATAGCTGTTAATATTATAAAGCATGTAAAAGTGATTTTCAAACAATTTAGAGTAAAAAAGCAATTTTATTTGTTTTCTTAGCTCTAAGATAGTTTTAAAAATAGTTGTTTTGTATGATTTAACCTCATCAAGGAAGTAGCTAGATAGTTTGAACAAGCAGCGTAGCAAATTGCGAATATCCGCTTTAAATACTATTTTTTAAGATTTAGCAGTAGCAGGTATTTGGTCTTTTTTGACGATAGGATACAATACTCTTGATATAATGCTGGCGATAACAAAACATACGCCCGCTTCAATTACGCCCTGTATTCCAACAAATGCAACAACAAAGAGAAATGGATTAGCTGCACCAAATTTTGTTACCATGCCTTGTATGTATTCTGTATGATAAAAGATAACAACAAGGCTGCTCATAAACAATAATGTGTTTAGTACAGGACAGCAAAAAGCAGCAATATAATAAGAAATTTTTTGGATTTTTTTATTATTGTGCAGCGCTTTAAAAATAAGACCTGTAAGTAAACCTTCTAAGGTTCTTGGAACAATGGTAAGAAATACCGTACCTAAAGGATTGATACTTAAAAGTGTTGCTGTAAAAGCAGAACCGCCTGTCAATGCTTGATAAAAGCTGGTAAGTCCAAATGCAGCGCCGCATATAAGTCCGCCTATGGGACCTAAGACAATTGCCCCTACTGCAACTGGAACGGTTAAAAAGGTAATGCTTAGTCCAGGCAGTCGAATATAGCCTAGTGGGGTAAAAGACATGATGATGATAATAGCTATCATCAGTGCAAGTTCTACAAAGAACTTGGTGTTGAATTGTTTTGTTTTCATAATGTGCCTCCTTAGTAACTGCCTTAAAGGTCAGTTCTTTTGCGCCATGAAAAATAATTGGCATTTTTAAGATATGTCTTCATTGTGAATGACATTCAAGGAAATTTTATCATATCTTATAAAAAGTAACAAGATAAAAAATTTTCTTTAAAGAAAATCTTATTTGAACAAAATTTTTTGCTTTGACATGGTAAAAAAATATAGTTTATAATTATTATGATAGATTTGGAAGTTTGAAATCAATATAGTTTTATCTTCTGTCTCAAATCATATCTGAATAGCTGGTGGGACTACTATATTGTGTCCAAAAAATATCAATAGGTTAAGGCTCACTGTTTATATGTGCAAAAAGCTGTATAGAAATGGAGATTTTAATGAAAAGATTTGTAAAATATATCAAACCTTACATAAAATATTATATTTTAGGTCCATCGTTTATGCTTGTAGAAGTAATAGGGGACGTGGTTCTGCCGTGGCTACTTGCCAAAATAATTAACAATGGCGTTGCAAATCATGATATACCCTATATTATTACAATGGGGTTATGTATGGTTGTGGGCGCTGTGATTATGGCAGTCGGAGGTACATTAGGAGCATGGTTTGCCGCCAATGCCGCTATGAATTTTGGAACAGATTTGCGTATGGATTTATTTGAAAAAATACAAAAATTTTCTTTTAATAATATTGATAAATTTAGCACAGGTTCGCTTATTACACGGCTTACCAACGACATTACACAGATACAAAATATGATTATGCGGACATTAAGAGCATGTCTTCGCTCGCCGGGTATTCTTATAGGGGCTATTATTATGGCATTTGTTATAAGCCCGCAGCTTGCATGTATTTTTCTTATTGTTGTTCCTATACTTGGCATATCTATAATTATTATTATGAAAAAAGCATTTCCAAGATTTAAGCGGCTTCAAAATAGTTTAGACCGCCTAAATTCGTGTATTCAGGAAGGGCTTGTCAATATACGCCTAGTGAAATCATTTGTTCGCAATGATTTTGAGGAGCAAAAATTTGATGATTATAATGATGATTTAAAAGAAAAAAATATGTCCTCTATGGGAATTATGATAAAGTATCAGCCCATTATGACACTTGCATTAAATCTTACAACAGTGATGGTTGTATGGTTTGGAGGCAATATGATTATTGTCGGCGATATGAAAGTGGGCGATATGACTGCTTTTGTCAATTATATTACACAGATTATGGGAAGCATGACAATGATGTCGGTGGTGTTTATTAATTGGGCAAGAGCAATTGCCTCTTTTCGCCGTGTCAGCGAAGTTTTAGATGAAACGATTGATTTGACGGATGATACTGCCAAAAGAAAAGATGCGTTGGTTCAAGAGGGAAGTATTGAATTTCAGCATGTCTCTTTTAAATATTACAAAGATTCTAAAGAGTGGATATTAGATGATATCAGTTTTTTGTTAAATGCTGGTGAGACCTTAGGGATTATTGGCTTAACGGGTAGCGGCAAGACAACGCTGGTTTCCTTAATTCCACGTCTGTATGACATTGATAAAGGAACAATCCTTGTTGATGGAATTGATGTAAGAGAGTATGCGTTAAAAAATCTTCGTGATGGAATAGGCGTTGTACTTCAAAAGAATACATTATTTTCAGGCAATATATATGAAAATTTGCAGTGGGGCGATAAAAAAGCAAGCAAAGAGGAGGTTCAGTTAGCAGCTTCCAATGCGCAGGCAGATAAATTTATAGAACATTTTAAGGAAGGCTATAACACGGAATTAGGACAGGGCGGTACAAATGTTTCAGGCGGTCAAAAACAGCGGTTGTGTATTGCAAGAGCGTTGCTTAAAAAGCCTAAAATTTTAATTTTAGACGATTCCACAAGCGCGGTTGACACAGCTACGGAGCATTATATAAGGGAGGCATTGTATCATAAATATAAGTCGATGACAAAAATTATTATAGCACAGCGCATTACGTCCGTTATGGAAGCCGATAAAATATTAGTTTTAGACAATGGAACGATTGCAGGGTTTGGTACACATCATGAATTAGTGCAATCGTGTGCAATCTATAAGGAAATTTATGAAGTGCAGTTTAGAAATGCTGTTGTAGGGAGGTGAGATTATGCCGCCAATGGGTGGAGTGACAGGAGCAATGCGTGGCACAGGCGGCAGAAGTCGCGGTGCGAAAAAAGAAAAACCAAAGGATACCAAAGGAACGATTTTGCGATTGTTTCGGTATATGAGCAACACAAAAGCGGCTTTGTTTGGGGCGTTAGGATGCGTGGTGATAAGTACAGTCAGCAGTCTTGCGGCTTCCTATATGTTAAGACCGATTATTAATAAGCATATTGTAGGATTTAATGAAAATGGGGGAATGAAAAGCTTTATTGCAGCGCTTGTTATTATGCTTTTAGTATATATGTGCGGCGTTGCTTCTACGTATATTCAGGCTAAATTAATGCTTTATGTATCACAAGATGCATTGGTACGATTGAGAAAAGATTTATTTATTCATATGCAGAAGCTTCCAATCTCTTTTTTTGACAAGAACAGCAAAGGGGATTTGATGAGCCGTTTTACAAATGATATTGACGTTGTGGGGGAAATGTTAAATAATACGGCAGTTCAGTTGCTTTCTGGTGTGATGACACTAGTTGGAACATTTAGTATGATGGTGTATACGAATATTATGTTGTCCATGATAACTTTTGTGATGATTCCATTGATTGTATGTACAGGACGGTTTTTGGTTTCAAAGAGCAGAAAGTATTATGCAGCACAGCAGCAGTCTATTGGCGCGCTCAATGGCTATATCGAAGAGACGATAAGCGGACAGCGTGTTGTCAAAGTGTTTAACCATGAATCAGAAGCGATTGAAACGTTTAGAAAATATAATTATGATTTAAAAGATAAGCAGATAAAAGCGCAGTTTTTTGGCGGTATTATGGGTCCGACCGTAGGCAATTTGGGGCAGGCAAACTATTCGCTTACAGCGGCAATTGGCGGTATATTATGTGTTTTAAAGGGATTTGATGTAGGAGGTCTTGCCATTTTTGTCACGTATGCAAGACAATTTTCAAGACCTATCAATGAGATTACTATGCAGATGAATATTATATTTTCAGCATTGGCGGGGGCAGAGCGTGTGTTTGCTGTGATGGATATGGAACCAGAGGATATGTCTGGTGTTTCTGTTGAAAAAGTTTCTGGAGAGCTTGTTATGGAGCATGTGACTTTTGGTTATCGGCAGGATACGCCTGTATTAAAAGATATTAGTTTATGTGCTAAGAAAGGTCAAAAAATTGCCTTTGTAGGCTCAACAGGCGCTGGAAAAACGACCATAACTAATCTGATTAATCGGTTTTATGATGTATGGAGCGGACGTATTTTTTTAGATGGTGTTGATATTAATACAATGAATAGAGCACAGTTGAGAGAAAATATTGCGTTGGTACTGCAAGATACACATTTATTTACAGGGACAGTGATGGAAAATATCCGATATGGAAGATTAGAAGCTACGGATGAAGAGGTGATTGCAGCGGCAAAGACGGCAAATGCCGATTATTTTATCAAGAGATTATCCAATGGATATAACACAGTCCTTGAGGGGGATGGTGCAAATTTAAGTCAAGGGCAGCGGCAGCTTTTAAATATAGCGAGAGCAGCTCTGTCAAAAGCGCCTGTTTTGATATTAGATGAAGCGACAAGCTCGGTAGATACGATAACAGAGCGTCAAATTCAAGAGGGAATGGACCGATTAATGCAGGATAGAACGACGCTTGTTATTGCTCATCGACTTTCGACAATTCGCAATTCTAAATCCATTATGGTTTTGGAACATGGTGAAATTATTGAGCGTGGAACCCATGAGCAGCTTATGGATAGGAGAGGGCGTTACTATGAACTTTATACTGGAAAGGTTGAATTAGATTGATTAAGAAAATATATATGGCTCCGATGGAAGGGCTGACAGGTTATGTTTTTCGCAATACATATGAAAAATATTATGGAAAAGGAATGATTGATAAATATTTTATTCCATTTATATCGCCCAATAAAACAGGCGGCTATACATCAAGGGAACGAGAAGATATAGACCCTGCAAACAATATTGGTATATACGCCGTTCCACAGATAATGGCAAATGATTATACGTATTTTTTGCGCGGTGCAAGATTATTGCTGGAGTTGGGATATAAGGAAATCAACCTAAATATGGGGTGTCCTTCAGGCACCGTAGTAAGCAAGTTTCGCGGTGCAGGATTTCTTGCCAAACCAGATGAATTAGACCGATTTTTAGATAAAATCTTTAAGGATAAAGAATTACAGGATATTCATATATCAGTCAAAACAAGAATTGGGATAACATCAGCAGAAGAATTTGACTATTTACTTACAATATATAATCAATATCCACTGAAAGAGTTGATTATACACCCGCGTGTGCAGAAGGATTACTATAATCATTCACCGAATTTAGAAGCATTTTCAAAAGCGATGGAAAAAAGTATCAATTCATTATGTTACAATGGCGATATTTTTACATTGGAAAATTTTAAAATCATAGAACAGAACTTTCCAGAGCTTGAAAAAGTAATGATTGGAAGAGGATTAGTAGGTGCGCCGTTTATGATAGACCAGATAAGACAGAATGCAGAACAAGAAAAACTTGATAAGAAACGAAAAGAAAACAATCCGATAGAAGATGATGTGAACCAAAATGTTATACAGCGAAACAGTGATAATACAAGTGAAAATTTTGGCAGTCAGACGGATAAACAGGAAATAAAAAGACTTCAATCCTTTTTAAATGAGCTGCTTGCAGGTTATATAGAAACATTAAAAAGTGAGACAAATGCCTGTCACAAGATGAAAGAAGTGTGGAAGTATCTTAGAACTTCGTTTGATGTAAAAGAACGAGAATTTTTAAATATTAAAAAGGCAAATCATCTTGATGAATATAAAGTAGCTGTGGACTCATTTTTTAGAAATGCGGTATTGAGGAAACTTTAACGGTGTTGTTGAACGTATTTATTGCGTACATTGGGTGCTTTTTTATGGTTAAAAAACATGGATTTTATCAAGGTTTAATACCATAAATATATCTGCTTTGTCATTTGTATTGTATCGTTCAATTTGTATAAATCCCATTTTTTCATATAACGAAATGGCTTTTTTGCTTGAGGATAAGGTGTCAAGATAAATTTTTTTATAACCTACTTGTTGTGCTTTTAATAGGGCTGTTTTCAAAAGTCTATATCCAAGTCCTTTTTTATGATATTGTTCTAAAAGATATAATGATTTTAATTCACAATGTTCATTATTTAGTTTTTTTAATGCAGCTGTACCAATTATATTATTGTTATCAAACAGACACCAAAAATATTCAAAAGATGCATCAATATCACAATATATTTTATGGCGTCCATTTAAGTCTAAATTTCTTCCAGATTGTGGCAGGCATTTTTTTAGAAATTCTATGATGCAGTTATAATAATGTTGATTGTATTTTTGTATGGTAAACATAAAATTAATAATCCCTCAAATACATGATTTATAATGCTATTTTATTGCTATAAAAAAGAATCTTCTAAAATGTAGTAATGTATTTCCGTCTTTTCTTAGTGGATAGGTTCTTATAACATGATTAAGAATTTCATTTTCAAATAACAGTTTATTTTCATCATTGAGTGTATCAAGATATGGGCGCAAACGTGTGCCTTTTATCCAGTCTACAAGAGCTTGATGAGAAGGCAGTGCATGACAATAAATCGTTTCCCATATTTGAAAATTGGAAGAGCAATCAGAAAGAATATCATAATATTCATCTGGTTGAAGTGTATTATTAAAATGAGAGCTAACGGTTTTTAAGTTCCATTTAGAGGCAACATCATCAATAATACGAAAAAGGGGTTCATCTTGATTCATTGTTATCTGTACTGCAAGAATGCCTCCATCGTTTAGTTTGTCCATTAGTACTGGTAAAAGAAAGGTATGATTTGGAACCCATTGAAGACACGCATTAGAAAAAAACATATCATATCCATAATGTAAATTATTTATGTCACATAGTTGAAAAGTTAATTCTGGATGTTCTTTTTGCGCTCTGTAAATCATGTTTTGTGAATTGTCAATGCCAAGAATATCAGAGTTTGGAAATATTGTTTTTATAATTTCTGTGCTGTTTCCAGGACCACACCCAACATCGACAATTTTATTTGGAGTGTATGAACGAACTTTATTGGCAAGGTCGATGGCAGGTTGAGTGCGTTCTTTTTTAAATTTAAGATATAATGTTGAATTCCAGTCCGACATTTTTAAACTCCTTTTTTATAGTGGAAATTTTTATAACATTATAGCAAAACTAAAATCTTATATCAACTTTATTGTATGATATATTATTTTAAAAATAATAGTAAAAAGCATTATTGTTTTACTGTTGACGATAAGAATGGGTTTTGTTATATTTTAAAAAATTATATTAGATTGGAGAATTGTTGTGAAATTTATTTTGTATAGATGGAAAGTATTTTGTCAAGAAGATTTGATTGAAAGTCTTGAAAAATTTGGACATACAGTAGATTCGTATTATTCATTAAAGCCTGAAAAGACTATGCAGGAATTAGAAGCAGAAGATATTGATAAAGGTATGGAAAATTTTGAGAGTCAGCAAAGGCAAAAGATAGAAGAATTAGAGCGTGCATTTTGCAATTATGATGCGGTGATTTCTTTTAATTACTTTCAGGAAGTATCACAAGCCTGTGAAAATTGTAATACCAAGTATATTGTATGGACAATTGACAGCCCCATGTTGTCAATGTATCATCAGTCTGTTTTTAATCAATGTAATTATCTGTTTTTGTTTGATAAATTTTGTTATCTGCAATTTAAAGCAATGGGTGTGCAAAACGTATATTATTTGCCATTGGCAGTTAATGTGGAGCGTGTAGAGCGTACAGTCAATCATATGACAAAACAGGATTTTGACCAATTTTCTCAAGATATATCCTTTGTTGGGGGAATTTATGATAAAAATTTTTATGATGGAATTGTGGACAAACTTCCAGAGTATTTGCGAGGATATTTTGATGCTTGTTTTCAAGCACAGCTTGATACGTTCGGCGAAAATATATTTGACAGAATGATGACGCCAGATATTCTTTCACAGCTTGAAGAAATTATAACATTTAAACAGGAAGAGGGAAGTCTTTTAGATATTAAATTGTCGTTTATCTCAACATTTTTAGGTTATAAGATGGCGCAGATTGAAAGAATAGAGAGTCTTTTAAGACTTGCAAAAGTTGGGCGTGTCAATTGGTATTGTGACAAAATGTATGATGAATTGCCCAATATTTATTATAAAGGGACTGCCAGTTATTTTGAGGAGATGCCAAAGGTATTTGCGGCATCAAAGATTAATATGAATTTTACGATTAAAAATATAAGGACAGGTTTGCCATTGCGAGTGTGGGACGTACTTGGCGCAGGCGGATTTTTACTTACGAATTTTCAGCCAGAGTTGTTAATGTATTTTGAGAATGAAAAAGACCTTGTATATTATGACAGTCTTGATGATATGCAAAAAAAAGCCCAATATTATCTGACACATGAAGAGGAACGAATGGAAATCGCAAGAAATGGACATGAAAAAGTAAAAAAACTGCACTCTTATGATAAGAGAGTGCAGCAGATATTAGATATTGTTTGGGGTTAATATAAAAATTTGTTGAAAAAATGACTACCTTGACCCACTGGCTTTAGATGGTGGGATTGCGGTAGCCAAAAGTGGAGGTTTGTGTTATACTTGTGTCATGGGAGCATGGAAATCAAAAAACAGGCACAAGTATTTATTACAGTATCACATTCTATTTATCTGCAAATATAGGAAGAAATTACTGGCTTTACAACAAATATCAGGTGATATAAAGCAGTGTTCTTATGAGATATGTCAAAAACATAAAGTTATTATCAGATATATGGAAACGGATAAAGACCATATCTATTATAGGATAGAAACAGAACCAACAATGTCTGTTCGTAAGATTGTAAATCGGATGAAAAGTTATACGACATATCATATATGGGAAAAATATCTGAATTATTTGCGGAAATAGTTTTGGAAAGAACATACCTTTTGGATAGATGGGTATTTTGCCTGTAGTGTAGGAAATGTATCCGAACAAATGTTAAAAAAGTATATAGAAAATCAAGGCTAAGAAAGAAGGTGACAGTAAATGTTAAAAGCATATAAATATAGAATATATCCTAATAATGAGCAGAAAGTACAGATAGCAAAAACATTTGGCTGTTGCCGTTTTGTGTACAATCATACACTTGCATATCGGAAAGAAAAATATGAAAAAGAGAAAAAATCGGTCAGTAAAACAGATTGTAATAATTATTGCAACAGGGAATTAAAGAAAGAATATGAATGGCTGAAAGAAGTTGATAAGTTTGCCTTAACAAATGCAATTTATAACATGGATTGTGCATATCAGAAATTTTTCAAGGAACACGCAGGTTATCCAAAGTTTAAGAGTAAGCATGACAGCCATCAATCATATACAACAAATTTTACGAATGACAATATAATGGTAGATTTTACGAATGGCAAAGTAAAACTGCCGAAGCTAAAGGAAGTAAAAGCAAAACTGCATAGACACTTCAGCGGACAGATAAAGTCTGTAACTGTATCACAGGTGTCAAGCGGAAAGTACTATGTGTCAATACTGGTGGAAACGGAGTACGAAAAACTGGGACATGCTAATCATAATGTTGGGGTAGATTTAGGTATTAAAGATTTATGTATTACATCGGATGGGAAGAAATACGAAAATCCAAAAGCCATCAAGAAATATGAGAAGAAACTGGCAAAGTTACAAAGACAGTTAGCACATCAAGAAAAAAGGAGTCAAAATTACAACAAAACAAGGAAAAAGATAGCATTATGCCATGAGAAAATAACAAATACTAGAAAAGATTATCTGCATAAGATATCCCATGAAATTATTAGTGAAAACCAAGTGATCGTTTTAGAGAATCTAGCGATAAAAAATATGGTAAAAAATCACCATCTGGCAAAATCAATAAGTGATGCATCATGGTACGAACTGACAAGGCAATTGGAATACAAGGCAAAATGGAATGGAAGGAAATATATCAAAATAGATACATTTTATGCCAGCAGCCAGTTGTGTTCAGCTTGTGGATATAAAAACATAGCAACAAAAGATTTGTCAGTAAGGGAATGGATATGTCCTGTCTGTGGTGCAAAACATGACAGGGATATGAATGCAGCAAAAAATATACTGGCAGAAGGATTAAGACAACTAGCATAAGAAGAACAAATATATAGGGCAGGGACTGCCCGAATTTATGCCTGTGGAGATAGTAGGTTACGAGGTCTATGAAGCAGGAAGCCCATTGGCTTTAGACAATGGGTAGTTCACGGAGGGGATGCCTATGAACACAATGGAAGTTTTAACTTTATTGTTGGTAATATTTACTGCATTGGCATACATAGATAACCGACACAACAAAAAATAGCATCCTGACCGCCCAAAGTTTGGATGCTATTTTTAACGTTATAGCTTAGGGTATCGGATTTGTATCCGAGTACTTTTGTATCTTCATTATATAGTGGGTACTTGAAAAAAGCAAGTACCCTTTTTATTTTTACCTTCTTAGCAAGAAAACCACTGTTTTAGAAGTGGTGGGCATGTCACAATTCTTATTGCGCATGTGCGCTAAATACCCCATTATATTCATTAAAAAAGGTTTCCTCCACTTTTTTAAACATAACCGTTACATGATTTTCTTTAAATGTTAGAGCAATATATAAATTGCCAACGGCATAGTCATTGATTTGTATTTTTATAACAAGAAAATCATCGAGACGCCAAGCGGCTGAAGCGGCATATTGTAAATTATAGTCTGGAAATATGCCATAAGCATTGCTGCCAAATTCAAAGTTTATGGCATGTTTTCCTGTCTTATTGGTGTAGTTAAATGTTCCGCTAGTATTCTTTATATTAACGCATATATCAGTGACACCACAGTTATTGTCATCACATATATAAGTGATTCCAGAAATTTTTTCTGTCATAGAAGAATGATAATTGCCTGTTATGGTATATAACTTTCGCGTATTTAAAAAGTCGCTTAATTCTTCATCAGAAACAGGCTGATTACAATTAAAATCCCACAGGGAAGAATTGTTTGATTTACTCAAATTGGAATGGTTGCTAATTTTGGTATAAATTTCTTCCCAAAAAGCATCGTAAATAAGTTGTACACCGCCCTGTCTGCCTTGTGTGTCCGCAGTAGTAATCATATAAATATCTTTTTCTGGCACATATAGAGCCAGTTGTCCACCCATACCAAACATAACATATCCGCCATGTGTGGTTTGCCACAACTGATAACCATAGCCTTGTATTTCTTCCAAAGTGGACTGTTTTACAAAGGGGTCACTGTGTTTTTGCTTGGCTTCCCTTACAAAATCTTTTGGCAGGTATTGTGTTCCGTTTAATTTACCATCATTTACAATAAGCATCATCATAAGAAGAATATCTCTTGAAGTAGCGCACATTCCAGAGCCGCCCATGCTGACGCCGTTGGGGTCGGTTAAAATATAAGCATCTTTAGAAAATCCCAACTCATCAAGACCTTTGCTGCGAAGGTAATCAAGAATCTTCATACCAGAAAGTTTTTCTACCAAAGCGCCTAAAACATGGGTAGAACCTGTATCATAAGAAAAGTTTGTTCCAGGCATATGGTTCGGCGGAGTTGTAAAAAAAGAGCCAACCCAGTCCGTAACCCCTTTTGCTTTAAATGTTGTCTCATTGTGACAAGTTCGCATCATTAACATATCTTTAATGGTAAGCATAGCCGTGTAGGGATATGCGCCATCTTTAGGCAGTTTTTCAGAGAAATAATCGACAATATGGTCATCGAGCGTTAATTTGCCCTCTTCACAAAGCAGTCCAATAGCCATAGCTACAAATGTTTTTGTAATAGAAAACATACGGTGGAGTGATTCTTTTGTATATGGAGCATAGTAAGTCTCCATACATATTTGATTGTTTTTCATAATAATGGCACTGTGAAGCGGAATTTGTTGATAATCCAGTCTTTTTAAAAAATTCATCAGCCATTGAGGTTCAATTCCTACATTGGAAGGTGTTGTTGTTGAAAAATTCATTTTTAGCCTCCATGCTGCGACTTCGTGTCAGAGTAGTTAATGGTTCAAGTTTTGGTGAGGCTGTATAGCAGCCTTTTGTGCGCAGCAATTTTTTGCACCAAACTTGTTGATTGAAAATAAAGAGTTTCAATTCTAGCCTCTAGTTTTATGTCCAGCCGCCATCTATTGTTATGATTTGACCTGTAAGATAAGAGGGGCTGCTGCATAATTGTTTAACAAATTCGCCAATTTCTTCCGGTTTACCCATTCTTCCAACAGGAATTTCATCAGCTAATGCTTGTTTTTCATCATCATTTAAATGATGATTCATTTCAGTATCAATTGCTCCACAAGCAATAGCATTTACTTGTATATTACTAGGGGCGAGTTCTTTTGCTAAGGCTTTTGTCATAGCATTGACAGCACCTTTTGCAGCAGAGTAGGCAACTTCACAGCTTGCGCCTACATTTCCCCAGACAGAGGAAATATTAATAATCCTGCCTGATTTGTTTTTAATCATATCTGGAATACATAATCGGCAGCAGTTATATATGGCATGTACATTGACATGAAATATATGGTGCCATTCAACAGGAGTCGTATCTTGAAGCAAGCCGATAGCTGAAACGCCGGCATTGTTGATAAGAATATCAATATCTCCATAAAAATGATGCATACAGGCAACCAAATTTTCTACATTGTTATAGCAGCCAACATCGCCTATATCCATTTTGGCATTGCCGCCCTTCTTTATAATATCTTGTTGAACTTGTGATAAAAGGTCTTTGTTTTGAACACAGTTAAGCACAATGTTGTTATTTTTATCTGCCAACGCTAGTGCAATAGCACGTCCAATTCCCCTAGAAGCTCCTGTTATAATAATGTTTGACATTGATGGTTATCCTGCCTTTCTGCGCCAAAATACTACTATAATAATATAATGAATCGGACAAGGTTTGCAACTGTTTGTCGCATGTTTAAAGAAAAAAATGGAATCAATATTGTATCAATAAAATGTATAGGAAAAATTGACAGTTTAAAAATATTAAATATAAAATTTATATAAATAGGTTTATATTTTTGGTCTAATAAAAGAAACAGGTAGATTGACATTGATTAAAGTATAATGATATAATTTACTAGTAATATAAATATTTTAGATTAATTATATTATAATATTTATAAGTTTTATATATTATTATACTTATAAATATAAAACAGATATAATTTTAATTGAAAATATAATTATAATATAAATTTATTTATATAGAATGGGCAAAATTTATGAAAAAGAAAAAATATATCATTATTTTTGTTGTAATAATAGTAATAGCTGCAGCAGTTGGAGCATTAATGATAATTTCAACAAAATTAGATACGGCGTTTCTTAGAAAACCAAGTCAAGCATATGAAAATGTCTATATAATAGATGGCGATAATGGAAATTCGGTTAAAGTACTTGATAAAGAAAAAGAAGAACTGTTTGAAAAACTTAAAAATTTAGAATGGACAAGAGATTTTTTTCATAAGCCATTAACAGAATGACTGTATCATATACAATTTATAATGGAAGGGGAATTATACATTATTACGATTGTTGATGATAATTGTATCACTGTTAATGAAAATAAATTTTATAAGGCTGAAACAGAAAGATTGATTGATTTTATAAGGGAACGATTGCAGGTGCGTTTGATTTGAAAGGAGGGGGTAAGAAAATTAATGTAGTGAATATAAGGTGTGTTAAAAGGTAACAAAGGGGGATTGTACAGTTTAAGTGAATGTGTTTTAGTGTAACAATAAAGAAAGAAGGTGTAAATAGTTTATTGCAGATAAAATACAACACAGAAATCAGAAATGGGGGCATTTATGAAAAAAATCAAAAGAACAATAGCATGTGTAATGACAGTAGTTTTGTTTTTGGTAAATTCGAGTGCAGTTTTTGCGGCACAAGATGAGGCGACAGGAAATAATGTGCGTATTATTTCAATAGAAGAAGCTGAACAAGCAGCTACTACACATATTAAAAATGTAATGAGTACAAATGAAGAATCGTTATGGAATACAGGTGTAAAAATTGGTGTAAGAAAGGCAATATTTGATGATAAGAATCGGTTAGAATGCTATTATTTTGGTATAAAAGATAAGGATAATAACGATTGTGGTTATGTAATAACAGGGGCAAATACAAGTATGTATCCAATTATTGAATTTGCTGAGGAGGGCGAGTCTTTTTTAGATATATCTATCGAGCATGTAGTAGAAAAAGTAAATGATATGGAACAGACTGACTTAAGCAGTAAGAATTGTAAGTTATATTATATGGGTGATATGAATTATGCTGTGGAATGTAAAATTGATAGTAATGATTCTAAAATATATGATATAACAACCAGTGATATTGTTGAGATGGAAGAAATCTGTCAGAAAGAGGAAGAAACACAGGATTATTCAGATATGTGGGAGATATATCTGGATATGAGTACTAGAGGGAGTAATCCGCCTGATAATAAAGAAGAGTTTATAACCAATCCTAATAATTATGAAAGTGGATATCAAGATAGTAAATATTATATGATCGATGGTGGATTTATATATTATAATGTTATGGATGATTTTAGCAGTGGTGAAATCTGTTATCCTACTGCTGCAACAAATTTATGTAAATATTGGTATCTTAGAGACCCTTCTAAATATGGTGATTTATTTTTAAATTGTTCATGGAATGATGTATTTTGGGAAATGTTTGAACTTATGGAAACTGATAAAGAAGTTGGAACATATGATAAAAATGTAGAAGATGCATATAGACTTTACTTTTATGACAGAGGCTTAGGTTGTCGAGCATATCTTTATTATGGTACAAATAATGGACTATACATTGTTGATGAGTTGAATAACAATAGACCATGTCATTTAATGGTACATGGTCATCAAAAGTATAGAGATCATGGCGTAGTTGCTTTAGGATATTCACAGTTTACATATTCTAATGGATATTGTAGTACCTATATTAGGATAGCAGATGGAGATACAAATTATCCATCAAGATATGTCTGGGGACATTGTCAGGGAAATTGGAATTATGTAGTGGTTATACCAGATTAGGGGGTGAAGCCTATGAAAAAACATAAAAAATCTATCATATTTATTTCCATATTTTTAATTGTAATATTAACTATTTTTATAGTGATAACATATATTTATTCAAGTCGAGAGAAAAATTTTAAAGTAAATATACGACAGGCAGAACAAGTATGTATTGAAAGTGGTAGTACATTAGAAAATATTTTATTAAATGAGAAAAATATAGAAAAACTTGCTAATAAAATAGATGAATTTCATTTTAAACCTGTATTATTTCCAGAACAGCGTGGAGGTTGGTCATATAGTATTTCATACACAATAAATGATACTGATTGGAGTATGGCTTTTAGTGGAGGATATATAAAGATTTCACATAATGGTGATATAAAAAGTTATCAAAATAATCGTGAATTGAAAGACTATGTAGGAACGATGTATAAGGAGTTAGGAGGAAAGTAGATAAGATATTTCTAAATATTATGCAAGAAGATAAAATTATCTAGCAGTTATACCAGATTAGGGGTGAAGCCTATGAAAAAACATAAAAAATTCATCATATTTGTTTCTATATTTTTAATTGTATCATTGATTGTTTTTATTGTGATAACCTATATTTATTCAAGTCGAGAAAAAAATTTTAAAACAAATATACGACAAGCAGAGGAAGTACGTATTATGAGTGGAAATACAGGAGAACATATTGTGATAGCAAAAGAAGATGTAAAAAAACTTGCTAATAAAATAGATGAGTTTCAGTTTAAACCTGTATTATTTCCAGAACAACGAATAGGTTGGTCATATAAAATTTCTTACAAAATAGGCGATGATAATTGGAGCATGATTTTTAGTGGAGGATATACAAAAATTTCACATAATAATGATACAAAAAGTTATCAATATAATAGTGACTTAGCAGACTATGTAGAAACGATATATAAGGAATTAGGCGGAAAGTAGACAATATATTTCTTGACATTAGAATTAAATTATAGTAGTTTATAAAAAAGCAGAGGCTGTTGCATAAAAAATCAGATATAAGATATTTCGTGCAGCAGCCTTCAATAATTTAGGAGAGACAAAATGCAAAACTTACATTTTACAATGAATGATATGTACATGTATTACAGACGTACTTCATTGTGATTGTGTTCCGATTGGATGCACAGTTACAGAGGTAGGTCTGATATGTCTGTGCATATATATCGGTAAGAGTAGGTTTTAATAATAAAATATTTTTTAAAATAAGATATTTTTAAAAGAGGATATTTTTAAAATAAAATAGTTTTTAAACCGATATTTTTAATCAATGCACTGGACATATTGTATGTTTAGTGCATTTTTTGTACTCAGAAAGGCGGTTATATGAAATTAGAAAATGGAACGCAGGTTTTTGTCAAACCTTATCAGGAACAAGATGCAAAAGAAATTGTCCAGTTGATTATCCGAAATTTTAGAGAAGTTAATGTGAAAGATTACGGTGAAAAAGTGATAGAACAAATCGTTGCTACACATGATGTAAAGTGGTTTCAAGGCATAGCAGAATATGCAAATATTTATGTGTTTTGGAATGAGGGCAAAATAGTAGGGGTTGGCGCTATATCAAGTTTTTGGGGAAGTCTTACAGAAAGCATATTGCTCACTGTTTTTGTATTGCCAGAATTACATGGGCAAAAGATTGGCAGTTATATTATTGATATACTTGAATCAGATGAGTTGTTTTTACGGGCTAAAAGAATAGAAATTCCAGCATCTATTACAGCGGTAGAGTTTTATCGGAAAAAAGGATATGACTATAAAAATGGATTAAAAGAACTCGATAACGAACATCATTATCGTTTAGAAAAGTTTAGAAATGTGTAAAGAAATGAGGTTAAAAATGATTAGAATAATGAAAATAGAAGATTACGAAAAGGTATATGATTTATGGATACATACAGCAGGCATGGGATTAAATACAACAGACGATTCAAAAGAAGGAATTGCTAAATATTTGCTTAGAAATCCAAATACATGTTTTGTAGCAGAAGAAAATGGTGAAATTACTGGAGTTATTATGAGCGGGCATGATGGTCGCAGAGGCTTTATTCATCATATGACAGTAAAGCCAGAATATCGGAATAAGGGGATTGGCAGGACGTTAGTGGATTTTGCATTGTCAGCATTAGAACAAGAAGGAATAAATAAAGCAGCATTGGTGGTATTCGAGGACAATATCTTAGGAAACACTTTTTGGGAAAAGGTTGGTTTTACTGCAAGAGATGATTTAGTATATCGAAATAAAAATATTCACATATTGGAAGCAATAGACTTAATTTGAAGAAAGAATATATTTGTGCATACTGACGAAAAATTCAAAATTCATGTACTTTTTTTAATAATGGATAGAAAAAAGTAACAAGGTATTTAAAAGTTATCCACAATTAAGAAAGTTAATTATACTACATTTTTAAGTTATACACCATTTTATCCACATTATCCACAAAAAGATAATGGATTTTGTTGGGTAAAAAGTGGAAAAGTATGCCTGATTTTTTTGTACATAAATCATAAATTTTCATTTTTCGATAAAAAATAGCATTTTTCTGCTTGACAAGTTAAAAGAGTAATAAATAAATAACAATTTGTTAAATTTGTACAATGAACGAGTGAAAATAAAATAAATTCTGTGAATTTTGCTTGTTTATTTGGCTATTTGTGATATAATAATCACATCAGATGGGGTGTGACTAACAGTTGCATGTTTGAGTGAAAAACGGTTCTTTTACCCTGATCGTGATAATACATAATAAAGGAGTTGGACATCATGCGTTTTATTATTACAGGAAGAAATATCGACGTAACAGAAGGGTTAAGGTCGGCAGTGGAGGACAAACTTGGAAAGCTTGACAGGTTTTTTGCTCCAGAGACAGAAATCAGCGTAACACTCAGTGTAGAAAAGGAGAGACAAAAAATTGAGGTTACTATTCCAGTAAAAGGGAATATTATCAGAAGCGAACAGACAAGTAGTGATATGTATGTTTCGATAGATTTGGTTGAGGAGGTTATTGAACGACAACTAAAGAAATATAAGAATAAGATTGTAGACAAGCAACAGAATGCAGTTGCTTTTTCTAAAGAATTTATTGACAATGATTATGAGGATGAGGAAGAAGTAAAGATTATCAGGTCAAAGCGATTTGGTGTTAAGCCAATGGTTCCAGAAGAGGCATGTGTACAGATGGAATTGCTTGGACATAATTTCTTTGTATTTTTAAATGCAGAGACCAATGAAGTCAATGTTGTTTATAAAAGAAAAGGTGACACATATGGTTTAATTGAGCCAGAGCTTGATTAAGGACTAAATGGTTACAGCATTTGTTCATCGAATGCTGCAATAATAAAAAAGCAGTGTAAGTATAGTTTTATTAATGTTGCTATACTTACACTTTTTTTTGTTATAATAACCACAACAAAGCTATGGCATAAAAGTTTGCTGCGCAAACTTTTGGATTCCTGTTATATAGTTAAGTGGATATTCGCAATCCGCTACGCTACTTGTTCAAACCCGCTACCTACTATTATAGCAGCAAGTCCCCCCCCACTTATGCCTTTGTAGCATTGAAGTGGGGGACTTCTTTGATGAGGTTAAATTATAATATAATAAATTATAGGATTCTATAATGAGCCAATCATTGGAATAGAGGTATCTTCACAAAAATTTTTTATATTATATAAAAATAAATATTCTGTAATATTGTTGTGGCTGATATAATCGTTTAAATCTCCTTTAAAATACCGCAAATCAATGATATGAATGGTCTCATAATCGGAAAGTAAAAATGGAATAAACGCATTTGCAAAAGAGTCTTTAAAGAGTAAAAGGTGTTTATTGTTATTTACATTTGTCGAAATCGTCAGTTCAGGATGATTTCCATTTAAAAATACTTGATATTTATCTTTTTCATAAAGGCGGTTTAATTCATATACACTGTCCGTTTGTGTTTTTCCAAAATTATAATGTACTTCATAGGTTGGTTTTTGTATTTTATCATAGAGATAAATTTCATCAAGGGCAGAATCTCGGTTTAAAACTTTGGAGTAGAGAGAACCTTTAAAATTATTTGCTGCCAGTGTTATATTATAATCTGAAAGCTGCACGTTGTTTCCATGCTGGCGCTGCCATTCGGCATAGCCTAAATAGGCGCCGAATGTTGTCCAATGATGGTCTGTCTTGTAGTAAATATATTCGTTTTTATGAGCTTCCAGCACTAGTCGCATATCTATCCATTCACAATTTTTTCCCAGATTTGAATAAATCATATCAAATGCTTTATTTTGGTTAAATACAGGTGCATTTTTAGGAAGCTTATCTTGCAAGGGTAAGCTTGCAGTAGGAACAATTAGAATGGTTCCCTTTATATCGTTGTTTGTTTGGGCAAAATTTTTTACACTTTCAATATTTTTTTGTAAGTTTTCTTGCTGAAAGTCGTTTTCAGTCCATTTTTCAAACAAATACCCATCACTGCCTAGATAAGTGCCATTAACATCCGTTTTGCCAAATAGTTGTTGGATATCTGTTTTAAGAGCTATCCATTTATCACGCAATGGAAATTGGTCATTTAAGTATGTTTCAAATGTATCCATAAACTTTCCGGACGCAACTTCTTCCATTGAAATATCCGGTTTTGTAGTAAGATAGCGATTCTCATTTTCTGAATATTCGTTATCTTTTGTCAAAAAAATAGAAAGGAAAACAATCCACAGTGAAGTTAAAAAAAGTATAGCAATAATTTTTTTATATATTTTTTTCATAATAATCAATTCTCATTTCTGCGCTGCTTTATCGAACAAAAAATCAAAATTTTTTAAGCTTTATTAAAGTTTAAATTTTTCAAACTTTGGTTTTATAATCTTGTGTCAAGCAACGCATAGACACAAATTCTTATTTAGTCCATTTTTTAGAATCTAAAATATAAAAATGGATTGTATGTATCTCCTATTAAAAAACT
Organism: uncultured Eubacterium sp.; assembly: GCA_947088865.1. GTDB lineage: Bacteria > Bacillota > Clostridia > Lachnospirales > Lachnospiraceae > Lachnospira. The sequence continues at coordinate 22,389 of CAMUHY010000018.1, read as the reverse complement.
GATACTAATGATAAATAGGGCGGCAAATAAGAATATATTGAAACAAGGACGCACCCATCCAATATTTGAAGTGAAAAGTGCAGCAATCTTTGTTTTTTTCCATTCTATACTTAACAGCACACAGATAATCAATAGTAGAATGTAATTGCTCAATAAATATAGTGTTTCAGCATTTGATATGCCCGCCTGATTAAAGCCAAACATTGCTTTTAGATACTGTGCAATTTGAGTCATATCTTCAAATGCAAAAATGACCCAGCTGATAATAACTAAAAGAAGCGTGTATAGATGTCTTACTATCGGTTTTGTTTTTTCAAGAAACTTGAGTAAAAATAGTTTTTCTATAATCAGCAAAATGCCAAAATACAGTCCCCAGAGGATAAAATTCCAGCTCGCTCCATGCCAAAATCCTGTAATGCCCCATACGATTAAAAGATTGCGTATTTGTTTTGCGATTCCTTTTTTGCTGCCACCTAATGGTATGTAGATGTATTCTTTAAACCATGTGCTTAAAGAAATATGCCAGCGCCTCCAAAATTCAGTAATACTTTTGGAGATGTAGGGATGGTCAAAGTTTTCTAAAAAATGAAATCCAATCATTTCACCTAATCCTATTGCCATATCCGAATAGCCTGAAAAATCAAAGTAGATTTGAAAAGAAAATGAAATTGCGCCAAGCCAAGCAGTTGCAGCAGGTAATGTGTCCAGATTTCCAGCAATAATCGTTTCCCATAACAAACCAATATTGTTGGCAATCATTACTTTTTTAAATAGACCAATAATAAAACGTCGTATGCCATATATAAACCCGCTTACAGATTCCTGTCTGTTATCAAGCTGTTTTGCAATGGTTTTATATCGTACAATCGGACCTGCAACAAGCTGTGGAAACATCGTTACATAAGCGGCAAAGTTTATAATATTTTTTTGTGCAGATACCTTTTTTTGGTAGACGTCAATGGTGTAGGACATTGTTTGAAAAGTATAAAAGGATATTCCCACAGGCAATACAAGTTTTAAAAGATTGATATTTGTATTGCAGACCAAATTGATATTGGAAATAAAAAAATCACTGTACTTAAAAAAACAAAGTATGGACAGATTTCCAATTATTGAGAGAATCAAAATAAATCGTTTTGTTGAATCTTTTTTACTTTTTTCAATCAACAGACCATTGGCATAATCAAATATTGTAGAAAATAACATAATCAAAATATATATAGGCTCTTCCCACGCATAAAATATAAGACTTGCTATAAATAAAATTGTATTTCTGAACGCAGATGGACAAATATAATATAAAGTCAAAAAAGTAGGAAGAAATAAAAACAGAAAGACTGTACTGCTAAAAACCATTTGTTTATCCTCTCTATTTGCTTTCAGGAAGAATTTTAAACTCTAAAGAGCCAGCGCTTCCAGCAGCAATTTCGTACTTAGGAAATACGACCACAACATTGCCATCCTCAGCAATGTAAAAATCGGTATTTTCTGTAATCAGATTTGTAAATTCTAAATTATCCCATAATAATTTTTTTCGTTCCTCATCCCATAAAGCGATTTCTTGTTCAATGCTGTTTGCCACAATTTGTTTGTATTGTGTGCCAAACCAGTCTTTAAGGGTAATAATTTTTCCTGTTTCAATATCAATGTTATAGAAATATTGTGTGTTATAAGCACTAAATTTTGTTTCATAATACAAAATAATAAAAGAGACATATTTTGGATTGATACATTTGATATCATAGTCAAGTGTGACGCCAAGCGGGATATATTCTTTAGGATTGCCGCCTGTCTCCACAAATGCTTTATAGTATTCTTTTGCACGTGTAGTGGTATCCTCTAAAAGCTGGTTGGTATTTTTTTGAATTTCTAAGTTTACCCTTTTTTCCATTTCTGTTTTTCCAGTATTGTCAATTTTAGGAATTTTGACATCAATATATTGAATATCATCCTCAACATGTTCCTCTCGAAAGGTGATAATTCGGCAGAGTTGTCCAACGAGTGGAATTTTATATACTACTGCTGCAAACGATTGCGAGGTGTTAAGAACAACAATAAAGCACAATACAGAAGCCGCTGCTATGGTACATTTTTTTAAAAAGGTATGTTGAATGTGCTTTTTTTGATTTAATCCGTCATTGATTGCATGTTTTACAACATAGGAAAGTTCTGAGGGAATATCAATATTGTGATAGCCATTTTTATCAATCATGAATCTCAACCTCCATGTTTATTTTCAGCACTTTTAAAGCCTTATAAAGCCGAGATTTTACAGTGCTTAGGTTTACCCCTGTTATCTGTGCAATTTCTTCAAGTTTCATATCTTCAAAGAAGCGTAATAAAACAACAGTTTTTAGTTTTATCGGCAGCTTGTCAAGGGCTTGGTATAAGTCAATATACTCGCTTATATCAGGTTGTGAGTTGTGTTGGTTGGTATACATTGACATGTTATCAAAATAGATAATTCGGTTATTTTTTCTTAAATATACAAGACATTCATTAATTAATATCCTATAAAACCACGTTTTAAAGTATTCTGTTTTCTGAATCGTATGCTTTTTTTGCAAAGCTTTTACAATAGAATCGTGAATCGCATCGAGTGCAGTGTCGCGATTTTTCAGATAACTGAATGCAATTCTGTAAAATTTTTCTTGATTATTTTCTATAAAATCAATTAATTGTTCAGTGTTTATGGTTTCTGGTTTCATAGGTTACTCCATCGAATTAATTTGTGTATTCTCCAATTATTTTTTTGGCGGTATCGCCCTCAGATACACATACAATCAGGTAACGTCCTGTATTTTTTACAATGGCGTTGTCGAGTTTTTGGATTTCTTTTGGATTGTATGCTGCATAATCTGTTTTTTGCTGTGAAATTCGGTTTTCGGCAGCTTGCAGTGCATTTTTAGCATCCTCTGTATTATTAAATTCAAATACAGCGATTTCTTCAGCCGTTGCGCCGCTGCCAATATATACATACTCATTTGCGGCATTTTCAATATTGTAGAGCAGCGCTACTTTTTCTTGATTGATTTGAACAAGCTCATCTTCAAAAGCAACTTGTTGCAGCAACTTATCGCTTAAATCCTTTATATTGATTGAGACCTCTTTTTGAGAGCAGGCAGATAACGTTAATAATAGAATTAGTGTTATAAAAGTTAATGTTATTTTTTTCATTGTATCCTCCATTTTGAAATATAATGTAAAAATTATATCAAGTCTTATTTACAGTGATTTAGTACAAATAAGCAATAAATTCATATATGAATAATGAAGTATTATTGACTTATTTTTTATGTTATTTTTATTTTAGGTACATAAATAAACATTATATAGTATGTTTTTTTAAATATTCAAGCCATTTTTCACAGTATTCTTTTTTTAAATGAATCCCATCAATGGCAGCATCATCTGGCAGAGCGCCGCTAGGAGAAGCAACCGCTTCAGAAACATTGAGATAGTGGGCATTTTTTTCTTTTGCTATTTGCACAATAAAGCCATTATATTCATTAATTTTTTCATTTTTAATATAATCGTGAGTTGACGACACTTCATTGCTTACAGGCAAAATGGATTGTAAATATATCGTAGCATTTGGATTGATAGCTTGAATTTCATCAACCAATTTTGTATATTTTTCAATAAAAATACTATTGTATGCCCAACCGGTCTCATTTACACCAAGCATAATATATACTTTTTGAAATGAAGTTTGTCGCAAGGCTTCTACAATTGACAGCTTAGAGCCATTTATATTGATAACAGGGTCTGTAAATACCGTGTCAACGGTAAGTCCCTTATGAGCATAGGCTTTTGCATTGGAAAGGTCTGTATACATAAAGAAACCTTCTGTGCGAGAGTCGCCGATAAAAACGGCATCATTAAAATAATCATTTTCAACAGGCAAAGAAGACGGTGTTGTCTCTGGAATAGTCTCTTTTACAGCAGTTGTATTTTCTTGTGAAGGTTCCGTATTTTGCGAAGGCTCATTTTTTTGTGAAGGTTCATCACTGCTTTGCGAAGATTCCGTATCTTGTGAAATTTCTTCATTGTTTAGGGAGACCGTAGTTGTTGATTCGCAGGAATGTTCCTCATCATCTAAGGAAATGGTTGTGTTCTCACATGAAGAAACGGTTGTTTTGTTGTTAGGTTCTTGCAAGTGTTGTGCATCGCCTTGATAGGGCAGAAAAATAACAATACTAAACAGTAAACTAAATACTAAAAAAGTGCCTGTAATTAAAAGTATTCGTTTGATTTTTCTTTTCAATCGTCTTTTTTTGCGTCGTCTGGATTTTTTTGATGTATATTTTTGGTTTATCATAGTGTACTCCCTTAATTTATTTTTTAGTAATCTTATTTATTTTAGTGATTATAATACTTAGATGCAAGAAGATATTAAAAAGTTTAAAAAAGTTAAAAAATTTTTTTCGTTGATTAAAACGTCTATTAGTGGTACAATTATTCAGATAATTTAGCATTTTTTGCTCTCGGAGATTATAGAGTATTCTAAATAAGAGGATTATGGAGGCTTTTGGAATGGGATTAATGCAGAAATTGTTTGGTTCACATAGCGAGCATGAGTTAAAGCGTATCAAACCGATTGTTGATAAGATAGAAAGTTATCAAGAAGCGATGGGGAAGCTTACGGACGAACAATTAAAACAAAAAACAAAAGAATTTAAGGAAAGACTTTCAAAAGGAGAGACACTGGACGACATTTTGCCAGAGGCTTTTGCTGTTGTGCGTGAAGCTGGCAAAAGGGTGCTTGGTATGGAACATTACAGAGTTCAGTTAATAGGTGGAATTATTCTTCATCAGGGAAGAATTGCAGAGATGAGAACAGGTGAAGGAAAGACACTTGTATCAACGCTTCCAGCTTATTTGAATGCGCTTGCTGAAAATGGCGTTTTAATAGTAACAGTAAATGACTATCTTGCAAAGCGTGATGCTGAATGGATGGGACAAATACATCAATTTTTAGGTCTTACAGTAGGTGTTGTTCTCCATGACCTTCAAGATGATGAGAGAAGAGCTGCATATGCTTGTGATATAACATATGTGACTAATAATGAACTTGGTTTTGATTATCTTCGTGACAATATGGCTATCTATAAAGAGCAACTTGTATTGCGCAATCTAAAGTATTGTATTATTGATGAGGTGGACTCTGTTTTGATTGATGAGGCAAGAACCCCTCTTATTATATCTGGTCAAAGCGGTAAATCGACAAAATTATATGAATTGTGTGACGTTCTTGCCAGACAGCTTCAAAAAGGCGAGTATAAAGGCGAAATGACAAAGATGCAAGCCATTATGCAGGAAGAAGTTGAAGAGGACGGCGATTTTATTGTCAATGAAAAAGATAAAATTGTAAGTCTTACGGAACAAGGCGTTCATAAGGTAGAGCAATTTTTCCATATAGATAATTATGCAGACCCGGAAAACTTAGAGATTCAGCATAATGTCACCTTAGCGTTAAGAGCGCATAACTTGATGTTTCGAGATAAAGATTATGTGGTTAAAGATGATGAGGTTCTTATTGTTGATGAATTTACAGGACGTATTATGCCAGGACGTCGTTATTCGGATGGTTTACATCAGGCGATTGAGGCAAAAGAGCATGTAAAAGTAAAACGAGAGAGCAAAACGCTTGCAACAGTAACATTCCAGAACTTTTTTAATAAATTTGAAAAGAAGGCAGGTATGACTGGTACTGCCTTGACGGAAGAAAAAGAATTTAGAGAAATTTATAATATGGACGTTGTTGAAATCCCTACCAATAAGCCAATTGCTAGAAAGGATTTAAACGATGCTGTATATAAGACCAAGAAGGGTAAGTTTGATGCGGTTGTACAATCCGTTATTGAATCCCATGAAAAAGGACAGCCTGTTTTGGTTGGTACAATTACGATTGAAACGTCTGAATTGATTTCTGAGATGCTTAGAAAGAAAGGCATTCCGCATAATGTTTTAAATGCCAAATTCCATGAAAAAGAGGCGGAGATTGTAGCGGAAGCCGGCAAGCATGGTGCTGTGACAATTGCCACAAATATGGCAGGACGTGGTACGGATATTAAGTTGGATGAGGAAGCTAGAGCAGCAGGCGGTTTAAAGATTATTGGTACAGAACGACATGAGAGCAGACGTATTGACAATCAGCTTCGTGGACGTGCCGGACGTCAAGGCGACCCAGGTGAATCCAGATTTTATATTTCGCTTGAAGATGACCTTATGCGTTTATTTGGACAAGAACGATTGATGAGTGTATTTAATACGTTAGGTGTGGCAGAAGAAGACCAGATTGAACATAAGATGCTCAGCAATGCCATTGAATCAGCACAGAAAAAGATAGAGACAAACAACTATGGAATAAGAAGTCATTTGCTCCAGTATGACCAAGTTATGAATGAGCAGAGAGAAATTATTTATAGAGAGAGAAACCGAGTGCTTAATGGAGAGAGTATGCGCAAGACGGTTATCAAGATGATTACCGATTTTGTTGAGAGTGTTGTAAACAGATGTATCAATGAGGATGCCTCACCGAGCGAGTGGGATTACGATGAGATTAATAATGTGATGTTGGCAACGATACCAATTGAACCGATTAAGCCTGATGATGCGATTAAAAATAAAAGTGAACTTCTCCATAGTATGAAAGAAAAGGCAGTAAAGCTGTATGAAGAAAAAGAAGCGCTTTTTGCCGAGCCTGAGCAAATTAGGGAAATAGAGCGTGTCGTTCTTCTCAAAGTGATTGACCGTAAGTGGATGGACCATATTGACGATATGGAACAGTTAAAGCAAGGTATAGGATTGCAGGCATATGGACAAAGAGACCCTGTTGTTCAATATAAGATGATGGGCTTTGAAATGTTTGATGAGATGTCCAATGCAATTACGGAGGATACGGTAAGACTGCTTACCCATATTCAAGTTGAGCAGAAGGTGGAGAGAGAACAGGTTGCAAAGGTTACTGGAACAAATAAAGATGATAGTGCATCAAAAGGTCCTGTGAGAAGAACAACAAAAAAGATATATCCAAATGATATGTGTCCTTGCGGAAGTGGAAAGAAGTATAAAAACTGTTGCGGAAGACAGGCGTAGAAAGGATAGTTATGGTAGAGTTAGACCAGTATAGATTGAAATTGTCTAATTTTTCACAGCCAGTAGAGCAGATAAGGAAATCGTTGGATTTGGATAATAAACAAAAACGAATCGAGGAGCTTGAGGCTGATATGGAAGCACCAGGATTTTGGGACGATACAGAAAAGTCTCAAAAGTCTATGAAAGAACTAAAAGTCTTAAAAGATGCTTTTGAAAAATTTGATGAGCTCATTCAAAGAATAGAAGATGCAAATACGTTGATTGAGATGGCAGACGAGGAAAATGATACCTCCTTAATTCCAGAAGTAGAAGAGGAGGTTGAAAATCTTGAGAGCAAATTGGAGGCTTTAAGGATTGAGACGCTGTTATCGGGAGAATATGACAGTAAAAATGCTATTCTTACACTTCATGCGGGGGCAGGAGGTACAGAAGCCTGCGATTGGTGTCAGATGCTGTTTAGAATGTATAACCGGTGGGCAGATAACAATGGATATACAACACAGACAATTGATTATTTAGAGGGGGATGAGGCTGGCATTAAATCGGTTACCATTGAAGTATCAGGCGACAATGCGTATGGACATTTAAAGTCTGAACATGGTGTTCACAGACTCGTCCGAATATCTCCATTTAATGCAGCAGGCAAGCGTCAGACATCGTTTGTTTCCTGTGATGTGATGCCAGATATTGATGAAGATATTGATATTGAGGTTGATATGGACGATTTGCGGATTGATACGTATCGTTCCAGTGGAGCGGGAGGTCAGCATATCAATAAAACGTCTTCGGCAATTCGTATTACCCATTTGCCAACAGGAATTGTAGTGCAATGTCAAAATGAACGTTCACAGCATCAAAATAAAGATAAAGCAATGCAGATGTTAAAGGCAAAGTTATATCTTTTAAAACAAGAAGAAAATGCTCAAAAATCTTCAGATATACGCGGCGATGTAAAAGATATTAATTTTGGCAATCAAATTAGAAGCTATGTCTTACAGCCATATACGATGGTAAAAGACCATAGAACCAATAAAGATGTTGGAAATGCCCAGAGTGTGCTTGATGGAAATATTAATCCATTTATTAATTCATATCTTAATTGGATAAGTACAGGAAGTACCGAGTAGAAAAGGGGGATATTATGGCGGAGTATGTAAAACCAGTAGTATTTAGATTAAATAATGAACTGTATGGGGTGGATATTAATTCTGTACAGTCTATTGAGAAGCAAATTCAGGTCGTATCTGTTCCGAATGCAGTGTCATATATTAGAGGAATTATTAATTTAAGAGGAGAGGTTATTCCTGTATATAGCTTTAAGAGAAAATTTAGACAAGAAGAGGGCGAATTTACGGGCAATGCTATTATTATTAATGTTGGCAGTGTCAAAATTGCGCTTGAAGTTGATGAAGTTATGGAAATAAGTGATATTGATACCGATAATATTACGCCGATGCCTCTGATTATTAGAAATAAAGAAACCATTTATATGGATAAAGTGGCAAATGTGAATGGAAAACTCATTATTTTGATTAATGTCAATATATTATTATCAAGAGAAGAAAAAGAAAATTTAAAGAGCATGGTAGAAAACTTGAAAGATTAGTAGTTTTTTTATAAAAAAGATGCTCAAGAATGAGGATTAAAATGGAAAAGGTGAAATTATTTGAAAGAAGTGCAGGTATACTGATGGCTGTAAGCAGTCTTCCTTCCAATTATGGTATTGGAACATTTGGAAAAGCAGCTTACGACTTTGTGGATTTTGTAAGGAATTGTAATCACAAATATTGGCAGGTGCTTCCATTAGGACCTACTACATATGGGGATAGTCCATATCAGTCTTATTCTGCATTTGCCGGAAACCCATACTTTATTGATTTAGATATGTTGGTGGAGGATGGTTTGCTGAAAAAATCGGACATCTTAAAGGTTGATTGGGGCGATGGCTTTGTTCCCGTTGATGTGTCAGAAGAGGATGCATTGGCAGGAAGATATGCGCACAATTATGATATTCAAATTGGCGATAATCGATATGTAAGTTATGAAAAAATTTATAATGAACGATTTGCAATTTTGCGTCAAGCTTATGAAAATTTTAAGCAGTTGTATGTAGACAGCAAGCGTACTCTTGCAAAAGGGCTTCCGCTGTATAAACAATTTGATAATTTTGTCAGCGATAATAAGGAATGGCTTGATGATTATGCCTTATTTATGGCAGTTAAATATTATAATAATCAAGTTTCATGGGCGGAATGGGATGATGATATCAAATTCCGCACGCCGGAAGGAATAAAGAAGTATAAGGAACTTCTTGCCAATGATATTGGATATTGGCAATTTATACAATATGAGTTTGATAAACAGTGGACGAAATTAAAGCAATATGCAAACGCTAAGGGCGTTGAGATTATTGGTGATATTCCAATTTATATGGGATATGATAGCGTTGATGTATGGGCAAATGCCGAAGAATATCTTTTAGATGAAAATCTTACACCTACTAAAGTTGCAGGTGTTCCACCAGATGCATTTTGCGATGCGGGACAGAAATGGGGAAATCCTTTGTATGACTGGGCAAAAATGGAAAAAAACAATTTTGCATGGTGGAAAAAGAGAATGATTCGTTCCGCTTATATTTATGATGTGATAAGGATTGACCATTTTATTGGAATTGTTCAGTATTATAGTATTCCAGCCGAGATGCCCGATGCAAGAAAAGGCGAGTATCAAAAAGGACCAGGTCAAAAGCTGCTTAATGTTATCAATGAAGCAATTGGTGAAAAGAAAATTATTGCAGAAGATTTAGGGGTAAGTCTAAAAGAAGTTGACGAGCTTTTAGAGCATAATGGCTATCCTTCTATGAAGGTGCTTGAGTTTGCATTTGGAGGGGACAGAAAAAATCCGCATCTTCCATATAATTATAAGACAAATTGTGTTGTATATGGCGGAACACATGACAATGAGACCTTGTTTGGCTATTTTACACAGCATAATGAATGGGAGCTTGGATATGCCTTTGATTACCTTGATACAAGGGATAGAGATAAATTGGTAGACCAAGTATTTCGAGCTGCATATGGAAGTGTTGCTGTTTTATCTATCTTTGCGGTGCAGGATATATTAAAATTGGATAATACAGCTAGAATGAATTTCCCATCAAGTATGGGAACCAATTGGAAATGGCGTATGAAGCCAGAAGCTCTCAATGATACGCATGTCAATAATATGAGATATCTTGCCAGCGTGTTTGGCAGAGAAATCTAACGGAGACGATTGTGAGAGAAGAAAGCAAGTATTATGTTGTCAAACAGAAAGCCTTGCCTGAGGTGCTTATTAAAGTAGCGCAGGTTAATAAATTGATTGAGACAAAGGAAATATCCGTAGCAGAGGCAACAGAACAGGTTGGAATTAGCCGAAGTTCGTATTATAAATACAAAGACGATATATTTCCTTTTAGAGATAATGTCAAGGGACGCACCATTACCTTTGTTTTGTCGATGGATGATGAGCCAGGATTACTTTCAGCAGTGCTTAATAAGATAGCTGAATTTAAGGCAAATATACTGACGATTCATCAGACTATACCAGTAAATGGGGTGGCTTCTTTGACATTAAGCGTGGATATTCTTACAACGACAGGAGATTCTTCTGTGATGATAGAAGAAATTGATGCTTTAAAAGGTGTGAGGTATCTAAAGATATTGAGTCGTGAGTAAAAAGCATATACAAAAAGTATGATGTGGAATGGAGAAAACTATGGCAAAAATTGCAGTATTAGGATATGGTACAGTTGGTTCGGGCGTTGTGGAGGTATTATCAACGAACCATGATTCAATTAGCAAGAGAGTAGGGCAGGAGATTGAAGTTAAAAGTGTTCTTGATATAAGAGATTTTCCAGATGACCCTATACAAGAGAAAATTGTTCATAATATCGATGACATTATAAATGATTCAGAAATTGATGTTGTCGTAGAGGTTATGGGGGGCGTTGAGCCTGCCTTTACATTTGTCAAAAAGGCATTGGAGGCTGGCAAGAGTGTGTGTACTTCCAACAAAGCGTTGGTGGCGGCACATGGTCCGCAGCTTCTTGCAATGGCAAAAGAAAGAAAGTTGAATTTTATGTTTGAGGCATCCGTAGGCGGAGGTATACCAATTATAAGACCGCTTAATCAATCGCTTACGGCAGATGAAATTATAAATATAACAGGCATTCTTAATGGAACAACCAATTACATACTGACAAAGATGAGCAATGAAGGCAGCGATTATGAAGTTGTCCTAAAAGAAGCGCAGGATTTAGGGTATGCAGAACGCAATCCAGAAGCAGATGTTGAAGGGTTTGATGCATGCAGAAAAATAGCAATTTTAACTTCTTTAGCATATGGTTCAACCGTTCATTTTGAGGAAATATATACAGAAGGAATTTCAAATATTACAACACAAGATTTTAAATATGCACAAAAGCTTGGATATGTAGTAAAATTGCTGGCTACAAGCTATAAGAAGGATGGCAAAGTATATGCGATGACAGCGCCGTTTATGATAGAAAGCTCACATCCATTGTATAATGTAAATGATGTTTTAAATGGTATTTATGTCAACGGCAATGTGCTTGGCAATGTTATGTTTTTTGGCGCAGGAGCCGGAAAGCTTCCTACGGCTAGCGCTGTTGTGTCGGATGTGGTTGACTGTGTGAAACACAAGGGAACCAATGTTATGACTGTATGGAGCAATAAGGAGCTTGAGCTTGGAAATACAGAAGATGAAGTGCGAAGCTTTTTTGTAAGAGTAAAAGGAAGTTTGGACGATTTGACAAAGATAAAAGAAAACTTTGGCAATGTGAAGACAGTGACCGTTGATGGTATAGAGGGCGAATTTGGATTTGTTACAGAAGAGATGACAGAAAAAGAATTTGCAGAGGCAGCAAAGAATATTCCTATGATTAGTAGGATACGAATTGATAAGACGGTATTTTCATAATTTTATAAAAAGAAAGGCAAAAATAAATCATGGTTAAAGTAGTTAAGTTTGGTGGAAGTTCACTTGCAAGTGCAGAACAGTTTAAGAAAGTTGGCAATATTATCCGCAGTGATGAGAGCAGAAAGTATGTAGTTCCTTCTGCACCCGGAAAGCGATTTGATGAAGATACAAAGGTTACGGATATGCTTTATAAGTGTTATGCAGAGGCGGAGGCAGGCAAATCCTTTGACAGACATCTAAAAGCGATTGAGGAGCGATACAATGAGATTATCAAGGGACTTGGACTAAAACTTTCTTTAAAAGAACAGTTTGATACCATTAAAAAGAACTTTCAGGCAAAGGCGGGCAGCGATTATGCCGCTTCCAGAGGAGAGTATCTAAATGGTATTATTATGGCAAAATACCTTGACTATGAATTTATTGATGCGGCAACGGTTATCTGTTTTGATAAAAATGGCGAATTTGATGGCGAAAAGACAAACGAAGTGATGGCGCATCGATTAGAAGGGACAAAAAATGCAGTTGTACCTGGATTTTATGGCGCATTGCCAAATGGACAGATAAAGACCTTTTCAAGAGGAGGTTCCGATGTTACAGGTTCTATTGTGGCAAGAGCATTAAAGGCTGATGTGTATGAAAATTGGACGGATGTATCAGGCTTTTTGGCAGCAGACCCAAGAATTGTTGACAATCCTAAGCCGATTACAATTATTACCTATAAAGAGCTTCGTGAGCTTTCTTATATGGGCGCTTCCGTACTGCATGAATCAGCAATCTTTCCAGTTAGAAAAGAAGGAATCCCTATCAATATTAAAAATACCAATGCTCCAGATGACAAGGGAACAATGATTGTAGAGACGACCTGTAATAAGCCAGATTGTATTATTACAGGCATTGCAGGCAAAAAAGGATTTGTCTCAATTAGTATTGATAAAGATATGATGAACTCCGAGATTGGTTTTGGACGTAAAGTGCTTCAGGTATTTGAAGACAATGGAATTTCGTTTGAACATATGCCATCAGGTATTGATACAATGACCGTATTTGTCCATCAAGATGAGTTTGTGGAAAATGAACAGAAGGTGCTTGCACAGCTTCACAGAGCAGTCCATCCAGACACCATTGAGTTAGAGGCAGACCTTGCGTTGATTGCTGTTGTTGGGCGTGGTATGAAAAACAATTCTGGTATTGCTGGAAATATTTTTTCTGCACTTGCCAAACAAAAAATTAATATTAAGATGATTGACCAAGGCTCAAGCGAATTAAATATTATTATTGGTGTAAGAAACCGCTATTTTGAAGATGCAATTAAGACAATTTATAATGTTTTTGTGCCAGAAAATAATGCGGTGAAGAAATAGTTATAGAATGGAGTTATACGGTAACAATGGATATTACGAAAAAAATTGCTGAGGAATTACAGATAAAGCCAACACAGGTAGAGGCAACAATAAAACTGATAGATGAAGGGTGTACAATACCTTTTATTGCCAGATATCGTAAAGAAATGACAGGTTCTCTTGATGATGAACAACTCCGAAATTTAGATGAACGATTGCGCTATCTAAGAAATCTGGAGGATAGAAAAGAGCAGGTTCTCGCTAGTATTTTAGAGCAGGGAAAATTGACCGAAGCATTACAGTTGCAGATTGAAGCGGCTGAGACGATGGTTCTTGTTGAAGATTTATATAGACCATACAAGCCAAAGAGAAGAACGAGAGCAACAATAGCTAAAGAAAAAGGATTAGAACCGCTTGCAGCTTACATTCTTTCTCAAAGCGCGACAGAACCGCTTGAAATAGAGGCGGCAAAGTATATCAGTCAAAAAGAAGGATTAGAGGTTGCAAGTGAAGCGGAGGCAATTGCTGGCGCATTGGATATTCTTGCAGAACAAATATCCGATGAAGCAGATTACAGAACTTACATTCGAGAACTGACATTTAAGGAAGGGCATATTAAATCATTGGCAAAGGATGCAAATGAGCAGTCTGTCTACGAAAATTATTACGATTACAGCGAGCCGCTCGCTGCTATTCCAGGACACCGAATCCTTGCCATTAATCGTGGAGAAGCCGAAAAATTCCTTACAGTTAAAGTGGAAGCGCCAACAGAACGTATAATTTTATATCTTAGCAAAAAAATTATTATAAATGATAATGAATATACTACATCTTATTTAAAAACAGTTATTGAGGATTCCTATAATCGATTAATTGCGCCAGCTATTGAGCGTGAGATAAGAAATAGTCTTACCGATATGGCAGAAGACGGCGCCATGAAAGTATTTGGAAAGAATCTTCAGCAGCTTTTGCTTCAGCCGCCAATTGCAGGAAAGGTTGTTTTAGGATGGGACCCTGCATTTAGGACAGGCTGTAAATTGGCAGTGGTGGATTCTACGGGTAAAGTTTTGGACACAAAAGTTATCTATCCAACAGAACCACATAATAAAGTGGAGGAAGCAAAAAAGGAAGTTAAGGAACTGATTGATAAATATGGAATTACTTTGATTTCGTGTGGTAATGGTACTGCTTCAAGAGAGTCTGAAAAAATTATTGCCGATATGATAAAAGAGATGAATCTTTCTAATGTCGATTATATTATTACAAATGAAGCAGGCGCTTCGGTGTATTCGGCAAGCAAACTGGCAGCGGAGGAATTTCCAGATTTTGACGTTGCGCAAAGAAGTGCTGTATCAATAGCAAGGCGTGTACAAGACCCATTGGCTGAGCTGGTTAAAATTGAGCCAAAATCCATTGGTGTAGGACAGTATCAACATGATATGAACCAGAAAAAGCTTGGAGAAGTGCTTGATGGTGTTGTGGAAGACAGCGTTAATAAAGTAGGTGTTGATTTAAATACGGCATCAGCTTCACTGCTTGAATATATTTCAGGCGTATCAAAAACCGTTGCAAAAAATATTGTTGAATATAGAGAGACAAATGGGCGGTTTAACAATCGAAAACAGCTTTTAAAAGTTGCCAAACTTGGACCAAAAGCGTTTGAACAATGCGCTGGTTTTATGCGTATATCAGGAGGCGACAATCCGCTGGATGCCACAAGCGTGCATCCAGAAAGCTATGCAGCGGCAACAAAATTATTAGAGTTATTAGGATATCATTTAAGCGATATTTGTATCGGAGGATTAGCAGGATTACATGGCAAAATAGAAAATATGGCAGAGATGTCTAAAGAGCTTGGCGTGGGAGAGTTTACGTTAAATGATATTGTGAAGGAACTGGAAAAGCCTGGAAGAGACCCAAGAGAGCAGTTGCCAAAACCAATCCTTCGCAAAGATGTTCTTGAAATAAAAGATTTGACACCAGGTATGATATTAAAAGGCACCGTTCGCAATGTGATTGATTTTGGCGCTTTTGTGGATATAGGCGTTCATCAAGATGGGCTTGTGCATGTCTCTAAAATGTGTGCCGATAGAAGAGTCAACCATCCTTTGGATGTTGTGAGCGTCGGTGATGTTGTTGATGTTAAAGTTTTAGAAGTTGATGCCGCAAAGGCTAGAATCGCGCTTTCCATGATTCTGGAAGAAAAGAAAGAACATTATAAAAAAATGAATAAGCCTAAGAAAAAGAAAAAAGAAGGTTTAAATCTAAATGGCTTAACCAAATTTATGCGCTGAAAAAGCTGGTGTTAAGCAAAAATGAGGAATTTATATAATGGAACAGGAAAAGGTAGAATTTGTAACCGATATACAAATGAATGATTTAATAGATTTTAAGATATATCATAATTATCACAGTTTTAGTGGTCTTGCTACGGTTTTGTTTGGTGTGATTATGATAGTGATATCATGTGTATCCATTGGACGGTTTAATATTGCATACACATTGATGACAGGGTTTTTTGGCTTTTTCTTTACAATCTATACGCCAATTGGAATATATTTAAAAGCAAAAAAGCAGATAAAGACGATACCAGCCTTTAAAGAACCTGTTAAATATACCGTTACCAATGAAAAAATAGCATTATCACAGGGGGATATCACAGAGGATTTATTGTGGAGTGATATCTATAAAATCAAGTTTACTGGAAAAAATATGGTCTTATATATCACGTCCGTAAATGCAAATATTATCCCATTGCGCTGTGTTGATAATTGTCTGAAGAATTTTCTTGAAATAATAAGAAAACAGTTAAAGCCTTATCAGGTCAAATTTAGTGATAAAAAGGTGTTGGCGGCTGTAAAGAGGTGATATATTGATTGTTGAAACAAATAGCACTTATGAGACTTTTGAATTAGGAAAAAAGCTGGGCAGTGAGGCAAAAGCAGGCAAAATAATTTGTCTGAATGGGGACTTAGCTGTGGGAAAAACAGTGTTTACACAAGGATTTGCCAGCGGACTTAGCATAACGGAGCCTATTAGCAGTCCTACGTTTACTATTGTACAAGAATATACAAAAGGAAGGCTTCCTTTGTATCATTTTGATATATACCGTTTGTCCGATATATCAGAATTAGATGAAATCGGTTATGAAGAATATTTTTTTTCAGATGGAGTGTGTCTGGTTGAATGGGGAAGTTTATTTCCAGAGATATTCCCAGAAGAAACAACCTATATTACAATAAAGAAAAATATAGAAAAAGGCTTTGATTACAGGGAAATTGAGATTATAAACAAATGACTAGGGGGGAGGCAGAAATGAATATTTTAGCTATTGAAAGTTCTGCAATAACAGCATCGGTGGCAATTCTTACCGATGAATGTGTGACAGCGGAATATACAATTCATCATAAAAAGACACATTCGCAGACATTGCTTCCAATGATAGATGAGATATGCCGTATGACGGATATGAACCTAGAAAATTTAGATTTAATCGCTGTTTCTTGTGGTCCAGGCTCTTTTACAGGATTAAGAATCGGTGTAGCTACCGGCAAAGGAATTGCGTTTGCTTTAGATAAAAAGATGATATCGGTGCCAACGCTTGAGGCGATGGCATATAATTTATATAACACTGAAAAATATGTGTGTTCTGTGATGGATGCTAGGAGACAACATTTATATTGTGGAATATATTATTATAAAGAAGGGGAACTTCAAACAAAATTAGAGCAATCTCTTTTATCCTATGAGGAACTTGTTTCTATATTAAACAATATAAATCAATCGGTTGTTTTTGTCGGTGATGGCATTTATGCAGCCAGTGATTATATAAAAAATAATATCATGTGTCCATATGAGTTTGCACCTGCTCATTTGGCGCAACAGCGAGCTTCAAGTGTCGGCATATATGCAAAGTATTTGTATGATAGAAATGGTGCGCAGGATAGTGCGCAGGTTGTTCCAAATTATCTTAGACCATCTCAGGCAGAACGATTACTTGGAGAAAAAGAATGTCAAAAGTAAATATTAGACCAATGAATATAAATGACACATTACAGGTTTACAATATTGAAAAAACGATTTTTTCGTTGGCGTGGTCGCAAAAATCGTTTATGGAAGCATGTCAAAAGTCCGAAAATATTTATTTAGTAGCATTGATAGAAGGTCAAGTCGTTGGATATTGCGGCATGTGGACAGTGATGGAAGAAGGCAATATTACAAATATGGCTGTGGCATGTCCATATAGAAAAAATGGAATTGCTTTTTTATTGATGAAGGAAATGGAACACATTGCTGTCCAAAAAGGCATTACAGCCTTTTTTCTTGAAGTGAGAGAAAGCAATGTGAACGCTATAAAATTATATAAAAAAATGGGGTATAAAAGTATAGGGGTAAGAAAAAACTTTTATGAAAAACCTGTTGAAAATGCCATTATAATGTCAAAAATAATGGAATAGTGAAAGTAGATTTAGTTTACAAGCAGTTTGGGCTTGAACATAAAATAGTAAGCTTAGTGTAAAAAATAAATTTTTCACACCGCAATTTGTGTCTGTGCGTTGCTTGACACAAAGTTGCTTATGCGCAAAAAGCAGCGCAAAAATGAGGAATTTTATGAAACTTGCAGGTTGAATAAGAATGGGAGATAAAAATGCTAGATGTTTGTTTGCTTGGAACAAGTGGTATGCTGCCTTTGCCAAACAGATGGTTGACTTCTTTAATGACAAGATATAATGGAAGCAGCCTGCTTGTAGATTGCGGCGAGGGAACACAGATTGCCATTAAAGAGAAAGGTTGGAGTTTTAACCCTATTGATGTAATATTATTTACACATTATCATGCAGACCATATTAGTGGCTTGCCGGGATTGCTGTTGACAATTGGCAATTCAGATAGAAAGACGCCAGTTACATTAATTGGACCAAAGGGATTAATTAAAATAGTAAATGCTCTTCGCATTATAGCGCCAGAATTGCCGTATGAGCTTCAATTTATTGAATTAACAGAAAATGCGCATCATTTTGAAATAAATGGTTATCATATTGAGGCATTTAAAGTGATGCACACGGTTCCTTGTTATGGGTATAGTATTAGTATACCTAGAATTGGTAAATTTGATGTGAATAAGGCAAGAGAATTAAATATACCACAAACTCTGTGGAATAAACTTCAACATGGCAGTGAGGTTGTGGTTGAAGATAAAGTGTTTACTTCGGATATGGTAGTAGGAGCGCAAAGAAAAGGAATAAAAGTAACATATTGTACCGATTCAAGACCAGTCAATGCAATTTCATTAAATGCCGCAGATTCTGATTTATTTATCTGTGAGGGTATGTATGGTGAAAATGATAAAGAGTGCAAGGCAAAAGAAAATCGGCATATGACATTTGAGGAGGCGGCAAAGCTCGCAAGAGAAGCAAATGTCAAAGAGTTGTGGCTGACACATTTTAGCCCATCATTAATACGACCAGCTGATTATATTGACAATATAAAAACAATATTTCCAAATGTATGTGTGGGAGCGGATGGAAAAAGTGTTATTCTTCATTTTGAAGATTAAAAATTAGAACATACTAAACAGCGGTTTGTTATTTATTTGTGTTGAAGCGTTACAAATAAGTTTTAACGGGCAATTTGTGTCTTCGCGTTGCTTGACACAAACTTGTGAGAGCTTTTGTTTTTTGTTCAAAAGCAGCGCAGAAATGGGGATTTTATGAAAAAATACACGAAGACAATTATATTAGGAAGTATTATGGTGTTATTGTGTGTGGGATACTTTTTTTATCTTTCGCGCAGAACGCCAACAATGGATGCGACGGACAAGGCTGTCCAAGACCAAGAAATTGCGGCACTTACAACAAGAAATATAGAAGATAATTATCCTGAAACACCAAAAGAAGTTGTAAAATTTTATGCAAGAATAACAAAGGCTTATTATAAGACACAACTTGATGAAGAAAAAATTGAGGCGTTAGGAAAACAGGCAAGATTATTGTTTGATTCGGAGTTAAAAGGAAAACAGACCGATGAACAATTTTTACAGGCATTGAAAGAGGATATTGAAAATTATAGGTCACTCAACCGTTATGTTGCGGATTATATATTGCAGGAAAGTTCGGAAATAAGTTATTCTACATTTCAAGGACAAAAATATGCTTTTGTAAATATTGTATATAAGATAAGAGAAAAAGAGACATTGATAGATTCCAATACAAAATTTACATTAAGGCAGGATAGAGATGGAAGATGGAAGATATTGTACTGGGAGCTGATTAAATAATGGAAAATCATGTTGAAGATATACGAATATTGGCAATTGAGAGTTCCTGTGATGAGACAGCGGCAGCGGTAGTTAAAAATGGGCGTGAAGTGCTATCCAATATAATCAATTCACAAATTGCTATTCATACAAATTATGGTGGTGTTGTGCCTGAAATAGCTTCAAGAAAACATATAGAAAATATTAATCCTGTTATTTCAATGGCATTAAAAGAGGCAGGCGTGACGTTAAATGAGATTACAGCGATTGGTGTAACATATGGTCCGGGACTTGTGGGAGCGCTTCTTGTCGGTGTGGCAATGGCGAAAGCAATGGCATTTGCCGCTAAAAAACCGTTAGTTGGAGTACATCATATAGAGGGTCATATAGCAGCAAATTATATTGAAAATCCAGATTTAAAACCTCCATTTGCTGCATTGGTGGTGTCTGGAGGACATACGCATCTGGTTATGGTAGAAGATTATGGAAAATATGATATTATAGGGCGCACAAGAGACGATGCGGCAGGAGAAGCTTTTGATAAAGTTGCAAGAGCTGTGGGGCTTGGATATCCGGGAGGTCCTAAAATAGATAAGCTTGCAAGAGAAGGAAATCCTCATGCAATTGAATTTCCTAGAGCAAATGTAGAAAATGCGCCTTATGATTTTTCATTTAGTGGAATTAAGTCAGCTGTATTAAACTATTTGAATCATTGTGAAATGAAAGATATAAAAGTAAATAAAGCGGATTTGGTTGCTTCGTTTCAAAATGCCGTAGTGGATGCGCTTGTAAGCAGGGCTATGCTTTTAATTGATACAAAACATATTCATCAATTTGCAATTGCTGGTGGGGTTGCTTCAAATTCTGCATTGAGGATTGCTTTACAAAACGAATGTGCAAAACGAAATGTAACATTTTATTCACCCTCACCAAAATTATGTACAGACAATGCTGCTATGATAGGTGCAGCGGCATACTATGAATATATAAATGGGACAAGGCATGGATATGATTTGAATGCTATTCCAAACCTTAAATTGGGAGAGCGTGTATAAAATAGCGCCAAAGTTTTGGGGGATTTGTGTCTTTATGCTGCTTGACGCAAATCTATAAGAATTAAGAATTTTAGCTCTTTATAAAAAAGCAGTGCAGAGAGGGAAAAATGAAAATTTCAGCAATTGTACTGGCAGGGGGCAAAGGAAGCAGAATGAATAGTGATATACAAAAACAATATTTGCCTCTTTGTGGAAAGCCAGTTTTATATTATGCGCTTCAAGCTTTTCAGCGTTCTTCAGTAGATGAAATCATCCTTGTGGTTGGAAATGGCAGAATAAAAAATATGTCTGAAGAAGAATACTGTAAAAAGGAATTAATTGACCATTATCATTTTAATAAAGCAAAGCAAGTAGTTATAGGCGGCAGTGAGCGTTATAATTCTGTTATAAATGGTTTAAAGGCAATTCAAAATAAAACGGATTATGTATTGATTCATGATGGGGCAAGACCTTGTATAACTGTTGAATTAATTGAACGCTGTATTCAAGATGTAGTAGATTATAATGCGTGTGTAGCGGCAGTGCCTGTTAAAGATACGATAAAAATGGTCGATTCAAAAGGTTATGCCGCTTCTACTCCAGATAGAAATACATTGTGGCAGATACAGACGCCGCAGTGTTTTGAATATAATCTGATACAGAAAGCATATGATGATATGATAATAGATACACAAAAGTCCAATATAACAGATGATGCGATGGTGGTAGAGAGATATAGTGGAAATAAGGTAAAGATGACATATTCAAGCTATAAAAATATGAAGATAACAACACCAGAAGATTTGCAGATAGCAGAAGCTTTCCTATTTTCTTAAAGCCCAGATAACAGCAAATTATAAAATTTTCAAATTTTTTGAAATTTTTTGAAAAATTATGGTTGACAAATGCAATTATGGGTGATAATATGATTAAGTCGTTGACAAGACGAATTAAATAATATGATATGGAGAGGTACCGAAGTGGTCATAACGGGGCGGTCTTGAAAACCGTTTGTCTTCACGGGCGCATGGGTTCGAATCCCATCCTCTCCGCTTGAAAAAACCACTGAGATAGTGGTTTTTTCTTTCCTAAATATAAACTTGGATAAATGTTTTTAATAAAATTGATTCCTTAATTTATATTTAGAATTTATAGTTATAGTTGTGTTGCACATTTGTTTTATTATAGTGATAGCGCAAATATAATGTAAATTTTTGCGTTAAGTATTTTTAAGTATTTATTATCATTGAAGAAGTGGGAGCTTTCTTAGTGAAGTTTAAATAAATATTAAGAAAATGATAAGATGTTTTTATAACATATTTGTTTTTGCAAAAATTTTTGACCTTATCAAGTAAGTCTTTTGTTTCAATATTGTAGGAATATAAGTGCGTTTTAAAGCATTTCCATAGTTGAGCTTTGGATTTTCACTGAGGAGGGATTTGCGTTGCAATGGCAGCTATGAAATGATGAGCAAGCAGCATAGCGGATTGCGAATACTCGCTTAAATAGAATAATTGGAAAAATATGTAGAAAAATGAAAAAAATAGTTGACAAACATATTGAATGATGATATTCTATTAAAGCTGTCGGTGCAAAAGTGATTTTTGCAAAAGATAGTAAATAATGATTGAACCTTGAAAACAAATGCTAAATCGAAAAAACGATAGCAGAATAGTAA
>CAMUHY010000017.1 GCA_947088865.1 uncultured Eubacterium sp. | reverse complement strand
AACGGCTACAACAATAACGGTTATAATAATGGCTATAACAACGGCTACAACAATAATGGTTATAACAACGGCTACAATAATAACGGTTATAATAATGGCTATAACAACAATACTTCCAACAATGGCTACAATAATAATGGCTATAACAACAATACTTCCAACAACGGCTACAATAATAATGGTTATAACAACAACGCTTCCAACAATGGCTACAATAATAATGGTTACAACAATAACCAATTTAATAATGGCTATAACAACTACAATGGAAATCTTGTCAACAACATGAACTTTCCAAATTTTGCTATGTGGATTGTATTAAGTATTGCTTGTATCCTTATTTTTAGTAAAATTTTAGGAGCAATTGGATTGATTTTTATTATAGAAGGCAATAACGCATATAAGGCAGGAAACTATCAAAAATTTGAAAACAGTAAAAGAAATGCTGCTATTTCATTAGGTATTGGTGTTGTTATTGGCTGTATGTATATTGCTGCAACTGTTTTTTTTTCGTTATTAAACTGGTGAAATTATTATTATTTTAATATCTGGTAAAATATAAATATTTTAAGGGATTACTGTAAAGTGAATAACTTTGCAATAATCCCTTAAGTTTATATTATTTATTTTATTGTGTATTATTTATCATTTTTATCCATGCTGTTGGTGTTAAAACTGGAACCAAATCATCTACATAATCTTTATTATTACTAGTGATAATATAATCCATTTTATTATTTTTCCCTGTTATATATTGTACACAATCCTCAAAATCTTTCCATTTTTGTTTAAAAGCCTCTTGAATATCTTGCTCGGTTACTGAAAGAATCACTACTAATCTAAAAATATTTTTCATTATTATATATGTCTGATTTATATTATGAGTTTCTTTACGAATAACATAAAAAAGGTCTGTTACAGAAGAAGCAGTTATATATGCCGTAAACTTAGAGTTTTTAGCCTTTCGTTCCTATACTCCTCTAAAGTCTTTCCTGTATCTGGTAAAACTCCAACAATATTATCAAAAATATCATCTAATGATTCTGTATCTACCGATTTTACTGTATTTTGTTGTAAACTAAGAAATTGCACAAAATTATATATTGTCTCTATTTGACTTTCTGGTAAAGTATTTAATAAATCTATGGTTTTCTCTAATGTTGACATACTCTTTTATAAATTTTCCTTTCTTTATTTTACTTTCTACATCACATCTTAAACCGATACCCTACTCCCCATATTGTTTCAATATATTGTGGCTTTGATGTATCATACTCAATTTTTTCCCGAATCTTTTTAATATGAACAGTCACCGTTGCAATATCGCCAATAGACTCCATATCCCAGATTTCCTTAAACAACTCATCTTTTGTAAATACATGGTTTGGATTGCTTGCAAGAAATGTCAGCAAATCAAATTCTTTTGTTGTAAAGATTTTCTCCTCTCCATTAACAAATACTCTTCGTGCTGTTTTATCAATCTTAATTCCACGTATTTCAATTGTTTCATTCGCCTCTTTTGCACTGCTCACAAGCCTGTCATATCTGGCAAGATGCGCTTTCACTCGCGCGACAAGCTCACTTGGGCTAAATGGTTTTGTCATATAATCATCAGCGCCTACGCCTAACCCGCGTATCTTGTCAATATCTTCCTTTTTTGCCGAAACCATAATAATTGGCATATTTTTAACTTCTCTTATCTGTCTGCATATCTCATAACCATCCATACTAGGCAGCATAACATCTAATATACATATATCATAGTTATTGTCCAATGCCGCTTTCAAACCTTCCTTGCCATCTGATAAAACATCAACTTCAAATCCGCTCAACTCAAGATAATCTTTTTCAAGTTCAGCAATAATCTCTTCATCTTCTACAATTAAAACTTTGCTCATATACATTTTCCTCTTCTTTCTGCAATTTTTTCTCAAAGCAATTTTATAAATCATTTATATAGTAAGATAGGTACTATCATCAATATCCTTTTTAAGACATATGTGCATTGTCGTTCCTTTTCCTTCAACACTTTCAGCCCATATTTTTCCTTTATGGTCTTCAATTATCTTTTTTACAATAGCCAATCCTATACCGCTTCCGCCCTGCTTGCTGTTACGGGACGAATCGGTGCGGTAGAATCGTTCAAATATATGTGACAACTCATTGATTCCAATTCCTTTACCATTATCCTTTATAATGATATGTACATATACCTCCTCATCAAAAATATCAATGTTAATTATACCTTTTCTATCTGGACACATATATTTTACGGAATTGCTTATAATATTGTTTACCACCCGTTTTAGTTGTTCAGCATCCGCTACAATATATACATTATCGCATTGATGACAATTATATTCAAGTAAAATATCTTGAGATTCTAAATCCATTGATATCTCATCACAATAAGCATTGAAATAATTAGCAACACAAATTTTTCTAAATAAATATTGAACTCGGTTGCTTCCAAGTCTGGAATAAATAGTAAGCTCATCAATTAGTTTATCCATATCGTTAGCTTTATTAGCGATGGTCATCAAATATTTTTTTTGTTTTTCTGGTGTGTCTGCCACCCCGTCTAAAATGCCTTCAACATATCCCTTTACCGCTGTAATCGGCGTTTTTAAATCATGGGAAATATTGCGTATCAGCTCTTTTTCTTCTTTATCTGAAATAAGTTTATCTTCGGACGTCTTTTTTAAGATAATTCTCATTTCTTCAAAATCCCGAAACACATCGCCAATTTCATCTTTTGGCGCCTTTGGCATCTCAAAATCATAATTGCCTTGTTTAATATTATTAGTTGCCAACCGCAATTTTTCAATAGGTCTAAAAATAGAATTATATATCCATATCATTAAAACAACACTTGTAATAGCAATGACAATCAATCCAAGTATAATAATTTCTGTTGCAAATCCTTTAATTTGAGGAATACTTTGTTTAAGTGATGTAATTAAATAAACGGAAATTTCCTCATTATCATCATTGCTGAACTGTATACAGCGTATAAGGCATTGATATTCATCACCTCTATATACACTGACATCGGACAATGCATCATTGGTATCTGCATCGTATACATCAATCAATTCATTTAAAACATCCATGCTAATATTGTCCGATTTATATGTAATATTATCCCCTTTTTTTACTACAATTTGTGTTAATTTTTTTTCAAGCTCTTTATTTATTTCCTCTAAAAAAGCTGTATCATTATATTTTTCCGGCATATTATCTGCAATTTCTTTCATATCCTGATATATTCGCTCTATTATTCTTCCCATCAATGCTGCTGAAGAATCAAAGGAATTTAGATTCATATTCCAGTCAACATCATATAATTCTTGTATGGATGACGATTTATATTGAAAAATACCTGTTGATAAAACTGCAAATGTAACCGTTGGCAAAATAACCATTATACAAAATGCCACTACAATTTTACTCTTTAATTTCATAATTTCCCCTTCATAATTTTGGTAAAAATATGCTTGTCAAAATTTTAAATATTTCTTATATTTTATTCAATAAAAAATTGAAAAACTGATATTAAATTTTAATAAAAAACAATTTTATACTAAAGAAAAAACTGTTACAAAAAGAAATTTTAACACTTCTACTTTGCAACAGCTCATCTTATCACCCAATTTTTAATTTTACTTTCTGTGCATCGCGCTCTGAATCTACACGCTCAATAACTGCTCCCAGCGTTCTTAATTTTCCATCAAAATCTTCATAACCACGCTGTATATATTCAATATCTTCTATCTCTGACACGCCGTCGGCAGACAACGCTGCTATAACAAGCGCTGCCCCTGCTCTTAAATCAGGCGCTGCCATTTGTGTTCCGCTCATCTGCTCAATTCCCTCGATATAAGCTGTATTGCCTTCAACT
This sequence comes from uncultured Eubacterium sp., assembly GCA_947088865.1. Taxonomy (GTDB): domain Bacteria; phylum Bacillota; class Clostridia; order Lachnospirales; family Lachnospiraceae; genus Lachnospira. The sequence goes on along the minus strand of CAMUHY010000017.1, from coordinate 74,474 downwards.
TTTATCTTACAACCCATTCTGTTAAGCTCATCTACATACTTAAATCGATTTTCAAATATACTTTCTGTCACCATACTTGTTCCATCTGCCAATGCAAGCACTGCTGCCATCTGTGGCTGCATATCTGTTGGAAAACCAGGATAAGGCAAAGTCTTGACATTGGTGCTTTTTAAATTCTCACAGCCTATCACACGCACCCAATCGTCCCCTTCAATCACCTGACAACCAACTTCAATCAACTTAGCAGAAATCGACTCTAAATGTTTTGGAATAACATCCTGTACAACAACATCTCCTCTTGTACATGCTGCCGCAAACATAAATGTTCCAGCCTCAATCTGGTCTGGAATAATAGAATAGGTTGTGCCATGTAAACGGTTTACCCCTCTTATTCTTATAACATCTGTACCTGCACCTTTTATGTTGGCGCCCATCGCGTTGAGAAAGTTGGCAACATCAACAATATGCGGTTCTTTTGCCGCATTTTCAAGAATTGTATCGCCCTCTGCCAAACAAGCAGCTAACATTAAATTAATTGTAGCTCCAACCGTTACCATATCAAAATAAACATGACCGCCAACTAACTTATCTGCCTTTGCAAATATCTTTCCGTGACTGATATCAACTTCCACGCCCAACGCCTTAAACCCTTTAATGTGCTGGTCTATCGGTCTGCTGCCTATATTACAGCCACCTGGCAGTGCCACTTCCGATTTTTTATATTTGCCAAGCAATGCACCTAAAAGATAATAAGACGCTCTAATTTTCTTAATGTATTCATAATCGACATTCATATCACAAATGCTGCCGCCATTAATCTGAACAGAATTATTATAAACATATTTGACCTTTGCTCCTATCCCTTCAATTGCTTGGAGCAATACTCTAGTATCTCGAACATTAGGTACATTCTCTATAGTAACAGTTTCATCTGTCATAATTGCTGCTGCAAGGATGCCTAAGGCAGCATTTTTCGCACCACCTATTGAAACCCTCCCATTCAACGGATTACCACCTTTAATTATATACTGTTCCATGACACACCTCTAACCGAACATAATTGTAATCACTATTTTCTATTATATGAATAAAAATGTATTTTGTAAACTGTCATCTTCAATTATCAACAAAAATATCTCATACTCTCTTTTGTTTAAAATTGCAACATTAAATAACTAACTTTGCTAGTATAACACAAATTTTAGAAATGTATACCCTTTTTTTATATTTTAGCAAAATACTTTATTAAAAAAAGACTGTTTTTTACTAAAAATGGACTGCTGCAAACGAGATTTTCTATATAAAACGTGAATATTCATAAAATCATATCACACTTTATAGAATTACCCCATTTGCAACAGCCCAATCACACTGTTGATTATATTTTCTAGTTTTTATCTATTCACATAATTCAACGGATTTACAGTTGCACCGCCAATCCATATCTCAAAATGAAGATGTGGACCTGTGGTATATCCTGTATTACCTGAATATGCAATCAAATCGCCCTGTGAAACAGTTTGTCCTGCTGAAACTGTCACTGAATTAAGATGTGCATATCTTGTCATAGAGCCATCAGAATGTCTTATATCCACGCAATTTCCATAAGATGAATAAAATCCTGCTCGAAGTACAGTTCCTGAAGCGGCAGCCTTTACTGGCGTGCCAATGCCAACATACCAATCAACACCTTTATGAAGCGTTCCCCATCTATAACCATATTCTGATGAAACAGAACCACCGCTAAGTGGTCTAATATAAGTAGGTGGTGTAATTGTTCCAGATGCCACTACTTTTGCTACTGCTGGCTTAATAATCTCTTCATTTACATATTTCACTTCAGTCTTATTGCCATTTACATAAGTGATATCAGCTGTTACTTTATGATAACCTGGCTCCCCTTCTGACTGAACAGTATATGTTCCAACATAAGCTGTATCATCATCTACATATTCAATATCCGCCTCATACTCTTCCTCATATGTCTTGCGCTCTGTAACGACTACTGAAATTTCAGACTTTGGAACAGTGACAACAAATCGGTCACCTGGTCTGATAATATCATTTTCGTCTGTTCCTTCATTTAATTCTAACAGCTCACTCAACTTAAGAGAACATTTATTTGCAATGCCATACAATGTATCTCCTTCTTCAACAACATAGTATGTCTTTTCTGCCTTTTCTTTTGTTATCTCCTCATAAGCATCTTCAACGCTCACAATATTAGCGCCTTGTGCCAATGTCTCATTGACAACAACATTTTGCTCAAATCCAATATCTGTAATACCATCTCTATTTGAAGTTCCATCACTTGCTGTCACAGTTGAAGCTCCGTCAATGGCTGCTGCCACAATATCCGTAGCCGTATTTCTTAATTCGGATTGAACCATATCCACAGAATAAGCGCCATAGCTTACATCCTTACCTGATGACAATTTAACTTGAAACTCATTTTGTGTATCATACTTGCCTATAACTTTTTCCATAAGCTCAATAACTTCATCCTTTGAAGCAAGCGTCACTGTAAAGTCATCAATTCTTACTGTATAAGCAGCTAAATCTTCTCTGTCTGTAACACATGAAAAAAGATTGCTATATATTGAATCGGTCAAATCTTCTTTCGTCATTCTTTTAGAGGCTAATTTATTCTTTTCTACAATATTAATTGAGTTGTCCATATAGACAACAGAATCATATTCCTGACTAAATTTCATTCTTGCGTCGGCAAGTGCTTCTTCCGCCTCTACCCTTGAATTAGCAGCACCTATTTCTTGTCCATTAAATTCTATACTATAATAACCAACTTCATTGCCAAATACCTTTTTTTCTACAAAAGGTATAATAATCACGCAAGTTAAACAAGCAGCCGTCATTGTACTAAGCATTGTTGTTTTTAAACGTCTCCCATACCGTGATATATGAATCATGTTTTCCTCCAATATGTAATTATTGTTTATAAGCAACTAAAAAATTTATACTATCCACAAATATAATTTTATTTAATCAATTTGTAACAATTTTGTAACAAGTTCATATTATCACGTTAACAATTCTTTGTAAAGACCTAAAATATAAATTCATATAATTTTATATAAGCCCTTATTATCTTATAATTTTCTTGAATTAAAATAGACAAAATCATCTACTTTATCTAGTATGTCTTTAAATATTTCTCTTGGCGCCACATCAATATATTGTGTTAAAATATGTTCTTCCTGATTTTTATATCGACCATAAAAAATATCATATAAATTATGTCCTCGCACATAAATTCTTATATTTTCCATATTATCAATAATATCTTGTCTGCTTTCTATACGAATGTTTAGTTTCCGAAGCATATTTTTTACGCTGGACAGCTTATAGAGATATTTTTGATATTTACTCCATAAAATATCATAAAATTGGTCTACGCTTTTTACAATACCGACCTTTGCCATTACCTCTGGAAATAAAAAGTAATTTTCAAATGAATAATATTTTAATATCAGCACATTTCGTTCCGTCACTCTTGGCAGATGTCCTTTATCCTCTTTTTCTCTATCGCCATAATATTTGCATAACTGTTTTCCCAAAAAGTTTTTATCTTTTCCGTCACTGTCCCTTATCATCATAAACTGGTCTTTTAAATATAGGGTATTAATATATTTCAAATTTGCATACGTCTTAATATTCGTACAACTGTTCGTTGAAAGTATGGCAATTCTTCTTAACTGCTGATTTTCATCATAAATTTCTGAATAATATTTATTTAACAATAAAGGCAGCCTGCTTCTATCCTGCTTTCCCTCCACAATAAACACAAAGCTTACATTCATTAAGTCATTTGCCGTATGCCCCAAATCATTGAGAATACCATCAATATCTGTTTTTTCCATAACTTGGGTACAATAATTATCATCACTGTAAACCTGTTTAATATTTTTTGATGAAAAATTAAATAACATTTCAGGTTCATGTGTTGAAAAAATAACTTGATTCTTTTTGGACAAGCGATATAGTATCTTGCTTGCCACTTTCTGTAAATGCGGATGAAGATAGGTTTCTGGGTCTTCAATCATAATAATATAAGGTGCGATATCTTTTGTTTCAACATAGGTTTCCAGCAAAGAAAGCGTATAGATACTTCTTATACCTTCTCCTAATGAATCTAAATTTCCGAGCGTCTTAAGCTCTGGATTTTCTACAATCGTTTCTATTTGAAACAATTTATCCACATCAAATTGAATTTCATAGCGGATTTTCTCGCCGCATCCGCCATTTTTAGCAAAATACACATTCAATTTTTCTGCAAAAGCGTTTAAATTGAGATTAAACATCTTAAACTGAAGCAGTCTGCTTGTTTCCAATAAGGTTAAATCCTGTGGACTTTTTTTATTGATAATTCCAATACAGTCAAAACATTGGTTACATTTTCTCTTGCTGTCAAAAATACATTTATTATCTCTTATATCCGACAATCCATTATCTTGTGCAAACATAATCAAATCTTCTTTGATATCGGTTTGATTTCTGTAATGGTCAACATAATAGATTTTTGGAAGAACCTCTTTTATATAAGGATTATTTTTTCTGGAGCCATCTCTATAACGAACCGATGCATCTCTTCCATATGTATATTCAAATGTCAAAACGCCGCCGCCCTGATTATTTTCTATAAAAGATGGAAGTTTTTGCTTCATTCCATTTTTCCATGCCTCATATTTTCTAGCTTTTCCACATACCCCATTTTTGTGAAGATACTCTAAATCGGACGATGAAAATTCCAATTTTACAGAAATACTAATATTTCCTTTATCACTGTGAAAATCATTTTTATCAATCATTAAATTGCCTGTGACTATACGAAGCGCGTCCATAATGACCGATTTACCTGAATGATTGCGTCCTACAAGGATAAGAACGTCATTTATTTCTGAAATTTTTAATTGGTCTACGGATTTGAAATTTTTTACTTCAATCTCTTTTATTTTCACAAAAACCCCCCATTCTAAAGCACAACACAAAAATCGCTCGATATCTACCTTATTTTTTTGCCACAGAAAATCCAAACTTTCCTATTTTTTTACCCAACATAAAATATTCACCATGTGAATATGCAATCAAATCTGCTTTTTCTAAATCAAGCCTTTGGTTATCATCTAAAAGCGACTCATCAACACTGACTGAAACCACCTCTGCAATAAACATATCATGTGAGCCAAGCTCTTTTATATCTACAACCCTACATTCAATATTAACAGGACTTTCTGCAATTCCTGGCGCTTTAACGACATTGGATTGCAATGGCGTCAAATTCATCTCCTTAAATTTATCAATATCTTTGCCAGACTTAACCCCACAATAGTCCGTTGCCGTACAAAGCGATTGTGTTGTAAGATTTACTACAAATTCTTTAGTATCCGATATAATGCTGTGAGAATATCGTTCCTTTCTCACGGATATAGACAACATCACAGGGTCTGAACATATCGTTCCTGCCCATGCAACTGTAATAATATTTGGTTTTTCTCCTTCTCTTGCACAGCTTACCATCACCACTGGCACTGGATATAACATATTTCCTGGTTTCCATTCTTGTTTTTTCATTTTTAACCTCCATACCGCTCTATTTTTTATTTTCTTTTAGCAAGAAGACCACCACTACGAAAGTGGTGGGAGTGCGTCACTTTCTAAGATATCGGTCTAACACTTCGCCTACGCTGCATATCTTATCGGTCATTACAATAACAAATGTTTCCTTATAGGAAGGCGGTGTCAATGTAAGCGGAAACATATGTTTTACTATAATATCGCCCTCTTTTTTGGTTAAATCAAAATATTTATGTGCATTTTTTAAGGCTTTATTAGGATGCTCAAATCCATGCAGTCTCTCGTCTTGCTTTGTTTTATATTGATGCCAGTCGTACAAAAACAAATCATGTAAAAGCCCTGCTTTTGCAGCTGCATAGCTATCTAAATTTAATTTATTGCAAACTAGATAATTCATATACGACACATGTACTGAATGTGTAAAACAGCTTGTATGGCTGTGATGATTAAATTGTTTCATCTGCTGTACAACTGAACTATTTGCAATTTCTTTAATATTTGTCTTATACCGTTTTATTGAAGCTGCTTTTCTTTTATCTAAATTTTTAGAATAATTTGACACGCCTTTTATAATGTAATGGTATAAATTTCCTTTTCTCTTGTAAGGTTTTTGCACTTTATACATTTTGGTTGCCATTATCTATCCATTCCTTTTATCTTTTTTGTATTATTATAACTCTATACAAAAAAATCATCAAGAATTAAGATAGAACTGCTAAAAAATCACTCTATATTTTTTAATGCTTTATCCATTGGAATTTTCTTAATTCTTCTAAAATCAAAAATCATCACAATCAAATATCCAACAAAAACAAAAGCAAACATTTTCACATAGCCAATCGGTTCAATAACAAATGCAAACCAGCCGCTATAACTAGACATTATTGCTCTCCATGCCTGCTGCATCACCAACGCGCCTAAAATTGCACTAATACCACTGGCAAAAATTAATATTATTGTTGTAGAAAGCAAATATAAACCAGCTATTTCTTTATTTTCATACCCTAAAATTTTTGTCATAGATATTGCATTTTCATTCTTTTCTATAATAATTTTCGTGAGAAGATAAATAAGCGCTGCCGACAAAAGAACACATAAAAATTCAAAATATTCTATATAAGAACCCATTGAATGGTCAAGTTGGTCGCACATTTTTGTAATCTCTTTCTTGGTGATAACAGCAGCAATATGTTCTTCTTGAATATCTGTAATTTCAGAATTTGACATATAACCGCCAAATTCGTCCTCCTCAAAATCAAATATCGAACAAAAATTTTTTATAGGCATAAAAATCGTAATATTCAAACTTCGGTCATAAAATCCTGCAACCTTAAATGAATACTGCTTATTCTCATATTTTTCATCCAGCACAATACTATCACCAATTTCAAGATTATATTTATCTTGAAAAGAAGCTGAAATATAAACCTCGTTTTCCCCAAGTGTCTGTAAATCTTCAATTTTTACATACTTGCTGTCATCTGAAATTCCATACACAGAAATTTCTTCGTTTAATGTATCACTCTTTTTTTGCAAAGACTTCATATTAAACTTTTCAGCATCCTTATTTTGGGTATAAACCACATCCCCCGCTTCATCTTTATAAGACTTTAACAAATATTGATATTTTGCAAACATCATATCTTCAACATTGTCCTTGTAAAAATCAAGCGTATCAGGCATACCAACTGCCATTGCAAGCATTATCATAATAAAGAAAATACCCAAAAAAAGAACGAGATAATTAGGAATATTTTGAAGCATAATACGCAGACGAAAACGTTTTAAAAATGTCCATTTTGGCAGGCGTATTGCTTTTTTTCGTTTTGTTTTCTTTAAATCATGACGCAAAAATTGTAATGGCGTATGCCGCATCATCTTCATAATAACAATGAGATTGACAACAAACATTAAAAACAATGGAATAAGCGTTGTCTTAAAAAATGCAGATGGATTCCATACTGTTTCATATGCAGGCAAGCTATAACTATTATAATACATTGAAACCACTACATTTTTAAGCACCGTATATCCTAATATATTACCAACACCTGCTGAAATAAATGTCACAATAACTGGCGCCGAAATATAATGCTCAATCAATTCTTTTTTACTGTATCCAGAAGCGCGAAGCGTGCCAACTACCTGTGCTTCTTTTGTTATTGTATTGCTGATGGTAACAGCAAAAATAAATGCAATAATAACGGTTAAAATGTCCAAAAGAACACCGCCCATCGCCTTATCAGAGCCAATATCATTTGTTGCAAAATTAATTGCTGAATTAGCGTATCGAGGAATATACTCTTCAATTTCATTGTCACCGACAATTGCATGTGTAAGAAGCGCCTCTAAAAAATCATCAGAAAGCTTTTTTTCTTCTTTTTCGTCAGCAGGCTTTTTTTCATACTTCCATGCGTATGTATAATGAATATCTTTATTTAAACGGTTAAAGCCTTTCTCTGTCACCATTGCCACATCAAACTTTATGGCATCAAAAATAAGGTCTGTATTTTTTTCATGGAGTGTTGAATAATTTACATAAGCAATCAATCCCACAACATGATAAGGCTGTCCGCTGACGGTAATTGTATCGCCTACTTTTATTCCAACATTATCGGCGTGCATACGGTCAACTGCAATTTCATCTTCTGTATTTGGCAAATTTCCTTCCATCAGACATGCTAAATTAATATCGTTCGTTTTTGCATAGACACGTATCGTTCCGTCAGATATACCATCATTATTATGGTCTTCTTCTTCATTCCTATAAAAGTTTTCATATAGTTTTGTTGAAACAGCTTTAAAATCTGGATTATCCAATCCATATTTATCTTTTTCTTCAATATATTTTTCATTAACATTGTTCTTAACATCATTCCAAGCCTCATTATATGCCTTTTGATAGACCTCTTCATGCAGCGCGCCATAACCAAATTGGTTCTCAAATGCAGTATCCAATTCTTCTTTTGCTTTATCCAAATAATATTGTTTTATATCTGCTTTTTCTCCCGATTCAATCGCTAAAAGTAATGGTTCATCTGCCTTATGTTTTAATTCAATATGCCCATCTTCCAACTTATATTTAGTCAAACCCTCATTGGCTGATTTCATCATACTTTCATTGGCAACATATATTCCAGATACAAACCCAATTGTAAGAATGAGAAACAGACTTACTACAAGATATTTTCTCCAATCCCCTAAAAGTTCTTTAAAAACTCGTTTTATAAGTGGATTTCTTACTTTAACATGGTTTTTTTCATTCTTTTTCATAAATTTAAACCTTTCATTTTTGTGCGTTTTGTTTGCTAATTTTCAGTCTAATATTGATATTTCCTGCTGTCTTTCTTACCATTCTAAATTGACCGTTTAAAACTGTATTCAAAGTTATATTTATAACAAATTACCATTCTAAATTGACAGCTGAAATTTTATTTGCATTAAGCTCATTATATCGAACAATTCCATCACGCAGTTTAATTACATGGTCTGCCATATTTTTAATTTCTTCATTATGTGTAACCATAATAATCGTGTTTCCATATTTTGCATTGACATCTTCAATTAATTTTAATATTTCCTTTGATGTATTATAGTCCAGCGCGCCTGTCGGCTCATCACACAGCAGTATATCTGGATTTTTAACAATTGCACGCCCGATGGATACACGCTGTTGTTGTCCGCCGGAAAGCTGATTTGGCAGTTTATATTTATGGTCGTAAAGCCCAAGCGTGCCAAGAAGCTCGTCAATATCAAGCGGATTATCCGATAAATAAGCCCCAACTTCAATATTTTCTTTTACATTTAGATTCCCGATTAAATTATACATTTGAAAGACATATCCTAAATGTTTCCTTCGATATTGTGTCAATCTTTTTTCGTCTAAATCCTTTAATTTATCGCCATTTATGGAGATATATCCGGAATCTGCACTGTCTATTCCGCCAATGATATTGAGCAGTGTAGACTTTCCTGAACCAGAAGGTCCAAGAAGCACACAAAATTCTCCCTTTGCAACGCTAAAGGTCATGCCGCGAAGAACCTCCTGCCTTGTCTCTTTGCTTCCAAAACCCTTTTTTAAATCTACAATTTCCAAAAAATTTTTTTCTTTATCTGACATCCCTTTTTCCTTTCTTAAACAATTCTTTTTACACTATACTCCTGCAAATATGACATATGTACATTGCTCATAAAAATAAATGCAATCTATTTTTATAAAGTTTTATTAAATATATACTAATAAATCCTTCATATCAATAAATTTTTTTATAAACTTATTAAATTTATTTTTTAGTTAGAAATTACTAATCAAAGTATGTTGTCAATTACTTTAAAGGCTAAATATACAAGATATCATTATAATACGCAAAACATGCTATTGTATAATTCGCACAAATATGATAACATGTTTGCATAAATACTTCGTGAAATAACATAATATATTAAGAGCTAAATAATCCTTTTTACAGAATTGTTTTCAGGCTCCACGATAGTATTCCGCTGTGCGGAGAAATGGAGGAAATTATGGTTGGTAATGTAATTGTTGGTCAGTCAGGTGGACCTACATCAGTAATTAATTCAAGTCTTGCTGGTGTATTTAAGACAGCAAAAGACAGAGGTGCAAAAAAAATTTATGGTATGCGTCATGGTATCAAGGGACTTCTTGACCGTCAATATGTAGACCTTTCAGATAAAATTAATTCTGATATTGATATTGACTTATTAAAGAGAACCCCATCTTCATATCTTGGTTCATGCAGATTTAAGCTTCCTGAAATCAGTGCAGATAGAGAAACATATGATAAAATTTTTGATATTTTAAATGAATTAGAAATTAAGTATTTCTTTTACATAGGTGGAAACGACTCTATGGATACGATTAAAAAGCTTTCTGATTATTCTATTTTAATTGGAAGCGATATTAAGTTCATGGGTGTTCCAAAAACAATTGATAATGACCTTGCTGTGACAGACCATACACCAGGTTATGGCAGCGCTGCAAAGTTTATTGCCGCAACAATGAAAGAGATTATTCGTGATGGACTTGTATATGACTATCCAACTATTACAATTGTTGAAATTATGGGACGTAATGCAGGCTGGCTTACTGCTGCTGCCGCTCTTGCCAAAGGCGAGGACTGCGAAGGTGTAGACTTAATTTATCTACCAGAAAAGGTATTTGATATTGACCATTTTATGCAGCGTGTCAAAGAAAAAAGTTCAACAGGAAAGTCTATGGTAATTGCTGTTTCTGAAGGTGTTAAGGTTGCAGACGGTCGCTATGTATTTGAGCTTTCTGACCATGTGGAAGTTGTCGATGCATTTGGACATAAACAGCTTGCTGGTACTGCCCGATTCCTTGCCAATAAGGTAGCTGCTGAAATCGGTGTTAAAGCACGTGCTATTGAATTTGCAACCCTTCAGCGTTGTGCTGCACATATGACATCACGTACCGATATTACCGAAGCGTTCAACGTTGGCGGCGCTGCTGTAAAAGCTGCATTTGAAGATGAATCTGGCAAAGTTGTTGTATTAAAGAGAATTTCCGATGACCCATATATGTGCATTACAGAAACACATGACGTTCACAAAATTGCTAATATTGAAAAGAAAGTACCTCTTGAATGGATTACAGATGATGACTTTATTACAGAAGATTTAATTCATTATATCAGACCACTTATTCAAGCTGAACTTTCTCCTATTATGGTTGATGGTTTGCCAAGACATCTTAATATTGATTTGGCAAAAAGTTTTAAGTAAATTTTCTTAGTTAAGCGGATATTCGCAATCTGCTACGCTACTTGCTCAAACCAACTAGCTACTATCGTAGCTTTTCAGTGGAGCTTATACTGCTACTGAAACAAGCAAGTCCTCACCCCCCACTTATGCTTTTGCAGCATTGAAGTGGGGGACTTCCTTGATGAGGTTAAATTAACAAACATTATTCATGTGAAAGGATTACCATGAGATTAGTAATACAACGCGTAAATCACGCAAAAGTAACAATTGATAACTCCACATATGCACAAATCAACAAAGGTTTTCTTATTTTGTTTGGCTCTGGTGAGAATGATAATGAAAATATGCTTCCAAAAATGGTCGAAAAAACATTAAAATTGCGTATTTTTGAAGACGAAAATGGCAAAACCAATCTATCACTTGCCGATGTAGGCGGAGAATTGCTTATTGTCAGTCAATTTACACTCTATGCCGATTGCAGAAAAGGAAATCGCCCTAGTTTTACAAAGGCTTGCGAGCCTGTTCTTGCAGAACATTTATACGAAAAATTTGTCTCAATGTGCAGCCAGCAGATTGAATCGGTTAAAACGGGAATATTTGGCGCAGATATGAAAATTGAACTGGAAAATGATGGTCCATTTACCATTATTCTTGATAGTGATGAACTTTTTAATACCGTAGGAAAGGAACAAAAATAAATGTTTAGACTGTGGTGCAAATTGTATGATGAAAACAACCATCCATTTAAAGATGTTGTTATTGAAAATAACGACGCTCAAATAAACCGAACAAAAAAGGTATTGGATGCTGTACATGATGCTTGTTATCAATTTGACCTTCAAGAACCAATATGGCTTGACGCCAATATAGCAGACTTTAAAAGACATTCCAAAGTCCGATTTAATCAAGACAATTTTATAGAAATGATTGAATTTTCTTATATGGAAATTCAGGTGATAGAAGAAGACTGATGCCGCCTTTATAGGGTGACATCAGTCATTTTTTATGCGCAGAGACGCAAAAGGAAATTTTTTATTATAATCTCTTTCTCAATGCTTCTCCTTCATCTTCAAATCCTGGCTTGCCAAGCAGTGCAAACATATTGTGCTTATAGCTTTCAACACCTGGCTGATTAAATGGATTTACTCCAAGTATATAACCTGAAAGTCCACATGCAAACTCAAAGAAATAGAATAATTCACCTAAATAAAATTCATTCTGTTCTGGGATTTTTACCATAAGATTTGGTGTGTTGCCATCTGTATGAGCCAGAATCGTACCATTCATAGCACATTTATTCACAAAATCTACGGATTTGCCAGCAAGATAGTTAAGACCATCTAAGTCTTCCTCTTCCTTCTCAATAAGCACTTCTCTTGAAGACTTTTCAACATTGAGAACCGTCTCAAACATAATTCTTGAACCATCTTGAATAAATTGTCCCATTGAATGAAGGTCTGTTGTAAGGTCTACACTTGCAGGGAACAATCCCTTATTATCCTTGCCTTCAGACTCACCCATAAGCTGTTTCCACCACTCAAGCGTATAGTGAAGACTAGGCTCATAATCACAAAGAATCTCTACCAATTTGCCTTTTCTTAACATAATATTACGAAGTGCTGCATACTGCATTGAATCGTTGCTGTCAAAATCATTTTCAATACATCTCTTTCTTGCACTGGCAGCGCCTTCCATAAGCTTATCAATATCTACTCCGCTTACTGCAATTGCAAGAAGTCCAACGGCTGTAAGAACTGAAAAACGTCCGCCCACATCATCTGGAACAACAAATTCTTCATACCCTTGTGCATCAGCAAGCTTCTTTAATGCTCCCTTTTCCTTGTCTGTCGTAGCATAAATTCGCTTAGCAGCGCCTTCTTTTCCATATTTTTCTTCAAGAAGTTTCTTAAATACTCTAAATGCAATTGCTGGCTCTGTTGTTGTTCCTGACTTTGAAATAATATTTACTGAAAAATCTCTGTCCCCAATCGTATCTACTAAACCTGCAAGATATGTAGAGCTAATGCTGTTTCCTACAAAATAAATTTCAGGTGCTTTACGTACATCTTTTGATACTGAATTAAAGAAATTATGTCCCAAAAATTCAATTGCCGCTCTTGCTCCAAGATAAGAACCGCCAATGCCAATGACAACAAGCACTTCTGAATCGGAACGAATCTTGTCAGAAGCTGCCTTAATTCGAGCAAATTCGTCTTTGTCATAATCTACTGGGAGATTAATCCATCCAAGATAATCATTGCCTGCACCACTCTTTGACAATAAGAGCTGTCTTGCACTCTCTGTAATTGCTTTCATCGAATCAATCTCATGTTGGCTGACATAGCCCATCGCTTTAGAATAATCAAACGTAACCTGTCCCATAGAAATTCTCCTTTATACTTAAATATTCCCACAAAAGGTAGTTTATCTGCTTCACCTATATCAGTTTCCTGCCAGAATAAACCAGATACCTTATTATACTGCTGTACCCAGCTTTTTTCAAGTATTCTACGCGATTGTCGCAACCAATTCTTTAATAAGCAATACCGAATTTGCAATTGCTTGTTTTTCAAATGTTGGATAATCCACTGTTGCGCTGTCATCTGCTTTATCTGAAATAGCTCGAAGGATTAAAAACGGCACTTTATTTAAATAAGCTGCCTGTGCAATCGCTGCTCCTTCCATCTCTGTACAATATCCTTCAAAATTAGCTGTGATTTTATCTTTAACAGCCTTATCTGATATAAACTGGTCTCCGCTGACAACTCGTCCAACATGTGCGCCAATAGAGGGAACGACCTTTTTACATGCCGCTTTTGCCAACTCAATCAACTGTTCATCAGCCTGAAAAGATAATGTATCCATTCTTGGAATCTGTCCTACTGCATAGCCAAAACCTGTGGCATCTACATCGTGATGAAGAACATCGGAAGAAATTACAATATCGCCAATATCAATCTTTGCATTCAGTGAACCTGCAATTCCTGTATTAATTACATAATCCACGCCAAAATCATCAACAAGAATCTGTGTACACACAGCAGCATTGACTTTACCGATACCACTTCTGACAATAACAACTTCTTTTCCTGCAAGCTTTCCAGCCTTAAAAGTCATCGATGCCTTTACTTCTTCTTTTTCAACTTCCATAACCTGAACAATCTGTTCTACTTCTTCATCCATTGCGCCAATAATTCCTATCATTATTCATGCCTCTCTTTCCTTATATTTGCTATTATTTTTCCATTACAACATTACTTAATATAAATATCACTATGCGCATATAATTATACATAAATCATCTTAGCAAAGCAACAATCAAAAAAGCAACCGTTTAACCATAGAATTATATACTTTTACATACCATTATATATAATTTTATGATATAATAATCTCGGCTAAAGCCGAGATATATAAGTTTGCTTCGCAAACTTCTGATTTCTCACTATGTATAAAACTATGATATAATAATCTCGGCTAAAGCCGAGATATATAAATCTATTTATCTTTTTGATTTAAATTTAAAAAGAAGCGTTATAATTATTTTTAAATAATATATAGAAAGGATATATAAAATATGAAATATAAAACAAGTGGCGTATGTTCGCAATTAATCGAATTTGATGTTGTTGATGACAAAGTAACCAATGTTAAATTTGTCGGTGGATGTTCAGGCAATACACAAGGAGTTGCCGCATTAGTTGAAGGAATGGATATCAATGAAGCAATTAAACGAATGGAAGGGATAAAATGCGGTTTCAAATCAACATCGTGTCCTGACCAACTCTCAAAAGCACTCAAGCAATACAAAGAACAAAACTAGAAAAAAATTCGTGTGAAAAATAAATTTTTCGCACGCGGATTTATACCTGTACATAAAACAGCAAGCTGTTAAATTTGCAGGTTATAGAAAGGCATGGTTATTCTTATGAAACGTATTATTTTAACTGGTGGAGGTACTGCTGGACATGTAACGCCTAATATTGCACTTTTACCTGCCTTAAAAAAAGCAGGTTATGAAGTTACATATATAGGTTCCTATACTGGAATTGAAAAACAACTTATTGAAGAAATGAATATTCCTTACTATGGCATTTCTTCTGGAAAATTGAGACGATACAAAAGTTTAAAAAATTTAAGCGACCCTTTTCGCGTGATAAAAGGCTATGGTGAATCTCGAAAATTAATGAAAAAAATAAAACCAGATATTGTATTTTCAAAAGGCGGTTTTGTATCGGTTCCTGTGGTTCTTGCGGCTGCACACAAAGGCATTCCTGTCATTACGCATGAATCGGATATGACGCCTGGTCTTGCCAACAAAATTGCCATGAGAGAAGCGACTAAAATTTGCTGCAACTTTCCGGAGACTATTCCATATCTTCCTGATGGAAAAGCCGTTTTAACTGGTTCGCCAATACGCCGTGAACTGCTTTTAGGCAATAAACTAGAAGGTTTGCGAATGTGCAACTTTACTGCTGATAAACCAACCATCCTTGTAATGGGCGGAAGTACGGGAGCTGTCAAGGTCAATGAAGCGATAAAAAGTATCCTTCAAAAACTATTAAAAAAATATCAAGTTGTCCATATATGTGGTAAAGGAAAAACAGACCCTAATCTTGACAAAACTCCAGACTATGTACAATTTGAGTATGTTGGCACACGTCTTCGCGACTTGTTCGCTATGTGTGATATTGTGGTTTCAAGAGCTGGCGCTAATGCAATCTGCGAATTATTAGCGCTCAAAAAACCCAATTTGCTTATTCCTCTTTCGGCTAATGCCAGCAGAGGCGACCAGATACTCAATGCAAAGTCATTTAAAGAACATGGTTATTCAGAAGTGATGCAAGAAGAAGAAATCACTCCTGAAAAACTCCTCAATGCAATCAACGAATTGTATGCTAACAGCCAAACTTATATTAATGCAATGGCGGCAAGCCCTCAAAGTGATGCTATTAACAAAATTATGGAATTAATTGAAAGCTGCCATAAAAATAAATAGCACTTTTTCCAAATTTTTACTTGTTTTTTTGTTGTTTTTTTATTGACTTTTTCATATAATAAAATTAAAATAAAACAGTAATCATTACTATTTATGGAGATTTATATGACAACAAAACATAGCAGACAACGAGAAGCAATATATAACTATTTGATATCAACCCGTGAGCATCCTAGCGCTGAGGTTGTATATGAATTTGTGCGAAAGGAATTTCCAAATATCAGTCTTGGAACGGTCTATCGCAATCTTTCATTTTTAGTAGATAACGGACAAGCTGTTAAAGTTCCTTGTAGTGACGGAACAGTGCATTTTGACGGAAATTTAATGCCTCACTATCATTTTGAATGTACCAAATGCGGGCGTATTTTCGATTTAAATTTTGACTGTACCCAAGTAGAACGAGAACTCAACAGTGCCGCCAGCAAAAATTTTAAAGGAAAAATATTGGGCAATGTATCCTATTTTTATGGAATTTGCACAAACTGTATGGATAGTCATTAAATTTTTGCATATACTACGAATTGAAATATAAATTTTTATTTATATTTATTAAAACAGTAATAATTACTATTTTTTTATTGACATACGAAGATTTGTATGTTATATTTGCAGCACAAGGTTAGAAAACAATTATATAAAGGAGAACATGTTATGAAATTTGTATGTACAGTATGTGGTTATATTTATGAAGGAGAGACTCCTCCAGCAGAATGTCCTGTTTGTCATGTAGGCGCTGATAAGTTTAAGCCAGTAGAAGGCGAAATCAAACTTGCAACAGAGCATGAATATGGCATTTATGGCAAGACTGTTAAAAATAACCCTGAAATCAGTGAAGACGATAAAAAATATATCTTTGACCAATTAATGGCTAACTTTAATGGTGAGTGTGCAGAAGTTGGTATGTACCTTTGCATGGCTCGTATCGCACATCGTGAAGGTTATCCTGAAATCGGTCTTTACTGGGAAAAGGCTGCTTTTGAGGAAGCTGAACATGCCGCAAAATTTGCAGAGATGCTTGGTGAGGACTTAGAAGCTAATATGAAGGCTTCTACTAAGGACAACCTCAAGTGGAGAGTTGACTGTGAGTTTGGTGCTACTTCTGGTAAATTTGACCTTGCAAAATGTGCAAAGAAAAATAACTTGGATGCAATCCATGACACCGTACATGAAATGGCTAAGGACGAGGCTAGACACGGCAAGGCATTTGAGGGAATGTTGCACAGATATTTCGGTTAAGAAGAAATACTTTAAAATCAACGTTTTTGATGATTTACGGGTATGTTGGAGCAATCTAACATACCCGTATTTTTGTGCAAGCGGCTATACCTGAATGTAGTTTTTGATTTTTATTTTCTTAAAAAAGATACATATCAACTTATCTTTCTTAGGTATTGCAATAGACAAACTGAAATTTATATCATCAATCACTTACAATGCCGTTATCCAAAAGCATACTGCTGAAATTGCAGAAAGAGGTGTCATTACATACTTTTCTTTTTTGCTCCTGGAAATAAAATTCATAATTGTATTAAATGAAAGATATACTGCCATAGCAATACAGATTATTTTTGTTATATTATCCGAAAACCATAATGGGATAAATCCTCCCATTTGTAAAATTATAATCACAAAAAATATTTGCAGGATAACCTGTCCCACTAAAACAATTCTTAATTTCTTTGGAAAAACTTTATATTGTCCTCCCATCGTCAACTCTCCTAAAGGCAACCCACAAATTAAAAGAACGGATATTATAATTACTATCAAAAAAGTACTTGCACCTATTATAGCTATCACTTTTTAACCTCCTCGCGATTATATAACTACACCCTCTTAAAATTTTTTATATCCACTGAATAAATGCCGTTTTATCTTCACTGTTATATCCTGCATGACGGTAAAAATTTAATGTGCTATCTTTTTTAGAACCTGTAAGCAACATTAATTTATAACAGTTTTCTTTCATTGCTATATTTTTAGCATAATTTAAGCATTGGGTTGCTAAACCTCTCCCCCTATGTTCCTTATCTGTAATAACATTTTCAATAAAAGCATAAGGCTGTTGATTATGTGTTAAATTGGGAATAATAACACATACACAAGAAGAAACAATTTGTCCATCTTCTTCAGCCACAATAATATGATGCGCTTTATCGTCAAGAATTTGTTTCCATAACTGTTTTATATCATTGGTTTCTTTTGGCATATCATTATTATGCAGCTGCATATATAACGTCATCAATCCTGTAAAATCATCACCCGTAACCTCTCGAATCATATAAATCCTCATTTCTGCGCTGCTTTTTGCACAAAAAACAAAATAAAAAATTTTGTTTTTATAACTTTGTGTCAAGCAACGCACAGACACAAATTATTGACAAATCATCACTCTGCCACTTCTTCTAACCATTCATTAAAAATATCCGAAATTACATTATTCATTCTATAAGCTCGTTCTGTATTTGTAATATCTGGAGGCGCAACTTCAACCAATACAACAACGTCCATTCGATTTTGGTTCATTTCAAACAATCCTTGCTTATCCAACTGTTTCATTGCCTCCTCCATTGCCGAAAATCTTTTTTTGCATTCAATCTCAAACGCTTCATCTTCCAAATCCCATATATTGACTCTTGCACCAAGCAATTCACTCACTTTGTCAAATTCTTCCTGTTTCCAACAGCAATATGGGGAGTCCGCATAAGACCACTTTATCATTTCTTTTTCCTCTTCATCATCACTGCTTTTATTCAGCGCTTCATATGACCACGCAGAAATACAAGGCGTATTTGCTCCGCCGTCGGTCGTAAGTGTAATATAGTAATAATGCTCATTATTTTTATATAAATCTAAAAGAATGGTCTTTACTGCTCTGCAAATTTCTTTCGTTAATTCAGATAAATTTACATCCTCACTTTGTTCTATAAATTCTTGCTTTGTATCAGTATACCTATCCATATTTACCTGTACACCACGTTGTATAAGTTCATCTATTGCCTCTGTATGACATAACATATGCTCTTTTGGCAAAAAGACCTGATGTAAATTGGATAATGATAAAAGAAGTCTACAATCCGAAAAATTTGTATTTCTTACATCTAATTTTTTCAATTTTTGACATTTTTCTAAAAAAGAAAAATCATTTATCTTCAATGTATCTCTATTGAAGTTAGAAAATATCAATGTATGAAGATTCGTCATTTCTCCAATACAGGAAAAATTCCCCTCTTCTTCTTTAATCATATCTGGAATGACATCATACCAAAAACTTATAGGATTAAAATTTGTCAAACTTTTTACTTTTGTAAAATCATATGGAGTGCAAGGTAATCGTTTTAAAGATTCTTTTATCGCTCCTAATAAAAATGGGGACATGTACTTTATAATCAACTTTTCATCTCCTTTTCCTTTTAAAATATTCATACTTTATTAATGTTGTTATTAATTTTATTATAATTCATTTACCATATATATGCTATAAACTTTTAAAAAAAGAGGCTTAATTTTTAATAGTTCATCTTTTTATATTTACTTTATTGTAATAGGTACTCGTTATTGTGTCTATTTTTTAGTATAGCCCGAAGAAATTTAACCTTATCAAGCAAGTAGCGTAGTGGATTGCGAATATCCGCTTTACTAGAAATATGAATGGGATTGTAGTATAATTAAACCAAATTTACTTTTTGTGGAGGATAAATATATGGCATTAAAATCCAAACAATTAGAACAGCTTTTTATTGAATGGGAATATGCACAAGAAAGAGAACCCAATTTTTCGTGGGAATCAACACGAGACGGCAAAAATATTACAAAGAGCCATTTTCGGAGAGATGGAATTATTGACGAAGTAGTCTTTTCTAAGGAAAAAAGAAAAATATTGTTTATTTCAAATCAAGCTAATGATGATGAATACTCTGCTAAGTTTAACTCAAAACCAAACAGCATAATTGATTATAAGAAGTATTATGAAACTGGTTATGATGATTGGAAAGGAAAGATGCGAGAGCGAACATCCGCTATATATAAAATTGTTGCAGGAATTGGAATAGAGGAAATGTCCAATTCAGACGCAGCAATCCATTATGCAGTTATGGATTTGAATAAAAGAGGTGGCGGTGCGGATATTAAGGACTGAGTTCATATCCAAGCATACTGCAAATACTACAAGGAGTTTATTCGGAAAGAGATTGAAATTATTAATCCTGATATAGTCATATGGCTAAGTGCAAAGACCTATGATGCAAATTTACATATCAAATATTTAGGTGCAAAAAAAATTGAAAATAAAGTATACTTTTTTATAAATGATAAAAAAATCCCTATACTCAGAATGTGGAGTACATCATTCTATCAAGGAAAAATAGAACCATTAAAAGGATACTCAAATAAGATTATAGGCAAATTATGTGCCAAATGCAGAGAAGAAATGAAACGATATAATTTAATTTCAATCAAATAGCAGCACCGCGTCAGAGCGTATAGAAAACAAATCAAAAACCATTATTTTCCTCATAAATGTACTTGTTCATATTAAAATCCTCCAGTATAATATATTTATGTATATATCATAGTTTCTCGATTACCGCGTTTAAGGTTTGTGTCTGTGCGCTGCTTGTCACAAACCTGTAAAAATTTTTGCACAATAAGCGGCGCAGAAATGAGGAAAAAATGAAAATCAAAAAACTTTTTATTTCAACTGTCCTAGCATGTTCTATGACAGCCTCCATATTATTTACAAATATGGGCATAAGCCACAATACTATTGTATATGCGGATGAAAAAAACACACCGCAAGAATCCATTAATGTTGCCAAGCGAAGCGTACAAGAAATCAAGCAATATATTAAAGACCATCCTGCATCGATTTCGGATTCTGTAACTTATGCCGAAACACCAAATACGGAAAGCCCTTATAATATTGGTATGTTATCCAATGAAACATTGCAGAGCGGCATCAATATTTTAAATCATGTTCGATATATCGCGGGCTTGTCAGATGCAACATTAAATGATAATTATAATAAAACTGCACAAGCTGCTGCTGTGGTCATTGCGGCAGATACAACAAGTATTTTAAGCCACTTTCCTAAACAGCCAAGCGATATGTCAAATGATATCTATCAACTGGGTGCTACTGGAGCAAGTTCTTCTAATATTGCATGGGGAAGCTGGAGTACATATACATTAAATGATTCTATTGTCAATGGTTGGATGGATGATGGCGACCCTAGCAATATTGACCGCTTAGGTCATAGAAGATGGATTCTTAACCCTTCTATGGGAGCAACTGGTTTTGGCGTAGCAATAAAAAGTAAAGCCCCAAATACAGGTACTTATTTAGCAATGTACTCTTTTGACAGAAGCAATAAAACAGCAAATGAATATGGTGTTTCATGGCCTGCACAGACAATGCCTGTTGAATATTTTGGAACAAATTTCCCTTGGAGTATATCCTTTGGTGTTTCTATCTCTGAAAATACAACTGTTAAATTAACAAATAACAAAACTGGAAAAGTATGGAATTTTTCAAAAAATTCATCGGATGGAGATTTTTACATTTCCAATGATGGATATGGTCAGATAGGCTGTGTTATTTTTAGACCATCAGATAATTTATCTTACAAATCAGGAGATTCTTATAGTGTAGAAATTTCTAATTTAGGAAATTCAAATATAAAAAATGAAGCTTCTTATAACGTTAATTTCTTTTCACTTAATGATAATACATGTGCTGATGATTCATCTATTCCACACACATATGGAGAATGGGTTACTATAAAAGAGCCTACGGAAACAGAAAATGGCAGCAGACAAAGAACATGCACTGTATGCGGACATATTGAAACACAAGTTCTATATCCACAAGGTACAGGAAAATATGGTGATGTCAATGGTGATGGTGAAATCAATTCTAGTGATGCGGTAATTTTGAAAAAATACCTTGCTCAAATGGACGTTTTTTGTGATAAAAAATTAGCAGATGTCAACCATGATGGCGACATTACTTCCAGCGATGCAGTAATTTTATTAAAATATTTAGCTGGATATGACGTAATAAAATAACCTTGATTTTTCTTTCTTTTCTGACAAAATACCCTACGGCTAACTGCGCACCAAATTTATTGCGCAATAAGCTGTGGGGTATTTATTTGCTCTGTTTAGGGTATCCTATAAAAATGCTTGACGATGCTTTGTACATTCTATATAATCAAAGAAATACAAATTAATTCAAATCTTAAAATAATTGAAACCTTCTACAAAAAATTACAATAAGCTTATCTTAAATATCCATATTGCATAATAATAGAGTTGATAAAGGAATGAACCATATGTATCAATTTGAAAAAATTGACAAAAAACTTTTAGGAGCACAAATAGAAGATTCTTTAATGAATTATATTTTACAAGAACCATTGCAAATAGGGCAAAAGATACCCAATGAATTTGAATTAGCAGAAAAATTTGGCGTAGGACGCAGTACTATTAGAGAAGCTGTTAAAAGTCTGGTATCTAAAGGGATATTGGAAGTAAAAAGAGGTTCTGGAACATATGTTATCAGCACCAATTCTTTAAACGATGACCCTTTAGGATTATCTAAATTTGATAATAAATATAAACTTGCCTTAGAACTATTTGAAGTGCGTTTGATGTTAGAACCAGAAATTGCTTCACTTACAGCAAAATATGCGTCTGAAGAAGAAGCACAGCAAATAAAAAAACTATGTGATGAAACCGAACATTTATATTTAAAGGGAGAAAATCATATTCCTAAAGATATTGAATTTCATACCTGTATTGCTAGAGGAAGTAAGAATCGTGTAATAGAAACCCTCATTCCTATAATCAATACAGCCGTTATGACTTTTGCTAATATGACAAGCCGTACACTAATGAGAGAAACCATTGAAACACATCGCGCTGTTGTAAATGCAATTTTAGACAAAGACCCAATAGGAGCTAAATGCGCTATGGTTATGCACTTGACATACAACCGTCAAGCGCTTATAAGACAATCAAAAGAATCTTTTAAAGAAAAAAATGACAGTAAATAAAATCTTAAAATACATCTGATGATTTCAACCATTTAGGAGAGATAAAAAATAATTTTTATCTCTCCTAAATTTATACATCTCTAAAAAACATTCAAAACAAATCTAAAATATCCAAAAAATACTATTATAACCGTGAAAATGCACAAAAAAACAGGAAATTTTATTTTAATATTGTTGATTTTTTGTGCATAAAACAGAAAAAAATATATAAACGTCTGATGTATTGACAAAAATATAGGTAAATTATATCCTATAATCATAATACGTCTGATGAATAATTAAAGTGAGGTGAAAAATAATTTTAAAAATATCAGATGTATATTTTGTACGTAAATAATAAATTAACAAAGCGAGGAATTATTATGAATGAAACTTTAAATTTAAATCCCATATTGCTTGTATCTGGAGCTATTATAGGATTAATTATTATGCTTATTTTGATTATTAAATTCAAAATTCAAGCGATGATTTCTATATTGATTGGAGCTATTGCTATTGGACTGATTGCCGGTATGCCCGTCGAATATATTATTACAGCAGTCAATGACGGAATTGGCAACACATTAAAAGGAATTGCATTACTTGTTGGATTAGGTTCCATGTTTGGCGCTATACTGGAAATATCCGGAGGCGCACAAACCCTTGCCGTCACTATGGTAAAATGGTTTGGAGACAAAAAAGCGGCTTGGGCGCTTGGAATTACGGGTTTAGTAATAGCCATGCCTGTATTTTTTGACGCTGGTTTAATTATATTAATACCGCTTGCATTTTCACTTGCAAAAAGAACAAAAAGGTCTTCATTATTTTATGTTATTCCGCTTTTAGCTGGACTTGCTGTGGGTCATGCCTTTATCCCTCCTACTCCTGGTCCTATCCTTGTCTCAACAATGCTTGGCGTAGATCTTGGCTTTGTAATGATAGTAGGTATTTTCTGCGGTATTGCTGCTATGATTGTAGCTGGTCCTATCTGGGGAAGTATATGCGGCAAAAAATACAATATTCCTGTCCCTGAACATGTGGCAAATCAAGAAGACTTTGACGAATCAAAACTGCCTAATTTCTGGGTTATTGTTGGAATTATATTAATTCCTCTTTTATTAATTATTTTAGATTCTATAACAGGTGTTGTCCCTGCACTTAATTTTCTTCAGCCTGTTTTCAGTTTTCTTGGCGAACCATTCGTTGCACTTTTAATAGCGACTGTTGTAGCTATGCTTGTACTTGGCATTAAACATGGATATACTACTGTGGAACTCGAAAAGGTTATGACAAAATCATTAGAGCCAACAGGTTTAATTTTATTAGTTACAGCATGTGGCGGCGTGCTTCGATATGTATTACAATATTCAGGACTTGGTGATTTAATTGGAAATGCTGTATCTTCTATGTCTCTTCCTATCGTAGTCCTTGCATTTATTGTGGCTGCACTAGTGCGTATTTGTGTCGGCTCTTCTACTGTGGCAATGACTATGGCAGCAGGAATTATCGCGGCAATTCCGGGAGTTACTGAACTGTCGCCTCTGTACCTTGCATGTACAACAGCTGCTATTGCAGGTGGCGCAACCGTTTGTTCACAATTTAACGATTCCGGTTTTTGGCTGGTAAAATCCCTTGTTGGAATGGACGAAAAAACCACGCTAAAAACATGGACTGTCATGGAAACACTTGTCGGTGGGACAG
The DNA here is from genome assembly GCA_947088865.1 of uncultured Eubacterium sp. Lineage (GTDB taxonomy): Bacteria > Bacillota > Clostridia > Lachnospirales > Lachnospiraceae > Lachnospira. The sequence goes on along the minus strand of CAMUHY010000017.1, from coordinate 49,409 downwards.
GTTTTTTGGTAGCATTAATTATATCATTTTTTGCTTAAAAATATCTAAAAGAATATTTTAAATGGAAGTACAAATAATAAAATGAATTGATAATTATAGAAAGGATGGATTAAAATTATGGGCAATTTAAAAAGTCAAGAAATGCGTAAACTAGCCCCTGAGCTTGACCCTCTGCGCATTGGAACAGGATGGAAACCCGAAGATTTATCAAAACCTCAAATCATCATTGAAAGCACCTATGGAGACAGTCATCCCGGTAGTGTACATTTAAGTTCTTTGGTCGAAGAAGTTAAAAAAGGAATTGAAAAAGCGGGTGGATTTGGCGCAAAATACTTTTGTACGGATATATGTGACGGGCAAAGTCAAGGAACGGATGGAATTAATTTCAGTCTTGTAAGCCGTGAGATGATTGCAAACATGATTGAAATTCATGCCAATGCAACACCTTTTGATGCTGGTGTTTATCTTTCAAGCTGTGACAAGGGATTACCGGGAAATTTAATGGGACTATGCCGTGTAAATATTCCTGCTATTGTTGTACCTGGCGGAACAATGAATGCAGGTCCTAATATGCTGACACTTGAACAGCTTGGAATGTACAGCGCTAAATATCAGAGAGGAGAAATTGACGAAGATACTCTAAATTGGGCAAAAACAAATGCCTGTCCAAGCTGTGGAGCATGTTCTTTTATAGGAACGGCATCTACTATGCAAATTATGGCAGAGGCGCTTGGACTGGCTTTACCTGGAAGCGCATTAATGCCAGCAACCAGTCCAGACCTTTTAAATTTTGCCAGAGAAGCCGGAGAATTGGCTGTCAAACTTGCATTGACAGAAAACATGCGACCAAGTGATATTGTGACTATGGACAGCTTTGAAAATGCTATTTTAGTTCACGCTGCTATTTCCGGAAGTACAAACTGTCTTCTTCATATTCCTGCAATTGCCCATGAATTAGGCATTGAAATTACAGGAGAAACATTTGACAGACTCCACAGAAACGCACGATATATTCTCGATGTCCGCCCAGCTGGACGCTGGCCGGCAGAATGTTTCTACTATGCAGGCGGTGTTCCTGCTATTATGGAGGAAATTAAAAAACATCTCCATTTAGACGCTATGACTATAACAGGAAAAACTTTAGGCGAAAATCTGGAAGATTTAAAACACAGCGATTTTTATGAACGCTGCAATAAATGGCTTGGGGAATTTAACAAACGATTTTCTTGTTCCATGACACATGGAAAAGATGTAACAAAAGAAGATATTATTCGCCCATATGACAAAGCTATTGGAACAGACGGAAGCATTGCTGTCCTAAAAGGGAATTTAGCGCCTGAAGGAGCTGTTATCAAGCATACAGCATGTCCAAAAGAAATGTTTAAGGCTGTTTTAAAAGCAAGACCATTTGACAGTGAAGAAGAATGTTTAGATGCCGTGTTAAAGCATAAGGTACAAAAAGGCGATGCGGTATTTATCCGCTATGAAGGTCCAAAGGGAAGCGGAATGCCAGAGATGTTTTATACATCCGAAGCAATCAGCAGTGATAAAGAATTAGGACGCAGTATCGCGCTTATTACAGACGGACGTTTTTCGGGTGCATCTACGGGTCCTGTAATAGGTCACTGCAGCCCTGAAGCGGCAGACGGAGGTCCAATTGCATTAGTTGAAGAAGGCGATTTGATAGAGATTGATATTGCCGAAAGAAAACTAAATATTATAGGTATTAACGGAGAAAAAAAATCTCCAGAAGAAATTGATGCTGTTTTAGCAGAACGCAAAAAAAATTGGAAACCAAAAGAAATGAAATACAAGACAGGCGCCTTGCGCTTATTTAGCGAACATGCTGTCAGTCCAATGAAAGGTGCATATCTTGCATACGAAAATTAATTAAAGACTATTTGCAATCTGCTTTACTGCTTGCTTAAATCATTTAGCTGCAAAAAGAATGATACGCATTTTTACTATGCTTCGTTCTATTTTGCAGCTACTCTTTTTTATTTTATAGTTTAAAAGAAATAATATTGACAAATATCATAAAATTTTGCAATAATATTTATATATCATTTAATTATTGATGCAAAAAAATGGAACAGAAATGAGGAAAAAATGGACTGTATCTGTTTACAAAATGTTTCAAAAAAATATAATGGAAAATTTATTTTAAATAATTTAAATAAAAATTTTTCACAAGGACAATCGATTGCATTTGTTGGACATAATGGATGCGGAAAAAGTACTTTGTTAAAAATATTGGCAAAATTAGTCGCACCTACATCAGGAAAAGTAATCTATACAAAACCTCTTCTTTTTCATTATATACCAGAAAAATCCTTTCCTTTATCTCTCAATTCAAGACAATATCTCACACATATGGGCGGTTTAGATGGGTTAGAAAAAAACGAAATCAAATCAAAAATAGAATGTTTTGCAAACGATTTTTTTTTAACCGATTTATTAGATGTTCCGATGAAAACGCTTTCAAAAGGTACTCTTCAAAAAGTAATTGTTATACAAGCATTGCTTAAAACACCAGATATTCTTTTGCTAGATGAACCACTTTCAGGACAAGATAGCGCCTCTCAAAAAGTATTTATCCATAAAATAAATCAATTGCGTGAAAAAAATGTTACCATCTTTATGTCATGTCATGAAAGACAACTTGTTGAGGCTATTGCAGAAAAAGTTTACACCATTCAAAATGGCAGCATCATTGAATATCAATATAAAACAGAAAATATGTATTTTGTAATCTTAGAAAATGCAAACCATTTACCTCTAATAGATACCATGCACAAATACGGTTCGTATTATAGTATAAAAATTACTCAAAAAGAATGCGATATCATTTTACCTAAACTACTTCAACAAGGCTGGAAATTACGAGGATTATACAATGAAAAAAATAATTGAATCTGTAAAATATGAATTACAACTATACTTTAAGGGAAGTAAATTTGTTATGCCTTTTATTATGATGGCTGTCTTTCTTTATTTTGTGTATTTTAAAACGACATCAAACGAAATTGTAGCAAATTGTAAAATTACATATTATTTTATCTTCTTTTTAACAGTTTGGATTGGTTGGAGCGTATCATCTTCTGAAAATGCAATTATGGAGCAAACTGTACTGCTGCGCCTACAAAGCAGCCTTATCTATTATCTTAGTAAAGTTCTATTTTTAATTTTATTAGGTTTTATGGCAAGTACCATTTGCGTTGTAATTCCTATTATTATAAATCTATTCAACGGCGGAACTTTATTTAAACAGCCAATGACTATTTATAACATAGTAAATTTTTTACTTTTATTATATGGTTCTTCATTAATTGGAGGCGCCTTAGGAAGTTTTTTTCATGTTCGTGTGTTAAAAGATAGAAAAACTGCTATTGGATTAACAATATTATTTACGCTTCTTACTTTTACTAAAACTGCTGTTATAAATGAATTTTCTTTTACTAAAATATTTCTTTGGATTTTGCCATCATTAGATTATTTTTCAAAAATATATAATAATAAAATGGATTCTTTTCAATTATCAAATTCTTTTATTATATTTTTAATCTTATTTATATATTCTGTTTTATATTTTACAATTAGATGCTCTATTTGTTATAAAAATAAATTTTAAAAGGACTGATTTTTTTCTTCCATCTCCATATGCAGCAACATCTGCGCAAGACTCCACTTTGCATTGGTTTTTGTAAGAATTGCCTTGTATCCTACATCTAAATTATCACGTTTAACAGCAAAAAGCACTCTATCCATATGTTTTTGTGTTACATCACACATCAACATTAATCCTTTAGATGGGGCTATTGTTGATGGTGCTGTTTCTATTTTTTTGCCGTCAACAATATCTTGTAAAGTACCACCGCATTCCATTGGATTTACTTCATAAACTTTTATCTTCATCTGTGAGGCAATTTTATTTATTTTTTTTGCATCTTTTACATTAAACAATATTATTTTTTCCATAAACTTCATTTCAATTATATTCCCATTATAATATTATAAATTTCCTCTGGCTTTGAGACCATTCTTTTTGCACCACATTCTTTTAGATAAGCTCTATCTCTAAATCCCCAGTCTACAATGATTTGGTCAATATCTGCATTGTCAGCCGTCTGTATATCAACTTCTGAATCGCCAATATATATAGGCTTTATATTATTTTTATCTTTTTGATTACTGATAGAATCTCTTTTTATTTTTGATAAATGAAGTATCTCAATCAAGGCATCTGGATATGGCTTGCGTCGAATATTTTGTCTGCTGCCCATCACAATATCAAACATATCAGGAAAATATCTATCACACAACATTTGAACAGCATAGTCATCTTTATTTGACAGTACCGCAACCATACATCCAGAATCCCTTAATTGATGAATCAATGAATGTATCCCCTCATAAGGCTTTGTTTTATCCATACAATGAATTTTATAATATGCTGTAAATGTCTCATAAACTTTATTGATTTCTTCTTCTGTCACATCAATTTGCATATCTTGCGTAATGCCGCAAACAATTAATCGGCGTACACCATTTCCCACAAATCGCACCACATCTTTTAACGTTCTCTTAGCGTATCCATACTTATCAAGCGAATAATTTAAGGCATCGGCTAAATCTTCAATCGTATTAAGAATTGTTCCATCTAAATCAAAAATTGCTAAATTATAGTTCATTTTTAACCTCATTTCTGTACTATTTTTTGCACAAAAAATTAAAAATTTTTACCCGTTTATGAAAATAACACTTAGATACCAATTATAAAAACAGCACTCAGATACCAATTTATTTTTATACTCTTACAAAAAACTATCTATAATTATCATTCATGTATAACAGTAAAAATTCTACACAATATATTACAAATATTATGACAATTTATCAAGCAAATATCATGATTTATTTTAACCTCATCAAGGAAGTAGCGTAGTGAATTGCGAATATCCTCTTGACTCTCACTGTAAAACTACAAGAAAATTAAAACAAAAAATGAAGCTAACTACAAATATTAATTTAACTTTATATAAATAATTTATAAATTTCTATTGAATTTTTTATAAAACTCTTGCTTTTCATTTTCACATGATGTAATATTAAATCAATAAGATATAGTTTTCAAAACCACATGACAAAATATCAAAGTTATATCTTGCATATTAGCAAGGGATTAGGAGGTCTTATGAACACAATAAAACATCTTTTTACTACAATTAAAATTAAAGACCCAGGCAGCGCTATAACTCATTTTATTGGTATGCTTATGGCAATATTTGCTGCTCTGCCTCTTATCATTAAATCATTATCTGCTCCGGACATGATTCATGTTGTATCATTGACAATTTTTATTGTAAGTATGATTTTACTTTACGCTGCCAGTACAACCTATCATACGTTTGATATTTCTCCAAAAGTCAACCAGATATTAAAAAAACTTGACCATTGTATGATTTCTGTAATGATAGCTGGTTCCTACACGCCTGTATGTTTAATTGTGCTTCATGGCGCTACTGGATATACACTTCTTGCACTTGTATGGGGAATTGCACTGCTTGGAATCATCTTTAAACTTTGTTGGGTGTCATGCCCTCGCTGGGTGTCATCTGCTTTATATATCATTATGGGCTGGGTATGTGTGTTGTCTTTTACACAGATTATCAATGCACTTCCTACCGCCGCCTTTATCTGGCTTTTGATGGGTGGAGTGATTTATACAATAGGCGGAATCATTTATGCACTGAAATTAAAAGTATTTAACAATCGACATAAATATTTTGGTTCACATGAAATATTCCATCTTTTTGTAATGGCAGGAAGCGCTTGTCACTTTATAATGATGTTTAATTATGTTGCTACTCTGCCAATTTTATAATAGCTTATCTGATATATTATATAAAAATGAATATTAATTATACTCCTTATTAATCGAACGATTTTGTTGACAATTTCGTTCGATTTAACTTTTAGTCAAATACCCCATAGCAAGCTGCGGGTATTTGACCCTTGCGGCAGTCGCCAAATGGAAAGGCAAACATGCCGCAAGCATGTCCGCTGGGCTTCGTTGCTCGCAGGAATAAAATTAAATGTATTAAAAATTTCTTGCCACTTATTATTAAATATGATATATTAAACATACAAAAAGGAATAATCGCCCACAAAGTGGTTAGCCTTGTTAGTAAATCATAACCCTACCTAAACGGCTAAGTACAAGGTAGGGTTATTTATTTTCGCTTGTTATTCCTATCTATATAGGCAAGCAGTGCAATTAGAAAATTACCGCCTAAAAATAACAGGCTTAAAACTTGATATGTATCCATCTGCACCACCTCCCCTCTTTTGTGAAAATTGGGAAGGCTACCACCTTGTAACACGATTATTCCACATTAATAATATAACATAATATCCTTCATATGACAATTTAATAATTCTAATTATATACAAAAAATGACTGTTGCAAAATAAAAATTTTATGCTATATACAGTAGTTATAATGGTAAAATAAAACTATATATAGTACTTGAAATTTTTTTGCAACAGTCTCTTATTTTATTACTATGCCAATTGTATTATTTTTAAGTAAAGAAATCAATTATCATCCGTATTCAATCAACACTCCGTCTTCCAAAAAGCACATGAATATGGAGGCAAATCGCTTCCTCCACCAAAATCGTGATTTTCACCTGTTATCAAATCTTGTCCCATTCCCGCTCTTGCATTGAAATCTGCATGATATACAGAACTGTCCGCATTGATAGCAACAAGAACGCGCTCTCCGTCATATTCTCGCTCAAATATCAACTGCTTTGGCATAACAAGAATATTTTTATAACTTCCATAACACAATGCTTTGCTTGAAGTCCTTGCTTTGGCAAGTTTACTTATCCATTCTGTTAAATCGTTGCTTTCTGGCTTTTCAATAGCTGGACGAAGATTCGGGTCTCCGTCTTTTTTATCTCCTGTAACGCCCCATTCACTGCCATAATAAACAGCTGGTATTCCAGGCATACCAAATATCATGCCATAAATAGCCTGTACATGTTTTTTATCTTCCAATATCGTAGCAATTCTGCTTACATCATGGTTATCTACAAAACTAAGCAATTGTTTGCCTGTATACAAGCACCACTGCTCGTTTCCAAACTGGCGGTTTAAACTATATGAAATCTCGTGCATATTGCTTGAATTAAAACTTGAATATAATCCTTTATAACACTCATAATTCGTTACACTGTGGCACGCATTATCATTCATCCATTTATTGTAATCCCCATGCAATGTTTCGCCCATAAGGAAAAATTCAGGTTTTATCGTATTTGCAAAATTTCTAAGTTCACCAAGAAATCCTAAATCAAGACAGTAAGCAACATCAAGCCTTAAACCATCTATATCATAATCATTGACCCAGCCGCGAATGGCATCAAACAAATAATTTTTCACTTCTGGATTGTGCAGATTTAATTTTACTAACTCATTGCAGCCTTCCCATGCTTCATACCAAAATCCATCATTATAGTTGGTGTTGCCGTCAAATGAAATATGAAACCAATCTTTATAAGGGCTGTCCCACTTTTTTTCCTTAACGTCTAAAAACCCCTTAAAACCACGTCCTACATGGTTAAATACCCCATCAAGCATCACTTTCATACCTGCTTCATGGATTGCATCACACACTTTTTTAAAATCTTCATTCGTACCAAGTCTTATGTCAATTTTATTGTAATCTCTTGTATCATAGCCATGTGCATCACTTTCAAATATAGGATTGAACAATACGCATGTCGCGCCTAATTTCTTGATATGAGGTATCCAATCCAACACTCTCAATATCCTATGCTCACTTATCTCTTTATCCATTTCTTCCTGCGATACATCACTTGCGCTTAAATTGCCAAGCGGCGCTCCGCAAAGTCCTAACGGATATATTTGATAAATTACTGCCTCGTTAAACCACATTTTCCTTCTCCATTTCTGCGTTACTTTTAACTAAAACAAGCTTTTGTCAAGCAACGCACAGACACAAACTTGTATTTGACTTTATTAACCGCCCCTAATTATACTCCTTTATGAACGTCATGTCAAAAAACAATCCTATATACCATTACAAATCTGCAAATTGAATATATATGTACATGAGGATGCCACGAAAATCGCAACACCCCCACTATCTATAATAAAGCACCTTCAAAAAACCGTATATCACCCATTGAAAGAACGCCCCTGCCTAAGCAAAGGCGCCTATTTCCAAATCTGTCCATACCAACAGTACCATTACTAATAACTTGTATAATTTAATCAGGTGCTTATTATCTTAAAGTAACTAATTATTTTTATTCTTGAGCTAGGAAATTATTAGGGTCTACTGGAACATCATCCTTTGTCACCATAAAATAAAGCATAGGGCCTTCTTCTTTATAATATGCTGTTGGCTCTGATACCGTTCCAAGAAGTTGCTCTTTGCTGACAACATCACCTGCTTTCACATTGACATCATTCATTAATCCATATGTCACAACATAGCCATTTCCAACTGCGATGCGAACAGTCTTACCTGTTTCTGTACTGTCTGTTACACTCTCAACAATACCATCGGCAGCAACACCTACCTTTGTTCCTACATCAGCTGATATACACATAGCAGGATTACATTTATATGCTCCTAAAGTCTTAAAATATATGGTATTATCCATACTGTACTTTAATGCAATAGGACCGCTTACAGGCCATAACAATTCACTGGTTTCATCAAATGAATAATTTGTTAAAGGGTCCATTTTTGCATCAGCTCCTACATTGGCAACATCAGGTTCAGATGCTTGTGTTGTCTTTTCTGTGGCTGGTTCTGTAACTGGCTGTGTTTCGCCATTTGCTAAATCCTGTTGATTATTTTCCATACCAACATTATCTTTTTCATTGACATCGCCTCTAAATATACTCTCTGTATCCTTGCTTACCTCGTCTGCATCTTCGATATTAAATCCTACAATATTATCCAGTTCATTGTTGTTTGACGCTTCATTATTTTGTTCATTTAAATCGACCACATTATTTTTTATCTCTTTATTATCCTTTGTACCTGAAATCACTGAGAACACACCAATTCCCAATGTACATACTAATGCCCCTACGACGCATATTGATATAATCTTCTCTTTATTTTTTCTGCCATTGACTTTCATATTAACCTCCATTTCTGCCTTTCTTGCATCTTGATGTTAATATGTTGCCCTAATATGTCATAATTATTCAATTATTCGAGGCTTATTACTTCTACATTATCAAAAAAATTTTGAATAATATCCGTGTATGTACTATCTTGTGCCGCCATACTGTTTGCTGTATTTAAGCTCATCCCCAAACCTGTTCCATCACCTTTTGATACAATCCGAACACTTCCCTCATTGCTTGTTTCAATTGTAAAAAATGCAGATTTTACGCCAACCATTGACGCAAATGCTTCTCCTCCAATAACCGCATTTCCAATCTGTAATTTTACGATATATCCATCTTCTGTTTTTGATACAATTTGAATATCCTGCGCAGCATTGTCCTCACGAATATTTGCATTTTTATATTTATTATTAATTAGCTTTGCCAATTCTTTTCCTTTAAATGTAACATGTGTATAAAAATTTTCATTTTCCATATCTTTTGGACAATCAACTTCCTTTAAATACGTATATTCTTCACCTAAATATTTACTGCCAGAAAGTGTTTTTCCATTTGTCAATCTTGTAAACCTTGCATCAATCAAATTTCCTGAATATTTAATAACACGCTGTCCTGTTGCTGATACACTTTCTTTAATGATTTGCGCTCTTTCCTGATAACTGCTGCCCCATTCATCTCTCATTTCAGAAGAGGTGTAATAGTTCATTGCTAACTCGTCACTGTCTATCTCTTTTTTATCGCCCATTATGCGATATATATTTGTTCTTACCACAATACCCAGCGCTTTAAGCATTTCGGGTTTATCATTTTCCTCATATACACTTGCAAGCACCATTTCCACAAATTTATTGACTTCAACGGTTTTCACTGCACTGCCATATTGTACATTGACTCTTGGACCATAAATTTCGCCGCTCTCAAATTCAGTATCTGCTTTTCCTGATACAGCAAGTGTAATCAATGCTGGCACACACAAATATACGCATATTACAACTATCCAAATCAATGTTTTTTTCATTATTACAACAATGCTCCTTTCTCAGCCTGCAAATTCATGTCTTATCAAACAGATATTTGTCATCTGCTTTGCTGCTTACTTATAACCTTTTTTCTTGTTCCTCCTGAATGTCCTTAAAATTTGATAACATTGGCTTTAAATCGGTCTGTCCTTTAAATTTTCGTTTGCTGTAATTATTTGTAATTGCCATCACGGTTCCTGATAAAGACAATACGCCAATCAAGTTTGGAATTGCCATTAACCCGTTAAATGTATCGGATAAATCAATAACTAAATCGGCATTTAACGCAGAACCCAATACAATAATTGCTATAAATATCACTTTATAGATTATTGTTGCTTTCGTTCCAAAAAGATATTCCCATGCTTTTGTTCCATAATAACTCCAGCCAAGAACCGTTGAAAATGCAAATAATGTAACAGCAACGGCAATAAATATTCCGCCCATAGAACCAAAAGAATTGGTAAATGCTTCTGTGGCAAGACCCAGTTTTGACGCACCTGTAATGGAAGCGCCTGTCTCAAGGTCAACAATTCCTGTGGTAAGGATAAGCAATGCTGTCAGTGTACATACAATCATTGTATCAAAAAACACTTCAAATATACCCCACAAACCTTGTGTTACAGGCTCTTTTACATTAGAAGCAGAATGAACCATAACCGATGAACCTAAACCAGCCTCATTTGAAAATACACCTCTCTTAAATCCCCACGTGATAGCCTGTTTGATAACAGCTCCTCCTACACCGCCAGCAACAGCAGTCATTCTGAACGCATTTCTAAAAATTGCTGAAAATGCAGGGATAACCATATCAGCATTCATAATAATAATTATTAATGTACCTACTATGTAAAAACCTGCCATAAATGGAACAATCTTTTCGTTAGCCTTCGCTATTCTTGTAAGTCCTCCAACGATAACAAGCGCAGCTACAATTGCTATAATAACGCCAACTATAACACCATCTTTTTTGGCATCTCCTGTAAAAGTAAACACATTTGCTATACCTTCTCGTATCGATGCGACCTGTCCCATATTGCCTATGCCAAAAGAGGCAAATATTGCAAATATCGAAAAGAACACTGCAAGCACCTTTCCAAGTACAGCGCAATGTTTTTTGCTGCCAAGCCCATTTTTAAGATAATACATGGCGCCGCCGCACCATTCGCCTAACTCATTTCTTCTTCTAAAAAAGATACCTAACACATTTTCTGAATAATTCGTCATCATACCAAATATGGCAGCTACCCACATCCAAAAGACTGCGCCAGGTCCTCCCATCGTTATGGCATAGGCAATTCCTGCTATATTCCCTGTGCCAATTGTTGCAGACAATGCTGTACATAATGCCTGAAACTGGGAAATGGAATTTTTGTCATCACTTTTTAATACATCTTTTTTCTTAAATAAACCACCAATGGTTTCCTTTATCATATGTCCAAAATGGGTAAACTGAAACCCTCTTGTCAATACGGTCATCAGTACGCCTGTACCTATCAAAAGCACTAATGCTGGCACACCCCAGACAATATTGTTTATAAAACTATTTATCTCTCCAATTTTTTCTACCATAAAAAAACAAACCTTTCCAAAATCACAAATTTATATAATCAAATACCTGCTGCATACAGAGAAAATTTGACCTTTTTGACAGTTATTGCTCACGAAAATAAAATAATGCTGCACACATTATGATAGTAGCCCCTACGGCTATAATATTCACAAAGTGTGCAGCATATTCTTTTTGACTTAAATGTTATTCATTATTTATTCCTGCGAGCAACGAGCCAAGCGGACATGCTTGCGGCATGTTTGCCTTTCCATTTGACCCTTGCTAAGCGATATGTTAAAGGATATTTGTAATCTCCTTCACCCTTCACTAATTACTCAAACTATCTAGCTATTATCGCAACGCAACCCCTTATTTTATTATGCCTATACAGCATTGAAGTGGGGATTTCCTTGATAAGGTTAAATATTAATATGAACTTTCTCAAGCTTCCAAATATCTGAAACATATTCTTCAATCGTTCTGTCTGAAGAAAACTTACCAGCATTTGCAACATTTAAGATAACGGATTTAGCCCAGCTCTTCTCATTTGAATACTTCCTGTCAATCGCTTTTTGTGCTTCTGCATAAGAACGGAAATCCTTTAAAATAAAGTAAATATCGGCTCTTCTGCCACCTTGATTATTGAGAAGCGAATTATAGATATCTCTAAATAATTCGGTATCTTCTGGAGAATACTTACCATTAATCAACTCCATAAGAACCTCTCTTATATCTTGGTCATTATTAAATATATCCATAGGGTCATAACCACCCTCATTTTCATATTTAATAACTTCGTCTGAACTAAGTCCAAAGATGACTGCATTTTCAGGACCAACTTCCTCTACAATCTCAACATTAGCTCCGTCCATTGTACCAAGTGTCATAGCACCATTAAGCATAAATTTCATATTACCTGTTCCAGATGCTTCCTTAGAAGCTGTTGAAATTTGTTCTGATACATCTGCCGCTGCAAATATAAGCTCACCGTTTGATACACGATAATTCTCAATAAATACAACCTTTATTTTACCCTTAATAGATTCATCATTATTGATAACCTTTGCCACATTATTGATTAATTTAATTGTCAATTTAGCAATCTTATAACCTGCTGCCGCTTTTGCACCAAATATAAATGTTCTTGGCTTCATATCCATATCTGGATTGCGCTTTAATTCATTATACAGATACATTACATGCAAAATATTAAGAAGCTGTCTCTTATACTCGTGAAGTCTCTTCACTTGAACGTCAAAGATAGAGTTCGGGTCAACATCAATGCCATTGTGTTCTTTTATATATTTTGCAAGACGCACTTTATTCTTATACTTAATCTGCATAAATTCTTGCTGACATTTTGCATCGTCTGCATATACTTCCAATTTTTTAATTTGTGAAAGGTCTGTAATCCAGCCACTGCCAATTTTATCAGTCACCCAATCTGCAAGAAGCGGATTGCCATGCAAAAGGAATCTTCTCTGTGTAATACCATTTGTCTTATTATTAAACTTTTCTGGCATCATTTCATAGAAATCCTTTAATTCCTGATTCTTAAGAATCTCTGTGTGAAGCTGTGCAACACCATTGACAGAATAACCAGAAACAATGGCAAGATGCGCCATTTTTACTTGTCCATCATAAATAATAGCCATCTTTCTGATTTTTTCTTGATTGCCTGGATATTTTGCTTTAATTTCTTCTACAAAACGACGATTGATTTCTTCCACAATCTGATATATTCTAGGAAGAAGTCTTGAAAACAACTCAATTGGCCATTTTTCAAGCGCTTCAGCCATGATAGTATGATTCGTATAAGCAACCGTTTTTGTTGTTACATTCCATGCTTCTTCCCAATTTAAACCTTCCTCGTCCATTAATATTCTCATAAGCTCTGGAATGGCAACTGTTGGGTGTGTATCATTAAGCTGGAATGTTACTTTCTCATAAAGTTTTTTAATATCATCGTTTGTTTCTTTATATTTATTAACAGCGCGCTGTACGGATGCTGATATAAAGAAATACTGCTGTTTTAATCGAAGCTCTTTACCAGCATAATGGTTATCGTTTGGATAGAGAACCTCTACAATATTCTTAGCAAGATTTTCTTCCTCAACGGCTTTCTGATAATCACCTTTATCAAAGAGGCTTAAATTAAATGTATCCACTGGTTCAGCATCCCAAATACGAAGCGTATTAACCGTATTGACACCATAACCTACAATTGGCATATCATATGGAATAGCTGTTACTGCACGATAATCCTCCTGAACAAACATATCTCTTCCCGTTTTTTCATCTTTATAAGAACGAACATATCCGCCAAACTTTACAATAATAGGATACTCAGACCTTTTAATCTCAAAAGGATTGCCGTCTTTTAACCAATTGTCTGGCACTTCTACCTGATATCCATCTCTAATTTCCTGTTTAAACATACCATATTTATATCGGATACCACAGCCATAAGCAGGATATTCAAGCGTTGCAAGCGAATCCAAAAAACATGCTGCCAATCTTCCAAGACCGCCATTGCCAAGCGCTGCATCAGGCTCTTGGTCTTCAATAACATTGATATCAATACCCAGCTCATCAAGTACTTCTTTAACTTCCTTATAAACCGTAAGATTGATTAAGTTATTTCCCAATGCTCTGCCCATCAAAAATTCCATTGACATATAATATACAGTCTTTTTATTTTGTTTTACATACTCTTTTTGAGTTGCAATCCATCTGTCAATGATAAAATCTTTTACGGCATGTGATACAGCCTGAAATTGCTGCTGCTTGTCTGCCTCATCAATATTTTTTCGATAAAGCATCTTGCAGTTGCCCATAATTTCTTGTTTAAATTCGGCTTTATCAAATGCTTTTGATTTATTATCTGCCATTTAATTTTTCCTCCATGTTTTTCTTAGTAAAAATTTGCCTCATATACTTTTAGTGAGTTACATTATACACATTTTTACGGATATATGCAAGCTAAAGCCACACAAGACGAACAAAATTGCACAATCAATCTTGCATGGCTAAATGATTCATTCTATTTTATTCCTTGCTTATTTTTTCTACTCCAAGTATTACTTTTTCACCATTAATATCCCACTCTTTTATAAATCCTTTTGCCTGACCGCTTTCAATCGCGTCTGCCAACACAATTTTTTTAATGGACTCTGAATTATTATGGATTAATTCTTCTAACTTATCATTTTCACAAACGGTCACAACAATTCTGTCCATCACTTCAAATCCTGCATCTTTGCGCATCGTTTGAATTTTACTTACAATCTCTCTGACAAAACCTTCCTCTATCAATTCTGGCGTAAGATTGGTATTCATAACAACGGTTATTCCTTTATCTGAATTGGCAACAAAACCTTCTAACTGTGTCATCTCAATAAGTAAATCATCTTTTACAAGCTCTATTTTCTGTCCGCCAATATTTAATGTAATACTGCCCTCTGAATTTAATGTATCCATTGCCGTATTGCCGTCAAGTGCTGCCAATTCTTTGCGAATATCATTAATAATCTTTCCATACTTTGGACCAAGTGTTTTTAACTGCGGCTTAAAGCTATATGATGTAAATGCTCTTACATCTTGTGTATATTCAATCTTTTTTACATTCAATTCATCGGCTATAATAGATGTAAAAAAGTCGTCTAACTGCCAATCCGCTTTAATAAACATCTGCCCTATTGGCTGTCGGTTTTTAATATTTGTCGCGTTACGACATGCACGACCAATAACAACTGCCGCAAGCACATTTTCCATATTATCCTCAAGCTGTGTGTCAATCCATTCTTCTTTAACTTGCGGATAATCACATAAATGCACGCTTATCGGCGCATTTTTATCAATACTGCATACCAAATTTCTATAAATTGTTTCTGTCATAAAAGGAATCATTGGAGCAGCTACTTTACTGAGCGTTACAAGCGTTGTATAAAGCGTCATATAAGCGTTGATTTTATCTTGTTCCATACCTTTTGCCCAAAAACGCTCACGGCTGCATCGTACATACCAATTGGAAATCTCATCTACAAAATTTTCCAAAATACGGGCTGTTTCTGTAATCTTATAATTTTCAAGATTTTCATCAACTGTTTTTACTACGGTATTTAACTTTGACAAAATCCATTTATCCATAACCGTCAATTTATCGTATTCTAATGTATACTTTGTCGCATCAAATTCATCAATATTTGCATAGAGAACAAAAAAGGCATAGGTATTCCAAATTGTTCCCATAAATTTTCTTTGACCTTCTGTAACCGCTTTATCATGGAATCGGTTTGGAAGCCAAGGAGCTGAATTTTCATAAAAATACCATCTTATCGCATCGGCTCCATGTGTTTCAAGCGCCTCAAATGGGTCAACTGCATTTCCTTTGGACTTGCTCATCTTCTGTCCATTTGCATCTTGTACATGTCCTAACACAATAACATTTTCATAAGGCGCTTTGTTAAACAGCAATGTCGATATTGCAAGCAGTGAATAAAACCAGCCTCTTGTCTGGTCAACAGCTTCTGATATAAATTTTGCAGGAAATTGCTGTTCAAACAATTCTTTATTTTCAAATGGATAATGATGCTGTGCAAATGGCATAGAACCCGAATCAAACCAGCAGTCAATCACTTCTGGAACTCGTTTCATTTTACCCTTACATTTTGGACAATTACATAAAACTTCATCAATATATGGTCGGTGAAGCTCGATATCATCTGGACAATTATCGGAATTTGCCTTTAATTCTTCAATACTGCCAATCGACATCATCTCTCCACAATCATCACAAACCCAGATATTAAGAGGCGTACCCCAATATCGGTTACGTGATATACCCCAATCTTGGACATTTTCAAGCCATGAACCAAAACGTCCGGAACCGATTGTGTCTGGAATCCAATTAATCGTTTTATTATTGGCAACGAGGTTTTTCTTAACCTCTTCATCCGTCATTTTTATAAACCAAGACTCTCTTGCATAATAGATAAGAGGAGTGTCACATCGCCAGCAAAATGGATAATCATGCTCAAATTTTGGCGCGCTAAACAACTTATCTTCTTTATCAAGGTCTTTCAAAATCTCTGGGTCTGCCTTTTTAACAAAAAGACCCGCATAAGGTGTTTCCTCTGTCATATCACCCTTTGCATCGACAAATTGAACAAATGGAAGGTCATATTTTCGACCAACTCTTGCATCGTCCTCACCAAACGCAGGAGCAATATGAACAATTCCTGTACCGTCTCCCATCGTTACATAATCGTCACATGTTACAAAATGTGCTTTCTTTTTCTGATTTTTAGCAGATACACCCGCACACTCAAAAAGAGGTTCATATTCTTTGTACTCTAAATCTGTACCTACATATTTTTCAAGAATACAATAATCAACTCCTTCTCCTGTTACTGCCTCTGTCACATTGCCGTTTTCATCAGTCTCTAACGACCTTCCATCTACTGTCTGTCCTACTTTTGCAGCAAGTCCCCCAAGTACTGAATCAAGAAGGGCTAAAGCCATATAGTATGTTTTGCCGTCTGCTGCTTTCACCTTTACATATGTTTCTTGTGGATTGACACAGAGTGCAACATTCGATGGAAGTGTCCAAGGCGTTGTTGTCCATGCAAGAAAATATGCATCTTCGCCAATACATTTAAAGCGAACAACTGCTGAACGCTCTTTAACTGCTTTATAGCCTTGCGCCACCTCATGGGAAGAAAGAGGTGTACCACAGCGAGGACAATATGGAACAATTTTAAATCCTTTATAAAGGAGACCCTTGTCCCAAATTTGTTTTAATGCCCACCATTCAGATTCTATAAAATCATCATTATAAGTAACGTAAGGGTTATCCATATCTGCCCAAAAGCCGACAGTTGATGAAAAATCCTCCCACATTCCCTTATATTTCCAAACGCTTTCTTTACAATACTTGATAAATGGCTCTAAACCATATTCCTCAATCTGTTCTTTGCCATCAAGACCAAGCATTTTTTCAACTTCAAGCTCTACTGGAAGTCCATGTGTATCCCAGCCCGCTTTACGAGGAACCATATAGCCTTTCATTGTGCGGTATCTTGGAATCATATCCTTAATAACTCTTGTAAGTACATGCCCTATATGAGGCTTTCCATTGGCAGTTGGCGGACCATCATAAAATGTGTAAGTCTCACCCTGCTTACGATTTTCAATACTTTTTTCAAATACATTGTTTTCTTTCCAGAATTTTTCGACTTCTTTTTCTCTCTCAACAAAATTCATGTCCGATGATACTTTTTCATAAACCATCGCCAAATCTCCTTTCTAACGATTGCTTTTTTATAGGTAATTGAAAATAGAATTTTTTGTGTGTAAATTATGCAAAATCATAAGTTTCACAATTACCTCTTATAATTTTAAAAAGGCTGCTGCAAAATAAAATTTTTTTACAAGATATACTACCATATTATTTGCTGATATTAATCTTATATAAAAAATTCATTTTGCAACAGCCCAAAAATAATGAACTTGAATAATTACTACATACCAGCATATGCGTCCCTTATAACGGTGGGATTGCCGTCTTCACTTAATCTTTGCAGCAATGCTTTTGCTTGTATTGAAATCAATACCGAATAACCGTTTTTATATAGCTATTTTAGCATTTCCACTTATTTCAGTTCAGATGCTTGGAAGTGATATTCAAATACAGTCTACTCATACCGGCTCTCACCATCCCGGCTCGCTAACATTTTCCTCTGTATTCTACTGTCTTCGTCACAGCATTTAATTATATTTTATAAAAATCCATATAAATTGTCAAGGATTTACTGTTTTTCATCACAATATCATTTATTTACTTTCTCATTACAGTTTATAAAACTTAATTTTATTATTATTTAAAATTAGTGGAAATTACCAGCCTTATAAAGTTAAGCGGATATTCGCAATCCGCTACGCTACTTGCTTATAACCTCATAGCTGCTATCGCAGCTTTTCAGTGGGAGTACAAGCTCCCTCTGAAACAAGGAAATCTTCACTCCACTTATGCCTTTGCAGCATTGAAGTGGGGATTTCCTTGATGAGGTTAAATATAAGACGGATAAATTATTACAGATATTTTTTGGAATCTTCCAAACTTAAATTATACTGCTCCTGAATTTTAATCAAAATTGTTTGCTTGGGAATCCCTAAATTCTTCAATATGGAAACGGTTCCCTTAATACCTTGTTCTATACCTTGTTCTATACCTTCTTTTTTTATAGTTTTTGCCTCATATTCCAGAATTTTTCCACCCATAACAGATTTCACTCCTTCCTTGACAGAGTTATATTTCATTGCAATATGTTCTAATACCTTATTAGACATATCAATAATCGTGCATCTTGTATATTCGCTAATAGTTCCCTGATGTAAAAGTTTCTCCAATTTATTTTTAATTTGTTCATATTCTTTTTGCAATACCCTTAGTTTTATTTCATCTTTTTCATATTCATCAAATCGTTTTTCATGAGAAAAGATATAGAAAGGAATTAACAACAGCAAATTCTTCTCAAAAATTTCATTTATTGTATATTGTTGTGATTTCATTACTAATACATCATATTCTATCGTTCCACCTGGTGTAACCATCCTAATTTTTAACTTATCTGGTGTAGATGCGTTATACCGCAAAAACAATACAGCAGAATGTGGTAATGTCACAGTGAGAACATTACCTTTTATTTCTCCTTCATCAAGAGCAATCTGTGTATCATATTCAAAGAATCGAATTAACATACTGTTATCTGCACTACTTTGGCATTCCAAATGATACTTTTTTGTTTCTTTTCCCAATATTTTAAAACTTGAGTCCGTAATTCGTGCATCCTCATTTCCGCCCTGCTGATTCAAAAAATGTTCATTTGGCGAGAAAATAATCTCCTCTTTTCCAGAGTAATTCTCTCCAAATATTTCATTGATTACAGGAATAATCAATGAACTACAATCATTCAGTAATGTACGAAATACATCATCATAAGGGGTATTTGTTATCCTTATATTGTCCATCAACACACTTTTCCTTTTATTATTATATATAATTATAATATATAACCTATATCAGAATTTTACTTTGTAAATTTTTATATCACAATTTTGCTATGATTATTTTACCGTGCTGGCTTTGAAAGAATTTTATTAATATTTAGCAAAAACAACGTCACCGCCGTAAGAGCCGAAAGCACGTCGGATATTGGTTCCGCAAAGTACACGCCGTCAACGCCCATAAAAAATGGAAGTACAATTGCCAATGGCACAAGAAGTATAACCTTTCTAAGCATAGCTATAAAAAGCGAAATTTTTGCCTGCCCCAATGCCAAAAAGGTTGGCTGTATTGCCATCTGCACACCAAATATCAACATTCCGCACATAAATAAGGGCATCTTTTCCACAACAATATCAATAACAACGGATTCTTTTGTGAATAACCGCCCAAAAAATGCAGGAAATATCATTACAACTGCTGTTGCAACCAAAGAAAAAGCTGTACTTGCCGCAATCATTCTTCTATAAGTATTTTTTACTCTATCAAAATTCCCCGCGCCATAATTAAAACTTATAATTGGCTGGATTCCTTGTGTAAAACCACTCAATGGAGCGGACATAAACTGCATAACACTCTGCATAATTGTAAGGGATGCCACATAGTTATCTCCCCCATAATTCTGCAAACCTCGATTCATCACAATAGATATCAAACTTTCGGTAGCTCTCATAATAAATGGTGAGATGCCAAGCGCACAAACATTTTTTATAATCGCTACATCTGGTCTCATATACTTAATTTTAAGACGCAGTATCGCACGCTTTCCCATCAAAAACGCTACAATCCATATACCTGAGACGGTCTGTGATATAACGGTTGCTATGGCAGCTCCTTTGACGCCTAATCCAAATAAAAATATAAATACAGGGTCTAGGGCAATATTTAATATAGCGCCAATAAGGACTGATATCATAGCTATCTTTGTATTGCCCTGCGCTATAATATACGTATTTAATCCTAATGCCAATTCTACACTTAACGTTCCAATCAAATACCATGAAAGGTATTCACAAGCGTATCCTATGGTGTCTTGACTGGCGCCAAATAAATATAACAACGGTTCCTGCCATATATAAAATACAGCCATCAAAATAAAGCTAAATACAATCAGCAAAAACGCTCCATTGCCTAGTATCTTCTCTGCCTGTTTTTTGTCGCCTTTTCCATATGCAATGGATGATAAAGGCGCTCCTCCTGAACCAACAAATGCAGAAAATGCGGATATAAAGGTAACAATTGGCAGTGCAATACCCACTCCCGTAAGAGCAGTCGAGCCAACCCCTTCAATATGTCCTATATATATTCTGTCTACAATGTTATATAAGATATTAATAACCTGCGCAATAATCGTTGGCACAGCCATTGCAAACATTAATCGGTTTAAATTTCCTTTACTTAGACGTTCCTCCTTTGTCATAGACTTATAATCCATGTAAATCACCTCTGCACATCAAATGATGCATTATTCATTAATCGTTTTATTTGGTCAACACTTGTAATGTTTGTATCGCCTCGTATAGCATGTTTCATTACAGAAGAAGCCACTGCAAAATTAACGGTATCTTCTGCACTCATATCATCTTGCATCAGTGCATATATCAAACCAGAAGAAAAGGCATCGCCTCCTCCAACACGGTCTACTATCTCAAAATTGATTGTTTTACTCTCATATGTTTCACCATCTGTATAAAAAAATGCTTTCAAGGAATTATTGCTTCCCGAATGAACATATCGAACAGTCCTAGCGATTGCCTTCATATGATACTGTTTGTCAATTGCTCGAAACACTCTGTCCATATCTTTAAATGATGGGTCCATCGTCAATCCATCTTTTACATCAGAACCATCTTCTTTATATACATGAATAGGCTCAATTCCTATCAGTACATCAACATATGGAAGATATTTGCTAAGAACATCTCTTGCTGTTGAAAAAGACCATAAACTGCTTCTAAAATTAGGGTCAAAACTCACCGTAAGACCTAATTTTTTAGCAGCCTTAACAGCTTTATCTATCAATTT
Organism: uncultured Eubacterium sp.; assembly: GCA_947088865.1. Classification (GTDB taxonomy): domain Bacteria; phylum Bacillota; class Clostridia; order Lachnospirales; family Lachnospiraceae; genus Lachnospira. The sequence continues at coordinate 27,568 of CAMUHY010000017.1, read as the reverse complement.
TCTGCAATTATAAGAAAGCGCTGGTGTTATACCGCTAAGATGCAACCAATCATACTCTTTTAAAATTTTTTCAAAATCAACATTTTTGTAATCATACTCAGCAAATGCAGATGAACCTCTGTCGTAAATAACTTGTGACGGTCTTACAGAAACACCCTCTTCAAGGAAATAAATTCCCATTCGTCCCTCTGATTTAATAATCTCTTTTGTATGTACATCATTTGATTTTAAATAGTTAATTGCTGATTTGCCGATATCAGAATCGGGCAAAACTGTAAAAAAGGTGCTGTCCACACCAAGATTTGCAAGTGATACAGCAACGTTTGACTCTGCTCCACCATAGTTCGCTATATAATTATGTGTAGATACAATCTTTTCATAATTAGGTGGCGATAATCTTAACATTAATTCTCCAATAGCAATAAATTTCATAAGCTGTCGTCCTTTCATTATATTGATATAATTTTGTGTACTTTTTAAATATCACAGCTTGTTGTGGCTTTTTATGTAGTATTCCCATCTTCATAAAAAATTTGCTTTGCAAATCTTTATCACAACTTTACTGTAATTATTGTATCACAAATATATAGGAATAGCAATTCACAACACATTTTGCTAGTTAATTGCTATTCACACATATAATTGGAATAGGATTAAGATTGTTCGTATAAAATAGTAAAATACAACAATACATTCTTTTGTATTTTATAAATAAAAAATTTTTTCAAGAAAAATATTAATCAAGAAAATAAAGGGAGGAAAGCTATGTGTACAGCAGCAACTTATGAGACAAAAGATTTTTATTTTGGACGCACGCTTGATTATGAAATTTCTTATGGTGATGAAATTGTAATAACACCCCGCAATTATTGTTTTAATTTTCGGAATGTTGGCATTATCAATAACCATTATGCAATTATTGGCATGGCTCATGTCGCCGAAAATTATCCACTGTACTATGATGCAGTAAATGAAAAAGGACTTGGAATGGCTGGTCTAAATTTTGTTGGCAATGCCGTTTATAGAGAAGTGGACAAGTACAAGTATAATATTGCTACTTTTGAATTTATATCTTGGATTTTATGTCAATGTGCCACCATAAAAGAAGCAAAAGAACAATTAAATCTAATGAATCTTACAAATCCTCCCTTTAATGAGGAACTTCCAACACCACAGCTTCATTGGATAATTGCCGGACATGGTGAAGCTATTACCGTAGAATCAACACAAACAGGAATAAACGTCTATGATAATCCTGTTGGCATATTAACCAATAATCCCACATTTAATGAACAAATGTTTAACCTTAACAATTATATGGCTCTTACTACGGGTCAGCCGCAAAATCATTTTTGCAGTAAACTGCCATTACACACCTATTGTCGCGGTATGGGTGCATTGGGACTTCCTGGCGATTTATCTTCTCCATCTCGCTTTGTAAGAGCTTCTTTTGTAAAAATGAACTCGATTTCTGGTGATTCAGAGATGGAAAGCGTCAATCAATTTTTTCATATTTTAGGTGCTGTTGAACAGCAAAAAGGCTGTTGTAATCTTGGTGATGGAAAATATGAAATCACATTTTACACATCCTGCTGTAATACTCAAAAAGGCATTTATTATTATACGACCTATGAAAATCATCAAATTTCTGCTGTTAATATGTACCATGAAAATATAAACGGTTCTCATTTAATCCGATACTCACCAATAAAAAAAGAGCAAATTCGATTTCAAAATTAATAGTTTATCGTTTTATCACAAATAACCAAATAACATTTTATTTTAAAATATCAAAAAGGGGCTGTTGCAAAAAGAAGTTTAAATACTATATATAGTTTCAATTTATCATTATAACCACTATATATAGAATCAAAGTTCTATTTTGCGACAGCCCCATTAAAAGGGCTAAGCGGATATTCGCGCTACGCTACTTGCTCATAACCTCATAGCTACTATCGTAGCTTTTCAGTGGGAGCTTATACTCCCACTGAAACAAGCAAGTCCCCACCCCCATTTATACCTTTGCAGCATTGAAGTGGGGGACTTCCTTGATAAGGTTAAATTTTATTTTTTTGTTTAATGTAACAGCTTTAAATTTTATAAAAACTCTTATTTTGTAATACCTTCTGTCTTGTAAATAAATTTAACGTTTCCCTTTACATCTTGAGATTTTCCCGCAAATGACTGATAATCATTTCCAAGCTCCGCAACCTTTTTAATTGCATCTATTGCTTCATTCATATCATTATTTATCAAATCTGCAATTTTACTTATACCTGTTGTATTAAATTCCACCATACCATCATTTAATGTTATCGCACCCTCATTCAATTGACCAACTCCATCTGCAAGTGTATTTGATGCATCCAAAAGCTGTGATGTGCCATTTTTTAAATCCTTTGTACCTGTCAAAAGTTGTGATGTGCCATTTTTCAAATCATTTGCACCTGTCAAAAGCTGTAATGTACCGCCTTTTAAGCTGTTCGCGCCTGCTGTAAGCTGCAATGTTCCTTTCTTTAAATCGTTTGCGCCTGCTGTAAGCTGTAATGTGCCATTTTTTAAATCTTTAGCGCCTGCCTGAAGCTGTGAGCTTCCAGCCTGTAAATTGGCAGCTCCTTTATTTAATTTATCATTGTTTGCTTTTAACTGTGACAATCCAGATTGAAGCTGCGAGGTTCCTCCTGATAATTGTGCAGCGCCTGCCTGAAGCTTAAATAATGCCGAACAAAGCGTATCATTTTTTATCTCTTTTATGGTTTCCTCTGTAAGCCCCTCAAATGTACCAATACCAGCTTGAAGTTTTTGCGCGCCGTTGCTTACTTCTTTTCCCCCATCAGACAAATCTTTTAAACTTTGTGAAAGAGAAACATTGTCATTTTCAGCGCCAGAATATACCTGATTTAATGCAGTGGCAACACTGCCGTTTCCTACTGCGCTTACCAAAAGCTGCATTTCTTTCATATAGGCGTTGCTAACAGAAGTTACTGCACCCTTACTTGCCTGATTTATTGCTGCGTTAAGCTCGCCAAGAACATCATTATAGCCAACTGCTGCCGCATAGGAATCCATATATTTTGCAATTAATCCAGTCACATATTCTGTATCTGTAAGATTTCCCTCTAAATCTGTCGCTGGTGTAATTTCTGCAAATTCTATATTTTTTCCCGATGACGCATTAATACCTTGTGCAATCTTTTTAAGATTATCATTAATACTTCCTGCGCCCATATTAGTTGTTGCAAGCGTTTGTATAAAAGAAGCTTGTGTTATGGATTCATTATATTTTGCTCCATAAGACTGTGCATTTTGTTTAATCTGGGCAAATGATTCTGTCATCATTGTGCCAAGCGTATCAATTCCTGTGCTGAGTTTTCCAGCTCCAATGCTAAGCTGAGCAATGCCTGTTACAATTTGTGTTCTCATACTTTCTGAGTACGCATTGATACCAGCAAGCAACTGACTTGCCCCCTCATCAACCTGAATACTTCCATCGGATGCCGCCAAAACACCTGTTGTATATTCACCAAGACCAGACTGTAATACACTGCTTCCCTCATAAAGTTTTGCTGTTCCATCTTGCAAAGCGCTCACGCCCCCATCAAGCTGTGCTGTCCCATCTTTTAAAACGCTCATGCCATCATCAAGTTGTATCGCTCCATCTTTTAAAGTATCTACTCCGCCATCAAGCTGTATTACTCCACCCTGCAAAGCATTTGCGCCATCATCAAGCTGTGTTGCTCCGTTCTTCAAAGCACTTGCGCCATCATCAAGCTTTGCAACGCCGTCTTTTAATTCGGGCACTTTATCATGTAAAGCCGAAACACCGTCTGCAAGCTGTTTTGTACCATCTTCTAACTGATTTCCAGCAGTAGTTAATGTATCAACTTTATCTGTAATTTTATCAAAATTCAGTTCATCAAGATTTGCAGCAGTAAAGGCATTGCTTGTGGCAACGGACATTGTCATATCAAGCTCAAAGTCATTTACATCAGCCGTCATTTCAAAATATTGTGGTATATCCACATCCGCTAATTTACCATCAAAACTCAAATTCAAACTTTCTTTCAATCCTGGCATTGTAATGCCAACTACAATATTTCCTTTGTCGGATTCAATCATTTTTCCATTGGTAACTTCAATATTGCTAAATTTATCCGAAGATAAAATCATACCCGTTATCATTGTAAATGGCACATAAGCCTCTTTGTTCTTACCATTTACAACAATCTGTTTTTTAAGATTATTGGTATAATCAAATCGAATTTTTACTTTGCCGCTTTTTCCTGCAAGCTCATCTGCTGTTATTTCCTTATCATTAAGATAATATTTTACATTCATTGTCACAGGTGCCTCTTCATTATATGTTCCCTGATATGTGATATCTTTTCCGTCGGCGCTCCATGTAACTTGACTGCCGTTTGTTTGAAACGTCTCATCTCCATTTATATTTTTAACATCCTTTAAATTGGTTGTATCATTAATGGTTGAAGCTTTTGAAGCATTTTTTAATTTTTCATTCACAATTAATTTATTTTGTTTACCTGTGGCATCTGCAAATACATACACTGTTTCTTCCTTGCTATTTTCCTTAGAAGAACTTGTATTTACACTTTGAGATAAGGTGTCATTTAATATTTTTTCCAATGAACTGCTATTTCCACTATTTTGTGAAATTTCAACAAGATTATCTACCGATATACTTGCACTGTTTGACTGACAAGCAGTTAAACTCATTGCCATTATAGAAGCACATAATAAAACTGATGTATATCTAAATAATTTTTTCTTAATCATAACTATATTCCCTACCTTTCACATTTTTTTGGAAAAATCCAATACTAGAATGAATAATTACTTTATCAAATACAACAAATAATGAAGGAAGCACAAAAATAACAACAAACATACTAATAATTGCACCTCGTGCCATCAACATACATAATGAACCAATCATATCAACACTCGATATCAAACCAACGCCAAATGTTGCTGCAAAAAATCCTAATGCACTGACAATAATAGAAGGAATTGATGTTGACAACGCTGTGCAGATAGCCTCCTTCTTTTCACAGCCACTATATCGCTCTTTTTTGTATCGCGTTGTCATTAAAATTGCATAATCAACGGTTGCACCTAACTGTATCGTTCCAATAACGACTGATGCGATAAATGGAATTGTTGTATTTAGATAATATGGCAATCCCATATTGACAAATATAGCAAATTCAATAGCTGATACTAAAATAACAGGCAATGAAATAGACCGAAATACCAATAAAATAATTGCAAATATCGCTCCAATTGACACAATGCTGACAATTTTAAAGTCTCTGTCTGTAATTGTAATCAAATCTTTTGTACAAGGAGCTTCGCCTATAACCATTGAAGTATGGTCATATTTCTTAGCAATGGTATCAACGGCATCAATTTGTGTATTAATTTCATCCGATGCAATCTTATAATCGGATGCAACCATTATAATTTGGTGATTATCGCCTTTTAATTCATTTCTAATTGTTGATGGAATAAACTCTTGAGGCAATTCATTGCCAACGACGGAATCAAGACTTAACGCAAATGTTACACCATCTAATTGATTGATATTATCTACCATTTTATTGACTTCTTTACTGGACAAATGGGTATCTGCAAGAATCATATACATGGAATTTATATCAAAATTTTCTTCCAGCTTTTTATTGGCAATGGTACACTCCAAATCTTCTGGAAGCGTACTTGCCAAATCATAGTAAACTTTTGTGTTATTGTATCCGTAAATTGCTGGAAAAAGCAAAATCACAAACAGTATTAAAAAAAGATAACTTCTTTTTACAACAAATCCTGCAACTTTATCAAATCTTGCAGGGAGTAATTCTCTGTGTGTGGTCTTTTCTAATGCTTTGTCAAATGTAAGTATCATAGCCGGCAATATCGTAACACAGCCAATAACACCAAATACAACGCCTTTTGCCATAACAATACCCAAGTCTTTACCCAATGTAAAACTCATAAAACACAATGCAATAAAACCAGCTACCGTTGTAATAGAAGAACCAACTACGGATGTAATTGTATTTCCAATTGCATGTGCCATCGCTTCCTTATGGTCGTTTGGATAATCATTTTTCATTTCTTTATAGCTGTGCCATAAAAAAATAGAATAATCCAATGTCACACCAAGCTGTAATACTGCCGCTAACGCTTTTGTTATATAAGAAACCTCGCCTAGAAAAATATTAGAACCAAGATTATATACAATTGCCATACCAATACTTAACATAAAAAATACTGGTACAAGAAAGGAATCCATAAACAAGGCAAGGACAATACATGCCAAAACAACTGCAACTGCAACATATATTGGCGTTTCTTTTTCAGAAAGCGACTTTGTATCCGTCACTACTGCGGACATACCGCTAACAAAACACTGCCCGTCTGTAACCTTTCGTATACTTTTAATTGCTTCCATCGTAGAATCACTTGAAGTTGTATCTTCAAAAAATATAGCAAACATTGTTGCATCGGTTTCATGGTTATAAAACTGCTTTGAATATTTTTCTGGAAGCATCTCTAATGGAAACGCTCCTGCAAGATGATTGTATGATATCAATTTAGCAACGCCATCTATATCTGCAATCTTATCTTCCAATTGATTCAAATCATTTCCTTCTATTCCCTCTGTAATTAAAATTGCATATGCTCCCTTTTGAAATTCATCAAGAAGTATATCCTGCCCCTGCATAGTGTCAATTTCTTTAGGCAGATAATAAAGAATATCATAATTGACACGTGTCCTAAAATAGCCAAACGCCGCAGGAACTAACAGCAAAATACTTGCAATTAAAATAGGAATCCTAATCTTGACGATGGCTCTACCAACTTTTTCCATTTTCTAACCTCATTTCTGCACTGCTTTTGCCCAACAAATAAAATGTTTTTACAAGTTTGTGACAAGCAGCACACAGACACAAATCTTGTAGTCAAAAATTTTCAACCTCCCACAGAAAAATAATTTCTTTAGTTACATAAAAAAATGACTGTTAGTCATTTATATTGTGCATTATACCATAAAATGACTAACGGTCAATATTTTTTATAAAATATTTATTTTTATTTATTTTTTTGTTTATTGTTACAACTATTTGATTTCATAGCACTTTTAAAAAACAAGTCTTCCTCTGTTTCTTAAATGAGAAGCTTCATTAGTAAGGTTTCACTCGTTTTGTTGACTCAAAATAGTGTAACTGTAAAAACAACATTTAAAAAATTTTTTTTGCGCAAAAAGTCAGTAAGGAAGTGAGGATTTTCATGTCAAATAAAATAAAAGAGTGATGACAGAATATTCTGCCACCACTCTCTTTTTATTTTTGCAATTTTTAATAGGATTAACTTATAAAATACAATAAATTATAATTGTTTTAAAATTAATCTTACTTTCCCTGCTCATATACTGTATTTCCACTTGCATCGTAAGCAACCCAATCAGATATTGTTACATCGGCGCTAGTTACTGCTATACCAAATTGTGCAGCTTGGTCTATAAGATAAGAATCTGTTGCTGCAAATGTTTTTGATACTGCTGTTGCACTTCCTAACTGCCATGAGATTGTATACCCTCCATCTTTCTTTTCAACGGTTACAGTATATGTGTCTCCAACAGCATATGTTGCTTTTGGACTTCCGTTTCCTGAATTACCATCTTTACTTGCATCTTTTGTATTTACCTTAACCCAATATGGAGATACTGCATTGTCACTTGTTTGATTTCTGATGGACATAGAATTAAACAAATGCTCTTTGTCTTTTTGAAATTCTCCTGCAAAAGCACCTACAAAAACGCCTGAATTAACATTGCCCTCTTCAAATGAATTAACTTTTACTTTTAAAGTCATTTTATTAACGGCTTCTGACTTAGGAAATAAAACCCATGAAACACCATTTCCTGAGAAATTTTTTGCTGTAACATTCATTCTTCCATTAACAGCAGTCTGTTTAATATTCATCTCATTTCCATTATTTGTTATGGCAATGTTTTCATCTCCCACAATGTCAAACTTGTAATCTTCTTCTGGTGGGTTTGGGTCAACTGGAGGATTAGGGTCAACAGGAGTATTTCCTCCTTCACCTACAATTGTTGTAAGTCCTTTTACAGTCCAGTTAAATCCTGCCATCTTGTCATAAGAACCCATACCTTCTTCAGCTTTCCACCATGTATCACCAGCCTGTACTGTGATTGTATGTGATTTTGTAAGGTCAAGTCCTGTCAATGTGTATGTTGTATCAGCAGTAGTCTTTGTTCCATTTACTGGATTGAATGCTTTTGTATTTGCATCTGCATATACTGGCACTCCATCTACATATACTCTGTAACCGCCAACCTTTGTATCATCTGTTGCTGCTGGCCATGTTAATACAACATCACCATTTTCTTGAGCTGTTGCTGTTAATTTTGCATCGGTTGCCCATACTGGAGCTTTATAATCATAGTTCTTAAGTGTCTCAACTGTTGCTGCTAGATACTTATATTCAACACCTGCATCTGTAAATGCAACAATCTCTACACTATTTACCATGCCTGGTGTAAGACGTCCTATCTGGCTAATTACTGAATCAACTTTTGTATAATTTGCAATTTGATAATTATAAAGTGTCTTGATATAAGTACCATTTGCATAAATTTTATAACCACGCACTCTTGCATCTTGTTTTTTAGCATTTGTCCATGTACCATGTGCACATGTATAAATTGCACTTGCAAGGCTGCTTATCTTTGTATTTTCAGTATTCACTGTAATTGGTGCTGTATCTTTATCACCACTAACTGTAAAGTTTGTCTCACCAACCAAAGTCTTATTAACACCTGTTGTAGTCATAGCATTAGCACTATCACCTTTTTCACTTACATATACCTTAAATGTATATGCCACACCTGATGACAATCCACTGATTGTTGTTGTAGGCTCTGTAATGCCATCAACCATATCCACTTTTACGCCATCAACATAAGTGTCTACACCATAAAATACTGGTGTATCATTTGTTACAGCATCCCATGTAAGTTTTACTTTACGTTCTGTCGCTGTTGGTTCTGTTTCTGCTGCAACTGCAGGAGCTGCACTGGCTGTTGGTGTGATAAGTGACTGTGCATCATCCACTGGTTTATCAAAGTATATACCATAAACCATTGGCTTAGAACCATCTGCTGAATAATAGTATTTATTGCCTGCCTTCAAGTTAAAGGTCATTACTTCTTCAATCATTCCATTATTAACGGTATCTTTTTGCTTTGCGCTTATATTAGCACCGTCTGGTGATTCTACAAACCACCAAGTTTTAGATGTTGCTCTTGAATGCAATGTAACAGAACAATCTATCTTTGGTGAAAATACAAATGTTGCTGTTCCCGTAGCAGGAACTGTTTCTCCATGAGTATTTGCATTGGTTGAACCCTGAATAAATGCTGTATATGTCTGTCCGTCAATTACCTTAGGTTCTTCTGGAGTTGTCAGTTCAGCTAATACTTGAGCAGGTGTATCTTCATAGACTGTTACAGTTCCATAAACACCTGATGCTGTACCAACTTCTTGTAAAGCAGTAAGTCCTTTAGAAATATCAACAGATTCTCTCTTAAGCTCTACTCCTGGTTGGTCTGGTGTACCTGATGTACTTGCCTCAAATGCAACTCTATAAATCTCTGCATTCTTATTGCTATAAATATAATAAGACTTGCCAGCCTTTACTTCAGCCTTTGAAATTACATACTCATCACCTGTTGAAGCACTTGTGTACTTTGTAACAACTGTTCCATCAGAATCTACCACATAATAGTCTTTTCCTACACCTTTTGCATGATGGAATATAGAAAGAGTACCATTTTTGCTTGCATCATACTTTAAATATGAACCTGCTGTTGGAATTTTTCCATCAGCATTAACAAAGCCTGAACCCTCACTTAATCCTACATCTTGTCCTGCAAGGTGTTTAAGAAGAAGAACGGCATCTAAAATATTTACTTCTTTATCACCATTTATATCTGCTGCTGCTTCATTGTATGTTACTGTCATCTTTGCACATACTTTTCTAAGGAGAACAGCATCTGGTGCATCAATTTTGCCATTATCATTAACATCGCCTACTTTTAATGCTGCTACTTGTGCAACTCTAGTAGGTGATTTTGCTACATGTGTAATTTCTGGATAATCTTTAGCAAATCCCCCCGATTTAGCTGTTGTCCAAGGGGCTTTTTCATATGTAAATGTGCCATCTGCATTTTCTGTTGCATTTTCACCCACAGCTGTAAGACCGCTTGTTCCATCTGCAGACACAATCTGATCTGCATCAAATATTACTGTATCGGTTACTATTGGCTCATCACCGCCGCCATCTACATTTTCAGCTTTTATTGTATTGCTTGTGACAGTAATTGGACTCATTGCTGCATTCATCTTATCTAAACAAGCATTTACTGAATCCATCGTTGTGCCTTGGAAAATAAGATTCTTACAATATTGAATATTATTCCATGCCTTGTCTGTTTTTTTATCAATTGCTTTTTGACTGTATGACTTTGTAAATACATTATAAAATACTGCATTTTCACAGCCAATTAATGTCTCCCAACCATTCTTATTTTTATAAGAACCATTTGTACCTACATTACCAAATGTAACATCTTGGAAATATAAGTTATGATGTGAATGTAATGGCTTTGAAGGTGAACCAACTGGGTCGACATCTGCCAATACTTGAATTGTATTTTGAACAACTGTATACACTGAGATATTGTATGAGGCAAAATTATAAAATTCACCAATTTCAGCCCATTCTGTTGATGATGCTGAGTTCGGGTCACCATAACTTGTTGTGAGTACCCAACCTTGATTAGTATCTGCCACAGCACAATCTCTCATCGTAATATTAGCGCCAAAACCACCATTTGTAGGAGCTGATTTAAAACGGAATGCCATATCAATGTGATTCATAACTGTATCTTCAAAGAGAACGTCCTGAATACCATTACCTGTATGACTTCCTGCTGCAAGTCCACCATGTCCTTCACGTACAAAGTTATCAAACATCCAGATTTCTGAGTTTGTCTGAATATCACAATCTCTAGCGCCCTCACCAACGGATGCACCAAAGCCTAAGTTGTCATCACCTGTATCTGTAAAGTTACCCCAGCAGATAACATCCATTGAACAACCAAATCCAAGTCCATCACCATTGTTTCCGTCATAAGAAAATACTTTTACATTTGTTGTAGCAATCTTTCTTGAATCAAGAATATTTACAGAATGGTTTGATGGATTTTCAATCGTGATATCTCCAACATATACATTTTCACAGTTTCTCATAATAAGAAGACTTGAACGTGTAGCATAAGCATTTTTAATATCAGATGAATTTTTATCTAATTTCATAGCTGATACTGCTGCCGTTGCTTCTGCTGATGTCTTTGCATCGATTAATGCCTGAATCTGTTCTTCTGTATATTTTCCAGTATTCTTAAGATACTTATATGCAGAATCCTTTGACTGAATACCTTGATAGAATACATTAATATTACCACCGCCACAGTATCTTGGAAGTCCCCAAGTTGCCTTATCTTCAGTTGGATCGCCAGCCTGTGTATATTTGCCCTTATTTGATACAAGACCATCTCCATCAATGTTTGAACCAGAGCCATATTTCCAACCATTGCCATACAATGTACCATTACCTGTTACACGAACATTTTTAACTGGAGCAGACTCATCTGCTGACATCGCATTGACAAGTCCCCATCCTCTTGTATCGGTATAGAATGGATACATCAAAAATCCAATCTCAAAATGGTCACTGTTTGGTGATGCCCAAAGTGTACCATTTACTTCAAGTGTCATATCACTCTTTAACCAAAGTGCTCCTGTTACAAAGATTCCTTCTGGTACAACGACCTTACCTCCTACTGGACAAGCATCGATAGCTGCCTGAATTGCCTTCGTGTTCTTTTCAACAAAAGCATTAATAGTGTCATCATATGTTGTATATCCTTCTGATGTCTCAGCACCAAAATCTTTGATATTAACAACCTCTGGCGTCTTTGTTGTTCTTTGCTTTATCTCCTGAGCCTCGCCAAGTTCTTTGCCATCTTTGTCAATAGCAACGACCTTAATTGTATACTCTGTATCTGGTGTAAGATTTGTTGCTCTAAATGAGTGGATATCGACATTCACCATCTCCACATCACTTTTACCTTGTGTATTGTAGTAGTCATAAAAGGCTTCCATATATGTAGCTGTCCAAGCTGAATTTTTCTTAAAGTTCTCTCTTGCTGTTTCCTTCAACTCACCGTTAACCCAAACCTTATAATCTGCTACATTATCATACTTTTCTGGCTTATTCCACACAACACCTATACTAGTGTCATCATAAGCCAACACTGGAACTTGAAGGTTGGTAATATTGCTGCTTCCCTTTGTTTTATCAAACAATGGGCTATCCAACGGTTTTGTTCCAAAAGTGTCACTTCCAATCACATCAAACACGGCTTTATCAACATATTTGTCGTGTCCGTCTGTTGTAGGAAGTCCTGCCGCAGTGGCAGTTGTTCCACCCAAGCCAAAGGTGGACATAGCAACTGTTACTGACATAACAACAGATGCTACTCTCATCATTCCTTTTTTCATAATACCCCTTTCTTTATGCCTTGTTCATGGTTCATACTCTATCATAGAGTACATTTAAAAATACAACGACATAATAATAAAATAATGCTACTTTCATAAAATTATTTTACATAAGCATACTATAAATATATATGGATTATGACTTTTTGTCAATTATACAATCAATTAAAATGTCACTTTTAGATAATTTAAACAAAAAAAATATTTTATTATATTAAATATTACAAAAAATATGGATATCCTTTCTTTAAACATATAAATATAAAAATCCCCCATTATTTTTATTAAAAAATAACAGGGGATTCCATATTTTTTATAAACTTACAATTTATAAAATATTATTATTTCTGTCCAAGTACAACATTCATTTTTGCACAATATTTTACAAGAAGAACGGCATCTGTACTATCTATCTTACCATCTACCTTAACATCTGCAGCTTTCTTATTATACTGAACATCCATCTGGGCGCATACTTTCTTTATCAGAACAGCATCAAGAATATTTACTTCACCATCATCATTAAGGTCACCATACATAAAATCTGAGCCTTCTCCAACTTGTACTGAAAGTCCCTTTACAGTCCAGTTAAAGCCTGCCATCTTATCATAACTTCCCATGCCTTCTTCAGCTTTCCACCATGTATCACCAGCCTGTACTGTGATTGTATGTGGCTTTGTAAGGTCAAGTCCTGTCAATGTGTATGTTGTATCTGTTGTAGTCTTTGTTCCATTTACTGGATTGAATGCTTTTGTATTTGCATCAGCATATACTGGAACTCCATCTACATATACTCTATAACCGCCAACTTTTGTATCATCTGTTGCTGCTGGCCAAGTTAACACAACATCGCTGCCCTTAACTTCTGCTGTCAATTTTGCATCGGCTGCCCATACTGGAGCCTTGTAGTCATAATTTTGAAGTGTCTTAACAGTTGCTTCTGGATACTTATACTCAACTCCAGAATCCGTAAATGCAACGATTTGTACCTTGTTGTCAATGCCTGGTGTAAGACGTCCTACCTGACTTGTTACAGTATCAACTGCTGTATACTTTGAAACCTGATAGTTGTAAAGTGTCTTGATATAATTGCCATTTGCATATATCTTATAGCCACGTACTCTTGCATCCTGCTTTGAAGCATTTGTCCATGTACCATGTGCACATGTATAAATTGCACTTGCAAGACTTACCGTTGTATTATCTGCTGTAATAGCAGTTGTATCTTTATCTCCATCAACAGTAATTGTTGTCTCTCCAACAAGTGTCTTATTCATACCTGTTGTTGACATACTGTTTGCATTATCACCTTTTTCGCTTACATATACCTTAAATGTATAGGCTACACCTGATGATAATCTGCCAATTGTCGTTGTTGGCTCTGTAATGCCATCAATCATATCAACCTTTACACCATCAACATAAGTATCTACACCATAAAATACTGGTGTATCATTCGTTACAGGTGTCCATGTCAATTTTACTTTACGTTCTGTTCCACCTGAACCTGTTGAACCGCCGCCTGTTGAACCACCGCTTGTTGGTGTGATAAGTGACTTTGCATCGTCAACTGGCTTATCAAAGTATATACCATAAACCATTGGCTTAGAACCTTGTGCATAATAGTAATACTTATTACCTGCCTTTAAATTAAATGTCATTATACTTTCAATAGCATTAGGAGCCGTATCTTTTTGTGTTGCAGTTACATTTGCACCATCTGGCGACTCTACAAACCACCATTGTTTTGCATTTAATACTCTTGAATGTAATGTAACAGAGCAGTCAACCTTAGGTGAAAATACATATGTTGCTGTTCCGTTATCAGGTACCAAACCGCCTGCACTAGCTGCTGTGTTTGCCTGAACAAATTGTTTGTATGTTATACCATCAATTGTTACAGAACCGTCTGCATTTACTGTACCTTCAATTACTCCGCTTCCATCTTCTACTATAACAGGTGCATCCTCAAGTGATGTTACTGTTCCATACACACCTGATTCTGTGCCATATTCCTGTCCAGCCATAATACCTTGAGATAAATCAACAGATTCTTTTTTAAGTTCTACTCCTGGATTGTCTCCTCCAGCTTTCTGAATACCACTGATATTTCTAAAGTTTGCTACGTAATTTGCTTCATTTCCTGTTGAATTACAAACAATAAACAATTTATGTGTTCCTGTTATACCTTCTGGTAAAGTTACATCCATCACGCAAGTTACATATTCTTTTTCTGGACCATCTAAAACTGCACTAGCAATCTCTGGACCATTTTTTGCATCAAGACGAACAGAAACGGTTTGTTTACCTGTTTTTGTCTGCCTACTTACTTCAAGGGCAATCTTAGCAAGATTTGTCACATCACAACCTTTGTAAGAAAAACCAATTTCAGCGTTTGGTACTGAAACTCCACCTTTATTATGTTCATTGTCATAAACATATCCAATATCTATTGGGTCAGCTTTATTATTCAACTTTGGCATATTAGAAGTAGTAATACCTTCTTTACCAACAGCATCATTAAATGCATCACCAAATCCTTCCGTAGGTGTGATTGTCCAAGCATATTCACCTACTTCTTCATCACCACCATTACCTTCATCACTAGGAGCCACATTCTCAGCAGTTATTTTATTATCTGTTACTACGATTGGACTCATTGCTGCATTCATCTTATCTGTATATGCACCTAATGATTCCATTGTTGTACCTTGGAAGATAAGGTTATTACAATACTGAAGATTACTCCATGCCTTGTCTGTTTTCTTATCTATTGCCTTTTGGTTGTATGAAACCGTTTTAACATTGTAGAATACTGAATTATCACAGCCAATTAATGTCTCCCAACCAGCTTTATTCTTATAAGAACCATTCACCCCTACATCGCCAAATGTAATATCTTGGAAATATAAGTTATGATGTGAATGTAATGGCTTTGAAGGAGAACCAACTGGGTCAATATCAGCCAATACTTGAATTGTGTTTTGAACAACTGTATTTACTGTAATATTGTATGAAGCAAAGTTATAAAATTCACCAATTTCAGCCCACTCTGTTGATGATGCTGAGTTTGGATCACCATAACTTGTTGTAAGCACCCAACCTTGATTGGTATCTGCCACAGCACAGTCTCTCATCGTAATATTGGCACCAAAACCACCATTTGTAGGAGCTGATTTAAAACGAAATGCCATATCAATATGGTTCATAACGGTATCTTCAAAAAGAACATCCTGAATACCATTACCTGTATGACTTCCTGCTGCAAGTCCACCATGTCCTTCACGTACAAAGTTATCAAACATCCAGATTTCTGAGTTTGTCTGAATATTACAATCTCTAGCACCTTCACCAACCGATGAACCAAAACCTAAGTTATCATCACCTGTATCTGTAAAGTTGCCCCAGCAGATAACATCCATTGAACAACCAAATCCAAGTCCATCAGCATTGTTTCCATCATAAGAAAATATTTTTACATTTGTTGTGGCAATCTTTCTTGAGTCAAGAATATTTACAGAATGGTTTGATGGGTTTTCAATTGTGATATCTCCAACATATACATTCTCACAGTTTCTCATAATAAGAAGACTTGAACGTGTAGCATACGCAAATTTAAGGTCATCTCCACTAAATGCCTTGCCTGCTGCACTTGCTTCTGATGCAGTCGTTGCATTAAGCGCTGCCTGAAGCTCTGCTTCTGTGTATTTTCCAGTATTCTTAAGATACTTGTATGATGAATCTTTTGATTGAATACCTTGATAGAATACATTGACATTACCACCACCACAGTATCTTGGAAGTCCCCAAGTTGCTGTGTCTGTTGGGTCACCTGTCATTGTATGCTTACCCTTATTTGATACAAGACCATCTCCATCAATGGTTGCACCAGAACCATACTTCCAGCCATTGCCATACAATGTACCTGTACCTGTCACACGAACATTTTTAATTGGTGCAGACTCATCTGCTGACATCGCATTGACAAGTCCCCATCCTCTTGTATCGGTATAGAATGGATACATCAAAAATCCAATCTCAAAATGGTCACTGTTTGGTGATGCCCAAAGTGTACCATTTACTTCAAGTGTCATATCACTCTTTAACCAAAGTGCTCCCGTTACAAAGATTCCTTCTGGAACCACAACCTTGCCTCCTACTGGACAAGCATCGATTGCAGACTGAATCGCCTTCGTGTTCTTTTCAACAAAAGCATTGATTGTATCATTATATGTTGTATATCCTTCTGATGTTTCTGCACCAAAATCTTTGATATTAACAACTTCTGGCGTCTTTGTTGTCTTTTGCTTTATCTCCTGAGCCTCGCCAAGTTCCTTGCCATCTTTATCAATAGCAACGACCTTGATTGTATATTCTGTATCCGGCTTAAGATTTGTTGCTCTAAATGAGTGGATATCGACATTCACCATCTCCACATCACTTTTACCTTGTGTATTGTAGTAGTCATAAAAGGCTTCCATATATGTAGCTGTCCAAGCTGAATTTTTCTTAAAGTTCTCTCTTGCTGTTTCCTTCAACTCACCGTTAACCCAAACCTTATAATCTGCTACATTATCATACTTTTCTGGCTTATTCCACACAACACCTATACTAGTGTCATCATAAGCCAACACTGGAACTTGAAGGTTGGTAATATTGCTGCTTCCCTTTGTTTTATCAAACAATGGGCTATCCAACGGTTTTGTTCCAAAAGTGTCACTTCCAATCACATCAAACACGGCTTTATCAACATATTTGTCGTGTCCGTCTGTTGTAGGAAGTCCTGCCGCAGTGGCAGTTGTTCCACCCAAGCCAAAGGTGGACATAGCAACTGTTACTGACATAACAACAGATGCTACTCTCATCATTCCTTTTTTCATAATGCCCCTTTCTTTATGCCTTGTCTATAATTTCTGTTTGATATCCAAACATATTCTTATAATACAAAAACATAATAATAAAAATAATACAACTTTTGTAAACCTATTTTACACAAGTCTATTATAAATATATATAAATTATCTTATTTTGTCAATTATGCAATTAATCAAATTGTTATTTTTATTAATTTTAGATAAAAAAATTGTTGATTCTTAACAATTGTTATAAAAAATCTGTTAGTTTTTGTTAAAACACCATCGTCTTATTAGATAAATAAACACATTTCTACTTTGCAGCATTGAAATGGAGGACTTCCTTGATGAAGTTTTAAAAAAACTTTAAAAATATTGTCCATAATCGTATTTTTTGATATAATAATTAATTAAGTAATTATAGTGTTATCTTATAAATTCTAATACCTAATAAATAAAACAAAAACAGGAGGACATCATGGGAAAAATAGAGATTAACAAAAAAGCAAAGATGACCTCTTTGCTTGATGCTGCATATAAGTTATTTACTACACAAGGCGTCAACAAAACGTCTATATCCGAAATTTCCAAAGAATCTGGCATTGCTAAAGGCACCTTTTATCTATACTTTAAAGACAAATATGACATTCGCAACAAGCTGATTTCACATGAGTCAAGCAAACTTTTTACTGCTGCAAAGAACGAACTACTCCTTTATCAAAAAGACCATGATATATCATTTGAAGACCAGATTATATTTATTGTTGACTATATTGTAAATGCTCTGAACGAAAATCAATCCCTTCTTACCTTTATATCTAAAAATCTAAGCTGGGGTATCTTTAAACAGGCATTAACCAGCAATATTAGCAATAATGACATTAACTTTAAACATGTTTTTGAATCGATGATTAATGAATCCGAACACCCTATATATGAACCTGAAGTCATGATTTTTATGATAACAGAGTTAGTTAGTTCAACCATTTACAGTGCCATCTTATATAAAGAACCTGTTGATTTAGACCATCTAAAACCTCATTTATACAATGCAATACGAGGCATCATTGTGTCTCACATGTGTACAAACTCTTAAGAAGTGCAATTTCCTTAGCATATCCTTCAAATTCATTTGGTGTCTCTAAATAAAAAGGCAGTTCTTTAAGAGCAGCATTATTAATAATTGACGTAAACGTTTTAATTCCAATGCTTCCCTCCCCAATCTTTTCATGTCTATCCTTATGGCTGGCAAATGGATTCTTAGAATCATTGAGATGTACTGCTTTTAATCGCTCTAATCCTATAACTTCATTAAATTCTTTTAAAACTCCATCTAAATTTCCCACAATATCATAACCTGCATCATAAATATGACAAGTATCCAGACAGACACCAATATGGTCTTTTAACTCAACGCCATCAATAATCTGTCTGATTTCTTCAAACGTTCTTCCCACTTCCGAGCCTTTTCCAGACATGGTCTCTAACAACACCTTCGTTGTTTGCTCTGGCTTTATCAGCTCATTTAACATTTCAGTAATATATTTTATACCTGTCTGAGCGCCTTGTTTCATATGGCTTCCTGGATGAAAATTATACATATTATTTGGTAAATATTCCATTCGTTCTAAATCATCGGCAAACGTTCTTTTTGCAAAGGCTCTGATATCAGGGTCATTAGAACAAGCATTTAATGTATATGGTGCATGTGCTAAAATTATATCAATGCCTTTTTCCTTTGCAAATTCTTTAAAATTACGAATATCCTCTTCATCAATTGTCTTTGCAGAACCACCTCGTGGATTTCTTGAAAAAAATTGAAATGTATTGCCTCCCAATGCCATAATTTCCTTTCCCATATTTAAAAATCCATTTGCTGTTGATAAATGACAACCTATCTTTAACATATTAATCCTCATTTCTGCGCTGCTTTTTGTGCAAGAATCTTTAGATTCTTTTAGTAACTTTGTGTCAAGCAACGTGCAGACACAAAGTGCTGTGTGAAAAATTTATTTTTCACACGATTACCTGTTTTATCTATATTTTTTTTACTACAATATCATTCATTTTATATCTTATTATTTCTACTAAGCTTTTCTATAATACTTTATTTAAAAATTATTTTAAAACAATATTTTAAATATATTCTGAATACAAAGCCCTAAATTTCTTAATTCTCTAATAATTCATTATAGATATCTCGTTTAGAAACTCCTCTGTCTTTTGCGGCAGCTTTCATTGCTTCTTTTTTATCCATGCCATTATTTATATACATTTCAACATGCTCTGCCACGCTCATTGTATCCCACTGCTGCCTACTTTCCTCTATAAGCGTTTCTTTTGATTTTCCTGCAATTACAAGCACATATTCCCCCTTTGGCTCATTAGTTTGATAATACTCAAGGGCATCTTTAAAATTTGTTATCATAACATTTTCATATTTTTTCGTTAATTCCTTACATATTGACAATGCTCTATCTTGTCCAAAAATATCAGCAAGTTCATGCAAGGTCTTTATCAATCTATGTGGCGCTTCATATATAATAATAGTCCTTGTTTCATTTCTTAAAGAATCTATAATGAAATTTCTCTCTTTTTTGTCGGTTGGCAAAAATGCTTCAAACACAAATCTTCTTGTTGCTTGTCCCGACATTGTTAAAGCTGTAACACATGCTGCTGCACCTGGAAGAGACGTTACCGTAATTCCTGCTTGGTGACATTGTTTTACCAACTCTTCACCGGGGTCTGATATTCCAGGTGTTCCTGCATCGGTAATTAAAGCTATATTTGCTCCCAAATTCAGTTTATCAACTAAAACTTTTGCCTTCTCAAATTTATTAAATTCGTGATAGCTTGTCATAGGCGTTTTAATATTAAAATGATTTAACAGTTTAATACTATTTCTTGTATCCTCCGCCGCTATTAAATCAACTTCTTGAAGTATCCTTAATACTCTATAAGTAATGTCTTCCAAATTTCCTATTGGAGTAGCACACAAATATAATGTTCCTTTCAAATTGAATCCCCATTTCTATAATTTTCTGGACTACATTTTTAGCCATTTTATGTTTTCACAAACGTTACTTTTCATTATACATTTGCAGCAGCTCACTTGTATAACTTCCATCACGGTTATATACAATTAATGGAGGTAACGTTTGAAGCTGTCTATTTCCGCATTTTACTGCCTCAATCAAAACCATATTTGCAGCTTTATCCATGTAAGGATGAACCATTCTCATCACTTTAGGTTCTAAATGATACTGTTCCATCAACAAAAATAATTCCACAAGCCTGCGCGGTCTATGTACCATATACATACGACCTTTAACCTTTAAATGCTTTGATGCCTCCCTAATAATATCTTCTAAGGTACATAATATCTCATGTCTAGCAATTGCCTTAGCACTTTCAGGATTAATCATGCCATGATTTTCATTCATATAAGGCGGATTACATGTTATCACATCATACAACGTATTTCCAACGAATTTTTTTAAATTATTTACATTTCCTTTTATAATATCAATATCTTGTGATAATTCATTTAATAAAATATTTTTATTTGCTAAAATATAGCTCGTTTCTTGAATCTCAATACCTGTATAATGTACCTTTTTTTGTGGATTTTTTCCCTTGATAAGAATGGGTATTACGCCATTTCCTGTACACATATCTAAGAGTGTATTATTTTCTTTAACCTTTGCAAATGAAGATAACAATACGGCGTCTATGCCGAAGCAAAAACACGCCGTATTTTGTAGCAACTTATATCCATTGCATTGAAGGTCGTCAAGTCTTTCATTCTCACCCATTTCATAATTTTTATCAATCATCATTTATATGAGCATTTCCTTCCTTTTTTTCCAACTCTTCCAATGCTTTTAATTCTTTATCATTAATCTTATCATTTCCATTATATTTACGTCTTGCCTTAAATTTTAAATCAGAAACATTATATTCTCTTATCTCTTTTTCATCATTATCTAAATTGACAATAACTTTTACGGTCTGTCTTAATACGCTAACGCTTGAGACTTCTCCTTTCATTTTTTCAGGAGTCGTCACCAAATCACCCACACTTGGCAAATTATTGGTTAATTCTGCATATGTTTCATTTTCATTATTTAAACAACACATCAATCTTCCGCATACGCCTGAAATCTTTGTAGGATTCAATGATAAATTTTGGTCTTTTGCCATCTTTATTGAAACAGGGACAAATTCTGGCATATAGGTGGCACAGCACAGTGGTCTTCCGCATACGCCAATACCTCCCATAAGTTTTGCTTCGTCACGCACGCCAATTTGTCTTAACTCAATCCTTGTCCTAAATACAGAGGCTAAATCTTTAACCAATTCCCTAAAATCAATTCTTCCATCTGCAGTAAAATAAAATAATACTTTATTATTGTCAAACGTATACTCTACATGGATAAGCTTCATATCAAGATTATGTTTCTTAATCTTTTCAAGACATATTTTAAATGCCTCTTTCTCTTTTTCTCGATTGACAGCTTCTTTTTCATCATCCTCTGGTGTTGCTACTCTTATAACTGCTTTAAGTGGCTGCACAACACACTCATCTTCAATTTCTCTTATGCCAAGCACAACATTGCCATATTCCACACCTCTGGCAGTTTCCACAATAACATGTTGCCCCGCCACAATATCATCATACATTCCTGGCGAAAAGTAATAAATTTTACCTGCCTGCCTAAAACGTACACCAATAACCTTTGTCATCTATTTATATTCTCCAATTCTCTTATAATTATTATTCGCTTTCATTTCTATTCTTTTATATTAACAATCAACAATCAATTATAAATCATCAACTGCCCCTAATAATCTTTTAATTTACATTGCATCTTTGATTGTCATTATCATAAGCTCTATCGTCAAATCAAATTTTACATTTGCTTTTAATCGGATTTTTACTTTATCAATGGCATTTAATATCTCTTCCAATCCCATATAAGAATATTGGGAAGAATGCGACTTAATTAAAAGCAATTCTTCTTTAAATATCACTTTATTAGCATTGTTTGTACTCTTAAACAACAACACATCTCTATACCACATCGCTATCAAATCAAGATAATCATCTATATTGTTTTTATAATTCATTATATTTTTGACTTCAGCTAATATCTGTGTTGTACTCATTTCTTTTGCATATCTTACAATATTCAACACACTTTTTTTCAATTCTTTAAAATCTTGTGAATCAATTGCTGCGATTGCACGCCCAATATTTCCCTGTGCAAATGCTGTTGCAAACTGTACTTCATAATTGCTAATAGTGTAATGTTCTTTTATAAATTGTTCTACCAAATCATCACTTATCGGTTTAAAATCAATTCTTACACATCTTGAAAGCACGGTCTGCAAAAATATATCTGCATTTGTTGTCAACAGTATAATAATTCCATATTCTGGTGGTTCTTCAATTGTCTTTAAAAGCGTATTTTGTGCCTGAACAGTCAATTTTTCAGCTTCATCAATAATATATATTTTATACTGGCTATGGTATGGCTTTATCTGCATATCACCAACCAATTGCTGCCTTATATCATCAACACCAATACTGCCAACCTTTTCATGTCCAACCCATATAATATCAGGCTGATTTTTAGAATCTGCCTGTATACATGAATGACACTTTCCACAAGGCTGCGCTTTGCCTTCTTCACATTGCAATGCTTTAGCAAACAATGCCGCCATCGTTTTTTTTCCAGAACCTAAACCACCATTAAAGATGTACGCATGAGATACCTTTTTTAATTCAATACATTTTTGTAAATGTTCCTTTATATCATTATGTCCATAAATATCAGCATATGTACTCATACCATCACCATCCTTATAATAAATATTACGTTTATTTTATAATCCTTTTATATCTTACGTTGTTATATCCAACAATAGCCCTCTAATATCATCAATTCTACTGACGATAGCAAGATGGTCTTTTTCTTCTTTCATAAGCTCCTCTGCCAAATCATCAAGATTTTTGTCAACAAGCTTTACGATACCATATACCCTATGTCTGCCTCGCCTGTCAAGGAAGTTTTCTCTTGAAAATTCATGTGACCTTGACACAATCTCATTCATAAAACCTTTAACCAATTGGCGATATCTTCTCATATCTTTAATATCCATATGCTTTGCAATCTTATCGCCTTGGTCATTGATTTGCTCTATCATATCCTTCAATTTAACTTGAAGGTCTTTTTCTTTAATATTACTTATCAACGTAAACTTAAAATTTTCATCGCTTGAAGATGAACTTCCCTGCTTATTTTCAATTTGTTGCTGTGCCATAGATACGTCATTTATCTTAATATCCATAAAAATCCTCCATTCTTGCTCAACCCACACCACAAGTTACATAAAAGCGGATTTACTTTATAATTATTTTAATGTGAAAACAAAATGATTATACAAATTTTTACAATAGCCTTATCCTAATAATTATAACATATTCTTCCAAAGAATACCAATAATACTGTTATTTATTATATAAAAAATTCAAATTAAATTTTTTTAATATATTACATTTTTTTGATAGCAGCTTTTATATTATTTATACAATCACTTAATTCTCCATTATTATAATATCTTACTTTAATATGATTTTTCTCAATATTTTCTTCGGCAAAATCGTTCATATCTGCAAGGTATCTTCTGCACATTTCATCATATCGCGGCTCTTTTTGTTTCATTTCTCTGTGCAGAGCCCTGCTAAGACGCAAGCCGTCATCCACTTCTATATATATCGGCAAAAAATGTTCATTTCCATAATATTGACAGTATTTTTCATAAGCTTCAAGCGTACCTATAACAATATACTTGTCTTTATTGTACAAATTAATTTGCCCATCATCAACTGTAAAATATCGCCATACACCACAAACAGTATGGTAACTTCTCATTTCAACAATCTTGTTTTGCTCTACCATATCATCAGCAAATTTATCGGTGACATAATAATATTCTACTCCATTTTTTTCCCCTACCCTCATAGGTCTTGTTGTATACATGATTATGGGTTTTAAATTCAATTCATCATCATTTAATAAATTTTTATATATCTTATCTTTTCCAGACGCGCTTTTCCCCATTATAAATACTATTTCAGGCATAAAATATGTACCTCATCATCTATTTTTAAATCCATTTTATTGATACTATTATCTATCTCTAATCCGATTACTTCTAACCCATTTATCAGTCCATCTTGAATTTTTTTAACAAGATGTTCTGTAATAAGCTCTCCTGGATTAATAAGATTAATACCTGGAGGATAAAAACAAACACTTTTACACGCTACTCTTCCTACTGAATTTTTTAACTTAACACGTTCACATTTTCCAGAAAAAGATTTATTTAACGCATCATATATCGTAATACATGTTTTTGCTTCCACTACATCTATATTTTCAATTATTCTTAAATGATTTGGTATTTCCATTTCTTTTTTATCAAGACTTTTCAACGCATATAAAAATCGATTATAATATTCGTCTGTATCACAAACACTTGTCATGGCTATTACATAATGTAAAGACGCCATCTCTAATTGGATATGATAAATATTTTTTATAACATTATAAAATACTTTGCCATTTTTTACGCAAAGTACTATTTTTGAAATATCGTCTGTATCTATTAATTTTATATAATGAAGTTTTTTCATTTCATTTCTAAGATTTAATAATCGATAAATATATTGTGCATACAATTGCTTCCCGTCTTGTTCAATAATTGTAATACATCGGTCAATACTTGCCATCAAAATATAAGAAGGACTTGTTGTCTGATATATATTCCAATACATTTTTACTTTTTCAACATTTACAATATCACTGCATATATGTAATAACGCTGTCTGTGTCAATGCCGGCAATGTCTTATGGATACTTTGTATCACTAAATCTGCACCGCAGCAAACAGCGCTTGTTGGAAACTCCTCATGAAAATGAAAATGCGCTCCATGTGCTTCATCTACAATTAAAACTGCACCATGTTTATGTACAATATCCGATATTTTTTTTATATCGGATACCATTCCCTCATAAGTTGGTGATGTGATAACTACGGCAGAAACCTTTTCATTACTTGCAAATAGCTTTTGTATATCATCTGGATTAACAGCGCCATATATCCCACAATATGCATCTACTACTTTGGGATAAACATATAATGGTCTTAATTCATTAAGATATATTGCATGAATAACAGAGCAATGAACATTGCGCGCAACAATAATTTTATCACCGCGATTTGTCGCACCACATATTGCGGACAATATTCCTGCACTGCTCCCATTAATTAAAAAAAGGCTTTCTTTTGCCCCAAACAACTTTGCAGCTCTCTCAAATCCACATTTTATTATTCCAGTAGGATTATGAAAATTATCAAATCCATCTATCTCTGTTATATCGATACCATATGGATTTTGCATAGAACAAATATCCATATTTCGCTTTGCTCCGGGCATGTGCATAGGAACCATATCATCATTTTTTAATTGTTCCAGTCTATCAAGTATATCACTCATTGCCTGTTCCTGACTTTAACGATATTATTTTTCGTTTATTTGTATTTTTAATATATTTATTGATTTTATTATTTATTTTTATTTCAAATATAGTTTTGTTTTATTCTTCAACAATAAGCTTTATTGTCTCTATTGCTGTACTTCCAATTGCATCGGTTACTTTATATTTAATTTCATATTCACCTGCCATATCAAACGTATATTTGCCAATCGTTTGAACTTTTGCAGATATATCATTACCACACGTATCTACTGCTGTAACATCTTTTTTCAAATCTACTTTTACACCTACTTTTGTAGTAATATTTTTTGCATTTTTAATAGCTGCTTTTGATTTTAACCATGGATTGTTTTCATTTGGGTCGGTAGGGTCCCAGCCTTTATTAGGACTATCCTCTGGAATTTTTATAGTCTCTGGTTTGCCAAGAGGTCCAGGATTACTTTCATTATCATATATTGTAACTTTTGTTCCTGATGGGCAATTATCATATAACCATTTTACATCTCTTACGCACATTCTTACACAGCCAAGCGAAGCAAACGAGCCAAGTTTATTAAATTCTCCCTCTTCCAATGTGTTGTTGTCCGTCGCCATATAAGGAACAGAATGAAATAAATAACCTCCATCAATACGAAACGCATAATGTCCATACGTTCCATCTACCATAAGTCTCCACTCATATTTATCTGTCGTTGTATAATTTTCACCAACAATAGTTTCATTTCCTTCACGACCACAAGAAGCCGCAAAAGCTATAACTGGAATTGTATAATTGCCCTCTTTATCAATTCCATAAACTGTCACACAATTAGCCGCTCTATTAACCATAATAAAATATGGTAATGACACATCTTCCGGCGGTGTATAATTTACTTTTTCTTCTATATTTTCCTTATCTTCTATCCAGACAACATCTTTAGCCGTCGTTGATTCTTCTTGTGTTTTCACAGGTGTTGGCTGTGTTTGAGTTGGTTTAAAAATGCCATAATTAAAAATTTTCATTGATGCAATGACGCCACACACAACAATAATAAATAAAATTAATATAACTGCTATAACTGTGGCAAGGTTTCTTCTAAGCCAACTTTTTCTCCTTCTAAGATATTTATAATTAATATTGCCTTTACTCATAATTTCTCCATTCTTTATATGCGTATATTAAAAATTTATTTTCTTGTTCAAATATAAATTGTATTATGGCTATTTTATATAATATATTTTATTCTGTAATACAACTTTATTGTGGCTATTATATCATATCACTTTTTATTTGTAAATTTCTTGTGATATTCCAATATTCCATTATTCTACGCTGTATTTACGATTTCATTCTTAAAAAGGTCTATTGCAAAATAAATTTTTCTGTATGCAAAAAAATAAAGAGACATTGAAATTTTCAATGTCTCTTTACAATAATTAGTGCCTAGAGCCGGAATCGAACCAGCGACACGAGGATTTTCAGTCCTCTGCTCTACCGACT
>CAMUHY010000016.1 GCA_947088865.1 uncultured Eubacterium sp. | reverse complement strand
TCACATTTTTTAATATAAAATTTTAAAGGATAACTTTTAATTATCTATTATAATTTTATCATATTCCTTTACAAAATTCTACTATTTTTTACAAAATTTTATATTTTTTATTTACAAACATCAAAAAATCAATCCACTTTATTCACAATAAACATATTCCTATCTCAACCCTTTCTACAAATACTCTTACTTAACTTATATTACTTTGCAAAATAATTGCCATCTGACATCAGTTTTACAATCAATAACTTATTATAACTCTTATAAACAATAACTGATTTATTTTCATTAAGCTATATATCATTTACCATATAAAATATTCCTCTAAATCAACAAAACGGCATAGTTTAACCTACACCGTTCATTCAAAATATCATTTTATTATCAAACACCTTTATTTTAAATATTTACAATCCTTTTCCAAAGTTTCAACTCCCCCTCCATTCCCCATAAAACACCTTCCCATCATAAACACGCTCACAATCCAACCTCTTTAATAACAGGGTACCTAGAAATATGAATCCTATAATCAGCCACCTTCATATTCTCCCACTGTTTATCTGTAAACTGTACTTTAGGAATAGTAAAAACCAGACATATCTCTTTACTATCACCAATATTATTATGCGTTTTTATCAGTTCTTCAGGTGAATTAAAATAGGAAAACCGTTCAAGGTCGGGGGCTTGATTATATGTATCCGACACCAGTGTGAAGTCGCTCATCTGAATTATCTTTGAATTTTCTGTCTTTTCTGCAATACGCTGAAATTGAAGCCTAACATATAACACTCTCACTTCGCCAAATGATTCAATATCATTCTTCCAAAACCTTTCAACATCTTCCTCAGACAAAAAACTGGACTCCACAACTTTATAATCATATTCACCAAATGTTATGACTTCTCCTGAATGAACATGCTCAAGCAACGGGGCAGGATAGGTGTATGCCTGATAGCATACTGCTGCAATATAAATACTAATCAACACAACTGTACAAGTCATACAAATGATTATTTTCTTTTTATTCAACTATCTTTCCCTCTTCTATCTCATATATCTTATCCGTTATTTCCTCCAATAAACTTCCGTCATGGCTTGATATAATGACAAGCCTGTTTTCTTCTTTTAGCTGAAGGATAATATTCTTCACATTTATAACACTTTTCTTGTCTAATGCGTTGAACGGTTCATCTAATATCACAATATCTGGCTTATCAAGCAATGACATTGCAATTCCAAGTTTCTGCCTCATTCCAAGTGAATATTTCTTGACACGCTTTTTCTCATATGGGTCAAGACCTACTCTATCCAATAATGCTATGACTTCTTCCTTGCCTGTTTTATTTTTAATAGATGCCAAACTAAGCATATTATCCAAAGCGCTATAATGTTCTATAAATCCTGGCGTCTCAATAAGCACACCAATACTTTCTGGAAAATCAATATCTTTTCCTATCTTCTTATCATCAATTTCAATACAGCCCTGTGTTGGTGTCGATAATCCACATATACACTTCATAAGCACTGTCTTTCCAGAACCGTTAATTCCTGCTAGACCATATATATGCCCTGATGTCAATTCTAAATTAATATCATTCAGTACTACCTGATGATTAAATTTCTTAAAAACATTTTTTACAACAATTTTGCTCATGTTCTATCTCCATATATACACTGATTTCTTTTTTACCAGATACATGCCAATAATTACTGAAAAGACCATTAATACAATCTCAACAATCATATTGACAATAGGCATTTCAATTCCAGCTTTCATCCTTGCTATCATCAGATAATTTCCAAAAAATCGATGCGTTCGGTCATACATTGTAACAGCAAGAAAAATAACCACTCCAGCAATTCCAATTTTAAAGTTAAACAGTGTTATCACTCCCTGAATACAAGACAACATTAATGATGTCAACACTATCTTAAAAACATACCCTGTCAGCAAATATGTTGATATATCATCAACAATATTACTATCCACATACTTCACACCAAATAATCCTGCAATATTGGCACATATCAATGCTGTCACAATAATGACAACATAATACAAAATAACACTCACACATACCAAAACGACTTTAGACAGCCACCACTGAATCTTATTGCCCAGCTTCAGCAGTCTTAACTTTCCATAAAAACTAATATCATCACTTATAATCATTCCAATATGCAAACTTAATAAAATATTAATTCCAAGCCATATGCCGTTTGGCAGAACAAATTTCTTCTCATCTGTTGTAAACATCATGCCTCGAAATAAAAATTTTATAAATTCCTCCGGCTTTAGAAAACCCTTGTATATAAATATATCAAATATATAAATACCTATTATTACAGCTGCCAGCATAAGCATTCTTTTCTTATGATGCAGTATTCCTGAAATAAAGTCATATCTCAACTGTTTTAACATAAACATTTTCCTAATACTATATATCTCTTTTTTTAATGATTCCATTTAAAACTATTAGACTAAATATAATAACAATAAAATTGATAATCAGCATGTTATATACTGTTCCTTCATGAACAGTTGCTGCATTTACATAGAGCCATGTCCTATTTATCAATTTCTCTGTCGCTATAATTATCATTCCAATAACAAAAATTCCTGCTTCATTTTTCTTGAAGAAAATCCATTTCAAATTTACATATAAGAGAAGTACTCTAAATGCAAATGAAAAAATCTGTAACCATAATAAAAATAACAATAAATAGGGATTAAAATTGATTAAATATTTATATGAATAGAAAAAATATCCATCCATCTGGTTCCAGTTATAAAAAACATCCGATTTACTCAATGAAACAATAAAAAGAACTGCAAAGAATATCAATGAAAAACTAACGGACAATAGAAATACACGACTCACTTGACTTTTGAACATCTTTTTCTTTCCGCGCTTTAAGATGACATTATATATATAGTCTTCTTCTATAAGAAAAGCCGTACAAAACATGGATACTATTCCAAATATGTAAAAATTAATACCTGCTGTCATTGAAGAAGCTCCTCTTGTAAGATAATCAAACATACATACTTCTAACGGCATACTTCTTATTTTTTCACTGAACTGATATATGTCAAGCATTGACAGCAGCAAAGCACACAATACCATTGTAAGACACAAAATAAAATGCCTGATGATTCTTTTACTTTTCATATTGTTTATTCCCCAACAGCATTACATTTATATATGTAAACACCAATATAAATGCAGCTATCACAAAAAAATACACCAGTCGTGGATATGAATAAGCTGGATTAATAAAATTAACTGGCATCATACTTGAATTTTCCACTATTTCTCCTAATGAGGTTATGGCAATGGAAAAAAGCATCGGAAATATATCTACAACATAGACTCTGTTTGTGTAAATCGATGCCCACATTGCAACAACTGCCATACATCCAGCATATACCATAACTATCAATATTGATATAACAAGATAGAGCAACGGATACTTATAAAATATAAAACTCATACTCGATTTTGGCATCATCATATTCATACCATCATCAGGAAAAGGATTATAAGTTGACATTGTCATAGTACATATTAAAAAATTAACAATTAATGGAATCCCAACTGCAACTGCACCAGAAACAAACGTAGCTAAATACTTTGCATGAATATATTTCCTGCTGCTGCATTTCATTAGTATAAAATTAGCCATCCCAAAATTCACATCCTTAAAATAGGAATTACCATAGGGTATCGCTGCAAACAAAGGAACCAACAAAAAGAAAGCAACCGCAATACTTCTGTCACTTCCCCCTATCCACATCTCATAACTGTTAAGAGGCAGTATTTCATAAGAATTATTAACATGTAATAAAGCTTTATGATTATCAACCAACATTGGCACAACTCGAATAAAATAATCTGCCATAGCAATAAGCATAGCAATTATTACTGTAAATTTAAATCCTGGCGTTTTAAATGCTCTTTTCAATTCATATTTGTAAATCATTCGTTTTCCTGCTTTCCCTCAAAAGAGCCAAGATACACTTTAAGAAACATTGCATCAGTAACGCCTGGCAAATAATTATCTGTTGGAAGCCCATTCGGATTTACTAAAATATGTGTATTCCACTTCTGTGTATCATCTAAGAAATTTTCAGGTATTACATAATAATTTGTAAAGCTATATTTTTCATTCTTTTCTAAATTATAATGAAAATGTTTGGGATTAATTTGTTCATAGATAAAAGGAATCATTTTGACTGGATTAGTAGGTGTTTCGTCTAATTCTTCATTCATAATTCTAACAATGTTACCCATAAAATCTCTGTCACATAAAGGGTCTATAACCGTATATTCTACCTTTACAAAAATATGGTCGCTAACAATTTGACCATCCATTATCTCAAGCCCTTTTTCTCCAAATCCTCCAACATCACTCAATTCTTCTGGCACAGTTTTACCTATAACTGTAAAAGATTTTATTTCATATTCTTTCATAAATATCACGGCAGAAAAATCATTGTTCTTGCTAAAGCTATCTGTATTATCTGTATTCCATAGTTCTTTTGATGATATTGTAGATGAATTTTCCTCTAAACTTGCATCTGATGGATTTTCTTTATTCTTATTTTGTATATCTGCAAATTCTTGTTTTGTATTGTTAAACAAAGATTTTCCACCAGGCATACGATTTATAATAAATACAATAATTAAGATGACAAACACAATACCCAAACTTATCTTAATTATTTTATATATTAATGGTTTCATATTAATCTCTCATTCTTACTCAGCCTCTAAGCTTGAGCATAAACACAAACTTGTTAGCTAAATCTTATTTAGCTTGTGAAATAATTTATTTTTCATATTATCCCCATAAAAACTTATAATATAGAAAATAGCATTATTTTATCCCAACAATACTATTCTCTATATTATGTTTAACTCAGCAAATAATATATAATAATACTCTATTAACAATTCATAGCCTTATATTTTAAAGTGGTATACTATCTGGACTCCATAAAAAATGAAGCCTTACATGAAATCCATTTCCTGGATCCATCCATAACATAGCTTTATCAAACCCAGATTCATAAACCGTATTTAACAAATATTTTGCCTCTCCTAATTCACAACTTTGTACTATATTTTTATATGTACAATCTGTAAAATCACCTGATTTAACCCTTATTGCTGGAATCCTAGCCGCAGAACGATTATTGTATATATAAGCAGATGTATCATTTTTCTTTTTTTCTGCTGTTGTACAAACATCTGTACATTCACATATATCATGATCGTACTCAAAATCAAATTGTATATCATGATAGTTTCCCTCATAAATATTTGTTGCATAACATGTCTTCTCACTTACACACTTTGCACCAGCCACAATCATTAACACCATACATGTAATGATTACACCTTTAAATATTTTACTTCTTATCATAAATTTTTATCCTCCTTTTTGTAAAAATTAAATCATTTATATATTAGTACTAATACCATGTTGTAATAACATATTTTACATTTAATGTCAAGTTGTTTTTTTAGTTCTCCCACTTTTAGAAAATTCATTATTTAAAAATCACAATAATAAATTATTCACAAATATACTATTATTTTATTATCTTTTTTAACATATATTTAACCAACGAATTTTTATCCCAAAACTTCAATTTTTTTAATATCTTAGTCAAATCACAACATATATCAAATCTTACTATACCTCATAAACAGTCATTGCAGGCATTTATCAATCATTATTTTTATCTTAGAACAAAAAAAGCTGTTGCTTCACGACTTTTCAATCGTTTACGCAACAGCAATCCTTTTAATCTTTTATTTTTTATCTTAAAAATCAGATTAAAATTTAAAAATACGCTTAAAACTTTTTTTGCAAATATCCCAAAATCCACTTTACTCTGGATAAACCAATCGTTCTTGTACTGGATTATCAAGCACTTCTTCTTTATACTTTTTCATATAAATTTTAGCAAGGTTTAAATTATTATCAAGATAATTTCCACAATCTCTTGGCGAGTATCCTGGAATTTCTCCTTCATAAGAAAGCACAAAATCGGCTGCCTCCCTTAGCAAACCAATAATGTCTTTGGATTCTAAATCGCCTGCTAAAATAACATAAAATCCTGTTCTGCATCCCATTGGTCCAAAATAAATTGTCTTTTCACTCCATACAGGATGATTTCTTAAAAATGTTGCTACAAGATGTTCAATCGTATGAATACCTGGATTGTCCATTGGCGGCTCCAGATTTGGTCTTGTAAATCGTAAATCAAATGTTGTGATAACGACATCTCCTATTTTATCTCTCCTTGATACATATACGCCCGTAAGCAAATCAATATGATTTACTGTAAAACTTGCAATCTTATTCATAAAATCCTCCATTTAACTTGTTATTCGTTTTAATTCTTCTTTATGTTGTAAACAGCTCTTAATCAAATCGCTGTATTTGACAAAATCATCAACTAAATCAGGGTCAAATTGGGTGCCTCTGCCCTCTACAATAATTGCCATAGACTTCTCATGGCTAAATGGCTTTTTATAAGGTCTTTCTGAAGTCAATGCATCATATACATCAACAACACTCATCACCCTTGCCCCAAACGGTATCTGTTTTCCTTTTTTTCCCGTAGGATATCCTTTTCCATCCCATCGTTCATGGTGATATAAAGCCATCTCTTCCGCCGCTTTAAGAAATTCATTTTCAGGAAATATCTTTCTAATCTTATGAAACGTAACACCACCCAATTCGGAATGGCTCTGCATATACTCTCTCTCATTATCTTCAAGAGAACCTTTTTTTCTCAAAACAATATCGTCAATACCTATTTTACCAATATCATGGAGCGGTGCAGAACGCACTGCCACTCTGATAAATTCATCGTCAATTTCTTCTCTGTATTTTGGCTCATCCTTAATTGCATTAATAAAAGCATCAAAATAGATGGAGGTATTTTTGACATGTCCACCTGTAATGCCATCTCTTGATTCTACCAATTCTGCAAAACCAACAGATAATGCATCTTGTAATTTTTCTATCTCTTGTACCTTTTCTTCAACCAATTCTTCCAAATGATGCTGATACTCTGACAGTTGAAGCTGTGTCTCTATACGCCGCTTCATTACAGTGGGAACAAAAGGCTTTGTTATAAAATCGACAGCCCCTAAGTCAAATCCCTTTACCTCACTGGCTGCCTGTGTCTCTGCTGTCAAAAATATAACAGGTATTCTTTTTAATCGTCTATTGGATTTCAGCTCAATTAACATTTCATATCCATTTTTTTCTGGCATATGTATATCTAAAAGTATTAAATCTGGAATGACTTTTTCTAAAACCTCAAAGCCTTCTTTGGCAGACATCGCTTCATATAATATATAGTCATCTTTCAGCACATCTCTTGCAGAAGCAAGATTTAACTTAATATCATCAATCATAAGTATTATCTTATTTTGCATGTACCAGCCTCCTGTTATCGTCAGCTATTTCGATATTAAATTTATTGGTTGCGCTAATAAATTTTAATAACGTAGAGTAGCCATATTCCTTCACTTTAAAATTAGGATAATAGCTATGAATCCGTTGTCCTAAAGCCCCTAAATCCATGCCATTGGCTCCCGCCTCATTAACACACATGATAATATAATCTATAACATTATTCTTAATACTATTATCTTCTCTTAACTCCACATAAACATTGTTATTATCCTTACGAAGAACAAATCCATCAATTTCATCAATAAAAGTGGACAAAGAACTATATCCATACTGCCTAACATCAAAATCATTGTAGCGTTTTTGAATACGGCTTCCAATCTCTCCTAAGCCAGTTATCCTGCCTCTGTTGCTATTTTCATTGATAATCTCAATAATGATATTTTCAATTTCAGATACTTTAATAAGATTGGATTTGCTCTTTTTAAATTTATTTTTATCGGATTCATCGTCAACTTCTGCATCATAAATAAGCTCAAGGTCTGCAAACACCGTACATGCAGCTCTAAATGAACGCGGCGTCTTATTTTCTCCCATTCCTATAACGTCCATTCCCGACTCCCTAAGCCTTATTGCAAGCCTTGTAAAATCACCGTCACTTGAGACAATACAAAACCCATCAACATTACAAGAATACAAAATATCCATCGCATCGATTATCAACGTTGAATCAGTAGCATTTTTTCCAACCGTATTATTAAACTGCTGCATAGCTTGAATCCCTGCATCTTTTACAAACTTCCGCCATTTTGCAGCCTGTGGTCTTGTAAAGTCACAATATATTCTCTTGTATGTTGCAACTCCATATTTATTAATCTCATTAAACACACTGTCTAGGTACTTATATGAAATATTATCTCCATCAATAAGTACAGCATATTTTTTATCTTCCATATCAATCTCCATGCGGCAACCTTAAATATCTCCAAAATTCTAACTTACTTTATTTTCCTTTATTATTTTTGCCACATTTCTTACTACATATACTACATTTGATGTTTTACTATCTTATATTCATTATTGTTTTGATAATATGGACAAGCTTTATAAGAAGACGCCAACAATCTGGCATAATCATCCTCGTCCATATTTACATCACACACATACTCATCAAGCTCTTCATCAAAGATAAAATTGTTACAATCATCACACCTTATCTGAATTTGTTTTTTTAACACGAAATTAAAAACCCTCTCTGTTCATTCAAAATCATATGCAAAATTCTTAATCCATTTGACCTAATACTTCAACAAATTTATCATAATCTGCTTTTAATTTATCAAGTAACGGCGTGATATCTGTGGAAGGTTCACCGCCTCTTAATGATTCACACAACTCACTGCTTGACTCGGCAATCACTGACAAACCAAGATTTAATGCAACACCTTTCATATTATGTACATTTCTAAATGCTGTCTCATAATCTTTATTGTTAAGGTTTTCAAATATCTCCTCCATTGGATTGCCCTGTGGAAGTTTAAGAAGAAATTTTTTGATGCGTTCATCTGTCATCAAACGACCCATAACTCCCTCATAATCTCCGCCCATCATTGCATAACACTCTTTAACATTCATGATTTAACCCACCTTCGTTATTATATCTTTCTTTCGTGTTTTCTCATAGATATATAATATATTAATTAGAGCGAAATATCAATATGAAACTAATTCATTTTCAAATAAATTGTAATCATTTAGCTATACAAAATGAATTGTACATCACTAAATCCTCCTCAAATCAAATACCTTGCTGCTTTGCAGTGGGGTATTTGACCCTCACGGCATCCACCAAATGCTCATGCAAGCACGGCACTTGGCTCATTGCTCGCAGGAATAAAAAAAGTTGACTATTAAAACAAATATGATATTATAATTTACAGATTTAACCACATCTACAAAGATATATTTATCATTCGTATTATGAGTTCTAATCCAGTTATTATCAGGGACTTCCGCAAAATAAATTTTTGTAGAATTTTTTATTTTGCAACAGCCCCTTTTTCAAAAACATAGATTTATAAATTCTTTGTGACAACATCAAAATAAATTCATTTTACAATTTATAAAAAAATTTATATTAAAAACACAGAAATGGGGGAATTTTATGATTTGGAAAAATTTAAAAGTGAAAAATTTAATTATGTTGACTTTAGCGGGGTTAATTAATGCCTTTGGCGTTACATTTTTTCTATACCCCGTCAACTTATACGACTCTGGCGTTTCTGGAACATCTATGCTTCTGGCACAAATTACGCCTTCATACCTGCCTTTATCTGCCTTTTTGATTGCAATAAACCTGCCTTTGTTTTTCTATGGATATAAAAAAATGGGCATATCTTTTACTGTTTATTCCATCTATGCAGTAATGATTTATTCTATAACAGCATGGTTAATAACGGATATATTACCTGTCGATGTCAGCATAGCATCGCCTTTGGCAGAAAGTGACTTACTGTTATGTGCTATATTTGGCGGACTTATTTCAGGAATTGGCAGTGGTCTTACAATACGCTTTGGAGGCGCCATTGATGGTATAGAAATACTTGCTATTCTTTTTGCCAAAAAACTCAATCTCTCTGTTGGAACCTTTGTGATGGGTTACAATATCATTTTGTATGTTATTGCTGGATTGTTAAAAGAAAGCTGGATTTTACCACTGTACTCTATTATTACCTATGCTTCTGCTCTCAAAACGGTTGATTTTATTGCAGAAGGCTTAGACAAAGCAAAATCAGCCATGATAATCACCAATAAGCCCAAAGAAATATGCGATGCTCTGTCATCCGAATTTGGAAACGGTATTACCATTATGAATGTAAAAGGATACTATTCTGATAAAGACAAAACATTAATCTACTTTGTCGTAAACCGATTTCAAATTAATAAAGTACGTAATATTGTTCTGGAAAATGATACATCAGCATATGTGACAATTACAGAAGTCGCCGATGTTTTAGGAAATGGAAAATAATTCCAAACAAGTATTTTTTTAATAAGATTAAAAAAGCTGCTGCAAAAAGAATTTTTATTTCTATTTTGCAACAGCTTTTCTTCTTTTTTAAATACAAAATTTTTAGTGTGTTGTACTATTACTATGCAGATATTTCTCTTTAGTAGCCATACCACCACGAATATGGCGTTCAGCTTTATTGACATCAAGAATTTTTCGCACCTGCGCTGCAAGCACAGGGTCAACTTTAGATATACGCTCCGAACAATCTTTATGTACGGTTGATTTGCTTACACCAAACTGCTTAGCTGTCTGGCGCACGGTAGACTTTGTATCCACTATATACTGCGCAGTTTTAATTACACGCTCTTCTATATATCCTTTCAAATAAAAACCCCTGCGAATATGTTTGTATAATTTATTCGTAGGGGGCATTAAATATGTCTTTAATTATGAAATTTTTTAAACCAATTATATGATAGCTGTAATCGTTAAATCTCTTGTTTTTGAAAGGTCGATAAACTTGCCATTGCATGAAATGGTTGGTCTGCTTAAATTCATCTCATTTACAAGCATTACCTCGCCAATTTGTCCATCAGATAATCGCACATTTGTATGTAGATATGAGGTAACAACATTTCTTAAAAATGGAAGGGTTATAGAAGGGTCAAGTGTAGAAAAACACTCTTGTTCCATCATCCTTATAACGGTAAATGGACAAACGGCACCTCTATAAGCGCGGTTTGAAGTCATTGCATCATATATATCTGCAACTGCTATAATCTTTGCATATACTGGAATTTTGTCATTTGTAATGCCAAAAGGATAACCTGTTCCGTTGCACTTTTCATGGTGAAGAAGACAAGCTTCTTTCACTCTCGCATCAATATTTTTCTCTTTTAAAATATCATACCCTAAATTTACATGACTTTTCATCATCTCAAATTCTTCATCTGTAAGTTTTTCTGGCTTATAAAGAATTTCATCCGGAATAATCACTTTACCTATATCATGTAATAAACCACACAGAGTAAGAATACGGACATCTTCTTGTGAAAAATGAAGCCATTGCCCAATAATCGATGCAACCAATGCAACATTAATACTATGCGTATAGGTCAAATCATCAACTGCTCTCAAACTGTGAATCATATCAAACATTTGCAGCCTGTTTGTATAAGTTGATAATAATTGCTCTGAGCTTTTTAATAGAGCCGCCTCATCAATCTCAATATTTTTGGTTGCAATTTCGTTAAGCTGTGTCTTTAAATCACTTATTGCCGCTGTATATCCTTTATTAAATTCTTTAAAGGACTTTGTATTTCTTATCTTTTCATAATATGTAGCATTTTCTTCTTGTTCCTCTTGTGCTACTTGTATTGATTCTACACTTTTTGGTGGAGAATACGGCGCATCCACAATACAAATTTCAAGGATATGATTCCCTGATATCTTGGCAATAATATCTACATCAAGAACCGTTCCTCTTGCCATAAACAAGGAGCCATCACTCATAACAATGTCTTTTGCTAACACCATTCCTGGCTCAGCATCAAATACAAATATCTTCTTCGTCTTTATACTACTTAAATCACCCATTCTGTTTAAAACCGCCTTTCACCTTTCTTCAGTATAACCAAACCCACGCTGTCGCTTATTTAATTATAAAAAATTATATAAAAAATGTCAAATTTAATAAATAAATTATACTATTGCAACAAGCACTATTAAGAATGTATAATGACTATAATATTTTTATAAATTTTACTGAAAGGCTTTTATATGTTTAAGAAAAGTAACACAGCCCCTAAACAGGGACTTAGTATCATTATTGTAGGCTGTGGCAAGGTTGGTCTTACCCTTATTGAACAATTGGTAAAAGAAGGACATGACATAACGGTTATTGACAAACGTTATGAACGCATACAAGAAACAACCAATTTATATGACATTATGGGAATTGTTGGCAATGGTGCTAGTTATAGTGTTCAAATGGAAGCAGGCATTGAAAATACTGATTTAATTATTGCTGTCACCGATTCCGATGAACTAAATCTGCTTTGCTGTACTGTTGCAAAAAGAGTTGGTAACTGCGCTGCGATTGCCAGAGTGCGCAACCCTGATTACAGTGAAGAAGTGGTATATTTACGTGAAAAATTAGGGCTTGTACTAATTATCAATCCAGAGTTGGAAGCAGCTAAAGAAGCAGCCCGAATCCTATATCTTCCAACAGCACTTGAAGTGAACTCTTTTGCACACGGTCAAGCAGAGCTTATTAAATTTAAAGTGCCTGTCCACAATATTCTTCATACCATGACTGTTGCTAAACTGGGACATACTCTTACAAACGATATTCTTATCTGTGCCATTGAACGTAATAATGAGGTTCATATACCAAACGGCGACTTTCAGATATTATCGGGAGATATTCTCTCTTTTGTGGCACAGCGCCAAGCAGCACGCTCCTTTTTAAGGCAGATTGGATTTAATACAAAGCAAGTTAAAAATGCAATGATTATTGGCGGAAGCAAGGCAAGCTATTATCTTGCAAAAGAATTAATCAATAATGGCATCGATGTTAAAATTATTGAACAAAATAAAGAACATTGTCAACTGCTAAGTGTTGCATTGCCAAAGGCAATTATTATCAATGGGGATGGCACAGACCAAGACCTCTTGAAAGAAGAAGGATTAGAACAAATTGAAGCATTTATTCCTTTGACGGGTATTGATGAGGAAAATATTATACTAACTTTACATGCAAAACAAGTTTCCAACGCAAAGGTTATCACAAAAATTAATCGGTTGAATTTTAAAGAGGTTATTAATTCACTTGATTTAGGAAGTCTTGTCTATCCAAGCTATATAACTTCTGAGGCAATTATTGCTTATGTTCGCGCAAGGAAAAACTCACTGAACAGCAGCAATATTGAAACTTTATATCATATGTTTGACCATCGCGTTGAGGCTATTGAGCTTCGTGTTCTTGAAGCTTCCTCTGTAACAGGTATAGCCTTAAAAGATTTAAACTTAAAAAAAGATACACTGATATCATTTATTAACAGAAATGGCCATATTATTATACCAACTGGTAACGACTGTATTGCTGTTGGCGATACGGTTATGATTGTCACAAAGCAAACTGGATTTGATAATATTAAGGACATTACAAAATAGGAGATTTACTGATGAATAGATCTGTAATACGTTTCATTTTGGGCAATATACTTAAAATTGAAGGAATATTGATGGCTCTTCCTTGTATCATTGCATTGATATATGGAGAAAAGGAAGGATTTAGCTACCTTATTGTAGGTTTAATAAGTACGATTTTAGGTTTTATCATTACCAGTAAAAAACCAAAACAATTTATTATCTATTTAAAAGACGGCTGCATAGCCACATCGTTAAGTTGGATTCTTATGAGTATTGTAGGCGCTTTGCCGTTTGTAATGACAAGAGAAATCCCTTCTTTTACGGATGCTTTATTTGAGACCATCTCTGGATTTACAACAACAGGTGCAAGTATTCTAAGCGATGTTGAAGCCCTGTCTTTTTGCTCTCTGACATGGCGTAGTTTTACCCACTGGATTGGCGGTATGGGGGTATTGGTATTTTTAATTGCAATTATTCCCTTAAGTGGAGGATTTAATATTAATCTTATGCGTGCTGAAAGTCCAGGTCCTTCTGTCGGAAAGCTTGTTCCAAAGGTGCGATATACTGCACGTTTACTTTATATTATTTATTTTGGAATGACCTTGATTGAATTTTTGCTCCTTATCTTGGGAAAAATGTCTGCATTTGACGCTATGAATACAGCCTTTGGAACCGCTGGCACTGGTGGTTTTGGCATCAAAAATAGCAGTATTGGCGAATATTCTAGCTATATTCAATGGATTGTCACCATTTTTATGATTCTATTTGGTGTTAATTTTAATGCGTATTATCTTGTGATATTCGGCAAACTTCGCAAAGCCCTATGTATAGAAGAAGTACGATGTTACTTTTTTATTATTTGCTCTTCTATTCTTATTATATGTTTTAATATTGTAGACACCTGTAAAAATATTGGTGAGGCGTTTCGCCTGGCTTCCTTTCAAGTTGCATCCATTATTACTACAACAGGATTTTCTACAACGGATTATGAATTGTGGCCGCAAGCTTCTAAGACAATCCTTGTGTTGTTAATGTTTATTGGCGCGTGTGCCGGAAGTACAGGCGGCGGTATTAAAGTTTCAAGATTTGTTATTCTTGTAAAAACCATGTTTAAGGAATTGGGGTCTTATATTCATCCTAGAAGTGTTAAAAAGATAAAGATTGATGGCAAACCTGTTGAACATGAGGTTATTCGCTCTACCAATGTATATATGATAACTTTTGTATTGATATTTGCACTATCTGTTCTTCTAATTTCTTTTGAAGAAAAAGATTTGACAACAAATTTTACTGCTGTTGCCGCTACTATTAACAATATTGGTCCTGGACTTGAGCTTGTTGGACCAACACAAAACTTTGGGCATTTTAGCATTTTTTCTAAATATGTTCTTATGTTTGATATGCTTGCAGGCAGATTAGAGCTTTTTCCATTAATGTTATTGTTCCACCCAACTGTATGGAAAGAATTTTTATATAAGAAGTAATGCACTCCTATTACTTTAGAAGTGGAAGCTTCCTGCTAAAAGAAGATAAAACCAACCATCTTATAATAGACAAATGAAAAATAAAAATTAACACAACAAAATTTTACGCGAAAAACAACGCAGAAAAGAGGTTTAATATGTATCAATGTCCTAGTTGTGGAGGAGGTCTTGTATTTGACATTCCCACACAACAATTATCGTGCCAACATTGCGATTCTAAATTTGACCCCTATGAAATCAATAAAGAATCGGATGCCGAAGCTCAGCAATATTATGATGTTACTGTGTTTACATGTCCACAATGCGGCGGAGAAATTATAAGTTCCGATAACACAGCAGCAAACTTTTGCAGTTTTTGTGGCGCTTCAACCATTCTCACCAGCAGACTAAGCAAAGAAAAACGCCCAAGTTATATTATTCCTTTTAAAAAAACAAAAGAGGATTGTAAAAAACAATACTTAAAAACACTTCGACATGCTATATTTACGCCCAAAGAATTAAAAAGCCCTGCTTATATTGACGAATTTAGAGGAATTTATATGCCCTATTGGGCATATCACATAACCCATAAAGGGACTGTCTGTCTGGACTGCTCACGCTCACACAGACAAGGCGATTATATTTGTACAGACCACTACAAGCTTTACGGCGACTTAAATTCTTCCCATAAAGGTATCTCTTATGATGCTTCTTCGTCCTTCGATGATACTATCAGTGAGCGAATTGCTCCTTATGATGTGAAAAATATGAACCGTTTTACACCATCTTTTCTCAGTGGTTTTTATGCGGATACCAACGATGTTGATGCAAGTATATATCAACCTGATGCGACAAAAATTGCCAATCAGTCCGCCTATACATATATAAAAAATAACGCGCACTTACACTCTGGTGTACATTTTGACTCAAACAATAACTTAACGAATAAACTCCATGCAAGATGTGAACATGTTGATACAGCAATGTTTCCTGTATGGTTTTTATCGTATCGAAATAAAGACCGTGTTGCATACGCGACAGTCAATGGGCAAACGGGTAAGGTTGCTGCTGATTTACCTGTATCTATTGGTAAATATATGATTGGTTCTATCATCTTAGCTATTCCAATATTTATATTGCTCAATATGCTTTTTACATTAAGACCAACCATCACATTGACTATTACATCTATTTTAGCATTACTATCCATTATCCTTTACCATATTGAACTTGGACAGATTATTCGCAAAGATTTACATGAAAATGACAGAGGTCTTATTGCCGCACAACAAAAAAAAGCAAACAACGCCAATAATGGCAATAATAACAATAATAACCGTAATCGAAAAAGAACCACGTCAAAAGCTTCTGTGGCTATAATTATTTCTTTATTTATAATTGCTATTGTATTTA
Source organism: uncultured Eubacterium sp. (assembly GCA_947088865.1). Classification (GTDB taxonomy): domain Bacteria; phylum Bacillota; class Clostridia; order Lachnospirales; family Lachnospiraceae; genus Lachnospira. The sequence goes on along the minus strand of CAMUHY010000016.1, from coordinate 62,832 downwards.
ACGTTGTCCGAATTATTCTGCCAATTGGTCATCCTTTGAATTTTAATTTATCTGGCAAATTTATTTTTTTTGGAATTATAACAATATTAGGATTGATTATTTGTAGTTTGAGTATGAAAAAACAAAAAACAGCAGCACCAAACTCCGTTTTACCAGGTTCTATTGGGGCGCTTATTGCTCTTTTTATTGCAGCGATTATTCAATTTATCAATCCTGTATCGGATTTATATTTTTATGGGGCATGTATTTTATCCCTTATTACAATTATGTTTTCACTTATCAACTTAATTCGATATTACAACATTTTGGCAACACGCAAGCTGCCTCAATTTGATAACTACAAAGGAGGTAATGATGGTGCATAAAAAAAATTTATATAGTGGATTGATTCGTTTTTTCATATGTATTGTTATAATAACTTTATTATACCCTGCTGTTTTAACGTTTGGTTCGGAACAAATAACACCTGTCTATACAGATGCCACAACTGGTTACAGTGTTTATATTGATGATGAAGCCAATTTATTAGACGAAGACGAGTATGACGAACTACAAAAAATAATGCAGGATATCACAGCATATGGCAATGTAGCTTTTAAAACAATAGATACAAATTCCTACTCAAGCACACAATCATTTATTTCTTCTTATTACAAGCAATTATTTGGCACCAGCAGCGGTACAATATTTGTTATTGATATGGATTATAGAAATATATGGATTCACAGCAATGGAGCTATTTATAATACAATTACCAACAGTTATGCCGATTCCATAACCGATAATGTATATACATATGCCTCTGATGGAGATTACTTTTCTTGTGCAGCAAATGTTTTTGAACAAGAATTAACTTTATTAAAAGGACAAAAAATAAGACAGCCAATGAAATATATAAGCAATGCACTTTTAGCAATAATACTGGCTGTTATAATCAATTACTTTATTGTAAAAATATATTCTCGTACTCCAAAAGCAAGTAATAATGAAATATTATCAGGTGTTTTTGCGAATAATTCATTTGATAATTACCAACTCCAATTTACACATACTACCAAACAATACAGTCCACCTAGTTCTAGCAGCAGTGGCGGCAGTAGCAGCGGAGGTGGTGGCAGCAGCGGCGGAGGTGGCGGTGGCGGCGGTCACAGCTTCTAAAAATAACTATATAAACATACTCTATGTCAAAGGATATTTGAGAGTTAAGCGGATATTCGCAATCCGCTACGCTACTTGCTCAAACCCGCTAGCTACTATCGTAGCGCAAGTCCCCCACTTATGCCTTTGCAGCATTGAAGTGGGGGACTTTCTTGATGAGGTTAAAATATTACTTTTAGTCCCTAAATATTATTTTGCTTTTAAAAATTACGGTTTATCCAATTCTTCTTTGTCAAGTCCACGAATATCTTTTTGTTGATATGAAATTAAACTAAACAATGCACCTAATATACCTGTACATAAAAACATTACAGCCATACCGCTTCCTGCTCCTTCTCCTACTATGGTCTGCAATATTTTAGCAACTGTATTTTCGGTCATCATAAAGGGTTCAAACACATAATCAGCCAAAAATCCTCCCAACAAAATCCCCAAAGGAATCGTACTAAACTGAAGAGCATTTCTCAATGCAAATATTCTCCCTTGTATTTCTTGCGGAACATATCTGTATAAAATTACCATCTGCCCTGCATTGATAAAAGGTATTGGAAAACTTGCTGCAAATGAAGCAAATGCCCAAAATATAATATTTCTGCCAGCTCCCATCATAACATCTCCCAATAAAAATGAAAGCATTGCCGATATATAAATCATCTTTGCACTGTTTCCTTTTACTTTTCCAGTAGAAACAATAATGCCTCCTACAATACCTCCCATTCCCATCACTGCATTTACAATGCCTAATATAACACTGTTATTTCCACTTCTTGAAAGTATCATTGGCGACAAAATATTTTCATAAGTCAACCTAGAAAAGAAATTTAACAAAGCCATTGTAATAATAATTGTAAAGATAGCTTTATTATTTTTCAAATAGCAAAAACCTTCTGCACAGCCTGCAAACATAGACCTTTTTTTCACTTTTATAAATGTATCTTCTGGAATCTTAAGCACAACAAGTAATACCATAAAAGCAAATATAAAGCTGCTTAAATCAATTATTAAAATCAGCTTAAGTCCTCCTAATGCAAACAATGATGCAGCCAACACTGGCGACAATACTGCTACTAGATTACTAGAAAAAGAATTCATGCCACTGACCTGTGTCAACTTCTCCTTAGGTACAACTTTCCCTATTGCCACAGATGATGCAGGTCCTTGAAAAGCATTCATAAACCCAATTATAAAATTCACTAAATAAATATTCCATATTTGCAGTCCATCTGCTTGATTTAAGGTAAATATAACCACAGAACAGATGGCAGCTATACTATCTGATACCAGCATAATCTTCTTTTTGCTATGGGTATCTACAAATGTGCCAGCAAACAAACTTACAATAATATATGGCACATAATTGAAAAAAGACAGTAATGAGACAGTCATAGCCGAACCATTTTTTGTATATGCCCATAAAATCAGCGCAAATGCTGTCATGGAACTTCCCAATTGTGAACATGCTTGACTAAGCCAAAATATAATATATCTTTTAAAATTATTTTGTATTAAATTTTTCTTCATTGAATTTTTCTCCCTATGATATTGTATTTTTCTTATCAATCATCCATAAGTACAAAATCCAATGCGGACGAATTTACAATTTATCTACCTCTATACAAGTTTCGTCCTATCATCAGACCTTGTACAGAGTAAAACACTTAAATCGATTATTCTATGACACAACATATTAAACCTCCCTTCCATGCTGTCTCTTATAAAATAAACCATTTGTGTCAAGCAGCACACAGACACAAATGGTTTTAATCTTATCACAACTTTATCATGTAATTTTATTACACTTCTACTGATTTTTCTATAAGAAGCTTTTGAACTTTTTGATACAATATTTCAAATCCAACCTCACAGTTCATCTCATCGCCATATTCGTCAAGAATCCCCTGATAATTATCATAACCATAATAAGTTGCCCATTCTTCGCCAAGCTCTTTAATCTCTGCCTCTGTCACCTCAATATTATTATCGGCAGCAATAATTGTAACTGCCATCTTATTTTTAAGATAATCTTGTGATACTTCTTTTGCATAATCTGAAAATTCATCTTCTGATGATAATCCCATATTGGCAAGATATGCGTTAAAATCACTTATACCATTTGATGCATAATAATCTTTATATGTCTCATATTCGGACTTAACATTATTTTTATAAACTTCAATAAGACTGTTTAATTCCTTTTCTGGATAGTTGGTAATCGTCATACCATCTACTATCTTTTTCATCAATTCTGTATATTTTTTATTATCATATTCTAATTGATTACTCTCTGTAAGGTAATCTTTTGTCTCTTGCTTTAATTCAGTAACATTATTACTTTTAATTCCAGCAGCCTCTCTATTTGATGAAATCCATTCATCTGTAAGAGCAGGAGTGTTTGTTTTAGATATATAATTTACAGTCACAGTAAATATCACATCTTTTCCTGCCATCTCTTCATTTTTATAACCTTCAGGGAATGTACATGGAATATCATATTCCTGTCCAACTGTAAGTCCAATTAACCCTTGGTCTAAATCTTGTATGTACCCACCTGAACCAATTGTATAATTTGTAGATGTAGCTGTTCCGCCTGCAAATGCTACACCATCAAGCTTGCCACAGAAATCAAGATTAATAGAATCCCCACTTTCCGTAACGCCCTCTGTAACCTGCTCCGTTGTCGCGAATGATGAAAGTATTTTATTAATATGTTCATCTACTTTTTCATCGGTTACATCTAATATAGACTTATCTACTGATACCTCAAGACCTTCATAGCTTGGCAGTGTCACTAAATTCTTATAAACAGCGGCATTTGCCTTAAAATAGTTATTATATTCACTTGCTGCCATAGCTTTATTGGAAGTATCATCACCATTGGATGCGTTATTATTGCTACAACCTGCAAAAGAGGTAAGAAGTATGGTTGCAAGAATTGCACTAAAAAATCTCTTTTTCATATATTATTCCTTTCTTATCTTAGTTAAGCAGATATTTACAATCTGCTTTGCTATTTGCTTATACTCTCATTGTCCGTTTGTGGCACTTTAACTGAAACTTTAACTTTTAAACAAGCAGCCATAACTGTTGCTTCCTAAAAGAACATTTCCCAATGAGGTTCAATCTTATATTTTAGCATTATAAAAATTTCTACCACTTACAATGACCTTATTGTTATATCATAATCATTTATTAAAAAAAAGACATTTCACACATTTTTCATTGTTTATAATTGTAAAATTATATTTATAGTGTTAATTATATATCATCAATTTTATATTGTCAACTTTAATTTTTATATTCATATATTTTTAATTCTTTTAATATATTTTTAAGACTGCATTTTCCAATTCATAATTGCCGAATATATGTAATTCTGTTATACTACTAATACATTTAAAATGGTATTTGATTTATGAAAGGATGATTGTAAACATTTGACGAAAAAGTTACGATTCACTACGATTATATTTTGTATAGCGCTATATTTACCTTTAACTATATTTTTAACGGGCTGTGGTTCTTCCCTAAATGACCCTGTTGAAGTAACAGGTTTTAAATTAAATACTTATGTTTCCATCAAATCCTATACTACTGGAGGTCATTCAACTGCCCAATTAAAAGAAATATTAAACAGCGCACTCAAGCTTTGTGATACTTATGAAGCCATGTTGTCAAGAACAATTACAACCAGCGCACTATCCCAATTAAATAACAGCAACTCTATGGAAGTGCCTTATGAGCTTGGACAATTGATTGAGACTGGTCTGGACTACTGCAATCTCTCAAAGGGAGCATTTGACATTACAATAGGGAGTATTTCTTCTCTTTGGAATTTTACAGCAGAAAAACCACAAATACCTTCCAATGAAAGCATTACTCAAGCACTGCCTTTTGTAGATTACTTAAAGATTGAACAAACAAAGCTGGACAATGGCAATTATATTATATCCAAGCCACAAGAGGCAAAGATTGACTTAGGTGCAATTGCAAAAGGGTTTATTGCTGATAAAATAAAAATGTTTTTGTTGGAAAATAATATTCATAATGCAATTATTAATTTAGGCGGCAACGTTTTGTGTGTTGGTTCACGAGATAACACCACCCCCTTTCATGTAGGAATTAGAAAACCATTTGATGACAGCGAACTATTGTTTACATTAAATATCCATGATTTATCTGTTGTATCTTCTGGCAACTATGAACGATATTTTTATGAAAATAATAAATTATACCACCATATTTTAAATCCTAAAACAGGATATCCTTATCAAAACGAATTAACAAATGTAACCGTTATATCTAAAAACTCCTTACAAGGCGATTGTCTGAGTACTACCTGCTTTGCATTAGGATTAGATGAAGGATTAAAACTGATTGAAAACACACCTGACGTAGAAGCTATATTTTACACTTCTGATGGGACTTTAACCTACTCTAGCGGGTGTTCACAATATATAAAGGAATAGTAAAGTTATATACAGATAGTCAAACCATTTACTACTATCTACTAGACTATAAAAGGATATGATACATGAAAATATTAAAATCCACACCAAAAAATGATAATTTTCATATGCCTGCCGAATTTGAACCTCATTATGGCTGTATTATGATATGGCCTGAGCGTTCTGACTCATGGCAATATGGAGGATACGCGGCACGAAAGGCATTTGTTGAAATTGCCTGTGCAATCTCACAGTCGGAATCGGTAACGGTATGCGCTAGTTTTGCACAGTATAACAACGCAAGACAATTGCTTCCTTCACACATTCGTGTTGTTGAAATGTCAAGCGATGATGCATGGGCGCGTGATGTCGCTCCCACATTTGTAATTAATGATTGGGGCAAGCTTCGTGGCATTAACTGGGCATTTAACGCATGGGGCGGTCTGGTTGACGGACTGTATTTCCCTTGGGATAAAGACAACGCTATGGCAAACAAATTGTGCGACTTATATCAGGCAGATGTCTACGATGCAAGTGATTTTGTGCTAGAAGGCGGCGCTATCCACGTTGACGGCTGCGGCACGGCTATGGTTACAAAAAACTGCCTGCTAAGCAAAGGACGCAATCCACAGATGACACAAGCACAAATTGAAAAGAAACTATATCAATATCTCAATGTGTCTAAAGTACTTTGGCTTCCCTGTGGTATATATAATGATGAAACAAACGAACATATTGATAATATATGTGCATTTGTAAAACCAGGACACGTTGTCTTAGCTTGGACAGACAATCAAGATGACCCACAATATGATATGTGTCTGCAATGTTTCAATTATTTACAGGAACAAACGGATGTACTGGGAAACCCTATTAAAGTTCACAAACTTCCACTTCCAGAGCCTGTTTATATATCGGACAACGAATGTGAAGGGCTTGACAATATGAACTTTATGCCAACACGAACGCCAAATGAACGCCTTGCAGCATCCTATGTAAACTTTTACATTGCAAACGATGCCATAATTATGCCAGGATTTTCCAATCCTAAATGCGATGATTCCTTGAATCTTTCGTATAAAAAATCCGATAGGGAAGCCAAAAAAATACTTGAAAATCTTTTTCCAACAAGAAAAATCATACAAGTATACACAAGGGATATTCTTATTGGTGGAGGCAACATTCACTGTATTACCCAACAGATTCCTATGTTTGAATAATACAGTATAACCATAAAAATAATATAAAAATATTCAATATACTTATTTCTTACAAGCAAATTTATAACATATTGGCAGTTAAGTGGGGGACTTCCTTGATGAGGTTAAAATATTAAAAATACAACTTAAGACCACTATATAAATCATCTTCACAAATTTTTATTGCACAAAAAATAGCGCAGAAATGGAGATTAATATGAAAAATGTTACAATTGCCGCCATTCAAATGGCATGTAATTCAATGGAGCCTAATACAAATATTCTAAAGGCGGAAGGTTTTGTTCGGGCTGCCAAAGATAAAGGAGCAAATATTATACTTTTGCCAGAGCTTTTTGAGACAAAATATTTTTGTCAAGAAAGAAATTATGAATATTATAACTTAGCTACTGATATTGACAGCAACCCTGCAATCAAACATTTCTCAAAACTTTGCGCAGAGCTTTCTATTGTTATGCCAATCAGTTTTTTTGAAAAACATAATAATACAACATTTAATTCTGTTGCTATGATTGATGCAGATGGCAGCATTTTAGGTGTTTATCGAAAAACCCATATACCAGACGACCATTACTACCAAGAAAAATTTTATTTTACGCCTGGAAATACTGGTTTTAAAGTATGGGACACTACTTATGGCAAAGTCGGCGTTGGGATTTGTTGGGACCAATGGTTTCCAGAGGCGGCAAGATGCATGGCTCTTATGGGAGCCGATATACTAATGTACCCTACTGCTATTGGTTCAGAACCCATCCTTGAATGTGATAGTCAACCGCATTGGTGTCGGGTCATGCAAGGTCATGCTGCCGCTAATATTGTACCTGTAATTGTTGCTAATCGTATAGGTACAGAAGACGTTGCACCTAGTGATGAAAATGGTTATCAATCATCAAGTCTCACTTTTTATGGTTCATCTTTTATTACCAATGAAACTGGTGAAATTATACAACAGCTCGGTAAAAATGAAGAGGGATTGATATGTGCCACTGTTGATTTGGATTCTATAAGACAACTTCGCCTTAGCTGGGGACTCTTTCGAGATAGAAGACCTGAATGTTATGGTGATATATATAAAGCCTAAAGTCAAATGGAAAGGCAAACATGCCGCAAGCATGTCCGCTTGGCTCGTTGCTCGCAGGAATGAAAAATCGTGAGCTGTTTATAAAACAAACTTACTATTTATAAACTTACAGGCTGAAAAAATGGAGGATTTTAAAATGATACGAGTAATTTTAGTAGCTTTATTTATGCTGATTGTTTTCATTGTAAGCTTAATTATGCTCCCTTTAGAATGGCTTATAGGCAAGATAAATATCAATGCCAAAGATATCAGTTCCCTGCGAATGGTTCAAGGCATATTTAAAGTTGTTCTTTTTATAAGCGGAACCAAAACGACTATTATCGGTAAAGAGAATATTCCTACAAATGAATCTGTTTTATTTGTAGGCAATCACCGAGGTAATTTTGATACGGTTATAGCTTACAGTATTATGCCTAATATTACAGGATTTATCGCCAAAAAGGAAATGAACAAAGTGCCTATTATACGTGTTTGGATGCGCTATCTGTACTGCCTTTTACTAGACCGCCAAAATCCAAAAGAAGGCTTAAAAACCATTTTGAAAGGTATTGAATATTTAAAAAATGGCAAATCTATTGTTATATTTCCTGAGGGAACACGCAATGATGGCGATGGTGTTTTAAAATTTCACGGCGGAAGTTTTAAACTTGCAGAAAAAAGCAACTGCAAAATTATTCCTATGGTACAAAATAATACCGAAAATATTTTAGAAACACATATGCCATTTATAAAACGAACTCAAACCATTATTGAATTTGGAAAACCGATTGACGTTGCTTTGATGTCTAAAGAAGAACGCCGTAATTTACCTGATATTACTTACAATATTGTAAAAGATATATATGAACATAATAAATGTCTTATCAATAAATCAAATGCCCTATAATTTTCTTGTTTAAACGTCTTTGCTATGTTACAATATTTGGGATTTATTTATTACTAGGAGGGTTTAACAATGCCAGTTTGGAGTATTGTATTGTTAGTCATCATAGCTGTGCTTTTGGTGGCATTTATTGCTTTGTTTATCTTTGCAAATAAACTCAAAAAAAAGCAAGATGCTCAACAGGAACAGATTGATGCTGCCAAACAAATCATGTCTATGCTTGTCATAGATAAAAAGAAAATGAAACTAAAAGAGTCTGGTCTGCCAAAAATGGTACTTGAACAGACGCCAAAGTATCTTCGAGGTTCTAAGATGCCAATTGTTAAAGCAAAAATTGGACCAAGAATTATGTCACTAATGTGTGACCCAAAAGTATTTGATAAAATTCCTGTTAAAGCTGAAATAAAGGCTGAAGTAAGTGGTATCTATATTACAGGAATTAAATCTGTGCGTGGCGGTAAAATTGTTGTAGAAGAAAAAAAGAAAAAGGGGCTATTTAAAAGAAAGAAGGGATAATAATTGCGCAATTTAACTCTTTTGACAGACTTTTATGAATTGACAATGATGCAGGGATATTTTAAAAGCGGCAATAACCGTACTGTGATATTTGATGCATTTCACAGAAAAAATCCTTGTGATGGCGGATATGCTATTTCTTGCGGTTTAAATGAAGTCATTGATTATATTAAAAATCTAAATTTTACTTACGATGATATCAGCTATCTAAAAGGACTTCATGTCTTTGATGCCGATTTTTTAGATTACTTAAGTGGTTTTCATTTTACAGGTGATATTTATGCTATTCCTGAAGGAACGGTGATATTTCCTAAAGAACCTATTGTCAAAGTCATTGCTCCTATTATGGAAGCTCAGCTTATTGAAACGGCTATTCTTAATATTATCAACCATCAAAGCCTTATTGCAACAAAGGCGGCGCGTGTATGTTATGCTGCCAAAGGCGATGGTATTATGGAATTTGGATTAAGGCGCGCGCAGGGACCTGACGCTGGTATATATGGCGCTAGAGCAGCCGTTATTGCTGGCTGTGTTGGTACAAGCAATGTACTTGCTGGCAAAATGTTTGATGTACCTGTAAAGGGAACACATGCTCACAGTTGGATTATGAGCTTTCAAGATGAGTATACAGCTTTTAAAACATATGCAAATCTTTATCCGAATGCTTGTATTCTCCTTGTTGATACTTATGATACATTGCGTTCAGGCGTGCCTAATGCAATCAAAGTATTTAAAGAGATGCAGAAAGCTGGAACACTGTCAAAAGGTTATGGAATACGTCTTGACTCTGGAGACCTTGCCTATCTTTCTAAAAAAGCCCGTCAAATGTTAGATGATGCTGGATTTCCAGATGCTATTATATCAGCTTCTAGTGACCTTGATGAGTATCTTATTGATTCTCTCAAAACGCAGGGTGCAGCAATTACCTCTTGGGGTGTTGGCACTAATCTTATCACGTCAAAAGATAACCCTGCATTTGGCGGTGTATACAAACTTGCCGCCGTTATGAATGATGATGGAACGTTTACACCAAAAATCAAATTATCAGAAAATTCTGAGAAAATTACAAATCCAGGAAACAAGACTATATACAGAATTTATGACAATCAGGGAATGATAAAAGCAGACTTAATTGCTCTTACTGATGAAAAATACGATGAAGCTAATTCTCTTCTTCTTTTTGACCCTGTTGAAACTTGGAAAAAAACATTGCTAAGTCCTGGAGAATACACTATGCGTGAAATTATGGTACCCGTTTTTATCAAGGGAGAATGTATCTATGAAACTCCTGATGTAATGGATATACAAGCATATTGTAAAAAAGAAATGGCTACATTATGGGAGGAGTCAAAACGTTTAATCAATCCACAAGAAGTCCATGTTGACCTTTCAAAAAAGCTTTATGATGTTAAAAGGTCGCTGCTTGATAATTATGGTGTTGTACAATAATACAAGTTTTATATAAAAAGTTTGCAAGCAGTTTTTTTGCTTGCAAACTTTTTTGATACATTTTTATATAAAATCAAATAAATATTTACTTTTTCTAAATCAAACAGCTATTCATAATCCGCTTCACTACTTGCTTAAACCACCTAGCTGGTATCACAGCTTTTCAGTAAAGACCTAACTTAATAAGGTTAAAAAACAACCCCTGTATAATATTAATAAACGTATCTTTTTCTTTTATTACATGAGATTTTCCATGCCACCACATCGTATTATTATTTGCATGAATCTTTATATCGTTCCCATCTTTAAGATGATATATAATATCAATTATAGGACTGCCTTCCGTTTGACCCCAAAGCTGATAATTCAAAAGATTTGCAGATTTTATTAACAATTCTATTGTTTCATTGTCTGTAATTTCTCTTTTTTGTGTTTCATTGTAAATAATGGTAATACTTTTTACATCTTCTTTTTTGGGTAATCCTATAAGAGGGATTCCATGAAATAAAATCCATATAGCTGCATTTAATATACAGCTTACAATAATAATACATAAAGTATTCCATAAAGCAAATTTCCATATCTTTTTTTCTTTTTTCATCAATATTATTTCCTTTAATAAGTTAAACGGACATTTGCAATCCGCTGTGCTACTTGCTCATAACCTCAATAAATTACTTTATAGAATCCTTATAATTATACTTTAATGTGTCAAGAAGAACATCAATGTAAATAACCCTGCTATAATCCATGTAAATAATTTAATATCTTTTACATTGCCAGTAAACACTTTAATTAATATATAAGAAATCAATCCAAATGCAATGCCATAACTAATATTGTACGTAAAACACATAAACGCTATTGTTAAAAATGCTGGAACAGCAATGGATATATCTTTCCAATTAATATCTGTAACACAACCCATCATTAACACACCAACATAAATCAAAGCAGCGGCAGTTGCACTGCTAGGTATCAAGACGGCAACGGGGCTTAAAAACATAGCAATAAAAAACAAGATTCCTGTCGTAAAAGAAGCTAGTCCTGTTCTTCCTCCTTCTGCAACGCCTGATGAAGATTCCACAAAAGTAGTAACAGTTGATGTTCCACAGACAGCACCTGCACATGTAGCAATGGCATCTGAAAGCATGGCTTTCTCAAAATTTGGTACATTGCCGTCTTTGTCCAGCATACCTCCTCTTGCGCAAGCACCGTAAAGTGTTCCAAGCGTATCGAACATGTCCACCATACATAACGCTAATGCTGAAGTTGCAATAACTAAAACAAGGTCTGCACTAGAATGTGATGATAAATATGTTGTAAAATTAAAACCTTCTGTAAATACTTTTGCAAAAGATTCTCTTCCCCAATCTCCAAAAGCTGTAAATGGGTTAAAATTAAGAGAACTAAAAAATCCATCATAAAAACCTGAAACAGTAAAACCAAGCACATAATAAATACCTGTACCGCCAACAATTCCCCACAATACTGCACCTTTAATTTTTTTATAAGATAATACGGCAATAATCACTAGAGAAGCTATTGTCACCAATCGAGGCATAATTTGTCCCCAAGTAACACCTTCTTTCAAGAGATTAAAAGAAGATAAATTGACTAATGTTGCCTCATCATTGACTACAAGTCCAGCATTTTGCAATCCCAAAAAGGCTATAAATAGTCCTAATCCTGCTGGTATAGCAATTCGCACACAATCGGGAATGGCATTAAACAATTTTGCTCTGATTCCTGTCAATGTAAGAACAATAAATATAATGCCATCTAACAATACAAGAACCAACGCATTTGCATAACTAAGACCAAATGAAAAACAAATTGTATACACAAAAAACGCATTTAATCCCATGCCTGTGGCTAATCCCAATGGCAAATTGGCTAAAAGCGCCATACACATTGTTCCTACAACTGCTGATATTGCAGTGGCAATATATATCGCATTGTAAGAAACCCCACTCAAATTTGAGAACATATCTGCATTGACCATAAGAATATAAGCCATTGCCATAAATGTTGTAATTCCAGCCATAATTTCAATTTTGACTGTTGAGCCTTTTTCTTTTACTTTGAAAAAATTTTCCATAGGTTCTCCATTTCTACACTGTTCTTATAAAGAGTAAATTTTATATAAAACAGTGTTTAAATATAAAATATATGATTATAATACCATATTGTTGTATAAATTTGGAACAAAATTTATCTTTTTTTATCTATTTTGTATAATATATTAATTCCCTTTTTGTAAGCTGCTTTTTATAATGATTCTATGATTATATCAATCTCAGACATTGACATATGTCCATTTTCCATAAACAAATCATATTTTATATTTACAAATATCCTGTCTTCTTTTGTTTTAATATGAATACTTTTTGTATCTATCATCATATTGATTTTTCCATAAGGTGTATTGTAAATATTTTCTGTTTTTACTTTTTCTATAAATGTCATTTTGCTATTTACAATACCTTTTTTTATTATTTCTATCTTAATTTCATCAATATTATTATCAATCTTTAATAAATTATTACTCACTACCTGTGTTTCAATTTCTTCAACATATTTTATATATATCTGCCTGCCAATTTTTTGATAAAATCCACTGCATTCCGTTTCAACTATATTTTCTGCTAATTCTTGACAATCTATATTTTCAAAACTAGATGATATATTTGGTATATCACTATTACTATTTTTGTGTACACCTTTTATTTTAATTCGTACTTCTTTTTTTGTATTATTTTCTGTATCAATCATTGATATTTTAGAACTCCTTTAGTTTTTTATTTTTATCATATCATACACTTAAGACCTCTTATAATTTAATTATTCTGCAGCTCTATCTTTTTCTTCTTTCTTTAAAACAAGACTTTTATTTAATGGGTCATAATATATTTTTAATCTACTCTTTCCCTTTTCTAAATTAAGATTTTCCAAAATACTTTTAGGCATTCGGATTCTCATATCTTGCTGCAAAACATAAGTATCCAAATAAATTAATTCATTATCCATATCAATCCCCTTTAGTTTTATTTCAGTTTAATTATAATCTATTTTCAGTCTAAAATCAACTCTTTTATAATATTACAATTTAACAAATTAACAAATAGGGCAGAACCAAAAAAATTGGTTCTGCCCTATATAACATAATAAATCTATTTAATCTTATCTTCCACAACTTTCCCATCACATATTACAATTGTCCTATCGGTCATATCTGCCACTTGGCTGTCATGTGTGACAACAATAACGGTTTTTCCATCATTATTAATCTCTCTTAAATACTTCATCACTTCTTTTCCAGTATTTTGGTCTAACGCTCCGGTAGGCTCGTCCGCTAGCAGAATATCACAGTCTGTAACAAGCGCTCTGGCAATGGCTACCCTTTGCTGCTGTCCGCCCGACATTTTTGCTGGAATCTTATCTTTGACATCCGTAATTCCCAAATAATTCATTTTTTCTTCAATGATTCGTTTTCTTTCCGACCTTTTTACGTTCTTTACCAACAGGGGAAGTTCTATATTTTCATATGCAGTATAATAGTCCATCAAAGCAAAATTTTGAAAAACAAATCCAATTTTTTGTTTTCTTACTTTATCTACATCTTTTCTTTTAAGCTGTGTAATATCTTCTCCGTCTAATAAATATGTTCCTGTTGTGGCAGTATCCATACAGCCTATAATATTAAGAAGCGTGGACTTGCCAGAGCCTGATGGTCCCATAATAGCAACAAATTCTCCATTTTTAATAGTAATGGAAGCCTCATCAAGAGCCTTGCTGTCTTGTATTTCTTTATTATATATCTTTGTTATTTTATCTAATTCTATCATAACAATACCTAGCCTTTTTATAAATATTTTTATTAATCCACTCTTACTGCCTGTGCATTCTGCATTTTCATCACTCTATATATTGGATATATAACTGATATGATAGTTGTTATAATTAAAACACCTGCCAATTCTCCTAATGTTTCTAATTTAATATAAACATTAAGATATTCATTAAACCAACCTTTTCCCACTAAATAAATTGCCATAAATATTGCCAATGCTGTTATTATCATTACTGTCATATCCTTTACTAACATTCCCATTAAACGCAACTTTGAATATCCAAAAGTCTGTCTGACTGCAATTTCTTTTCTTCGGGATATTATCCAAAAATAAGATATAATAATATTATTTATAAGACAAAATACATACACAATATAATTTATTTTTATATTTTCTTTGGCATATGTAGTTGATATGGTTTCTTTCCCTTCACTTATGTCGATACTTGCATTCACAGATGCCGTATTGTCCGCATTTATAATATTGATATATAACGTATTGTATTGTTCTTTTAATTCATCAATCGTATAATTATTACTATCTATATGCATCTCATACTCTGTCATATTTAATATATGATTTAATGTCTTTTCTCCCACAGAATTAATATAAAAAACAATTTTATCATCCCAATAATCTGTTTCACTCCCAAGAACACCTACTATTTCATATTCCTCCATACAAAAAGTAAGATACTTTTTTCCATTTTTGTCAATTGCACTTTTATATTTATTTCTTCCTACTGCCACTACTTTTTTTCCATAATCAGACTGTTGTGTTCCTGGTATATGTCCGCTCACTAATTTATATGGAAGTTCCTCACTGATTTTTAACAGCATTTCTGCCCGAAATGCTGAATTTAATTCTTCACATGTGACTGACATTTTTCCGCTAAGCAAAATATTTCCTTTACTAACGCCATTGTTTGCCTGTGATAAAATATCTTTTGCAGATGCATTCACTTTTGCTATCATTCTATAATCATAAACTGCATCTTTTCTTTCATTTTCTTTCATCATTGCACTATTATATATCTGAAGCGCGCCAAAAATAGTGATATATGCAATCAGTTGTCCTACTATAAAACATATGGATACCAGTCGATAACGAAACAATTTTGTTATAAACGCTTTTATCGTAATCACTCTCCTTTTTTTATCATTTCTGCCGGCGTTTTTTGTTTCATTATTTTTAATGGCACAAAAGAGGCAGCAAAAATAATGGCACATCCACACAACAATATAATAATTGGAATCATAATATTATGAGTAGTCATCCATATATCACGAAAAAAACGAATTGTTCCTTCTTTCTTTGGATACATTCGATTGATATCATAATTTTTTAATATCCATGCCCACACAGAACCTAACAATACAATAAGTGTATCATAAAGTATTATCAGCTTTTTTATATCACTAAATGTTACCCCCACCGTATACATAATTCCATATTCTCTCATCTTCATCATACACATTGCCGTTATTACGGTTGTCACGGATATAATAGCAAGAATCATTAACATTATTGAAGCCGTAAGACGTTTATTATCAGACATTCCATAAGAAGCTTTCCAAGCTTGTATGGTTTCCTGTACATTTTCAATTCTTATATCATAGTTACATTCACGCGCCAACTTTCTAAGTTGATTTGAAACCTCATAATTATCGTTTGCATCACATACATAATAAATATATGCTGGTGATGTATCTTGTATAAATCCTTCATAATCATCAACACATACAAGCATTTTATTGTCCATCAACGTGTCTGAATAGGCGCCAATATCATATCTGCTGGCACAGTGAGCCTCTTTTTTTAACACGCCTGCAACAACAAATTTTTCACTTTTATTCTTTAAAGAAAAGGTATCTCCTACGGACATATAATCCTTCATATCACTGCCAATAAATACAGGATATACATCTTTATCATAATTTTTTAATATATTTTTTTCTTCTTGGGATAAATGAAAATTTCCTAAATCAAGCGTTGATTTTTCAGTGATAACAATCGATATAATTCCATCATTTTTTATTGTTTCAGGTAAATTTATATTTTCAGGTAGAAAATTATTGGTAGAAAATCTCCCATAATATTCGATTTTATCTACTTCTTTTATTCGTTCTAAAAAATCATGATACTCTTTTGTCTTATCCTCTTTCATGCTTTGCTGAGTTATTCGATTCACACGCTCTGTTTCTTCAGAATATGTATTTGTATAATTGTCTATTATTTGCATTTCATATAAATAATTAGAAATGCTTTCATCTATCATATATATTGCTATAAAACTCATACAGACAAGCAATACAGACAACAACATATTCCTTTTAATCATATCCATTAAAATTTTTAGAGTAGCTTTTATACTCATACATTTATGAACCTTTCATCTTTATTTCACTTTATGTCTACATTGTTCACTTCTATCTCTGGCTAAAGCGGATATTCGCAATACCTGCACTACTTCCTCAAACCATCTAACTACTATCGCAACACAAGTCCCTATTCCATTTATATCTCTGCTACATTGAAGTGAAGAATTTTCTTAATGAGGTTAAATTTTATATTTTTTAGTATATAAATTTATCTTTATTCTGTTCTTTCCACTTCTGATAAACTTGCTCGTTATCAATCTTATATCCAACTCCATACCACGCATATGTATATTCATCCGTTATTTCGCCTGTCAATTCCATTTCTATAACAAGGTCTTTGTACTCGTCCTTTGCTATAATTTCCGAAAAATCCATATAATAATTGCCGCTTTGTGTGAGTTCTATTTCAGCTAATGTATCTAACTGACATTCTCCATTGTGATATTGTTTTAATATTGCAACTCTATTGGGATACTGATATCTGCCACTATCAATTTTTTCACTGTTTTCAAAAGCTTTCTCTGGAATCCCATAAATAAATAACTTTGTTGTGTTTGAATGATTGTAAAATCCTTCATACATATTTACAGACATACAAACTACACTAAATTTATCTACCACTTTATTATTATCACGCAATAAATATTCCCACATTCCTATGGCGCTCATTTTTTCTTTTACTTGTCCAGCATTTATAAATTCAACAGATGTATATTCTTTTATATAGGGGGTTTTATATGCTATGGACATTTCTTTTTTATGCTGATTTCCTTTAATCATGCCATCTGGTTCTATTCTTTTATTTAAAAACTCTCTTCTTTCTATTGCAATATCAAACATTTCATCGTCCATCATATTAATAAAATCAGCTGTATCAATCACTGTCTCCCCTTCAGGCTGCCAATCTGGTATTGCCATAGTGGTAATTTCTGTTTTATCTCTCAATGTATATACTCTATAACTATCTTTAACAACAAAATTTGTATAAAAAGAACTCAAATAATCCTTATTATTTTGAATGTTCATACTAGGATTTTCTAGCGTGAAATTATATTCTTGTGTTTTTGTCTCTTCTAATTTTCCATTATCATTACATCCTGTGATAAATAAAGTACATAAACTAATAAGCAGCATATATACTTTTCTTTTCATATTCCTCCTCATTTCTGTGCTGCATTTTGCACAAGAACCTTTTTTCCATAAAAATATAAGAATTAACTGCCTGATACATTGGCACTTGTTATTGTTCTATCATGTTTTACTGCCATATATGCCTGATAATCCTCTGCCCATTCATATGAACGAGAGATATAAGCTTGTGCAAACTGATAGCCCGTATCTTCTATTACCTCTTGTCCATCATCATAAACTATTGTAAGTTTCACTTTATATTGATAACTATTATTTCCCCATGCTCTTGCTTTACACGACCTCATACCTGATTGATAATCTACATCAAGTTGATAACTTCCTAACCACTTGTATGCGTCGTTAAATGGCTTATATACATGTGTATCTGCAAATGCAGTAACTCCACCGATTAATGTTATTACAGATACCGCAGCAAAAATTTTTGTAACTTTTTTAAATTTCATCCCCTTATCCTCCTAGTCTTGTTATAAACTTATATTATCATATAAGGTACCAAAAATCTATTGTTGTATAATAAAAACATTTATCAATTTAAGTTAATCACATATTTACAATCACTTTGCTTTTACTTATCATCTTACTCAACATTTACTGCTTGTGCATTCTGCATTTTCATCACTCGATATATTGGATATAAAACCGATATAATTGTTGTTAAAATCAAAATGCCTGCCAATTCTCCCAATGTATCAAGTTTTACATAAACATTTAAATACTGATTAAACCAGCTTTTTCCTAACAAATATACTACTATAAAACATGCCAATGCAGTTATTATCATTATAGTCATATCCTTTACTAACATTCCTGCCAAACGCAGTTTTGAATATCCAAACGTCTGCCGAACTGCAATCTCTTTTCTTCTTGATATTATCCAAAAATAAGATATAATAACATTATTGATAAGACAAAAAATATATACAATATAATTTACTCTTATATTTTCATGATAATATGTACTTGATATGGTCTCTTCTCCCTCACTTGTATCAACAATGGCATGAACAGACGCCATATTATCGGCATTGACAATATTCGCATATAATGTATGATATTCTTCCTTTAATTCATCTGTTGTATAGTTGTTGCTGTCTATATGAATTTCAAAACTATTTTCTTTATCTAATATGTAATTTAATGTCCTCTCTCCTATGGAATCAATATGAAAAATAACTCTGTTGTCCCAATAATCTGACTCGCTTCCAAGCACCCCCACTACTTCATATTCTTCCATACAATATGTCAAATATTTTTTGCCATTTTTATCAATGGCGTTTCTATATTTTTTTCTTCCTACTGCTACAACTCTTTTTCCTGCATCTTCTTCCTTCGTTCCTGGTATATGCCCGCTTATAACTTTATAAGGAAGTTCCTCACTAATCTTTAACAATAATTCTACTCTATTTAAACTATTTGTTTCCTCACAGAATACAGACATTCTTCCACTAAGCAAAATATTTCCTTTATTCACGCCCTTATTTGCCTGCGATAAAATGTCTTTTCCAGACACACTTGCCTGTGCAGTTATCCTATAAGTATAAATGGCATTTTTTCGTTCATTTTCCTTAATAATTGCACTGTTATATATCTGAAGCGCTCCAAAAACAGCTATATATGCAATAAGCTGCCCAACGATAAAGCATATAGATACAAATTGATATCGAAACACTTTTACTCTTGATGCTTTTATCTGCATTGACCCTTTTTTTATCATTTCTGCCGGACTTTTTCGTTTCATTATTTTTAATGGAACATAAGAAGCAGCTAAAACAATGATACACCCACAAATCAATATAAGAACTGGCATAATAATATTATGTGTTGTTATCCACATATTGCGATAAAATTCAAATTTTCCATTATTAGGATACATTTCATTAATTTTATAATCTTTCAATAACCATGCACATACTGAACCAAACAGCACAACAAGAATATCATAAAGTATTATCAGTTTTTTTATATCGCCAAATGTTACACCAATTGTATACATAATTCCATATTCGCGTGTTTTCATCATACACATTGCTGTCACTACGGTTGTTACGGATATAATTGCAAGAAATAAAAGCATAACTGTCGCTATAAAGCGTTTATTATCAGACATTCCATTTCTGGTTCGCCAAGACTGTATTGATTCTTGTTTATTCTCAATCCATATATCATAATCACATTCTTTTGACAATTTTCTAAGCTGACTGGACACCTCTTCATTATCTTTTTCATCGCATACATAATAAATATAATCATCTATACCATTCGTAAATTTATCTACATCATCTACACAAACAAGCATTTTTGTATCCATCAATGTATCAGAATATGGAGTAATCCCCCATCTGCTTGGAGCATTTGCACCTTTTTTTAACACCCCAGCAACAATAAATTTTTCGTCTCTACGTTCAAATGTAAGTGTATCACCTAAAGATAAAAAATCCTTCATATCACTACCAATAAAAATAGGATATATATTATCCTTATGATTTTTTAAAATATTTTTTTCTTCTTGTGTCAAATAAAAATTTCCTAAATTAAGTGTTGATGGTTCAGTAACAACAGTTTGTACTGATATCGTGTTATACTCTTTAAATGTATCAGGCAAATCAAAATTTTCTGGAAAAAAGTTATCTATGCCAAATTTCCCATAATATTTTATTTTATCCACTTCTTTCATTCGTTCTAAAAAATCATAATGCTGCTGAACTTTACTTTCATCAAAACTTGGCTGTGTTATAGTATTTATATCTCCTGTTTTTTCGGAATATGTATTTTTAAATGCATCGATTATTCGCAGTTCATACAAATAATTGCACATACTCTCGTCTACCATATATATTGAGATGAAACTCATAACAACAAGCAACACTGATAACAATATATTTCTTTTTATCATTGTTATTAAAATTTTGAGAATAGCTTTTATACCCATAAATTGATAGACCTTTCATCTACAATATTAAACCTTTACAATTCATCATTAGAGGTTATTGTAAAATTAAAAAATTCTTACCATATATGATAATTATTTCAATAAATTATAACTACACCTACTGATAAATTTTTTTAACACTTTCATAAATTGCATTAGAAAACAGTTGTAAAAACTATTTTCCAATGCAAAAATATGTTATTAATATAAATACAACTTGCAAAATGTGATAAATTTTATTTTATTATCAACTGCCATATACTGTAACCATGTCTCTTATCATTAAACCTTCTCTTACAATGATAGTAGCCTTATAATCATCCACTTCCTCATATGGATTATCTATCTTTACATATTCTGATTCAAATTTGGTACTTCGGTCTACTGGTTCCATATTTTTATAATAAATTGTCAACAAGATTTTATATTGATAGTTATCTGACCCCCCTGCTTCTACATAGCAATTTCTCATACCCGATGCATAATTTACTTCAAACATATATTTTCCACAATCATCTTGAAATGAATTACTAATATAAGTATCTGCAAATGCTGTTGTACTGCCAACTAGTGCTGTTATTGCTGTGACAGCTAAAATTTTTTTAATTTTGTTTTTCATATGTTTATCTCCTTTTTAATATATAAACTTATCTGCATTTTCTGCTTTCCAATCTTGATAAGCCTGCTCATTAGTAATTTTATATTCAAAGCCATACCACGCATATGTATATTCATTGGTTATTTCACCTGTCAATTCCATTTCCATTATAATATCTTTATATTCATCTTTTTCTATAATTTCTGAAAAATCCATATAATAGTTACCACTCTTTGTAAGCTCTATTTCAACTAATGTATCTAACTGACATTCTCCATTATGATATTTTTCTAGTATTGTATCTGTTTTAGGATATTTATATCTTCCATTTTCTGTACTTAAATTACTTTCAAAAGTGTCTTCTGGAACTCCATAAATAAACAACTTTGTTGAATTTGAAAAATGATAAAATTCTTCATACATATTTACAGACACACAAACCACATCATATTTATCTACTGCTTCCTGATTATTACGCAGTAAAAAATCCCATAACCCTTTAGCTCTTATTGTTTCTGTTCTACTTGCAGCCTTAGCATATATATCAGAAGTATATTCTTTTATATATGGAGTTTTAAATCCCATAAATAATTGTCCTGAATCTTTCCATTCTTTAGACACCCCACTTGGTCTTAATTTTTCCTTTAAAAAATCAATTCTTTTTTGTGTAACACGAGACATTTCATCATCTATCTCATTAACAAAATCTGCTGTATCAATCACTGCATCATCTTCTGGCTGCCAATTTGGTATCGCTATATTAGCATCTATATTTCCTGATTTTTCTATTATTCTATATACTCTATATTTATCTTGAATCACAAAATTTGTATAAAATGAACTAAGAGAATCTTTGTTATTTTGAACATCTATACTAGGATTTTCTACAATTATATTATGTTCTTGTGTATTTTTCTCTTCAGGTATATTATTATCATTACAGCCAACAAGAAATAAAGCTAAAAAACTAATTACTGATATATATATTTTTTTTTTCATAATTTTTCTCCTTAAAATCACCTTAGAAAACAGCTATTAAACTGTTTTCTAAGGCAAAATCATTAATTAACTACCTGATATCCAAACTTTATCTCTTATCTCTATACCATCTCGTACAGCCATAAATGCCTGATAATCTTCCGCCCATTCATAAGAACGGAATATATAAGCATTGCCATTATTATACCCTGTATCATTTATTACTTCTTGTCCATCATACAAAACAGTTGTCAATTCAATTTTATACTGATAACTATCTGACCCCCATGCTCTTGCCTCACATGACCGCATACCAGATGAGGAATTTACATCAAGCATATACTTTCCATACCCATCTTCAAAGTTTTTATTTATATAGGTATCTGCAAATGCTGTCACAGAGCCAACTAATGCTACCATTGATGCAACAGCCAATAATTTTTTACATTTGCTCAGTTTCATGATAAACCCTCCTTATCATATGGTTGCTTTTGTTAATGTAGCATTATTAATATTGCAATGCTACACAAATTACTATTTAGTACATTAACATAAATCTTTTGTTTTCACCTCCTCTGACACCCTTAACTTACAAATAGAAGTTTCTTTTGTAATTTTCTGTGTTTTTCTTAATTGTATGTATACATCAATCTTTCATATAAATTTTTTAACAATAAATATTAAATAAAGAATTTTGTATATTTATTTTTATAAGATATTATGAAAGAATTTAATGACACTACCTATATTTTTATTTATTTATATTAATTATTTTAGTACATATTAATTATATAATGTATAAATATAAAAACAATTAACATTTATATATATATAAATATCACTTACTTATTTTGATATACATCTTTAATATATAAACTTATCTGCATTTTCTGCTTTCCAATCTTGATAAGCCTGCTTATTATCTATTTTATACGCAAATCCATACCACGCATATGTATATTCATCGGTTATTTCTCCTATCAATTCCATTTCTATTATAATATCTTTATATTCATCTTTTTCTATAAGCTCTGAAAAATCTATATAATGATTTCCACTTTTTGTAACTTCTATATCTGCTAAAATATCCAATCCACATTCTCCATTATGATATTTTTTTAATATCATACTTATATTTGGATATTTATATCTGCCGTTTTCCATCTCTAAATTACTCTCAAAAGTGTCTTCTGGAACTCCATAAATTAACAACTTTGTCGTATTTGAAGAATTATAAAATCCTTCATACATATTAATTGACATACAAACCACATCATATTTATTTACTGTTTCTTTATTATCTTGCAATAAAAAATCCCATACCCCCATATTATATGTTCTTTCTCTATTACTTCCAGCCTCAGCAACTATATCTGATTCATACTCTTTTATATATGGAATTTTATATTTCATAAGCCATTCTTTTTGGTCTATTCTTTTTACAGATATTCCAATAGGTCTTAATTTCTTTTCCAAAAAATCAATTCTCTTATATGTATTACTAGACATTTTATCATCAAGGTCATTAACAAAATCGGCTGTATCAATTACTATACCACTTTTAGGCTGCCAATCTGGTATTGCTATATTGATATTTAAATTATCTAATTCTTGTATTAT
Source organism: uncultured Eubacterium sp. (assembly GCA_947088865.1). Classification (GTDB taxonomy): domain Bacteria; phylum Bacillota; class Clostridia; order Lachnospirales; family Lachnospiraceae; genus Lachnospira. The sequence goes on along the minus strand of CAMUHY010000016.1, from coordinate 38,571 downwards.
TTTATATACTCTATAATTATCTTTAATCACAAAATTTGTATAAAATGAACTAAGGAAGTCATTATCATTTTGAATATCCATGCTAGGATTTTGTATCGCTATATTATATTCTTGTGTTATAAACTCTTTAGACACATTATTATTACAACCACTAATAAATAAAACAAATAAAAAAATTGGCAAAATATATGCTTTTTTTCTCATAATTCCTCCTAAAAATTGCATTAGAAAACAACTTTAAAAATTGTTTTCTAATGCAAAACTATATAATTAACTACCTGATACTACTATATTATATTTATTATTTATACCTTCTCGTACAATCATACGCGCCTGATAATCCTCTGCCCATTCATATGAACGAGACACATACGCATTCCCGTAATTATATCCTGTATCATTTATTACCTCTTGTCCATCATACAAAACGGTTGTCAACTCAATTTTATATTTATAATCACTTGACCCCCAAGCTCTTGCCTCACATGACCTCATACCAGATGAAGAATTTACATCAAGCATATACCTTCCATAAGCTGCATTATTGTTATCAAATGGATTATTTATATAAGTATCTGCAAATACTGTCACAGAACCAACTAATGCTACCATTGATGTAACAGCCAATAATTTTTTACATTTTCTAAGTTTCATGATAAACCCTCCTTATCATACAGTTGCTTTTGTTAATGTAGCATTATTAATATTTGCAATGCTACACAAGTTACTATTTAGTACATTAACATGAATCTTTTGTTTGCACCTCCTCTAACATTTTCAACTTACAAAAAAAGTTTCTTCGTAATTTCGTATGTTTTTCTTAATTGTATGTATACATCAATCTTCCATATAAATCTTTTAATAATAAATATTAAATAAATATTTTGTATATTTATTTTTATAGAATATTATAAAAAAATTTAATAACACTATCTATATTTTTATTTATTTATATTACTTATTTAGCATATATTTATTATACCATTTATAAATATAAAAACAAGTGGTATTTATATATATTAAACATTTCCATATATATAAATATCACTTACTTATTTAAATATTAAAATTATGTATTTACAATTTTATTTTTTTAAAATCACTCGTAAATACGGATTATGCTTCAATAATAAATGCCCTTTATACGTTCACTCCAAAAATTGATTTAAAAATGTAAGATATTTAAACCTAAACTTAACAGGTTTTGCACTTACCATATTATACTCTTCCTCTGTCAAAACATTTTTTAATGTATTTTTTGATTCTTCTGGTAAAACCCCATGTGTAGCTTCAACAAAACATAAAGGCGGATACAATACACACCACCAATTTTTTCCGGAAGCCTTGCCAATATCAATACGAAATGCCTCATATTCTCCTGGTGGAAATGTAATATCGCCATACGATTTCATTGGAAAATAACTGGTCTCAAAATAGGCTGTAACCTCATTATCTGCACCTTCCTGCTGCAATACTTCTCTTGCTTTTTCCATAATAGAATCTAAATTTTCTTGAATAATTTGTCTTGACTCATCAATATTTGAGGAATTGGCAAGTAATGGCTGCATAAAATCAACTACGGCATCTTTTACTTTAAGCTTTAATTGTTGGTCATATTCACTGTCACTATTTGCTCTTACATGAAATCGAATAATATTTTTTGCAATATCTTTTTGAACTTCTGCACGAACAACATTTTTTCTGCTGCCAACAATGACAATAACAATGCTTAAAAATGTAATAAATAACATAAAAAATAATAGCCTATGTTTCTTACGTTTCATAAATAAATCCTCCATTTTCTATAAATTGAAAATTTGTTTCTCTCAATTAAAAAATCTTTTTTCAATTTTTTATATCTAAATGGATTATTTCCGTAAAAATATAGACTATTCAAAAATTTCCAAATTTTTCATTATAAAATTATTTTTATTTTCTCTTAATTTTTAAGAAGACGTGTTATGCCTTTTTCCTGATTACGAATATGATGTCTCATAACATTTTGTGCTTCTAGTATATCTTTTTCACTGATATTTTTTATAATATCATTATGTTCACTGATAAGAATGGAGTGTGTTCTTGCATCTTTAACATATTCAAGTCTATAACGATACATCTGCTCTCTTAAATTATTAATTATCTGTATCAGTCTAGCATTATTTGTCATGGCATAAATGGCATCATGAAATTTTACATCGGCCTCTACAATATTAACTACATCTTTTGATACAATTGCCATTTCAAATACTTTGTTGGCGGCTTTTAATGCTGCTATATGTTCTGCATTTACATTTTTACAGGCAAGTAAGACTGCCAGTTCTTCAAGAGTACAGCGCACTTCTAAAACATCTCTCATATCCTTTTCAGTTATATGTGCAACCTCTGCTCCTTTTCTTGGAATCATAATCACAAGACCTTCTAATTCAAGCTTTCTAATAGCTTCTCTAATTGGCGTCCTGCTTACTCCAAGCTTTTGTGCAAGCTGAATTTCCATAAGTCTCTCACCTGGCTCCATCTCCCCTCTAAGAATTGCCTGTCTCAATGTGTTAAATACCACATCACGGAGTGGTAAATAATCATTGACGTCCATCTTTAAATCACCTTTCATATCTGTAAAATCCTCCATTCTTAGCCCTGTTAATTAAATGTTTCTGTAATATAGACTTGTTTTGCCTCTTTTTTAAATTTAAGATAAGCCTGACAATTAAGAGCTGTCCGTTCGTCTGGAAAGATACCAAATACCGTAGGACCACTGCCGCTCATCATCGCATTAATCGCTCCATGTGATAACATATCTTTCTTAATACTATCAATTATAGGATATAAAGGAATCGTCACATATTCGAGAACATTGCCCATATTGGCAGCTATCTCTTCTACACTCTCTTTATTAATAGCCTGTATCATCTTATTTATATCGGGATGATTGCTAATATTCTTTATATCAAGCTGTTCATAGACAAGTTTTGTAGATATATTGATTGGCGGTTTCGCTACAACAATCCACATATGCGGAACAGGCTTCAGTCTGGAAAGCTTTTCTCCAATTCCTTCAGCTAGCGCTGTTCCACGCATAATACAATATGGAACATCCGCTCCAATTTGAACGCCTAATTCCATTAATTTGCTTTGTGATAACCCAAGTTCATAAATCTTATTGATACCAAACAATGTTGATGCGGCATCGGTGCTTCCCCCCGCCATTCCTGCTGCCACTGGTATAAATTTATTCAGATTCACATCAACGCCGCCTGCAAATCCAAATTCATCTTTAAGAAGCTTTGCCGCTTTATAAATCAGATTATTTTCATTGATTGGAAGATAAAATAAATTAGATTGAATCCTTATCTCATCTTCTGGAATTTTTGTAATTATCAATCGGTCGTAAATGCCAATTGTCTGCATAACCATACGAACGTCATGGTAACCATCTTCCCTTTTCCCTAATACATCAAGACTAAGATTAATCTTAGCCCTTGCCTTTAGTCGTATACTATCCATGCTGTCTCTCCACCTAATAAACACAAAAAATTGTACTTATAAATATACAACATTATATAATAACATATTGTACAAATGCAAGTACATTTACATTGTTTCCTTGTTTCTCCTATATTTATTCGGCGACATTCCCTTGATATGCTTAAAAGCGTCACCAAAATAATTGCTGTCATTAAAACCACATTCAAATGCTATATCTGTAATCGACTTATTTGTCTCTAATAATAAGGTGCAGGCATTTTTAATTCGGACATTAATAATATATTCTTTAATACCTGTACCTGTAATTGCTTTAAATTTTTTTGAAAGATAGGACTTACTGATATGAAAACGCTCAGACAATTCGTCCAAACTTAATTTTTTTTCATAATTTTCATATATATAGGTTGCAATCTCTTGCATAAGACGATTATCTACATCAATTTCTTTCATTACATTTCGCTCAAATCGCTGACATCGTATCATAAATAAGATAAGCTCTAAAAGACCTGTTCTAATAAATGCTGGCGACAATATGTCCTGCCCTTCACTCTCGAAAAGCATTTTTTTCATAAGCGATTCTACATATTCACGTCTTTTATCTGGAATGGATATTACCCCTGCCTTAAATGTCTCTTTTCTAATGTCTTTTCCTAATAATTCATCAAGCCATAAAAGATTACTATCTTTAAAACATACTACAAAACGTTCACTCACTCCATAAATCGGAAAAGTACTTTTATGAATGGCTCCTTTTGGCACGATAACTAAATCTCCCCTATTAAGCTTATATATATTATGTTCAATAAAAAATGTACAATCCCCATTAATAAGATAAAAAACTTCATAATATGGATGGCTGTGCTGTGGCTGAACTCCCTGTGTAAAATCTCTTTTCACCTTGCTTATCTTAAAATCGGATGGCATATCCATTATCATATTAATCCTCCATATCCAAAAACTATCTAAATCTTTATCATAAATAGCTTTTTTTCTGTACTTTGTTTTATTTTTAGTGATATTTTTATGGAATTTACTGTTTTTTATGCTATTATTTACAATAATAGAATTATAAAGATTTGTCAAGTAACACATAACGAATAGAAAATTTCAAATTTTTTCCACTTGTTATACAAAATAATTTATTTTGCAATTACTTACATATTGAGAAAGGAGTGTTCTTACAAAATGGCAAAACCAATAAGCGAAGACAAACGTACCCTTCTTCTTGAAGGAAATCTTATCAAAGCTATTCTTATCTTAGCTGTTCCTGTAATGCTTAATAGTTTTATTCAATCCATGTATAATCTTACAGATACATTTTGGCTTGGAAAGATTGGTACAGAATCACAAGCCGCAATTACACTGGTATCTCCTGTACAAAATATATTGATTAATTTTGGCATGGGTATCACTACCGCCGGCTCTATTTTAATATCGCAATATCTTGGGGCGCGCCAAGATGAACAGGCTAAATCAATGGCAAATCATATTTGTTTATGTTCCATTATATTTGCATTTATCTGTGCTGCCTTATGTTGGTTAGCAAGTCCTGGTATTGTTAGCTGGCTTGGTGCAGAGGGCAACATTTATAAATATGGACTTTCCTATATAAGAATTGTGGTGCTTGATTTACCATTTCTTTTTATGATTAATATGTTTACAGCCGTTCATCAATCACAGGGCGATACCTTTAAGCCTATGCTTTTAAATCTGCTTGGTGTAAGCGTCAACCTTATTCTTGACCCAATATTTCTTATAACATTTAACTGGGGTATTGCCGGCGCCGCACTTGCGACGCTTCTAGCAAAAATTCCAAGTGCAGTTATTGCTATTGTTTCTCTGTGTAATAAGAAAAAGCTTATCCATATTAATTTTAAAGGATTTCAGTTTGATAAAAACAAAATGACTTCTATTATAAAAATTGGTCTTCCTACTGCCATAGGCGGCAGTACTATGCAGTTTGGATTTTTACTTATGACAAAAAATGTAAATAATTATGGTATGACCGCAACAACTGCATATGGTATCGGCAATAAGATAAACAGTATTATAACACTTCCTGCAAATGGTATTGGTTCAGCAATCTCAACCATTGTTGGGCAAAATATTGGCGCTAATAATATTAAGCGTGTTGATAAAACATTTCATATTGCATTGAGAATTGGCGCAACTTTTTTATTTGTATTTGGAATGATTTTATCACTGCGTTTTATTGCAGAACCTATTGTACGATTTTTTTCAACAGACGAAAATGTAATACCTCTTGCAACAGAATTTTTATCACTTATGGCTATGTGCTGCTGGACAAATGCGTTTTACAATGTCTCACAAGGTCTATTTCAAGGCTGTGGACACACTATGATTACTATGTTTGTTGATGCCATCCGAATATGGGGATTTCGATTCCTCACACTATGGTTTTGTTCCAGTATATTGCACATGGGAGTTGAAAGCGTATGGTATTCTGTTGTTGTCAGTAACGCCTTGTCTGCCTTATGCTTATATTCATTGTATTGGACAGGAATTTGGAAAAAACGAACCATAAAAATTACATAAAAAATAACAAACCATTTAAAAATTGCCAGTAAACCTTTAACCTAAAATAGACACAACAAAGGACAGCATAAAGCGATAGCTTATTGCTGTCCTTTGTTGTACTATTTAATCAAGCAAATATTCACAGTCCGCTTCACTGTTTACTTGATAAGGTTAAATTGTCTTTGAATCTTAATAAACCATACTCCAACTATAACAATAAACAACAATAAAACAAGAATCGAAATAATGATTGAATAAATCCCTTGTATTACAACTGCTGCTGCACCAGCACTAGCAATACCTATCCCTAATACTAAAACAGGCTTTCCTAAAGCTTTTGCATATCCTGCTTTATCTGCTGTGTTGTCAAATACCTTTCCGTGCATACTAGTATAATTTCCTCTTAGCAAAGAAATACTTAAAATTATCATTATTGCTGAACAAAACCACAGCATTATGCTAAAACCAATCATAGAAATTACCTCCTTTATAATTTCAAAAACTGCAATATCTTTTCACTAATGTTATTCTATTATAAAATATTAGATAAATCAAACCAAATAGAGAAAAAATCAAACTATCCGCTATTATAGCGTACTTGTCATTCAAGCATAATACTTTACAGAGTGTTTGATTATCTTTCCCTTTACTTTTCCACAAAGAAACCTTTACTTTTTAGCTTTTTAAGATATAATAAGTAAAGAAAGAAGGTGAACACTATGATTTCATATTCCAATTTACTGCAAAAACTGAATGAAAAAGGTCTGACGAAAACCGCACTGGCTAAAGAGCTTGGTATTTCCTCACGTACAATTGCAAAAGTCGGGCGGGGAGAGAAAATCGCTAATCATGTTCTTGAAAAAATGGCTGTTTTTTTCGGTTGTTCTGCCAATGAATTATGCCAGACCATTTCGGATAACAACTTGCTTCAAACGCTTAGAGATGAAAAAAACATTCGTATGCCTGGAGGACTGTATCACGAACTTCAAGTACGAATGACCTATAATTCCAATCACATAGAGGGCAGCAAGCTCAGTGAAGAGCAGACTAGGCTGATTTTTGAAACAAACACAATAGATACCAGAGAAGGCATCCCTGTTGATGACATTATTGAAACTGTCAATCATTTTCGAGCCATTGACTTTTGTATCGATATGGCGGAAGAACCTCTTACTGAGGATATCATCAAAGAACTTCACCGCATTTTGAAGCAAAGTACAAAGGATTCCTCACTTGCATGGTTTGCCGTTGGAGATTACAAGAAAAGAGCCAATATGGTTGGCGGACATGAAACTGCAAAACCGAAAGAGGTTGCTCCACGCATGAAAGTTCTGCTTTCCGAATATGAAACCAAAACTGCTGTCACAATTAATGACATCATTCTCTTCCATTACGAGTTTGAACGCATTCATCCATTCCAAGATGGCAATGGCAGAGTCGGCAGGCTGATTGCATTAAAAGAGTGCCTGCGTTTCGGACTTATTCCGTTTATCATTGAGGATGACAAAAAAATGTATTATTACAGGGGTCTCTCTGAATGGGAATGGGAGAAAGGCTATCTGACAGATACCTGTCTGGATGGACAAGATACCTTTAAAAAACTGATGTCCATGTTTGATATCCAGTTATAAAACCTTCTTTGGAGAATTTCTTGATGTTAGAATTATCTCCCTATCTGCTTTCTTTCATTATTCAATTATCTAAAAAGATTTTATTTTAAAATCTATTATTTGGTATGAAAATGGTATCTACATTTCACAAAATTTATGATATAATAACCACAGCATAGCTGTGGTATAAAAGTTTGCTTCGCAAACTTCTGACAACTTACAATGTTAATTTTATAGCATAATAACCACAGCATAGCTGTGGTATAAAAGTTTGCTTCGCAAACTTCTGGCAACTTACAATGTTAATTTTATAGCACAATAACCACAGCATAACTGTGATATAAAAATTTACATTCTGATAATAATAATTCAGCTTATGTAGCTGACCTATTATAAAAAAATATAATAAGATTGGAGGCGTATTGTTTGAATAGATTACAAATTACTTGTCCCGATGGCATCCAAAAAACAATGGATATGCTCTATGAAGACCTTGCACACCGCAATGCGGCAGCACCTGAAGGAAATTGTCCGGTAGAGCAGACAGCCGCATTAGTAAAAGTGTGTCTTTCACAAAGCTGCGGAAAATGTGTACCTTGTCGTGTTGGATTAGACCAGATGACCAAGTTGATGGAAAAGATTTTAGATGGTTTTGCATCAATGGAAGATTTAGTGATACTGGAACGAACAGCCAAAACCGTTATGGATTCTTCGGATTGCGCTATTGGTGCAGAAGCTGGAAGAAGCGTACTTGCCTGTCTTGACGGCGCAAAAGAGGACTTTTTAACACATATTAGAGAACATCACTGTACAGCAGAATTTCAGCCTGTTCCATGCCGTCGTGCCTGTCCTGCCCATGTTGATATTCCAGGTTATATTGCATTAGTCAAAGAAGGACGTTTTGAAGATGCCGTTCGTCTGATTCGTAAAGATAACCCTTTTCCAAGCTCGTGTGCGCTTGTATGTGAACATCCTTGCGAGGAACGCTGCCGCCGTAGCATTTTGGATGATGCAATCAACATTCGTGGAATTAAGCGTGTTGCCGTTGACAGTGCTGGGCATGTACCTGCACCAGAATGTGCCGCTGACACACAAAAAAAGGTTGCTATTATAGGAGCAGGTCCTAGTGGTTTGACAGCAGCTTATTTTCTACGTCTTATGGGACACAGCGTAACCGTGTATGAACAGAGAGAAAAAACAGGCGGTATGCTGCGTTATGGTATTCCACGCTATCGTTTGCCTGACAAATATTTAGATGAAGATATCAATGTCATTCTCTCTACTGGCGTAGAACTACATACCAATACTCGTATTGGAGAAACCATTACACTGACCGAACTTCGTGAAAAATTTGACGCCGTTTATATTTCAATCGGCGCACATTCCTATAAAAATCTTGGTGTTGACGGTCAAGATGCAAAGAACATCTTATCTGCTGTCGACTTGCTTCGCGGCATAGGAGATGGCAACGTACCTGATTTTTCCGGCAAAAATATTGTCGTAGTGGGCGGCGGAAATGTAGCGATGGACGTTACTAGAACCGCCAAACGACTTGGCGCAAATACTGTAAAATGTGTATACCGCCGCCGGAAAGTCGATATGACTGCACAGGTGGAAGAAGTGGAAGGCGCTATTGCAGAAGGCTGCGACATTGTTCCTTTAATGGCTCCCGTTCGTGTAGAAACCGATGAAAATGGATATGCCGTTGCCTTGATTGTTCAGCCTCAAATTCCGGGTGAATATGCTAATGGTCGTCCAAAACCTGTCAATGCAAATCGTCCGCAGGAGCGTATTCCTTGTGATATTATTATCGGTGCTATCGGTCAAGCAATTGATTCTGACGGTTTTATGGAAGAGGGCGTTCCTACAAAATGGGCAAAAATTTTGTCGGATAAATTCTGTAAAATTGAAGGTATGGAAGGTGTATTTGCCGGCGGTGACTGTGCAAGCGGTCCTTCAACTGCCATTCGTGCAATTGAAGCAGGAAAAACGGCGGCTGGAAATATTGACACATATCTTGGTTTTCACAGCACTTTGCCAAAACCGCCTGAAGTGCCAAAAGCAACCCATCAGGCAAGAGGCGCTATGGGTCGTATCAATATGGTTGAGCGAACCCCAAGTGACCGTAATGATGACTTTGATATTATGGAAATTGGCATGACAGAGGAAGAAGCAAAACATGAATGTAGCCGCTGCCTGCGCTGCGACCATTACGGTTATGGCGGTTTTAGAGGCGGCAGAGAGGAGCGCTGGACGAAATGGTAAAATTAACGATAGATGGAAAAAATGTGACTGTAAAAGAAGGAACTACTATTTTAAATGCAGCCCGTAGTGTGGGAATTAAAATTCCAACATTATGCTATCTTAAGGATATCAACGAAATTGGTGCTTGTCGTGTCTGCATCGTAGAAATCGTAGGAAATGAAAATTTATGTGCAGCCTGCAATACACAGGCAGAAGATGGTATGGAGGTCTTAACCAACTCTCCGCGTGTTCGTGAAGCCCGCCGCATTAATATCGAGTTAATTCTATCCACACATAATACAAACTGCACAAGCTGTGTAAGAAACGGAAATTGTACACTGCAAAGTCTTTGTCAAGACTTAAATATTACAGATATTCCTTTTGAAGTTTCTTATCGAAAAAAGAACTGGGACAAAAATCAGCCATTGATTCGTGACCGTGAAAAATGTATCAAATGTATGCGCTGTGTAAGTTTTTGCGAAAAAATACAAAGTCTTGGCGTCTGGGACGTACTTGGAACAGGTCCGCGTACAACGGTTGGGCTGCGTGGTGCCAGAAGCTTAAACGATGCCAATTGTACTTTGTGCGGACAATGTATAACTCATTGTCCTGTGGGTGCTTTACATGAAAGAGATGATACACAAAAAGTATTAGATGCGATTGCTGACCCAGACAAAATTGTTATTGCTCAAGTAGCGCCTGCTGTTCGTTCTGCATGGGGAGCCGATGCCGGTCTTGATGAACATTTAGCAACGGTGGGCAGAATGGTAACAGCCTTGAAAGGTCTTGGATTCGATTATGTTTTTGATACCGATTTTGCGGCTGATTTAACGATTATGGAAGAAGGCAGCGAACTTTTAGAGCGATTACAGCATAAAGAAGACTATCACTGGCCTATGTTTACAAGCTGCTGTCCTGGATGGGTACGATTTTTAAAATATGAATTTCCAGAATTTATGCCAAACTTGTCGAGTGCAAAATCACCTCAGCAAATGTTTGGCGCTATCGCTAAAACTTGGTTTGCAAAACAACTCAATGTAGAACCTGAACAGATTTGCTGTGTATCCATTATGCCATGTGTATCAAAGAAATATGAAGCAGATGTTCCTCAAGTTTCTGATACAGGAGCAAAAAAAGACGTGGATATCGTGCTTACTACAAGAGAAACAAGCCGTATGCTGCGCTCTAGTGGTATTTGTCTGGAAGAGCTTGGCGAGAGCAGCTTTGATGAACCTTTAGGATTAGGTACTGGCGCCGGCGTTATCTTTGGCACAACAGGCGGTGTTATGGAAGCTGCCCTTAGAAGCGCACATTACCTTGTTACAGGTCAAAATCCACATCCCGACGCCTTTAGTATGGTTCGAGGAATGGAAGGCTGGAAAGAGCGCATTGTACAAGTTGGCGATGTCAGTCTAAAAATTGCTGTTGCAAGTGGACTGGGAAATGCAAGAAAATTGCTTCATGCCATTCAATCCAACAAGGCACAGTATGATTTTGTAGAAATCATGGCATGTCCTGGCGGCTGTGCAGGCGGCGGCGGTCAGCCTATCACCGACGGAAAAGAACTTGCAGCGGAGCGCGGCGAGACGCTTCGCCATCTGGATGCAAATGCTTCTATCCGCTTTAGCCATGAAAATCCTTTTATAGGACAGTTGTATGAGCAATTTTTAGAAAAACCATTATCCCATAAATCGCATGAACTTTTACATACCAATCAATCAGAGTGGGATATTTAATATAATTATCATTACGATTTAACCTTTTTTTACAACGGGTGGCATATTAATGTGTCACCCGTTATCTAATAAAAAAATTATTCAATTTCCCCTTATTGATGTGTTGATACGAACTATTTTACAGATATCCTTTCATTTCTGTAAGCAATGAGCCAAGCAAATATGCAAGCATATCCATTTGGCAACTGCCACAAATATCAAATATCTCATAACTTACTGTGATATATTTAACTATTTACATCTTTAAATAATTTAACAAGAAAAGGTTAATAATGGGAATTGTTCTTCCGATATAAAAAATAGTAGTATATCATGGAGGATGTACTATTAAAAAATTTTCAAGCGTTTTTACGCGGCAAGGAGGCAATCTATGAGTTTATATGGTGTTGATAATCGCTATTCTTATACAGATTATTCTAGCTCTGCTAGCAATTCTAAGGCGAATAGCACAAATGAATCCCCAAAAAAGGACACAGTTGAAGAAGGTGCTACTTATGAAGCTTCTAAGACAACTGGCAAAACACAAAAACCTTACTCAAAATCATCATCAAATATTGTTGCTAAGATGAAGGCAGACACACAAGCAAGATTGGAACAGATGCAGTCATTAGTAACAAAAATGTTCCAAAAACAAGGTGTGACAATCGGCAACGCTGATGATATGTGGAAGGCTTTGGCAAATGGCAATTTTACTGCTGATGCGGCAACCATTGCACAAGCTAAGGAAGATATCGGCGAAAATGGTTATTGGGGTGTTAATCAGACTTCAGACCGTTTAGTTGATTTTGCTATTGCACTTTCTGGCGGTGATGAAGAAAAGATGAAAAAAATGGTTTCTGCTGTTGAAAAGGGATTTAAACAGGCAACAAAAGCTTGGGGAAAAGACCTTCCAGGTATCTCTTCTGATACATATTCAGCTACAATGGATAAATTTGATAAATGGTTTGAAGAGAATGGTTCTTCTACAAAGACATCAGACATTCTTGGCAAATAATTGAATTTTATCAGGCAAACAACAAAGCAGATTTACAAATATTGTTTCATTAATAACTAGTCCAATCCTCTTGAATGGGCTGTCAACTTTTTACAATAGTTTAATAAAGTAAAATAAATGACAGCCCTTTCTTTCATATAACTTCTCACAAATAATAAGAACCTTCAAACGATATAATCATATATTATATCCATCTGAAGGTTTATAATTTATATACATTATATTTTATATATTTATTTTGTTTATTATTCTTTCATACTAAGCTCTTTCATCAACAGCAATTTTTCTCCTGCCTTTATCTTATAATCTGCATCGGCAAGCTCTGGAATGCCTTTATTATCTTTTTTAATAGAATCCACCGTTGTGTTGTATTTTTTGGCAATATCCCACAGCGAATTTTTCCCATCAGATATATATCCCACCATCGTTGGCAAATTCAAATACATATTTTCATCGCCTTCGCTCACTTCACATTCTTGAACAACATTGACATGAACAACATTAAAGCATATAACATCAATTACCACATTGCCCTTTACTTCAAGCTCCTGACTTCCTGTCATTACAATTCCAACATGTTCAACACAGCTTTGCATGTAGTATTCCATATCTTCTGTTGTTTTTAACTGTACCTTATGTGAAAATGGTATTGGTATCGAAAAACTGCCCAGCGGATTGGCATCGCTTTCTGATACATAAAACGTATTTACAATAACAACGCCTTCTACCTGCAATCCATCTTTTTCCACTTGTATGTCATCAATATGTGCAACGCCATTACAACTAATTATCTGTAAAATAGAACCATATTTATCCGTCTTTACACGCTCATTAATCTGACATCTTGAATTATTCCTTGCAATCAAATTTTTAATCGATACAGGGGTGCTATTAATTTCAATACGTTTTACAGGCGAATAAATATCATCAATAATCTGCTGTGTTCTTTCCTGATAACATTTTACATTCATCTCAAGCACCATCTCAAGATTCAAGTCGCGAAGCTCTCCATCATAGTTTGGCTTTGCCTCTATGCCGCAGCTCGTCATCGAGTAATTGACAAAATGTATCATATCCATATTACAGCCGCTAATATCTAGTTTTCCATTAAAATTGGCAGTTGAGTCATACCACGCTGTTCCAATATCACTGTTTTCTGGAGCATAAATAATAAAATAGCCCAGTTCAACATTGATTTCCATACCATCCTCTACGGCTTTACTGTCAAAACTTCTTATCCACAATTCTTCCCACATAATATTTCCTATGTTTGGTTTTCCTTGAGGAAGTGATACTGTCTCTCGGATTCTTAGATTGTCTCTCATATTAACCATCAGTTCAGCATATTGAATATTTTGCTTTTTCACTTGAATACACTCATTTTCCTGAACTTCTGACACTTCATAACCAAAACTGTAATCTTCTATATCCTCACATACAATTTTTATAGAAATAATCGCTTTAACATTGATTTTACGTGAATTGATAGCTTTTACTGTAAGGTCTTCAAGATGTGTTTCCCAACATATTGGAATATTCTCGACATCACAGCTTAAATTAATAACCTCGCCGATATCAATATCTCCTGTCATTTTAAAAGGCATACTGCCGCCATCTTCATTATTTCCCATATAAAGAATAGCAAAATCAAGGCACCCCTTTACCTCTGCTTTTTCGCCCAATGCCTTTGCTTCATCAATTCTTGCATTTCCCCATTGTCTTATAATATGTTCAATATCCGCTTTGTTATCTGGCACGTTAAAATCATCATCTAATGTTATCTGTATGGTATTTTTGCATTTACATTCGTTATCATGAATATACCCTTTATTAATAATCACACTAAACTCCATTTCTGCGCGCTGCGCTACATATTAAATACCACTGTTTCATCTCTTTTTTCCATTTTTAACACAATATATGGTGTTGTACTTACTTTTGTAACCTGTTCTTGAGGTTTTGGTCCTAACAAATCGATGTCTACATAGATAGAATCTTTGCCAAGTGATACGCTGTTTACACAAATGCTATATCCGCTTGTTCCCATCGTTCCATACCCTGCAACTGCATATGTATATTCATCTGTATTATATGTAAGCCTAATCGTACTTTCCTTTTTTTCATCAATGATATTCTTTAGTTCTTGGGGTATATCTTTATCTTCCACAACGGTATAATCCAATTGTGTCACTTCTGTTTCCGTTTTGCCACAACCCCACAGTCCGCAAACGGAACATACAAATATCAAAAATATACATACTAAAATATCAATTTTGTTCTTTCGCATAAAAACCCCCCTACAATAAGACTTGTTATAATCTTATTATAGGAGGTTTCGATTTATACCTGATTTTTAAACGGCATAGCCTTTACTCTTTATCACTTCAATAACTTCATCTACATACTTCAAACATAATTCTTGACTTCCAGCCTCAACCATCACTCGGACAACAGGTTCTGTTCCGCTCTCACGAACAAGTATCCTGCCATCATTGCCAAGTGCTTCTGCAACTTTCTTAACAGCAGCTTTTACATCGACGTCATTTTGAGCGGTGGTCTTATCGGTCACCTTTATATTTTTAAGAACTTGCGGAAAAACAGCAACAGGAGACTTTAGCTCGCTCAATGTCTTTTTCTTTGCCAACATAACTTCCATCATTTTAAGCGCTGTTATAATCCCATCACCTGTCGTTGCATATTTACTAAAAATAATATGTCCTGACTGTTCGCCGCCAAGCCGATAACCATGATTTGACATGCACTCATAGACATACTTATCGCCAACATCTGTCTTTTCATAACAAATGCCTGCTGCCTCAAATGCCTTATACAATCCAAAATTAGACATTACCGTTGTAACAACTGTATTATCTGAAAGCTTCCCTCTCTCTTTCATATAATATCCATATATATACAAAATATGGTCGCCTGTCACAACATTTCCTTTTTCATCAACACAAAGACATCGGTCTGCATCGCCATCAAAAGCAAAGCCAACGTCAAGATGTTCTCTTTTTACTAAATCGCACAATCCTTCAATATGCGTAGAACCGCAATTTTCATTAATATTGGTTCCATCAGGCTCTGCGTGAATCACATATGTTTTTGCTCCCAGCGCATCAAAAACACTTTTTGCCAAAGTCCATGCGCTTCCATTTGCTGCATCAATACCTACTCTCATACCTTTAAAAGAATAGACAGCAAGACTTATAAGATACCCCATATACCGGTTTCTGCCAGCCGTATAATCAATAGTACATCCAATATTTTCCTTTGTTGCAAATGGTAATTCGGCTATCTCTCCATCAAGATATTTTTCAATCTCATCAATAACATCTTCCCTCATTTTTTCGCCTTTGTCATTAATCAGCTTAATACCATTATCATAAAATGGATTATGACTGGCGCTTATCATAATTCCACAGTCAAAATCTTCTGTCCTTACAACATAAGAAACGCTAGGCGTTGTCGTTACATGCAATAAATAGACGTCTGCTCCCGATGCGGTGAGTCCTGCAACAAGAGAATATTCAAACATATAACTGCTTCTTCTTGTATCTTTTCCTATAACAATCTTAACTTTATCTTCTTTGTGGTTTTTTCCATAATACCAACCTAAAAACCGTCCTACTTTAAACGCATGTTCCACTGTAAGATTGACATTAGCCTCTCCTCTAAAACCATCTGTACCAAAATACTTGCCCATATATACTCCTATTTTTAATATATTTTATATCATTCCATTTGGATTATTTTTTTGCCATCTCCAAGAGTCTGCACACATATCAAACAAATTCTTTTTTGCAATCCAGTTAAGCTCTTCTTTTGCTTTAGTGGCATCGCAATAATTCACTGGAACATCTCCTGTTCTTCTTGATTTAATAACATATGGTATATCAACGCCCGATGCTTCTATAAATGTATGAACTACATCAAGTACTGATGAGCCTTTTCCAGTCCCAAGATTGTATATCTTTAAGCCTGGATTTTCTTTTAATTTTGCTACGGATTTAACATGTCCCTGTGCTAAATCGACCACATGAATATAATCTCTTATACACGTTCCGTCCGGCGTATTGTAATCATCACCAAAAACACCCAGCTTTTCAAGCTTTCCTACTGCTACTTGTGTAATATATGGCATAAGATTATTGGGTATACCATTCGGATTTTCACCAATCGTACCACTGCTGTGCGCGCCAATTGGATTAAAATAGCGCAGTAAAATGACATTCCATGTATTATCGGACTTATATATATCCGTAAGAATTTGCTCCAACATCGCTTTGGTCTGCCCATATGGATTGGTAATCTCACCTAGCGGACAGTCTTCTGTAATTGGCACAAATGCTGGGTCTCCATATACTGTTGCCGAAGATGAAAAAATAATGTTTTTTACGTTATTTCTTCGCATGGCATCAAATAAAATCAAGGAACCTGAAATATTGTTAGAATAGTACTCTAATGGCTTAGAAATGGATTCTCCAACGGCCTTTAATCCAGCAAAATGAATACAGCTATCAATTGTTTCTTCCTTGAATATCGTATCTAAAAGCTCTGCATCGGAAATATCGCCCTCGTAAAATTTAACGGGCTTTCCTGTAATTGTCTCAACTCTCCTTATCGCTTCTTTTGATGAATTGACAAGATTGTCTATAACAACAACCTCATACCCTTCATTTTGTAACTCAACTACGGTATGGCTTCCAATATAGCCTGCCCCGCCTGTCACTAATATTGCCATAATAATTTTTATTCCTTTCATTTTTCAATCAAAAATTTGTCAAAAAATATTCACATCGCTTCAATATCGTAAAGATATAAGCAAGTGGATAAAATCAAAATTTTAAACTTTTAAAATATTTCTTTTTATCAATAATAACCTTTATATCCATCACATAATACTTTATTTGTTCCTCTTGCATAAAAACCAACAATAATAACACTCTGAATACAAGCAGCATTTATTGCAAATTTTTTAAATTTATTTATAAATTCTTTTATCCTATATATTATATTTTTTTATCAAACAAATATTAATTAAAACTTTAACGCTAAAACTATCGTTATTCTTACGACTTCATCTTTTTTTCACTCCACACCTCAACGGTATATTGATTCTTTTTATTATATCGCCCTCTTAAATTTTTTAGCTGTTTTAAATACTCCATAGTGACTTTTCCTGATAACTTTGACTCTCCTGCTGTCCTTTGCTGAAATTTATACGGAATCTCAACAATTTTAGAATATGTCCCCATCGCAAGAACTTCAACCATAATCTTCCAGCCAATTGGCTGTAAATCAGCATGTTCAATAACTTCTCTGCGAAACATAAACAACCCGCTTGTAGGGTCTGATATCTTTCTTAGACAAGGCAGCATCAATTGTCCAATTTTTCTGGCTGTGCCTGATACAAATTTTCTGTACCAATTAAGTCCGCCATCATCACCACCAGGAATTAATCGGCTTGGTATACATAAATCAGCTCCAGCCTTCATTGCTTTATACATATATTTAAGTATAATTGGCGGATGCTGCAAATCGGCATCCATACATGCTATATATTCCCCTTTTGCCAGTCTAAACCCTTTTAAAACAGCTGTTGCAAGACCGCTTTCATTCTCTCGATGTTCCATTCTAACAGATGGATATTCTTTTGCTACTTTCCTTATAATATCAGGTGTATTGTCCTTACTATCATCTACAAATAAAATTTCATAATCAATATTTTTTAATGCTGCATCAATTTGTTTTACTAAATTTTTGATATTTTTACCCTCATTAAATGTAGGCACTACCACCGTCAACATTATAAACCTCCATCTCTATTAAGTCCGCTGTCTTAATTTCTATTTCTTTTTATCTACGTTATCAATTTAATAAATGCTTGCATCCTATTAAACGAAATTTTCAATTTGCTATTTTGTTAAAAAATACCACAACTGAATTTATCAAGTGCATTATATCAAATAACATTAACGATTGCCAGTAAACTTTACTTTTTTATATTATACGAATTATATCAGCCAACCGTTTGAATTGTACCAAAGAAATAATAAACATAGTTCAATCATTACTAAAATTACAAGGATAATTGATACTACATTTTTATTTTTTATTCTATTAATCAAATCATATATACCCACTAAAAAAACGTAAGAACCTACAACAAATCGACATGTACTCATCACATGCGACGTCAACGGAACAAGCAATGACACAATTCCAAATACACCCATTGAATAATATTTTCTTCTAATCATATATCCATATACAAAAAATGCCCCTATGCAAAACCAGCCCATATAGTTGTAATATGGCTCAAACTGTCCTGTACAAGCCTTCCAAAGTACGCCGATAACTGGTACATAAGAATCCTCTCTCCAAGCAATCTGAACATGTTTAAAGGCAAATGCATCCCCACAGAAGAATCTTAAAAACGTCATATATAAAAATGTGCCAAGCGGACATAATAAAATTGCCATTAAATGTTTTGGTTCAGTAAATATTTGATATAAAAATTTCTTTAATTTGGATAGAAATGTAAATTCTGCTTGTGGTACCGTTTTTGATTTTACACAATCAAGATACAATTCTATAATCAAGGCAAACACTAGCATACAACCCACAATTCTTGTAGCGCTGGCGGCGGCTGACATAATTCCTGCCAAGATATACTTTTTTTGCTGACAACAATAAAAAAATAAGGATATAAACATAATAAACATACCCTCTGTATATGTTGAACAACAATAAAACATATATGGCGCGGCAAATACGATACAGCCCCATATAATAACACCTTCCGAAATCCTGCTATCATCTGATACATAACAACCTTGTGCTGTATATGAGTTTGTGCTGGAATAATTACTATTTATATTTAAAATATATTTTATACCAAAAAACGCACCCACAAATATACAAACATTGGAAACAATCATACCAACCCAAAAGGTATCCAACTGCCAAAAAGTCAATAACTTAACGAATTGACATACCATGACATACAGAGGAAAAAATGCCCAGTTTGCCTGTGGGTCTGTATCTAGGGGATACGTATATCCATTCTCTATAATAAACTGATACCTTTTAGCATCCCACTGATTCATCAAATATGCAAAGGAATGGTCGGTTCCCATTACATTATTATAAACCAAAGCCATTATCACCATGATTAATCTTGACAGAATAAATGTTGCCAACAGACACATCAATATTTTATAATTTTGGTTTCTTTTTATATCAGTCTTTTGCATATCAAATTATACCTTTCATAATCACATTATTTATAAGGTTAAAATAAATTTAATATTTTTAATAAATTATATATCAATGCAGGTATTGCTGTTATACATGGGATAACAAACATTGCCAACGCCACAGCACTATACAGTCCCCAATATATAAATGATGCCGCATATTGTAAAAAAGCCAGTCCCTTCCCTTTTACAAAAGGATTTATCACCATTCCAAACAGCAAAAGTGATGCTGTTATCATAGTTATCAACATACCTTGTCTTTTTCCTTTTGGTTCAAATGTCATTGTAATTGTATTTTTGCCAGTCTCAATATTTACACCTGTAAATAATCCGCATATTGCCTTTCCATCAGCCTTTTTGCCATTGACTGTAATATTCCAATTATCACTATAAACAATCGGTATCAATGCCATATTATCCGTCTCTAAATTACCATTCATCTGAATAGTAAGCGAATCTTTTGTATAGCTTGTCTTGCAGTAATCATTTTTATGCACAGCAGTCATAGACTGCATTTTGTCCATATCTAAACCGGCAAGACTCACTTCACTAATCTTTAAAAACCAAGCATCGTCATACTCAATTCTTATTGATACATTTGTATCTGTAAAACAGCCAAGATAAATTAAATTATTATTGTAATCTGTAAAATACGCTGTATTCTTGACATCTCCTAAAGTTGGTATCAATACAGGCTTATCATTGACATAAATACGCATAGAACTGATTAGCCACGAAGTATTTGCATCGCCGTCAATATTATTCATATCTACAATCGAAATATATAATGCTTTATTTCCTTTTACTGCTGCATGATATTCCCTGACCTTAGGCAATTCTTTATACGTATACGGTATATTGTCAACTAGCTTAGAATCATCATTTGACACTGCAAAGTACAACTTATTGTGTATATCAACCCAATTATCATCATATTTATCATATATCGCTTTCTTATCTACATTTATTGCAAAAGGAAGCTGATAATTTGATTCATATAAAGTATACGTATCATCTTTTCTCAAAGGCGTATACATTTTTTCATCTAATTCATTGGTATTGACCGCCTGCGTAACATGAAACAGTGCATTGGTAAATACCGTTCCGCCGGAATCCAACAACCACAAAAAATACTTAGAATAGCCCAGCCTTTTCGCATAACTTTGTGTATCTTTTTGAAGCGCCGCCGTAAAACTAGACAAAGCGCTGCGCTCTAATATAAGTGGATAATTTGCATTTAGACTAATATCTGGATTTATAATTCTATCTGTGACAGAAGGTTCAATATCCAATGTTTCTTTTACCGTGTTAGCAGCCTGAACATAGTCCCCCACTTGATAAGGGTCACAGCGATAAAATTCAGGTAGACCTATCAATGTATATACGGCAACAAAAAATTCTACTGCCATCAATACTGCAATCTGTCCAACATTAAAATGTTTTGATTGTTTACTAAGCTTTTTTATATAGATTATCAAAAGAAGAACAAAGATTCCTATATAAAATACACTTGCAATAATTTCATTTTTATATGGCATAACAGCGTAAATTACAACAAAAGAAACAGCTATTATCACAGCAATTGCAATTTGTTTTAAAATGTTTTCTGGCATGGTAAATTCTAAAGATAGTCTATCTGCAAAATAAGCGCCAACAGATAATAATGTAAATGCAATCAAAAATCCATTTCTTAACGTATAGCCATTGTAAGAACCAAAATGCCAAATCAGATTGGTTCCTTCTACAAACATTGGAATAAGAACCATCAATATTAAAATGCCATAATATAATCGTACCTTTTTTTCATTCCAATATTTTTTTAGCCCAACAACAATTAATGCTATTACAAACGCCATGCCATAAACCATCATATAACGTTGGAATGTATTAAGAGGTCTATCGTATAATATAGAGCTTGAAATACAGTTAATATATTGGCTAAAAAGACTGCCTCCTGCACTGCCTCTTTGCGAACTGCCAAGCTGAAATACCACAGGAACAAGTATACATGCAGATAAACCAATTCCTGTTACTGTTCCAATGCCAAGATTCCATATATGTGTTTTCCATTTGCTTTTATCACACATCCATAAAAAATAAATGCCACTCACAAGAAAAATATAGATAACTGCCATAGCGCTTATATAATAATTAATGATAAATAACAATGCAATCATTAAAATATAAAACAACTTTTTACCCTTTTGTATCATTGTATCATAAGCTGTCATTAGCAGCGGAAACAGCGCAACAATATCCATCCAAGGCATAAAACATGAACCATACAAAAGCGTATATCCACAAAAAGCATAACAAAGTGAAAATATCATCTTTATATAATTATTTATAGTATATATTTTTTTGTCTAAATATATATTCATAGTAACTG
The DNA here is from genome assembly GCA_947088865.1 of uncultured Eubacterium sp. Lineage (GTDB taxonomy): Bacteria > Bacillota > Clostridia > Lachnospirales > Lachnospiraceae > Lachnospira. The sequence goes on along the minus strand of CAMUHY010000016.1, from coordinate 16,315 downwards.
CCATAAATATCATTTTTACAGCAATAAATACGGAAAAACTTTCAAGAATCAGATGTCTTGGAATCATATATAACAATACGTTAAAAGGACTTAACATAGAAAATGCAGATAAACTCATTGAAATATTGGTTCCAAAACCTGTGTACCAGTCAAACCATAAAGAAGCTTGTCCATGCATCCAATCCCACAAGTGAGTATAAAGCGGTGCAACCTGCTGCATATTGTCAAAATAATCAATTCTATTGCTGCCAAACGGATATATTCCTTTTATAAAAAATATCACTGCCAGTATTAAAAATGTTACTGCTCCTGTTTGCATATACAATCTTATATGTGTTTTGAACCTATATTTTGCCATGCCAATCCTTTCTGTTTATAATTATTAAAGCCTTTGTAAAATATCATAATCCATCCAATATGCGCCATTTGCTCTGCTGTTTTATTAAACACTATCCAAACATACGCTCCACAAAAGAAATTCATTGTCTCCTGTATCAAATTTTACACATAATAACTCATCTTTTTTATAATTTTCTATTGTAAATTTATGCTGTCCAGAAGTGTTAAACATACCTACTTTTTTATTATTTACATATACGCCAATCCCCTCATTATTATTGCACCATATATCTTTTACCTGTATCGTCAATGTTGCACTGTCCAATGATTCCTTTGGCATATAATAAATAAAACTTTCTTTATCACAACTTTTACTTCCCTTATCTTGATTTCTTTCCCAACCTGTTCCTTTTCTCATACAAACAATATAATCGACAAGATTCCCCTCTTTATCCCATCTTCCTGTACAAATTTCTGTCGTTCCTAAAGAGTAGGACAATTTGCCATATCCTGGCCAATCCGATAATTCATGTGTAATATAATACATCCTATATTCTATTCCAACAGTTGGCGTTACAAGCCACCACATATTAACCAAATAAAAAAGAATCAATATCAAACATGCAGCATAAATGATACCTTTATGCTGCATTGCCCATGCTCTATCTGTGTTTTTATCCATTTTTAATCTCCACGCTATGACTTACTGTAAACTTCTCATTGTCTAAAGCTAATCATTTTTTTACCTTACACCTTACTGTCTCCACAGGCGCAAATTATCTTCTTTATATTTCATACACTACTTATACATGTGTCATAATACATGTTGACTGTCCTTTAATTACTACAACACGTTTTCCTGCGCTTACAAAAAAACTATCGCCTGCCTGAAAATCCATGATTTCCTCACTGCCATCTAATTTGATAGAACCACTGCCTTCAATAAATACAAACGATACAAAAGAAGATTCATCAACCATAATTTTGACTTCATTTTTCACTTCATATTTAAAGCATTCAAAATATTTACATTGCACCAAAAGTTCTTTTACATAATCAGGCGTGTTTTCTATTATCGTTTCACAGGCACTATCTTTTACATATGCTTTTGTATCTACAACATCTAACGCTTTCGTAATATTGAGTTCCCTTGTGTTGCCATATTTATCTCGTCTATCATAATCATACATTCGGTATGTATTATTTGAATTTTGCTGTATCTCACATATGATAATACCTGCTCCAATAGCGTGTATTGTTCCAGCTTTCACCATAACAATATCGCCTTTTTTCACCTCAATTTTATTCAATATTTCTGTTATGGTATTATCCGCAATTCTTTGCTCTATCTCTTCTTTATCTGTATCTTTTGAAAGACCGCAATACAAGTATGAATCAGGCTCACAGTCAACCACATACCACATCTCATTTTTTCCATACTCGTTTTCATTTTCAAGCGCGTATTCGTCGTCTGGATGAATCTGTATTGATAACGATTGTTTGGCGTCAATAAATTTAATTAATATCGGAAAGCGGTCTTGTGCTTGACATTTCCATCCCAAAGCATCTTTACCGATAATGGAAAGATAATCATTAAACAGCATACCTCTATGCCTTCCAGAAGCAATGCGGCTTTGCCCATCTGGATGCGCTGAGAGTTCCCAACTTTCAGCAATAATATCATAGTCGCATTTCTTTCCAAAAACAGTCCGCAACTTTGTTCCTCCCCACAAATAATCTTTAAATGCAGGGTCTAATTTAACAATTGGACTGTTAATATCAACAACATAATTAAACTCAGAGCTTCTGTCATTGTATATCTTTACAAGGTCGCTCTCTAATACAGTCTCTCCAATTCCAACCTCTATAATAACTACATTTTTATCGGTCTTATTAGCAACCTTGTGCATAGTCCCTATGGGTACAAATACACACTCGTATTTATGATAATCTTTTGTTTCAAGACCCAACGTAATCGTTGCTGTTCCCTCCACCACAGACCAATGTTCACTTCTCATTTCATGCTGATGAAGATTCATGCTCATACCAGGAAAGACGGTTACTTTTTTTACTTTATAGCCCTCCTCTTGTGTAAGCAATTCATGTATGCCCCACTCACGGTAAGACAAACGATTATAATCAAAATAAGCACTATACTTTTCTTTATTTTCGCAAATAATATCTTTTATCGCATCAACATTTTCTCTGGATGAAACATAAACCGCATCTTCTGTGTTGACGACAACTGTATCTTTTAATCCGTTAGATACAACTAACTGACGCTCTGCGCTGTTAATAACCGTCGTATTGCTGCAATTATTATAAATGACATTTTCTGTATGTGAAAGGGCATTTGCCTCGCTTAAATCAGCAACATTTCCGATATCTTTCCAGATAAATTTACCCTTTACAACCTTGATATATTCCAAATTCTTATAAAATATTGTTTCTATACTTTTTATTGGAATATCTTTCATAACATACTCATTAAATGTCACACCTCTTCGGATTGCAGAGACTTTTCTTTTTGCCTGCAAACAGGTGTTATATAAATCTTTTTCATATTCTTTTACATAATTAACAAAGTCACCTGCTCTATATACATACATGCCGCTATTCCACAAGTAATTATTTTCTGCTGTATCTAATACAGCATGACAACAGTCTTTTCGCTCAATAAAATGACAAACTTTGTTACCTGAAGCGACAATCAAATCATAATCCATAAAATTTTTTGGCTCTATTCCAATTGCAACAAAACATCCTTCTTTTGCAAGGTCTTTTGCATGAAGTATTGTTTCTTTATACTCATTGCTTTCAATAATATGGTCTGATGTTACCACAAATACAAGTTCTGATTGATTGCAAAACAAGGTCGCTAAAACAATAGCGGCGGCTGTTCCCTTTGGTGTACTTTCCATAAAAAGCCTATATTTAAGACTTTGAAATACTTTCATTTGTCCATTGACAATATTTCTATAATTTTCATTTGTAACAATCAAAAATTCATCACAAAATGGCATATTCCTCACAACAGTTTCCTGCAGCATTGAGCGTCCATCTTTTATGTTCATAAACTGTTTTGGATAATTTTTCCTTGATAATGGCCACAGTGTATCTCCACTACCACCTGCAAGTATAATACATTTCATGGCTATTCTACTCCATTGCTATATTGTTACTTTGCTAAAAGTCAATGTTCGTTTTGCGTTGAATCATCCTCATTTGAGGTTTTATCAGGGTTATCATCTGGCTTTTGTGTATTATCTGGATTATCGTCTGGTGTTGTGGTATCGTCTGGATTATCACTTGGTTTTGTCGTATCATCTGGTTCATCACTTGGTTTTGTCGTGTCATCTGGCTCATCACTTGGTTTTGTCGTGTCATCTGGTTCATCGCTTGGTTTTGTCGTATCGTCTGGATTATCACTTGGCTGCGTTGTGTCGTCTGGCTCATCATCAGGTGGTGTCGTATCGTCTGGTTCACCATCTGTCGGTTTATTTGTTGGCGCCTGTGTTGGATTATTTGGAACATTTGATGATGGTTTTACATATGTATTATTTCCTGAAGTCGGTCTTTGATTATTTCCAGAACTACTTTTTGTAGATGGTGATTCTGTTTCCTCTTCTGTCTGTGTTGTTGATTCATCATCTTTTTTCGTATTTGTAGAGGCAGCAGTCGTTGTCCTTTGTGTTTTTGACGTTGTGCTTTGTGTGGACATTTTACCATAATTGGCAACATTGGAAGCTGAATTTTTATCTCTTATTGATATAACAACTACCACTATAACTGCTAAGAGTATAACTGCCGCGCAACTGACTGCGCTGATTAATGATTTTTTTGAAATCTTTTTAGAAAACAAAGTATAATACTTTGAATGATTACTTTTTGAATGATTGCTATATATATTATTTAACTCGTATGCTTCTTCCTCACTTATTGCAATATCATTATCTGCTTGATTGATGGTATCTATGTTATTTAAATCCTCTTGACTGTCAAATGATTCCTGAGGCAGATAAGCGCACAATTGTTCTTTCATTCCTGCAATAGCGTCAATAATATATGTACTGTCAACTTCAAGGACATCTTCTATTTCATCAATAGAAAAACACTCATAACAAAACATTTCATAGATAATCTTTTGCGCTTTTGTCAGTGCAGACATCTTTCCATTAATTTTATTTAATTCTGCAATGTCAATAAATGCACGATTATACTCTGCGGCACAGCTTTGAAATAAAGTATCTTCTTCTATGGAATTATACTCATATGATAAATTATGGTTGGTCTTACTAAAAATATTACCATTTTGTTTGCTGTATACACTATATATTTCTATTGTAGTAAACCTAGCAATCCACATATGAATGTCCATTGCTTCACTATTAAATCCATCAATAGAACGTATGATTTTTACGATAACATGTCTTGCTAACTTTTTTCTAGTCTCTTCTTTTTTGTATACAAAAGATACAAGGTTGTACACCTCATCTATTATCAGATTGCTTATCTCATCATAGACATCTTTATTGCCTTTTTTAACTTCTTGTATTAATTGTAGCAGCTTTATGTCGTTATCATTCATTTCAATCCCCCATTCTTGATTTATCTGTGAGTCTATAAAAGTCAATTGTTTTATGTTCAAATATACTACTCACAAAAAACAAGTTTATATGTGAAAAATTTATTTTTCACCTAAAATTTACCTTTTATTATACCCACATCTTACAGGAATTGTAAATACTTATTTAACAATCATAATAATGTTTAATATATGTTCTTCCAAATATCAGCCATGTATCTTTAAAAGCTTTTACAATATCTTTCAATACAATCCTTTTGGAATCTTTCTTTCTTACATAAACAACATGAACAGGCATCTGTTTTATTGTAAAGCCTCTTCTATTGAGCGCTACTAACAATTCTACATCATAGGCAAACCCTGATGTACGAATTAAATGTGCAACAGGTTTTAACGCGCTCGCCTTAAACAATTTAATTCCGGTTTGGGTGTCCTTTACATTAAGATGGAATAATACTCTTAACATCAGATAATATCCTATACTCATCACTTTGCGTTTAAATGGATATTTTAATTGAGAATCTTTGTGAAATTTACAGCCAATAACCACATCATAATTTTTTGCCTTCATTACATGAAGATAGCCCTCTAATTGGTCTGGAAACAGCTCTAAATCGGCATCAAGAAATGCAATATACTCTCCTGTGGTCTCTGTAAGACCTGAGATAATTGCTCTGCCTTTCCCATGATTTTTTTTTGAACTAACGATTTTTACTCTTTCATCCTTTTCTTTTGCTTTTAAAATTTCATTTTTAGTATTGTCCGTGCTGCCATCATTTACTACTATCAATTCAAGCTTTTCAGTAAATTGCTGCACCACATCAAGCGTTGTCATAATACTGTTATAAATTAATTTTTCCTCATTATAGGCAGGCATAATGATAGACAACATTCCTTTAATTTCTGCCATAACGTTTTGTTCCTCATTTCTTACAAAGCATTTTTAACTTTCTTTCTTAAAAACAGATAAAAATGTAGCCCAAAGTATACTGCAATCCTCTGTAAAACCAAAATGTCTTAAACTTTCAAGGTTATATTTCATTTTGACAGGCAATATGTCATGGATATATACTTTATCCGCATTGGAAGCATTACTTAACAGTTTTTCCTCATCTTTATAGGCAATGCTTGTCCTAGAAGTAAGACCAGCAGGCAAAAGCAATGTGGCATACATCTGAGGCGTATAACATTGTACATATTTTATAACTTCCGGACGTGTTCCGACAAGCGTCATATCCCCTTTAATAATATTAAACACCTGCGGAAACTCATCTATCCTAAACTTTCTTAAAACTTTTCCTACTTTTGTAATTCTCACATCATTTTTTACTGTTACTTGACTGCCTATGCTGGCAGCATTTTCCACCATTGTTCTAAATTTATATATCTCAAAAATTCTTCCGTATTGTGTTACCCTTTTTTGCTTAAAAAGAATAGGACCTTTTGAGTCCCATTTTATAAAAAATGCTATTACTGCCATAGGCAGTGCTAACACAATAAGCATCACACTTGCCACAAAAATATCCATAATTCGTTTAAATTTAAACCAACCGCTATGCTTAATAAGAATATTATAATATTTTCGCACTTCCTTTGTTCGCATCTTATCCGGAAGCTGGGACCATTCTTTTAATCTCATTGTAACCTCCTATCCCGCCATCAACCAAACTTCACTTGCATCTTAAATATATTGTTATCATTATTTCATTATCAATAATATTATTTTTAAACATCTTATACCTAAAGTTGTCCAACTTATAACCATTTTATATAAAACATCTTCGTTAAACAGACATTCACCATCTGTTTTACTACTTGCTTATAACCTCATTAAATGTATCAATAACATATTCTACCTGCTCATCCGTAAGACAAGTATTTAGAGGAAGTGTTATCTCATTGCAATACATCGCATAAGCATTTGGGTAATCTTTTATATCAAAACCCATTTCCTTGTAAGCTGTGTGCATAGGAAGCGGCTTATAATGTACATTTGTGGCAACTCCAGCCTCAGCCATTTGGCGTATTACTTCATTTCGATAGGATTCCGCCTGTCCTAGAAGTCTAACCATATAAAGATGTCCGCTAGACTGATATTCCTCTGTATAATGATTGACAATCGCTACATTTTTTGATTCTATTCCAGATGTATAGCGTTCTATAATTTGTCTTCTGCGCGCAAGCATCTTCGGATACCGTTTCATCTGTATTAATCCTATTGCTGCCATAATATCCGTCATATTGCACTTATAATATGTTCCAACAATATCATACTCCCATGCGCCAAGATTTGTCTTTGCTAATGCATCTTTTGACTGCCCATGTAAAGTAAGAAGCATAAATTTGCGATACAACGCTTCATTATCTACCTGTTCAATATCTCTCCACACTAAGCCTCCGCCTTCTGCGGTAGTAAAATTTTTGACTGCATGAAAGGAAAAACTTGTAAAATCAGCACATTCACCGCTCATTTTACCATTTCGCACTGCGCCAAAACCATGTGCCGAATCCGCAAGAATCAGGACATGTCCAAGCGCTTCCTGCAATTTATTGGCAGGCTTAAATATCGCTTTTTTCGACATTACGATTTTTCTAATAGCAGCATAATCTTCCATTATCCCTCCAATATCAACAGGTATAATGGCTTTTGTTTTATCTGTTATCATATTTTCTAGGGCAGCATAATCCATATGGAGAGAATCTTTAGATACATCAACCAATTTAAGCACTGCGCCAACGTGGCAAACCACGCTGGCGGAAGCAGTGTACGTATATGCTGGCACAATAACCTCATCACCTGGTCCTATGCCGAAAATTCGCAATGTCATTTCCATACATGCCGTTGCAGAATTCATACAAACGGCCTTTGATGTGTGGCAAAATTGTGCTATTTGCCTTTCTAACTCTTTTGTTTTAGGTCCAGTTGTTATCCAGCCTGACCTCAAAACTTCAGCTACCGCTTCAACTTCTTCTTCTGTAATATCTGGTGGTGAAAATGGTATGTTCATCTTTTCCTCATTTCTTTGTTGTTTCTTGTTCTTGTGCTGCTGTTGTTGGCGTCTGTGTAGGTGTTTGTGTTGCGCTACTATTTGCCTTTTCCATCTGCGGGAACGAATAAGTCAAATCCCCCGCCGTGTTACTGATAGAAATTGAATAACTAATTGTATTATATCCACTTTTTGTAAGCGTTATCGTCTTTGTACCAACTTTTTTATCAAATGCACAAGGCACAATCCCAATATACACACTATCTACATAAAGAGCAGCCCCTTGAGGCTCCACCACCTGAACGCTATATCCATCTGTCAAATTAGAACTTGTCGGATTTTTTGTTGTTGATTTGATTGAACTCTTTGGCGTCATATCAATTACCTTTGTAAAAGATAACGAATTTACAACAATTGTCTCTGTGTACTCTTCATAATGATTTGCTACAAGTCTTATATTATGTTTACCATATGTAAGCTGTATTGGCTCAGAATAATCTACTTCTTTGCCATCAATTGACATAATTGCATCAGAAGGCGAAACTTTAAATATAACCGCTCCCTGCTTTGTAGCAGGAAGAAGAAACTCGCTAAAATCAACGATTGTTTCCTGTCCTTTTTCAACAGTTACTTCCTTTGTTGATTTTGTGTTGCCTGCCTGAATTTCAATTTGTTGATTTCCAACTTTGGATGCCACAAGCATATCCTCTGTGACAGTATACATGTTATCTCTGCCTATTGTGACATATCCCCCGATAAATGCAGTAACTCCTGTAAACCGAATATATCCATGGTCTACATTCACAATAATAGAATATGCAGTATTATCGATTCCTCTTATAGTAACCTCATCTTGCTTAATAATCGATGCAATCGCTATTCTATCCTCACCTGACAAAATAACTATTTTTTCATCATATCTTAGATTAGAATTTCCAACCACAATCTTCTTGGAACTCTCATCCACTTCAATATCATTTATCTTCTTCTTTTCCCATTCATTTTTATTGCCATGAATCGACTTAGCAATACCGCTTTTATAACATACAACATCATATATAGCGCCCAACTGCATACTTCCTGCTGAAATAACAGAACCATACTTTGATTGAATATCCGTGCCTCCCGAATATGGCACCTCATATTCTACATTTGAACTAATATCAACAAAATGTGCTTTTTTTTCTGTCTTATTATTATACGATAAAACACCTGTAATAGTTAGCTCATCTGAATTTTTATTTGTTGGCGCTTCTTGAATCGATTTTTTTGGAGGGACAAGTATAGAACTGCCTGGTTTAATTGTTGATTCTTTTGTCTCTCCGCAACCTGTTACATTTACACAAAATATAACACACAACATCAATATTACTATTGTTCTGCAAAATTTGTATTTATGCAATTTATTCATTGTACATTCTCAACTTTCTATTTTAGTCAAACAATATAACCCATTAAAATTTTAACACAATGCGCCTATTGTTGCAAGAAAATCAAGTCTTCTGTAATTTTGTTCCATACAGACATTTAATTTTTCGATACTCTTCGGTGGTATCCATGCTTTATTGGAATTATAATAATAATTTATCAATTTCCAATATTTTTCTGGAAATGCAAACAACGCTCCTAGTAGCTGCAAATCAATTTCTGTGATTGTTCTTACTTTATCATATTCATTGATAAGCTTATATGCCACTTCAATACTCCAATTATATTTTTCTAATATTTTTCTCATAAATTGATATAAATCACATATTTGGCAATCAATTCTGCACTTATCAAAATTTGTTATCGCTACACTACCGAAAGTAATAATAACATTGTGATAATTAAACGCCCCATGTACAAGCTCTTTGTTTTGAACCGCCTGATTAATTCTGTCTGTATACTTTTCTTTTGACAAATTATTGATAGCTTTCATCGCTTCATCATAATAGTATGGAATACTTTTCAATATAAGAAGTTCATAACTTGAACGCTTTTTCTTTTTCTTTAAATAATTCATTGCCTTTTTTAACTCTTTGGCATGGCGTACATACTGCATAACAAAATTTTCATTGTTATTAATGCTTTCTTTTTCTATATTGAAAGAAACTGCATCAAAAGCTGTGTGCAGCTTTGCAAGCGCCGCTACGGATGCACTCAGCTCATCAATACTCTTTACATTACACTCATTTCCATCAAACCAATTTTTGATAATATATTTTTTATGGTCGCTCTCATTATACGTCACCACTTTTTCATCACAGTTTTTTACAAAAGTATCAACATTCCTATATCCATTCCCAGCTATCGCCTCTGTAATTATACTTTCTCTATCATAATAACTCTCTGCATAACGACATTCTAACAGCAGTTTCACTCCATCATCTGTATGGAGTATCATGCCCCCTCTGCCCCTAATAATACGGATTATTTCAAAGTCATACTGTTTTGTGACCTCCAAAGATTTTTCGTTCATATCCAGCCTCCTCTCGTACTTGCGGTAATGCCCTTTCTATCATATGTCATCCCAAACATAAAAATAACTCTTAGTTGTTTTCCAACTAAGAGTTTATTCACATAAAAGTTTGTCTCTAGTTAAGCAGATATTCGCAATCCACTTTGCTACTTGATTATAAAACAATGGATAACACGTTTTACGAACTATCCTTATGCCAACAAAAATGGGAATGCCGCAACACTCCCATTTCCTAAACCCTCTTGCAAAATTTACAATATTGGCTTATAATCAAATTAGAAACCGAAGGATATTGACTAGTCCAACGGTTGCGCAATTGGAAACGAGTAATCAATTAAAAATTTAATGGACTACAAGCTATCCCCTATTGCCAGTAGAGGATAGCTTGTCTGTTACTTGCGATTGTTTCTGTTGTCTAAGTATGCTAATGCTGCAAAAATAACTAACAGCAGTGTAAGTACCTCAAGTGTATTCATACCAACCTCCTTTCTGTTTCCAGAAAGGACAACCGCAGACTATCCCTACTTGCTCTAATCTGACTAAAAAAATTATATCATATTATGTCGAATACTACCATAGACAACCATGCTAAAAAATCAAATTCAATAACAAATATTTTTTACAAATGTTCTATCATTGCTATCAGCGTTTGTTTATCATTTAATTTTTGATTTTCAATAACAATATCAAGAAGAAGTCCCAGCACTCTTCCAACTTCCTTGCCTTTCAAACCATACTCTATCAAATCATTGCCCGTAATATCGAGGTCTTTCAATGTAAAACAATCGCCTCGTTCTATGATATGATTCACCATATTTTCCATAACTGCCAAATGTTTTTTTCTGGCCGGCAAGGATATTCCTGTGACAGCTTCCTTTGTTGCAATAACAGCCCTCTCATGCTTTAACATCAAATGTAACATATCTTTTCCATACTTATGCAACGCTTCTCTGACCGCAGGCTCGTTTTCTTCTATTGTATTTTTAGAATATTTGATTAATTTCGATACAGTATCAATTGTATAATTATCTAGCTTTAATGATTTTAATATCTCTTGTATATCTTCATAACCAATCGAATGAAAAAGTGCTGCATAACGAAATATCGTTGTACATTCTGAAAGCTTTAACATGGTAAGCGTACTTTTTTTATATTTACCTGATAATATTTTATCAACCTTTGGAAGTATATCTGCAAATAGACCAGATTCCTGAAACTTTTGCACATAATCCGGATTTTCAGACAAAAGCGTCTTTGCCAACTCAACTTGTATACGTTCTGCACTAACTTTCATAATATTGGGCGCCAATTGAACAATCGCCTTATATGTATCCTTGTCCATATGAAAACCCAATTGCGCACAAAATCGTACTGCACGCATCATTCTCAGCGCATCTTCACCAAATCGCTCGCTTGGACTGCCTACGCACCGAATAATGCCTTCTTGCAAGTCTTTCATTCCCTCAAATTGGTCAACCAGCCCAACTTTATCATTATATGCCATCGCATTAATTGTAAAATCTCTTCTCTGCAAATCTTCTGTCAATTTTAAAGAAAATTGTACATTTTCAGGATGCCTTCCATCTTTGTAATCTCCATCAATACGATATGTCGTAACCTCGTACCCCTCACCTTTTATCATAACGGTTACAGTTCCATGTTTGATGCCTGTATCAATTGTCTTTTTAAACAATGACTTCACTTCCTGCGGAAGGGCTGAGGTTGTTATATCCCAATCTTTTGGTTTTTTTCCAAGTACACTGTCTCTTACACAGCCTCCGACTGCATAAGCTTCATAACCATTTGAATAAAGCACTTCTATAATGCTCTTAACATTTTCTGGCAATTCTATATACATATTATTATTTATTTAGTATGCCTTGCCCCAGTATACCATGCTCTTTGCTGGTTTACCACAGCAAACACACACATCAGACAGCTTTTCTTGTTCAAATGGCATACACCTTGAAGTAGCTGTCGTATCCTCCTTAATCTTATCTTCACATTCTCTGCTGCCGCACCACATTGCTTTTATAAATCCAGCCTTATTTGCAACAGCATCTTTAAACTCTTCATAGTTTGTCGCAACGTAAGTATGTTCATCTCGATGTGTCTTTGCTCTCTCAAACATATCTTTTTGTATAACATCAAGAATATCCTTAATTTTATCTGCCAATTCCTCTATTGCAACCGTAATCTTTTCTCTTGTATCTCTTCGTACAACGATAGCTTGTCCCGCTTCGATATCTCTAGGCCCCATCTCAACTCGTACTGGTATTCCTCTCATCTCCTGCTCTGCAAATTTCCAGCCCGGATTTTTGTCACTATCATCAATCTTTGTTCGCAATCCTGCTCTTAAAAGCTGTTCTTTTACCGCGAATGCCTTGTCTAAAACGCCTTCCTTTTTCTGCATAATTGGTATTACTGCAACTTGTATCGGTGCAATTCTTGGAGGAAGCACAAGACCGCTGTCATCTCCATGTGCCATAATAATAGCGCCAATAATACGCGTTGATAATCCCCATGAAGTCTGATGAACATATTTCAATGTATTGTCTGTATCTGTATATTGTATACCAAATGCTTTTGCAAAACCATCTCCAAAGTCATGGCTTGTGCCAGACTGCAATGCTTTGCCATCGTGCATAAGCGCCTCAATGGTGTATGTAGCCTTTGCTCCGGCAAATTTTTCTTTATCCGTCTTACGACCTTTCACAACAGGTATTGCAAGGACTTCCTCACAAAAGTCTGCATATACATTTAACATCTGCTGTGTGCGTTCTTCTGCTTCTTTTGCTGTGGCGTGGGCTGTATGTCCTTCCTGCCATAAAAATTCGCGTGAGCGCAGGAATGGTCTGGTCTCTTTTTCCCATCTTACAACGGAACACCATTGATTATATACCTTTGGCAAATCTCTGTATGACTGAATTTCATCTTTATAAAAATCACAAAACAGCGTCTCAGAAGTAGGTCTTACACACATTTTTTCCTGAAGTTTATTTAATCCGCCCTGTGTTACCCATGCAACTTCTGGCGCAAATCCTTCCACATGGTCTTTTTCTTTCTCAAGGAGACTTTCTGGAATAAACATAGGCATATAGACATTTTCTACACCTGTTTCTTTAAATCTTCTATCCAATTCCTTTTGTATATTCTCCCACAGAGCATATCCTGCCGGCTTAAATATCATACAGCCTTTTACACTTGAATAACCCATAAGCTCTGCCTTTTTAACAACATCTGTATACCATTGTGCAAAATCATCACTCATTGAAGTAATTGCTTCAACTAACTTTTTATCTCCTGCCATAATTATCCTCATTTCTACTCAAAGTTCTTTTTGTCACTTAGTGTACCACGTCCAATGACTGTTTTCAAGTAGAGTATTAAGGCTTTTGCCATACAGTATGATACGGGTCCTAAAATAAATCCCATAACCCCATAAACCAAAATACCAACAAATATAATAATCAGCATAACGAGCGGCGATATTCCCACACGGTCCCCTACACATTTACTCTCCATAATCTCTCTGACAAGCCATGTAATAGCGTACACAAACAAAAGGACTACCGCTGAAAATGTATTGCCGCAGGCAAGGTCAAAAAGCAGCCATGGAATTAAAACAGTACCCGTTCCAAAGACAGGAAGCATATCCAAAATACCAATCACAACGCCCAAGACAATCGCATAAGAATTGCCTATAATAAAAAATCCAACCGTCAACACTACAATGTTAATTATCGTAATTAAAAGCTCAATGCGATAATAGACACTCATTAATTGTTTTAAACTGGAAGTGACCGCTAATATTTCCTCACGAAAATGCGTGCTGTTGCACCAATCTCTTATAACATCTAACTTATCTGAAAGATAAATAACCGAAATAAACGATACAAATACACCGCCAATAAATACTGCAATTTTTACAATTGCAGGCAATGAAATTTCTGCTACTCGATTCACTACGGCAGAGCTTGCATTTTCACTAAAAGCTTTCTCTATATATCGAGTACACATTTCCAATGCGTCCATACAGCAGCCATCTCTTAAGCCAAACATGCCGTCCAAATTAAAACATATTTTGGCAGCAGTCTGTTTTACAACGACCATATTATATTGATAATTGACAAAAAAATTTTTAATCTCTTTAAAAATGGCATAGAATAAAGCCGCTAGTGCCACAAATATAACCGTAGCTAAAACAACTACAATTATCGTTGATGCAGGATGTTTTTTTCCACGAAATAATTTAGACAATTTATTGACAGGCTTTTCAATTGCAAGCGCAATAATATAAGCAATAACAAACGGTGAAATTAATGGAAATATATATTTAAACCCCAAGAATGTGGAAACAGCAATTACAAAACTTCCGCCAAGAAACAAAAATTTTTGCTTTATCGTCCAAACTTCCTGCATAATCTCACCTCCAGATATAATTATCAATTTTTACAATAAATATCTGGACTTATTATCTCTAAATTGCACCAATTTATTCAATTACTGGGAATATATTTCGCCCAATCTGGATTGATTTTATATACATTCCCCAAAATTTCAATAGAATAAGCACACAAAGCAATCTCATTTTTTTTCAAATTCAATTTTTCTGCAAGAAATGTGCAAACCTCTTTATTTTCTTTATCAACCGCCAAATATTTATAATCTCCAGCAAGAACATGTCCTCTGGATGAGAGTTGTGTTCTTATCTGATGATGCCTTCCTGTAATTAATTCTATATCTAAAAATGTACAATTCCAATCGGAATGATAATGTATTACATGATAGTTTAACTCTGCTTTTTTTGCTCCTGCTTTATCTTCTTTTACCACTCTTGAACAATTTTCTTTTGCATCTTTTAGCAAGTAATCCACCATTGTACCTGTTTGCGGCTGTACATATCCACAAACAGCACAAATATAATGTTTATTTAGTTGTTGCTGTCCAAGTATCTTACTATATCTTGCCGCGCTTTTTTTATCTTTAGCAAACAATACCAGCCCACTTACAGGTCTATCTAAGCGGTTAATAACAGCAACATATGGAATTTCTTTTTTTTGTTTTCTATAATTTAAAACCTCGCTTGTCAAATCCATATCAAAGTTTTTTCCACTCTGAACCAATTGTCCTGAAGGTTTATCCACAATCATTATAAAGTTATCTTCATATACTATTTTCATAAATATTCACTTGCGATTTCGCACACCTTTCCTAAATTTACTTGACTTCATATCTGATTTTTATTATATTCTTATTTACAGGGTTAAGGCATATCTTAATCATACATAACAATTTGCCACTGTTCTAAGTTTATCACAAAAAACTTTAAATAACAGTTCTTTTGATAGCTTTACAACTTTCGTTGTTTGTGGGAATAAATAAAAAGGAGGAATTTAATGGATAATTATACTTCAGACCCATTCAATAATAATAATGGCAATGACACTAATAATAACTACAATCCTAATATAGAAAACTCTTCTAATCAGGAAGCACAAAATAACAATGCCTATAATAATTATGGTAATGGCACTACTACGGATAATTACAACAACTATAATAATGGGCAAAATGAAAATGGTTATAGTAATCCTTATAATAACAATAATGGCAATTATAATGATGATGACTATAACAATAATACAGGCAATTATGAAAATAATTCAAATGATGCAAACACTGCTGTAAATGAAAATAATGATGATGCCAGCCAAAATAATGCCAATGACAACAGCAATGATAATAACTACAACAATAATAGTTATAATAATGGCTACAACAATAACGGTTATAACAATGGCTATAATAACGGCTACAACAATAACGGTTATAACAATGGCTATAATAACGGCTACAACAATAACGGTTATAATAATGGCTATAACAACGGCTACAACAATAACGGTTATAATAATGGCTATAACAACGGCTACAACAATA
>CAMUHY010000015.1 GCA_947088865.1 uncultured Eubacterium sp. | reverse complement strand
ATGAAATATCATTAGAATAATCATAAAATAATAATAGAATAATCATAAAATAATATATTTGAATATTTTTGGAGCGAAAAATATATAAACGGGGTGTTAGGGGTGTCCACTAACAAGATGAATTTGTAATACAAATGCGTATCTTGCCAACCACTTTATCAGCCAAAAAAGGCTGATAAAGTGGTTTTTTTTAAATGCTGCCACTTCATTGCAGCACTTCTCTGCGGCATTTAAAGTTTATTAAGGCAAGTTAGAAAAAGAAACAAATAAAAATAAGATGAAGAATTACTCCTTTTATGCAAAAAAAAAATAAAAATAGTGTCGTAATGGGAACAAAGATTATTAAATAGTATGTATAATAAAAATACAAATATGTTTGAGGAGGCTAAGTGATGATTCGTTTAATTGATGAAAGAATAAAAGAATATATTATATCCAATTCAAAAATAGCATTAACTAGTGGACAGGCTGATATAATTATGGAGCAGCTTTATAATGCAGGTTATAATTTGGAACAAACAAATAACCAGCTTCAATTAGAATATGTAGACCAGCATGGGATTCATAGTCGTTTGATAGAGATTGATAATTTAATTCAGATAGCTTGTGCATCTTATTATGAGAAAGTAATGAATGTAAAAGCTCAGTTTGAAGCAAAAGCAATGGAATGGACACAATATTGTGGTATGTTACAGGAATTATGTGAATTATTGTTTAAACAGCATATTTTGGATACTATTTATAAAAAAACAGAAGCAGCACAGGTTCTTATAGCGGCTACTTGTAAAAATAAAACAATGTATAATGAAAAACATAGGTAATTATGTGGAGTTGGTATGAATGATGAGTATATAAAAAATGATACAAATAATACAGAGCTTAAATTATCAACGATATGCTTTCGACTACAAGAGAATTTGTATAAATATATTAAAGAATTGCAAGAAAAAACAGGTAAAAATGAATCGGAGGTTATTAGAAGTATATTGTATGCAGCTAAAAATAATCAAAGGATTAAAATGGAATCAGCAGAAAGCTTAATGCAGCAAAGACAGTTGATTAATGAAATTAATGCAATCGGACGCAATATCAATCAGATTGTGAAAAATAATAATTCTGGTCTTTATAGTACATATGATAAAAATCAATTGTTTGCATTAATGAATAAAATTCTGGAAATGGTTATAAACAATAGCGTAACAAATCAATAAGAAAAAGGTAAAGTATTATATGGCTATTATTAAATTCATTGGAGCGATACATCCATCGCAGACAGGTGGACAGTATGCAGGGTTAAAAAAAACAATTAATTATATTCTTAACCCATCGAAAACGCAAGGCAAATATGTTGATTCGATTAATTGTACGACAACCAATACATTAAACGAAATGGTAGCGACAAAAAAACACTTTGGGAAAACATCAAAGTCCAAACATGAGCGTTATGCTTATCATTTTACAATAAGCTGGTCACCAGAAGAAAAAGTTGAGTATGATGAAGCGCTTAAAATTACTTTAGAGTTTTGCCAGCAATATTTAGCAAACTATGAATGTGTTTTTTCTGTACATACAGACCAGCCACATTGCCATAGTCATATTGTTTTTAATTCTATCAATATAAAGGATGGGAAAAAATATCATTATGCTGATGGGGATTGGGCAAAGATAGTGCAGCCTTTACTTGATAAGATATGCAAAACTCATCATTTACATACTTTATCTGAAGATACTGGAATGACTTATGCAGAATATGAAGTCGATAGAAAAAAGAAAAAGTGCAAGAATAAAAAAGATAGTAAAATAGAAAGCCAAGAGAAAAAAGAACATCCATATAGAAATAATAAATATTATAATGAGAAAGTAGAACTATATAATTATTCCGATATGATAAAGAATGACATGGATGAAATTATTTTAAATGTTCATAGTATAGAGGAATTTTATGAAGAACTAGCTAAGTATGGTTATTATGTAAGAAAAGGACAATCTGAAAAATATGGAGAGTACTTTTCGATAAAAGGTCGTGGAATGGATAAGGCTCGGCGTAATTATAAACTTGGACATGAATATTTGATAGAAAATATTATTGAAAGAATAAATGTAAAAGACAAGCCTTTGCCAGTTCTGCCACCAATACTAGGATATAAATATATAGTAAGTTATCAATACTGGAGAAAACCTTTATTTAAACGAGAATTGACCGACTTTGAAAAACGAAAATATGCTCATTTGTATCAGTCTGGAATATGTCCTAAAGATTATTTTCCGTCATATGGAAACATAAAGAAACATCTACAAGAAATTAATAGAATTAATAATGAAATACAATTGATTGATGAATATAAGATATATGATGTTTCATCTTCTGATATAGCACTGAAAGAGGTTGATAACGAATTAAAGCAATTAAAAGAGAAGCGAAAGGAATATTATCGTAGGAAAAAGCCTTATCTGCATTTGTTAAAAACATACTATCAAATGAAAAAATACGAAAATGAGTATCTTTTATATACAAGAGGGAATAAAATATATGATAAAGAATATAAAGAGTATTTAAAATGTAAAGATATACTTAATAAGTATGGTTTTTCTGAAATTGAAATAATCACATTTAAGGAATCGTTATCCGTAGAATTAAAGAGTATCAATGCTAAGATTGGAGAAGTATCAAAGAAATATAAAAATATAGAAAATATCAAAAAAGAATTGTCCGTAGATATAGAGCCAGAAATTATTGAAAAGTATTTTAACGCAATACCAGAACCAGAACAATATCAGGTGGAAAAATATAGAAAGAATATAGACCATTTTAAATTATAAATTGTAAAATAATTGAGACCGTTTCAAATTATTTGTCTGAATCTCTGTCTCTTTTGTTTGTCTCCGTCTCAAATAAAAAGCTACTAGCTTTAACTTGGCTAGTAGCTATAATATATTAATCATTTAACATGTTTTTAAAAAAATTATATAATGATTTCTTGTTTTTCAAATAAGTCCATCCCTCACCTTCGATGTCTATTTGTGAATCTTCTAAATTATTTTTAATAAGAATAAATTTTTTTGGCTTTGCAGAAATAGTTTCATAGTCATATTCATCTCCACCATTACGAAAGCAAAATATTTCGCCATAGATTCCCTCTGGAAACCATTGAAATTTGTTAAAAACATATCTGTAAATAATGGTATCAAATTCATTAATATCAATATATGTGTTTTCTAATTCTTTAAAATAAAAATATTTATGTGTACTTAATTTGCTAAATCCTTCAAAAGGTTTATGTATGTGATGGAACGAATATTTATTCGATAAATAATAAAACTCTTTTTAAGAATAATACGTCCGGAGTTCGTGGCGTAGTATGGGATAAATCTCGTAAAAAATGGATGGCGCAAATAACATTTAAAGGGAAAAATCATTATCTTGGTAGGTATAATAAAAAAGAAGAAGCGATAGAAGCTAGAAAGAAAGCAGAAGAAACGATGTTTGAAGAGTTTTTAAAAGAATTTGCAAAAAAATTCCCAGACAGGTGGGATAAAATTTAAATTATTTTTCTTTTATTTGTAATAGTTTTATTATAATGGATATGAAATTTATATAAAATAAAAAGTTTAGAATAAAAATATAAAAATAATATTTTTAAATTATTGGATAAAAAGATAGCTTAATAGGCTATCTTTTTTCATTTTTAAAAGAAAAAAGTAAAAGTAGTGTTATATTGGGAACATTTTGAACAAAAAATCGATTAAAATTAAAAAAAATAGATAGAGAGGGTACAAATATGGCAACTACAACAGTAACAGATAATAAAGAGGATATGATACAAGCGATTCGAGAACAAGACACATTACTTGCAGATTGTATTTTAAATGCAGAAGATGTTGACAATGATATTTTAAAGTTTTTCATAGAAAACAATGTTTCTTTTTCTTCGGATATAAGTGAACTTTTGTTAAATCAAGCAAGTTTAGAATGGTATGTTCTTTATAATGATTGCAAGTCTAAAGGTTTTCATGTTACACAAGAAGTGCTTAGTGCATTTAAAGAGGGTTTACCTTGCAGCTATGTTCGTGATTATATTAATGAAACGAACGATTCTTATGAGATGGAGCAAAAACGTTTGGCGTATAAAAATCAGTTCAGCGAAAATGCACAAGAAGAGTCAGAACCAGCAGTACAAGAAAATGAAGAAATGCAATTTAATGAATGTATAAATCCAAGTACAAATAATGAAGAATTAGAAGATAAAAAGATAAAGAATTATCAAGTTGAGGCAATTGAGGGACAATTAATATCTGATTTTATCAAGTGTATTATGAATGTAAATGATATGGATTATAACGATGATGCATTAACAGAAGTCGTACAAAAAAATGTTATGGACCTGGTTCATATCAATAAGAAAAGAAATGAGGAAAATCAGGAGTTAAAAAAAGCAATTAACATGTATCAGGTGCATTGTAGTACTTGTGATTCTAAAATTAGTCAATTAAAAGAACAGATTAATAAATTAACTATTGAAAATGTGCAGAAAGATTCTAAGATTCGAGAACTTACAGAGAAAAATATTAAGTTTAATGAAAAGTTAAATGAACTTAGGGCTATTCAACAATCAGATATATGAAGAATAATAGGGTAAATAGATGAATGTTTTGTTCATAGGAATGGGTGCTATAATAAGTGTTCTTTTGATGTATCTTGGGATTATATTCGTGAAAAAGGCAGACTATGATGGACATGGATTACCTGAAAATGTAGAAATTTCTTATATATTCATTACAGCAATAGCGGGGTGTATAGCAATAGCTGCATTTTATTCTTATTTTTTCTTATATATATTATTTACAGCGTATTTAGCGATTATGGCATACACTGATTTTTATACGATGAAATTATATACAATATTTCATATCCTTATAGGAATGATAGGCTATATTGCTTTATTTATTGTAAATGGACTGTTGATAAGAGAGTTTATTTTAGGTCTTATCCTTATTTTTTTTATGCAACTGACTAAAGTAATCAATAATGGTGATGTAGAACTGCTTTTTGCTAGTTTTCCATACATATGTATTTGTGCAAATATTTATAAAATAGATAAATTATGCGTTTGGTTTGGATTTTTAATGTTAGTTTTATTCGTTAGTGTTGTTATTAACTTGAAGGCTTTTATTAAAAAAGGAAAAACAAAAGCTCCGTTTGCGGTTCCTGTATTTATTGGATATGTTGTTATGGCATTATTGATAGTAGCAAAATAATGATTTTTAGATTTTTATTATAAAAAGTTATAAGTATATAAATTTGGAGGTAAACACTTGGAAGAGGAGAAACAAATAATTAATCAATCGAATATAGAAGAAACAGGGGCTATACAACAACTAGATAGTTTAAGTATAAAAGGTGAGTTCGGGGAGCTGATGGCTTTATATATTCAAGATATGATTAGCAAAGGTGGAAGTATCTATAAAGACGTTTTGGACTATTTGCTTGATATGGATTTTATTAGTACAGAATATATATCAGCAATTTGTTCTTTTATTCAAGATAATGCAGCGCTAGATTGGATTATGTTAATTGATACGGTGTTAAAGACAAAAGAAAGTGAAACGATAGAAAATTTCATTAGAGAAATTTATAAAGCTTTTAAAAATGATATAGATATTCAAGATATGAATGGATATGTGTCTTTAGCAAAAAATCCATATGAATTACATATTATACTTAGTGAAAATGAAGAATTAAATACATTGAAAAAAGAGTATGACAAAATAAAAAATTCAATAATGGATGTAAATCATCATTTACAGCAAAAAGAACAGGAAATAGGCGAGCTAAAAAAAGAATTAGAAGAATCACAACAAAAATTAGAAGAATCAAAACAAAATTTGGCTGAATCCGAAAAAAGAAAAGCATATTATGAAAAATCATACAAAGAAGCATGTGAAGAAACCAGTAAAAGTAAGGATGAAACGAGTAAATTAAAAGTAGAGTTATTCAATTTAAAAAATGAATTAAAAGCGGAGCAAGTAAAAAATAAAGAAAACATAAAAAAGGATAAAAAAGAAAAAATAGATATCAATACTATCAACGAAAAGCTGAAAGAGCTTTTCTTAAAAGTAGACTGTGTTCGTGAAGGCATTTTATGTATTGACGACCACACCAGCAGTTTATTAGAAAAAGGATTAAAGGAATTATTAGATAGCATAAAAGAACAATTCAAAGAGGAATTATCAAATTATCAACTTGTAAACCAACGTATGATAAATCAAGAAAAGGATAAGCCTGATGAACCAAACAATAATGAAAATGAGCATTATAATGTAGCGCCAGCAGGTAATGAATTTTTTAGTCCATTTGATGAAGAGTATGAAGGACAGCAATCATTTATAAATGATTTTGATTATATAGGAGATATGTCGAATGCTGGTTTGTATTTAGAGCAGGAAGAAGAATTAGAAGATACTAAAAATAGTATCGTGGAAGAAAATAATAACGAAGAAGAAAACGACAACGAAAAGGATTTGCCAAGTGATGAAGAAATTACCAATGCAAAAGAATTATTACAAACAGGACTTCAAAGTCGTGAGATAAATAAAACGATAAAAAATATAGAAGAAAGCAGTTCTTTCTTTTTACGATTTAAGAAAAAGATAGATATAAACAAAAAAGTTAAGCTATTTCGTAAAGTAGAAGATGATGTAAAAAAAAGACAAATGATATTAGAGGAAGCAATGGCAAATCAATTGGATACGGGTATTATCAGAGGATTGAAAAGGCTTTCTGGAATGGATACGGTATCACTAGAGTTTCTTTATCAAATGGCATGTGACAAAAATACTTCGATGGAAGATATTATGAAGTTAAGTGAATATGCTGCATCGTAATGTTTAAGCACCAAATAAAAAAATAAATAAGAGGTGAAAACGAAATGAATGAAGAGGCACAAGTTATAGAAGTTACGATTGAAGGTATGAAATATGTGGTTGAATTGGGTATAAGAGGATTGACCGCTTTAAAGAACATAGCAGCACTTATTTTTTATAAAACTTCTAGTTGGCATGAAAAAAGAAAAGATAATAAATTAGCCAATAAAAAAGGAAGCACTAGACAGAAAACAATGAATAAGATTACAAACGATGTTTCCTTTTTGATGGTAGGAAAAGAAGATTTAAAATTCTTTGAAAAAAAGTGTAAAAAGCTCCATGTCCCTTATACAGCATTAAAAGAATTAAAAGATGGTAAAGAATATATCCATGTGATGTTTCCAACTGCTAAAGCAGCACAGGTTCATGAAATTGAAAAAATGATTCAAAATAGGCACATGGCTTTGGGGAAAGAAAATAAAGAATCTCTTTGTAAGAAAGAAACGATAGAAGAGTTTATAAAAGATACTGGAGCGGATAAACCAGACTGGTTAAAAAAGAATTTTCCTGATGTTGATAAAGAAGTTGAAAAAATTAAAAAAAAAGAAAATGTGAAAGTGCCAGATAAAGATATAAAAGAAATGAAACTTGCTATGTACAGGAAAATGAAAACAAATAATCTGTCGAATCAGATGAAGCGAAATGATTTCAGTACAATAAGCTGTTCCTTAAAGGATTGTGTTGGTATGAAACGAAATGAAAACAAAGAAATCATGAGCATTTCTTTTCTTCTTGATAAGAAACATTCGATTGAAGTTTCAACAGATAAGGTTATGTTTTACGATGGTAAGTTTCATATTGTTATAGGAAATGATGAACGTGTGAAAATGACTAATATATCCAACGATAAAGCAAAGAACTATGTATTTAAAGAGATAGCAGAGGCAAAAAAGAAGGATAGTCTTTCTAAATTAAAGGGAGAAAAAATAGAAGATGCAACAATAAAAGAAGATAAAACAGACCAGCATAAAGTACAAGATAAAGAATCTTTTGCAGAAAAAGAACAAATAGCAGATACAATCTTAAAAGAACAAGAAATAAGTCCAGAAGAAATGCAAGATTTCTTTTTTTCTCCAGAAAATGAAAAAAATCGTACTGTAATAGAAAAAGGTGTCACTGGTAAAGATGAAAAAATGAATCCGATTACTATTAATGAAGGTCTTATTGTTAAAGAGGACAAAAACGGCACAATACAAACAAGAGTTCCTAAAACTTGGGGTGATAATGCCCGTTACCTTCTATTAAAAAAAGAAATGTATGAAAAAATACATCATGGAAAGACCATACTTGCCCATCTTTTTAAAGATAAAATATATAATCTATATGATAAAAATGGACAAGTGGCTTCAACCATAACAGGAGAAAAGATATATCAATATTATGACAAGGTGGCACAAGAAAGCCGTAACATGAACGCTTCTAAAAATAATAATGAAAGTATGACAAAGAAAAATACCTCTCATACAACAAAGACACAAGAAAGAAATCCCGTACAGAATCGTCAAGTAAGAAGGTGAGTATCCATGAGTAGTAGTAATAACAGTAGTTTTATTAAAATCAATAAGCCAATGACCCTTATATTTTTACCAGTGCCAATTGTAATGGGTTATTATTTTGCAGCAATCCTTTCCACCACACAAAAAAATACGATTTACACTATGATAAGCCTTGCAAAAGAAGTCTATCATAATCCGTTTCGATGGTATTTTAACAAATATACGATTCTTTTTATTGTAATCAATCTCATTCTTTATGCGTTTATTGTACTTATAGCTGCCTGTATGCACAAGCCAACACGATATGGTGAAGAACAGGGTTCGTCAAAATGGGAAAGCCCAAGTAGAGTGAATAAGATATTAGCAGACCTAAATTATTCACCAGATGATGAGAACAATATTGTGATTTATAAAAATAAGAAACCAAATAAAATAAAAAATATCTATTTGAAATGGAAGTATAGAAATGAACATTAGAGGCAGTAAATATAGAGTTGTCAATACAAGAAATATGAGGTTTTCTAAAAACATAGAGTATTCGCTGGATACAAAACACACCGATAGAAATAATAATGTCTTGATTGCTGGCGGCTCTGGCTGTGGCAAGTCATTTAAATGGGTAGAACCAAACATTATGCAAATGACGGGTTCTTATATTATTACAGACCCCAAAGGCGAACTGTGTGCGGACACAGCAGGCTTTTTACATGAGTATGGGTATAACGTCAAATGCTTAAATTTAATCGAATTTAAAAAGTCGAGTTGGTTTAATCCTTTTAAATATCTTAGAACGGATACCGATGTTATTAAATTAATTGCCAGCTTAATTAAAAATACAACACCCAAAGGAACAAGTCCCTCTGACCCATTTTGGGAAAAAGCAGAAGGATTGTTTTTGCAGTCGCTTTTTCAGTATGTATGGCGTGAAGGAGTGGAAGATGAGCAAGGGATAAAAAAACATAATATAGGAGCGGTGCTTCAATTACTTCAAGAAGCTGAATTTAAAGTCGATGCAAGGGGACAAAAATTAGACAGTAAACTAGATATAAGAATGTATCAGTTAGAACAAAAAAATTCACAGCATCCTGCAGTTATTCAATATAACAAAGTAATGCGGGGTGCTGCAGATACGGTTCGTTCTATTATTATTAGTGCCAATGCAAGATTAGCACCTATACAATCACCAGAAATTATTGAATTATTGTCGGAAGATGAATTTGATATACAAACGATTGGAAGTCAAAAGACGGTCGTTTACTGTATTATACCCGATGTTGATAAAACGTATAACTTTTTAGTTGGTTTATTTTATACACAAGTTTTTCAAACCTTATATTATACGAGTGACTTTATATATAACAAAGCATTACCTGTACATGTAACATTTCTTTTAGACGAGTTTGCCAATGTTGCACTTCCCGATGACTTTTGTTCGTTGCTATCTACTATGCGCTCAAGAAATATTAGTGCGGTTATCATTATTCAAAACTTTGGACAATTAAAGGAATTATTTAAAGATAGTCAAGATAACATCGAGGGAAATTGTGACACGTTTATTTTTTTAGGTGGAAATGAAAGCAGTACTCATGAAAAGGTTAGTAAAGCTATTGGTAAGCAGACCATTTATAAAAAGTCTTCCTCTGTCACACGAGGAAAAAATGGTTCAAGCAGTAGCTCTGAAGATATATTAGGGCGTGATATTATGATGCCCGATGAGGTTCGTAAATTAAAAAGAAATGAATGTATTGTATTAATCAATGGTTTTGATGCCATAAAAGATGAAAAAATTGAAACATGGAATTTACCATTATATAACCAGATGGTTCAGGCTGCAAAAACATATCGTTTTGATGCCCGTTTAGACCGAATTGAAAAGGCAAAAAAAAGGATAATAACAGAAGGGGGTGAGCATATTCAATTTATAGATAAACAAAAGTTGGGTTATTTAAAAGCAATGGATACATATGAACAAGGCAATTATAGGACAGAAAAAGAGATTGCTAAACAAACAGGAGGGAAATTGCCAGATAAGCCACGACGCAGAGTCATTCCTATAACCTTTGAACAGTTGATGAGTCTGGATATGGATGAATTTGAAAACATGGATGGTAAAGATGTAACACAAGAGTTTGAAAAGATAACAGAAGCATTGTGCGAAGAAAATTTAAACCAGGCAAGAAGCCTTTTGGAACAGGAAGAAAGACAAGCTTATGAAAATCATATTGATGTAAAAAAAGAACTTAGCTCTAAGGAAGAAACGCAATTGTATTTGATATTAAATAAAGAGGGCTTTTCGCCAATGCAGATAAGAGCAATTATGCCTTTAGTGGAATCCTTTGATATAGAAACGATATGTAATTATTTTTCTCCAGAAATGAGTATAGAAAATATAAAGGATTGTGTAGAGGTTTTTATGGATATTTAAAAATATTTTTTATAAAAAATAGCAATAATTAACCATTTAAGAAAGAAAAAATTAAAAGTAGTGTCGTATTGGGAACATTTTTTATAAAAAATTTGATACCATTTTTTATTATAGAAAACATTGGAGGGTTGATATGGGATATAAAACATGTGTAATAAATAGGATATGTTTTTTACTTACAGCAGGAACAGGTGTTGAACAAATTGATGAAGGGTTAAATGTTATTAAAACACTTGGTATTGGTGTATGTTCTGCAATAGGCGTTGTGGCTTTGGTTAAAGGAGCCATTGACTTTGCTTCTGGTATATCACAAAGAGACCAATCAGGAATTGTTACAGGTGGACTTGAAATAGGTGGTGGTTTGGTTATGGCTGCTATTGGCGTTGTTATTGGACTATTTGGTTTTTAATATCCATACATACAAGGAGGTGAAGGTGCTGCATTGGAGACGATTTTAAAGGGATTGAATGATTTTATTGCTGGTCTTCTTCAAGATGTATTAAAAGGTGAGATTACGATAGGCACAGGATTTTATGATAGTCTGATAGGTACGTCCATAGAAACATTAAAGGCAAGTCCAGAAAGTTGGAATGCTGGTGTAGGGTGGAATATTATTGTTGCCATTAATAATAGTTTTGTTGCTGTTGCAGCTTCTCTTTATATTATTTTCTGGTTAATCGGGATATGTTCAGATTCATTAGATATACGGTCAAATGTACGTTTGGAAGTAATGTTAAAACATCTGGCAAAATTGGTTGTTGGTGAATTTATGATTACACATACGATTGATATTATAAAAGTGATTTTATCCCTTGTTTATAGTGGAACAGGGTTAATTATGAAAGTGGATTCAACCAGTTCCAGCATATTAGCAGATAATACCATGTACGGAATGGATAGTACAATACAAGCCGTTTCTTCTTATACAAACAATTGGGAATTAATACTATTAATCGTTTTTGGAATTGTTTTTATGTTTACGATGTTAATTGTGGGCGGTGGTATTTTATACCTTACCTATGTGCGATTATTTAAAGTATTAATGATTATTCCTTTAAGTTCTCTTGCTACATCAACAATTGCCAGTTCTCATCAAATCAGCAGTACAACTATAAGTTACTGGAAATATGCGTTTGCAACGATTTTAGAAGCGGTAACTATCATGATAGCAATTGTGCTTGGAACAGCACTAATGAAAAGTAATGCTATAACCTTTGCTTCATTGAGTGTTGTTATGTCGTGGATGGCAAAATGTATTATTATAGGGTTCACTATGCTTGGTGCAATTAAGGAAGCTTCCGCAATCACCCATCGTGCGTTAGGTGTGCATTAGACGTCCATTTCTAAAATAAATAATGAATAATAGTGAGGATAGTACATATGACTAGAGCAGATATTATAGGAATTGTTAAAACATCACCCCATCTTTATTTTTACAGTGAACCACCACTTTTTTTATGTCGGTTTATGGTTGATTGTGATGGAAATCTATTTCCGATTCTTTGTTTTTATAAAAAAGCAAAGGAAATTGCCAGTAAGATTGGTACTTATGATAAGGTGAGAGTTCAGGGAACATTTGGAGATTTTCGTTATAATGACTGCAATCTGGCAAATCATGTCGTAAAGATACTGATTGCTTCGAGTGTAGAATTAGCTACAAAAGAATGTTTAGATATGTCTTTTGATTCTTCTATGGAAATGAAAGAAATGTTGGACTTATATCATCAAATGGTAAACAGTGGTTATGAAATATTAGATTTTACGGAAAAGCAAATGTTGATACAATAAAAGTTTATGTTTAGGCTTAAACATGCAAGTTGATTAAAATAAAGGATTAAAATAATAAATTACAAGTTCAAAGAAGGTGCATTAAAATGTTGGCAGTAAAAACAAATAAAAATATCGAAAAATTTAAATCCGATGTTGCAGGTGGGTTTGATTTAAAAGAAGTCATCAGCATTGTAATAGGACTTTTTTTAGGCGTTGTTATTACCCTTGTTGCGGTTTTAGTCTTTAACGTGCCAATGACTGTTGCACCTTATATTGCAAGTATATTTATTGCAATTCCGATTTTACTTCGATTTTTTAAACCAGGTGGAATGGGCGTAAAAACGTATAGGGAAAAACAGCGAGCATTTAAGAAAGGGACAGCGTTAGCCTATATTTCAACAGAAAACAATGCTGTTTATGGTGAAAATACAATAAAAGAAAACTATACAGAGCAACAACAAGAAGAGAATTTTGAGCGATTTTTAAAGAATATAAAAAGAATCATCATTTTTTTTGCAGGAATCGTGGTTATGCTTGTGATAGTAATTGTAGTGATAATGAAATGGTTATAGAAGGGAAGTGATGGCAATAAACAATGGCGTGGTTAGAAAAGAATAAAAAGATAAGAACAAAAGAATCAGGGAATACAGAATTATCTTTTTATGAAACAGATACAATAGAAAAGCAAACAGATGTTGAAGATAAAGACAAGAAACTTGAAACGATATTTAATCAAATCATTGACCGCTTAATAGGAGAAGAAACGGGATTGATTAACAAATTAAATCAAATCAATGGAAATGATAGTTTTAGTTATGAAGAAGTAAAGCAGCTTATTTTTCAGAAAGCAACCGAAAAATTCAAACAGATTTGTGACAATAAAAACGATGTAAAACGATTGTGTGACCGTTTTAATTCGTATTTCTTTGGATATTATGTGATGGATTCGTTGTTATCACAACCTGATATATCGGATATTAAGATTTATAATGCAGGAAATATCCGAATCAAAAAGCGTGGTGTAAGAATGGGAACCGATGTAAAGTTTATGTCGAATAATGATTATATACGATTTGTCAACATGCTTTGTGTAAGAAATAAAAAGAATTTATCGAATATCAATGCTTTAATTAAGTTTTCAGATGTGGTTAGTAATCCCTTGTATCGTTTACGAATCAATATCACATCAGAACTGATTAACAATAGTGGAATACCAAAGGTTCATTTTCGATTAATACCAAAGAAAAAGGTTACATTAGAGGATTTGGTTCGAGAAAATTATATGAATCCAAAACAAAAAGATTATTTAATTCAAAAGTTTGATAAGCAAGAAGCTGGAATCTTATTTGTGGGCGCTAATGGAAGCGGAAAGACCACAGGAATGAACGCACTATTAGAAGTCTTTAGCATACAAAAAAGCGGACTGGTTATACAAGAAACGGATGAGTTGTTTGTAGAAGGACATCCTGATTTTAGTGTTTGGCATACGATTGAAGAAAATAATGAAGGAATGGTTCACTATGGAATCAATGAACTTGCCAATCATGCACTAACGGATGATGTGGATTTATTTGTACTCGGTGAAGTAAAGAGTGGTTCGGACGCAGCTGCACTTCCTATGCTTGTTGCCACTGGTTCACAAATTATGCTATCAGCACATGGCAATAATGAAGAAGAAGGACTTTATAAAGTCGGTGATTATATGAAACAAGCCACAGGGTATGAATTAGAACAATGTATGCGCTTTTTAACAGGGATTCAGGTTGTTGTTTATGTAAAGAAGTATCAGATATGCAGCATATCTGAAGTGCATGGATGGGACTATGAAAAACAACGACTTCGGATAGTAAAGTTAGATGAAGATTGTAAACCAGTAAAAGCACAAAAAGCTTTTTTAGATTCTTCTGGAAATGCTAAAAAAGAGGATATAAAAACATTTTCACTCAATGATTTTTTCTTTAATAATGGATAAATATAAGACCCATGCGAAAGGGAGGGATTCATGCTTGATTTTATTTTACATGCCATCCTGTTTTTAAGTCTTACAGGTCTTAGCTTTTTGCTTGTAAAGTTTATACAAAGTAAAAATGTATTTTCGATTGTAGCACATACGATTAAAGATAATACAAAAGATATTTCAATCGCAAGACAAAAACAGGACCAGGACTATTTTAAAAGGGTTGGAAATACCGACAAATTAAGTTTTTTTACAAAAATGGATATTGCGCTGGAAATGAGCCAATTAAAAACGTATTTTTCGTGGATAAATACAGAGTTGGTGTTGTTTATGGTAACGGTTGTTACCTTTATAACATGCACTATTGTCTTAATCCTTACAAAAAGTATATTGTATGCTGTATTGGCAGTTATTGTGTGTATTTTTTTCTTTTACATAATAGTTTATACACTCAATGCAAGAATAACAAGGGCTGTTGATGAAAATCTATTGCAGCTTTCCAACTTGTTATATTCTTATTCAAACAGTATTAATGATTTAACCACGTTGTTTGATGTCGTAGCTGGAGAATTAGATGAACCGCTAAAAGGTGCTATCAAACAATGTGTCAATGAAATTAAAATGTTTGAAGGAGATACATCCAGCGCTTTTGGACGATTGATTTTAAAAATTCGTCACAGGAAATTAACCGAATTATTACAAGCATTAGAAGAAGGAAGCCACAACAGTGCGAATTATAGACAAATCATTAGTCGTTGTTATGATTCCATATCGACCTATAAAGGGCAAAAGGAAATTCGTAAAACAATGGTAAAGGGTGCAAGGCTGAATGTTGTTATTATGATAGTGGTCTTTCTGTTAAGTCTTTTGCTTATTTTTAACATTACGCAAATGACTTTTTATGAGTTTTTCTTTTGTTCTTTTAGCGGAAAAATAATGTTTATTTATTGCATGATTATCTTTTTATATACTTCATGGAAATGGATAACGATGAATAAATAACCATTCATAAAGATAGAAGAAACGAGGTGAGAAAAAACGAAAACATGATGATATTCAGTGAAATCATAAAATGGCTTAGTCGATTGCTTATGCTTATGATACCAGTTCTAATTGGTATTTTTATTTATAGAAAAAATCAACAAGAAGATGAAGAAAAGGTATGGAAAGCAAGGCAGGAACTTTTAAAAGATGTGACACCAAAAAAGGGACTAGCAGGTTTTTATAAAAGCAATTACTTAAAACATTATAACAAGACACAAGTTTACTTAAGTCAAATGGGTGTCAATTATTTGATGAAACGAATGGTAGACCCAATCGAATATATCCTAGTAAAGCTTGTTTTAGCTGCTGTTTTTGGATTTTGTGGTTTTGTATTTTTGGGTTTGATGGGGTTGGTAATTGGTGCAGCTTTTGGCTATATGATATTGAAAGTGCTTCTGGAAGTCAATAATAAAAAAGATAATGAGTGTATGCTAGAAGATTTTGTTTCCATCTATGAAACGATTATGATAAAAACGGAAGCGGGAATCTTTCTTACGGATTCATTAAAAACTTGTTATAAAAGCGTTGAAAATAAACGATTAAAAAAAGAATTGTACCATCTAATGATGGAAATTACAGCTCAAAACAATGTTACAGAGGCTTTATCAAAGTTTCAGTTAAAATTTAAAAATGTTCATATCAATGAATTATGCAGCGTGATAAGACAAGGCTATGAAACAGGAAGTGTAACAAATGCCATAGCGAATGTTACCAAGCATTTAAGTGATATTCAAAAGGCAGTAGAACTAAGATGTAATCAAAAATTAGATAATAACATCACAAAGGTACAGATGGTCATCCTTCTGTCCATTATGGTGGTTGTTATATATGGCATCATAACAAGTATGTCTGATTTTAATATTTTTTAGGAGGTAAAACAATGAGAACAGTAAACAATGCAAAAGGAATGATAACAGGTAAGATAAGTCAATGGTATCGCAAAGGAAAAGCTAAATTAATTCCATGTTTGTGTACTAAAAAAGCAGGAGACCAATATATTGCAAAAGGGATATTAATCGTTGCAGCTCTTGGAGTGGGCGTCGTATTTTTAGCATTAAGCAAAGAGACAATAACGAATATTTTTACAACATTTGATGGTAAAATCACCGAATTTATGAATAGCTTTACATGGTAATAAAATGATGAGAATAAAAAAAGAGTTTCTAAAAAGGATTATTATCCGCAAACAAGAAGGAAGTGAATTTGTTGAAGCCACTTTTTGTATGTTTGCAACACTGATTATGCTAATTACATTAGGATTAGGCTATGCCGTTTGGCAAACACAAATGAATTTAAATGATAAGATTGATTTAATTCAAACTGCCTATATGAAGCGAATGGAAGCGACAGGTTATCTTACAGAAACCGATAAAATCAGTTTAATCCATGAATTAGAGGAAGCTGGATTTCGGGATGTCGATATAACAGGTTCTACAAGTACACTTCAGGAGTATGGCAAGCCGGTACAAATTCGTATTAGTGGCTTGGTGGATTTAGCAGACATGGATAGCTTTGATGTAATTGCACCTGTTATTTTATATTTTCGCAATACCTTTGGATTAAATAATTTTGGAACATTGGATTATGTCAATCACACCTTTAAGGGAACCAGTAAAGTTTAAGGGAATAGGTAAAAGTGAAAAGGGTTTTGTTATGGTATGGAGATTCTTTATGAAAGTATTACGTAAAAAAGAAGAGGGTTCTATTACATATAGTGTATTTACCTTATTTTTTATGAGCATGGTTGTTTTATATATGTTTGCCAATATGTATATGCGAGAAGCGCAAAGTATTAGAAAACATTATGATAATGCTTTAACGCTGTCGGTTTTATCTGTCAATATATGCGATAAAACCAGTATGTTTACATACGAGGAACACTTATTGCAGACAGAAAATGAGTTTATATCCTATGATATAAAATCATTTGATATTCAAAGCGACTTTACCATAACAGAATCCTTTACGTATGCCTGTAAATCGGCATATAGGTGTGCAAAAAAGAATTTTACCAATGCGCTTAAAAGTTATATGAAATTAAATGATTCTTTAGAATCGAATTTACCAATGGTAAAAGAGATACAAATACAACAGTTTGTTATCTATAACGTATTGGGAGAGAATGTATATGAAGTGATGGAAAGCAGTGGAGGAGACCTTTTGGTCAATTGTTATGAAAATGGGAAAGGTTCTTTTGTCACACCTAATGGAGCAACCGTAGCTGCATCTGGTGTATATGCCAATATCAAAGTAACACTCAATGGAATAGGAGCAGGTGTTTATAATGAAATGAGTTTACATTCGTATATTGATGTCTATTCTCATTAAGTCAAATACCCCGTAGCAGGGCTGCAATGCGTCCAAAGGACGCGGCAGTCGTCAAATGGAAAGGCAAGCATGTCACAAACATGTCCGCTTAGCTCGTTGTTCGCAGGAATAAAAGAAAGAAGGATGATATGAAGCGAGATGTAAAAACAAAGGTAAGAGGAATCGTACTTGCAATCTTTTTTGCACTGATTGCATTTATTTGTCTTATTGTATTAAATAATAAAATGAGTGGAGATAACAATAAGGTTGATTTAGTTATAGCAGCAAAGACGATACCCAAAAATACGCTGATAACAGAGGATAATGTAAGTGAATATTTTACAACGATTCAAGCACAAAGCATTTTTAAAACGTCCAATGCAGTAACAAACCCCCATGAATTAATAGGTCAATATGCTTTAAATGGAATCTGGGATAAAGCACCTGTTAATCAGGATATGTTTCAATCACAGTTGGATATTTTTGCAGCTTATAAAAAGCCAGTACAAGCTTCTTTTCATGTAAACGATTTATCCGACGCTGTATGTGGACGATTAAGAGCAGGCGATTATATAGACATTTTTGGAGTGGACATGAATCAGGGGAAACGTATTATCGAAAATGCCTATATTTTTAAAGCTTATGATAGTGCAGGTGTACAAATCAGTGTTTCGGATACCACAGCGATTGCAACGAATTTTACCATTATATTGGAATCGGATGAAGAGAAAGCGTTATATGAAATGATTAAAAATTCAACCCTTATTGTAACAAAGAAAGAATTGTGATAAGAAAAGAGTTGAAAAAAATAAAAAAATATGTAAAAATAAAGAAAAGCCATAAAAGGCTGAAGGCGGTGTTATGGAACATACAATAGATGATAAAAAGTTAGAAAGAATCAAACAATTTAGACCAATTGATGATGTGTTTTTTGAAGTGCTGGCAGATGATGCCGCTTTTTGTCAAGAAATATTAAGGGTTATATTGGAAGATGATAAATTGACAATACTGGAAGTGAAAATGCAAAAAGATGTACGCAATTTAGTAGGGCGTTCGGTAAGGTTAGATGCTTTGTGTACATTAGGTGATGGAACATTTTGCAATGTGGAAGTACAAAGGTCAAATAACGACAATCATTTTAAACGTATTCGATATAATGCGTCTTGTATAACAGCCAGTGAAACAGAGCCAGGTACTTTATTTGAGAATGTTCCATCTGTTATAGTTGTATATATATCGGAGTTTGATATATTAAAAGGACAACGGGCTGCTTATCATATAGATAGTGTGGTAAGAGAAACAGGAAAGATACTAGAAGATGGAATGAAAACGATATGTGTAAATACCAAAGCAAAGGATGGAAGCAAAATAGCAGAACTTATGCAGCTATTTACACAAACAGAAATCAATGAACCAAAATTTCCGATATTTACCAAAAGGATGAATGAAATTAAGCATTCAGAGAGGGGGCAGAGGAAAATGTGTGAAATAATGGAAGAATATGTTGAAGAAGCTAAAAAAGAAATGATACAAGAAATGTTATTACAAGATATATCTATCAATGTTATTGCTCGGTGTGCCAAGATGGATGTAGAACGTATTTTAGAAATACAACAGGATATGATAGAAAACGGACAATTACAAATGGATGAAAGAATAAATACAAGAGGAAGATAAATTTTTTCTTTTATGGTGTTATCCATTATTTAATTTATATCAATGCAAAAAAGCAGTTATTAGGAAAGTTTCCTAATAACTGCTTTTTTTGCCATTTTTGACAGAAAAAGATAAAAGTAGTGTCGTATTGGGAACAAAATTTGATAAAGACCATGTAAAATAAAAAGAGATGTTATAAAAATTTTAGAGAATGGGAGGTACCTTTCCGTGTTAGAAACCAACAACTTTGCAAAAGAATCGGAACAATATCAGTTTTTTCAGAGGTTATGGGAGTTTGGTAAGTATGCCAGTACTTGTGAGCATGGGAAATTGTACTTAGAGATAGCAGGACACATCATTGAGTTATTAAAAGAGAATGATTTTAAAGAGTTACAACAGCCTTTAAATGGATTTTATAAAGTGATGTCAACCTATTGGAACATCAGTACACTTGGAAATAATGAAGATTGGGAAGCTTTGTTACAAGATATGGACAAATTATGTGATAGTGTTCCAGAAAATCAAAAGAAAAGTGTATCCAATATCATGGTAAGCCTTTCGGATTATTTTCAAGAACAATATAAAGAATATAAAAAATATGAACAAACATCGCTAAAACGATAATAAAATTTTCAATTCCATCGAAAATTAAATTTTCAAATCTAAGAAATAAAAATAAAGGAGAATATATGTCACTTGATAGTATAGACCGAGCAGAGACAATTGCTGCCTATGAAAATAAGCGGAATCTTCCAGAAGTAATCCGTTATACCGAATATCAAGCAGAACAGGATTGTTATATAGTAAAACTTGGTATATCAGAGCAATTTATTCAAAAACGATATGAGGAAGCTTTAGAGCAAGTACAAGAGGATAAAAAGAAAAATGCAGATAAAGTGGGATTATTAGAAATCACTCTTGAACACAACATGAAAGATATAGGTACATATAGCATGGACAATGCTTATGAAATGATACAACAATTTTTCACCAGTAAAAGACGCATAAAACGAGTAGGGGTGCAGTATCAAGGAATGGAACCGATATACCTTCTTTTTGGAGATAGCAAAAAGGAATATCCTACCTTTATTGACCTTCCCCTTCCTTTTGATGGATTAAGCGATAAACAATTAAAAGAATTGGAACATTACCGATGTGAATGGTTTGCTTGGTATGTACAGTTCAAGGAACAATTCCTTATAGAAGAAACACAAAACATTATTCATAAAGCAACCAGCAATCTATCGCCGAAACAATCGCCAATAGATTATGAAAGACAAATTAAAAAACGAATGGAACAAAATAAAAAGATATTTATCAATCAGCGAATGGAAGGTTTTGATTTTAGAAGAGTGGATTTAAGTGGTGCTATTTTTATTCATTGTGTGCTATGTAATGCCAATTTTGCACATGTAAATTTGTGTGATGCATTATTTGTCAATTGTGATTTAAAAGGAGCGGTTTATTTAGGAGCAGCACTCAATAATTCTTTTCAGATAAAAGGAGAATGGAAACCTTTAGTTGATGTGTATAAAGAATATGGAGGCAAGGTTGAAAGAACGATTTAAAAAGATAAAAGCAAAAGGAAAAGAACAGAAAGAAAATACTACACCAATTTTTAAGACACCTCATTTTTTAGAAAAGCAGTATCATGTCTGCATGGTAACAGAAAATGGGTTATTTATCTTAAAAGACCATTCTTGTACCATACTTTATAAAATTATTCAAGATAGTGGTTGTAATGCTGGTGTTGAAATTCCATTTTTTGAAGTCCTTAGAAGCTATGACTTTGAATATCGTTTCTTTTATTATGGAATAGAGGATATTTATCTGGAAGTGTTAATAAAATCAGAAAATCAAAGCAAATCCATCAATATAGAACGTATTGAACAAATGGAACAAGATATGCTTTTTAAGCTATCCGACTGTGGGATAACCTTAAAGGTTGTGTGCTTAGATGAACGGTTAAGGCTAATACATAAAAGGATATGTCAATATGATGATGCTGCAGATAAAAATGTGATGAATTATCAAAATCATGTAGAAGCATGGAAAGACGATGTTGAACTAAAGTCGTATATATCCGATGAAAATACCTTACGAATAGGGGATTATCAAATAAAGATGGCTTTTGTTAGAGAATTTCCACAAACTTCTATCAAAGAATGTGTCCAACATCTTTTATCAATAGAAGATATGGAGTGTGTAATGATACAGTATTCCCCTGTTAAAGATGAGACTTTAAAAGCTTTTTTTAATAGTCATTACATGGGGTGTGATAATGAACTGAGGAAACTGCAAGCAAAAAATCCTATACTTTATAAGATTTTATCTGGAAATACATTATCGGATACAAGAGCGTATTGTTTTATGGGGATTCATATTTTTTATGCGTTCACTTCAAAAGAACGTATGCAAGAGATACAAAAAAAGATAGATGTTATGATGGATACATTTCATATAAAAATAAGCGATTATCAAACGAATCCATTGAATACCTTGAAAGAATTTATCCCACTTGGAGAGTGGAACTATCACCAGTGCAGGCTGTTTTTAAATGAGGATATTAAAAATACGGTACCTGTGGCAAATCAAAGCTCTTTAAATAGAGAAGATTGGAGCAGTACAGATAATCGGAATGAATTTTTTATGTAGAAGGCTGGTTGCGAATATGAAAAAGAAGAACAATAATCATTATGAAAAACGAGCAAGAGAGAAAAAAAGGCAACGAGAGAAACAAAAAAAGCAGTTTTTGCAGTTAAAAAAACCAGAAAAATTTAGAGTAAGCAATGCTTCATGTATTCAAGATACGATTGAAATACGAAAAATATCACCTGAAGGAATTTTTGAAGTGGGTGAAAATTTATATTCGATAACCTATCAAATGAATGATTTAAACTATGTTACCAAAACATATGAAGAACAAGAGTTATTTTTTGGAGAGTGGTGTCGGATTTTAAACGCGCTGGATGTTCATTTATGTAAGATTACAGTATTTAATAAGAATCGAAATATGGAAGCGTTTAGAGCCAATGTATTGTATCTTTATAAACAAGATGGATTTGATTTTGCAAGAGATTGTTACAATGACATTATGGAATCGAAAATTATTCATAGTAAAAGGGGAATTGAGCAGGTAAAGTATCTAACTATTACGATTACAAGAACAAATTATGACGATGCCAAACTGGCATTTAACTCCATTACATCCAACCTTGTCAAAGAGTTTGCCTCGATTGGCTGTTTGCTGCTTCCTTTAAATGCCAAAGAGCGGCTGCGTATTTTCCATGATTTTTACTGTATGGGTGAAGAAAGTGCTTATAATTTTGATATACAAAATTGCTTGTCTCAAATGAGAGATTTTAGAAATGACATTGTTTGCGATAGGATTGATTTTTGTGAAAATCCTGCTTATTTTAAAACCAATACGATGTATGGAAAGTGTATGTGTATTGACCCAGATAGCTACCCCGATGATGAGCTTTCCGACGACTTTTTTGACGAGCTTATTAATATTAGTCAACGCTCCATGTTTTCCATTGATATCATTCCCATTGCAAAAGCAGCTACAAAGGATTTTATTGAAGGCAGGTATATGGCTGTGCAAAGTAAGATTCAAAAACAGCAGCAAAAGCGCAATAAAAATAATGATTTTTCGCTGGATATATCGTATCCTGTGCGAATGGAAAATGAAAATATTGAAGAAATGCTTGAGGACATCACTCAAAATGGTCAAAAAATGTTTTGGGTAGGGATTCATTTTGTGCTGCTTGGAGAATGTTTAGAAGAAGTGGAAGAAGCAAGTGATAATATCGACTTGATTATTGAAAATCATGGCTGTTATTCCAATGATTTACTATTAAGACAACGAGAGGCATTAGCAACGATTTTGCCCTATGGAACAAGACATGTTGACAGTATGCGTTCGATGTTTACCAGAATGGCAGCGATACTTATCCCATTTAAGGTAATGGAAATGCAGATGAAAAAACAGCCATTTTATTATGGCTGTAATAAAGAATCCAAGAATGTTATTTTGTGCAATCGAAAACAATTAATTAATGGAAATGGTTTTGTTTTTGGTGTAACAGGAGGTGGCAAATCGTTTACTGGAGCAAAGTTAGAGATTGGTTCGGTATTTTTAAATACGAATGATGACATTATTATTGTTGACCCCACCCATGAATATATGGATGTAGCCAAAGCCTTTAAAGGTTCTTTTATAGAAATCAGTCCTCATTCTACCAATTGGGTGAATCCATTGGACTGTGATGTGTCTTTATTGAAAGAGAACAATTTTTATAAAAATTCTTTCATTAATGAAGGACAGGAAGCAAACGAATTAGAAGATGGTACAGACTTGATTCATATCATTGCACAAAAAAGTCAGATTATGTGCGGAATTGCAGAGCATTCAATGGAAAAAGAATTTAAGCCGCAACACGCGTCCATTATTGACCGCTGCATTAAGATTTTATTTACAAATATTGCCAGTCAACCCATAAAAGAAAGAAAAGTGCCTATTATGAGTGATTTCTATGAAATACTAAAACAGCAAAAAGACGAAGAAGCACACGATATTGTTCTTTCAATGGAACGCTTTATTGATGGT
Source organism: uncultured Eubacterium sp. (assembly GCA_947088865.1). Lineage (GTDB taxonomy): Bacteria > Bacillota > Clostridia > Lachnospirales > Lachnospiraceae > Lachnospira. The sequence goes on along the minus strand of CAMUHY010000015.1, from coordinate 55,266 downwards.
TCATTTAATACGTTTAATCATCCAACAAGCATTGATGTCAAGAACCGAGTAACGGTGTATGGAATTAGAGATATAGGCGAGCAGCTGATGTCGGTTGGTATGTTAATTACATTATCGAATATCCGCCAGCGCATTATTCAAAATACTTCGATTGGTCGTGCTACATGGTTATATGTCGATGAATTTCACGAACTAATGAATAAAAAATATAGTAAAGCCTTTTTTATATCCTTATGGAAAAAGGTTCGTAAATTAGGTGGGATTTGTACAGGAATTACACAAAATGTCAGCGATGTTATTCTGGACAAGGATTCGATGAAGCTTATTTCTAATTCAGAGTATACGATGTTTTTAAAGATGGGACCAGGTGATGCCAAACTAATATTAGATACCTTTGAGGGGAAAATTAGTAGCGCACATCTGGCTTATATTGAAAATCCAAGTCCAGGTTGTGGCTTGATACGATTTGCCAATACAATTATTCCACTAGATAATACCATTAATAAGGATAATCCTATTTATGATGTGTTTAATACAAACTTTTATGAAAAACAGGCGATAAAGGCAGCAATGGCTAGTAAAATAGGGTAAATACTGGAGGGGTGGCATTGACAGAAAGGAATCCATTACATCATACAAGAAAAGAACAAGATGTTGCAGATAATACAGAAAATCGAAATCCCCATTCTTTTATAGATAAAAAGAGGGTTACAAATGCAATAAAAGATTATCAAAAGCAAAAGATTCAGTCCTTTGTTATCAAGGAAAAACCAAAAGTTATAAATAAGAATGTAAATTCATATCAAGATGAGAATCATGTTGATGAGGATATCGTTAAAAAAGCTTATCCAGAGCAAATAAGCAGTAAAAGAAGATGGGTTATTCGTTCTGGTCATCAATATAAACGAAAGAAAAAGGGAAAAGAGGTAGGCGCTTCTGACTATAAAGAACAGCATTTGCATAATAATGAAGAAGAAGGAAATGAAGAATCATTTACAGAAAAAGAGTCCGTAGAAAATGGAGAATCTAATGAAAAAGAAACCACATCGAATGAAAATATTTTTACGGAAGATGAAGCTTTAGAAATATATGAGCATAATGAATCAGGAAAACAGCCATTAAAAGAAAATATTATTGATGAAAATCAAAGAGGAATACAAAGAAAACAGCAACCTAAATCGTCCGATAAAGCAGAATCTAAAAAACGCACATATCGCATATCCAAAAAGAAAAAGAGACAACTCTTAGAAAAGTTTAAAAACAAGCGTACAGGTGATGGCAGCATTGATAAGGAAAATGAAGCCAATGCAATTATGGATTCAGTTGCTAAGGCAAAAGATTTAACCGTAATCATTCCACAAACAGCAGGTCAAGTAAAAGATAAAACGGTTTTAATAGCAACAGGAACAGTTCATACAGTTTATAAAACGGCAGTAGACATTAAAAAATCAGTATCCGATGCCAAAGTTTTTGCCAATAAAGTGAATGGATTGATAAAACATAAACAGTCTTATGGTGTACATCAATCAAAAAAACAGGATTCACAAAAAATCGTTGAAAAACATAAAACTTCTCATAATCGGTTAAGAAATACATCAAAAAATGCCAAGAAGAATAAAAAAGAAAATACTACGGATAAAAAGAATCATGGAATTATACAGGATATACGTAGAAAAACGATTCAAGTTGTCACAACACCAGAATCGGCTACTGAAAATAACATGAAGACAGGTGTTAGTGATTTTGTAAAAGGGCAAGCAGAAAAATATGCACAAAGTAAAATGCGTGAATGGGCAGCAAAAGCAGGAAAAACAGCTTTTATATATACAGGTAAGTTTATTTTGATGTTATTAAAATTTGCTATTACCATGATTGTGCAGGCAATAACCTTTATTGTATCCCTTGCCCCTTTGTTTTTATTGCCCATATTGATTATTGTCGTTATTGTGGGGCTATTTTCTTATTTTTTTGGCGGCGCAGAAGTTGATTCTACAAATCCAAGTTATGTGGCTGTAAAATTAAATGATACATACGATGCATTTGAGGATAGGATAGCTAGGTGGGAACGAAAGAATAAGCAAGGTGTATCCGGATATAACGTAATTTATGAACAGGACTGTTCCAATATAGATAATTTCAATGAAGTGTTGAATCTGTACCTTGTCTATTCTATTGAAGCACAGGCAGCAAGGGAGGATTACTTGTTTATAGATACCAATGAAGAAGAGGAACGATTAAATAAAGCCTTTGCATTATTGAATTATACCTATATAACAGATGAAGATAAAACGCTTCATGTTGTAAAACAAACATATGAGGAAGTAGCAGACACATTAAGCGATACGCAAAAAGATTATTATATGATTGCTTTGGAGGCGTCTAATATAGGAGCAGAAGAGGGGTATATTATTGATAAAAGAGTTATTCGAGAAAATAGTGCAAAAAAAGCGCTTGAAAATTCGCCGCAGGGAACATTACCCATGTCTTATGATGAGTTAAAAGAAATATTTACATGGATGAATGAAGATAATGTCTATCCTATTGATGATGGTGGTGTGCGCTATGTAACATCACAATATACCCTTGCAAGAACGGATATTGATGAAAACCATACAACACACTATGGGGTGGATTTTACCAGCGGGAAAGGAATAGGTGCAAATCTTGTAGCAATAGCCGAAGCAAGCGTTTATAAAATCGTTCATGTAGAAGAAGATGGAACAGGATACGGCAATCATCTTATTTTACGATTTAATGATGGGACATATGCGTTATATGCCCATATGAATGATTTTATAACAGCATATGGAACGAATGCAGAATATGATGAAGATGGATATATGCTTCGTCCAGCGACAGATGAAGAATATTTGCATGAAGGAGACCATGTACAGGCAGGTGACCTGATTGGACATATGGGGAATACAGGGGATAGTTTCGGCGCTCATTTACATCTTGTATTATCAACCGATGCCTATGGGACTGGAGAGAGCAGTCGGTATGATTTTAACGATTATGTGTCTTGTGTATGGGTAAAGGACTTTGATTATAGCTATGATTATTAAAAATAGAATTGTATAAGAAATAAAGAGGGAGGGGCGATATGCTTGAATATGACAAATTTAAGGAACAATTAAAAGGACAATTAATACATTATATGTCATTACCATTTGCAGATGGAGAGGTTGTATTTGCAGTGAAAGAAGGAAATGGTGTACAAAAGGAAGGATTTTACATTAAAAGACAGGATAATGAAGAAGGTCTTTTTATGTTGCTTGAGCCGGTTTATGATAAGATTTATAAAAATAGTTGTTATGGGGACTTTGAGAAAACTATGAAAAAGGTTTCTTTGCTGTATGAAGAACAATCCGAATTATATGAAAAACAATCTGAACAGACTGTAAATGATATTTTTACAGTAACGACAAAAGATGATAAAAAGAATGATGTTGATATATTGTTTGATATACGTAAAGTGTTTTTTTGTGTTGTTAATAAAGAAAGTAATGAGGCTTATATGAGCGATATTCCACATCAGGATAAAGGGAATCTGTCGATGTATTTAAGGCTGCTTGTATCCGATGATGGAGAACAACTCAATAGTATTATTATTGATAGGAATGTACTTCATCAAATAGAAGAGAAAGGAATGGATTTTAATACCCTTCTTTCTTATGCAGTTAATAATACGCCGCAGCTTTTTCCTGCACAAGTAAGTAAGATGGATGATGAATTGTATGTTATCAGTAATGAAAGTTATTTATTTGGTGCATCCACACTCTTTTATCCAGAAAGTCCTTTTCAGTCTATTATAAGTAATGATGATAAAGATACATCAGATAACCTCATTGTAATTCCTTGCAGCAATGATTTTTGTATAGCATTTGCTGCAAAGACACCTGCCATAGCAGATAAAGAGGTATATAGGCAATATCATCGTGCTATTAAAACCTATGTAAAAGAATATGGAGAAAGTGCCTTATCGTCTTATCCATTTGTCTATGATAGTAGACAACAATTGTTGATAAATGAACGTGATATTTTAAAGGATATACCAGACATAGAAGAAAAAAATGGTTTAGGTAATGATATTTATAACAATGATGAGAATGTAAAATATAACATTAATTATAACATAAAAGGAAGGAATTTATAAAAACAATGAAAAAACTTATTATAACAGAAAAACCTTCGGTCGCTGTACAGTTTAAAAATGCTTTAAAGCTTTCTTGTCATGAAAAGCAAGATGGCTTTATAGAAGATGAAAACTGGGTGATTACATGGTGTATTGGACATCTGGTAGCGTTGGTTTATCCAGAAAACTACGATGAAAAATATAAAAAGTGGAATTTAGAGGACTTGCCATTTTTACCAGACGACTATCAATATGGCGTTATTTCTAGCGTTGAAAATCAGTATAAGATAGTTTGTAACTTCTTGCATAGAGCCGATATTGATGTGGTTTATTGGGCGGGGGATTCTGGTAGAGAAGGACAAGTTATTGAGGAAAATATAAGACGTTTTGGCGGTGTAAGGCAAGGCATAAAGGAGCTTCGTGTATGGATTGATTCACAAACCGATAAGGCAATTTTACAAGGTATCAAAGAAGCCAAGCCGATGAGTGCTTATGAAAATTTGGCAGCAAGCGGTACGATGAGAGCGATAGAAGATTATGCAATGGGCATTAATTTTTCAAGAGTACTTACCTTACTTTATGGAAATATGGTAAATCGGGCTGTTGGAAGTACAAAATATATTCCTATATCGGTAGGCAGGGTAATGACTTGTGTACTTGGAATGATTGTTGATAAGGAACGCAGTATAAGAGATTTTAAGGAAACGTTCTTTTATAAGGTCGTTGGTGAATTTGGCGGTGTATCAATCCATGCGGAATGGAAAGATAGTGAACATTCGATATATCATCAAAGCCCCATGTTATATAAGGATATTGGCTTTATCGAAAGAAAAGAAGCCCATAAACTGATAGAATATCTTACAGGCAAATCCGCTTATGTAGAAGATATAACCAGCACCACCAGTAAAAAGAATCCACCCTACTTATTTAATCTTGCGGAATTACAAAGCTATTGCAGTAAGAAGTTTAAAATATCACCGAATGAAACGCTGGCTGTTGCACAAAGTTTATATGAAAAGAAATTAACCACTTACCCAAGAACGGACGCAAGAGTGTTAAGCTCCGCTATTGCTGTGGAGATTGAAAACAATTTGAAAGGATTGGATAAGGGGTATTCTTTAAAGGATGTTACATCAATGATATTAGAAGAAGGCAGCTTTAAAACGATTGGAAAAACAAGATATACGGATGATTCTAAGGTAACAGACCACTATGCGATTATACCAACAGGCGATGTATCCGGATATGAGGGTTTAAATGAATTGGAAAAAAAGATATATGAATGTATTGTCCGACGTTTTCTTGCTATCTTTTTTCCGCCAGCCGTTTATAAAACAACAAAAATAGATTTTAGAATGGAAAAAGAACATTTTTATACATCAGCAAAAACACTTATAGAGCAAGGTTATCTTCGTGTAATCAATGACCAAGAGGAAGAAAAGGAGAATGAAGAGAATAACAGCAATGATACTGTAAGGGACCTGGATAAAGTATTTAAAAAAGGCGATATTGTGGCATTAAAGCAACTGTTTATAAAAGAAGGAAAAACAACGCCTCCTGTACGGTATACATCGGGGTCTATTATTCTTGCGATGGAAAATGCAGGACAATTAATAGAAGATGAGGAGCTTAGAAGCCAGATAAAAGGCACAGGTATTGGTACAAGTGCAACAAGAGGCGATATTCTTTATAAGTTAATAAACAATGGTTATATTGGTTTGAATAAAAAAACGCAAGTATTAGAACCAAAAAACTTAGGTGAGATGATTTATGAGGTTGTCAAATGTAATCTTTCAGAATTACTTAATCCCAAACTATCGGCATTGTGGGATAGAGAACTAGAAGAAATTAGTCAAGGAAAAATAGGGTTTGGTACCTATAAAATGAAAATGGATGCCTATATTCGTGAAAATGTACAACGAATCATTCAAACAAAGCCTGATGTGAGAGAAAAAATAAGCGCTTTTGCTATTGGTGGAGAAATTTCAGATGAAAATAAACCAATAGAAACCTGTCCGAATTGTAAAGGTGATGTATTGATAGGAAAGTTTGGCTTATACTGTAAAAATAAATGTGGTCTTTCTTTAAGTAATGTTTACGCATTAAGAAAATTACTGACAATGGAACAGGTAAAAAGCATACTGGATGGTAAAAAGGTTTTATTAAACGATTTGGTTAGTAAAAATAAGGGGACAACCTATGCAGCTTATGTATCATTTGATGGAATAGAAGAATGTTCGTATAAAAATAAAGAAGGACAAATGATACAAGGTAAACGAATAAAGTTTAAAGTGGATTTTCCGAAAAAGAAAGTATAAAGGAGCTGTTTATTTAATTTGTAGATAATAGAAAGGTAGGGGATAGATATGGATATGGATGTGGATATGTATAATTTAAAAGAGATTGGATTACAACTAAAAGAAGAACGAATAAAACAAGGTATAAGTATAGGACAATTAGCGTTGATTTCGGGCGTTCGTTATGCAGCAATATGTCAGTATGAGCAAGGGGTTCGAGAGATAAACTTTGAAACATTCATTAAAGTATGCTTTGTTTTGCAAATTAAAATCAGTGACCTATTTCCTTATGATAAACCAAATGATTATGCCAGTGAACGATTTGAACATTTAGTAAAAGACCTTAATGCAAAATCCATTCATTATATTTTTAATACCGTTGCAATAATGGTAGCGCATAATGAAAAGAATAATAATAAATTGGTGTCTAATGAAAGGTTAAAAAGGGCAGCAAGGAAGAATGAAGAATCTATAAACGCATTGCGACAGATAGCAAATTAACGATTTAGAGTACATAAAAGGAGCATAAGCGATGGCTATATTAGAGACACAAATCAATACAAAACTAGAAGAGATTGCAACAGGCGATTTTCATACCTATCTTGGATTTTTAAAGTTTACGGCAAAAGGGAATATACACCGATTCCAATATGAAAATCAAATGCTTATTTATTCCAAGTATCCAAAAACGAAAGTTGTTGCTTCTTATAATGATTGGGGATTAGTAAGAAGAAAACCGAAACGACATACAGGTATCCATTTATTTGAGGATGAATATACAATCACTAAGGACTGTGTTTTTTGCTTAGAAGATACCTATGGAGAAGAATTTATACCCGATGAAATTAGTGAAAAAGAACTTATCTATATTAATCATACGTTCGATAATCATAAAGATAGTTATCAAGAAACCATTGCACAGAAAACCTATCATTATATTTGGGATAATAGTATAGTAGAAAAGGATATTGATAAAACTTTTATTTATGAAGCGACATTATATACGATATATACAAGATTTGATATATTGTATCATTTTAGTGATAAGGTGGTTGATTTTTATAATGGACTTTCATCAGAAGAACGAAAAGAATTTCTTGTAAAAAATCAACAATATATTCAATTCCTTTCCCATAAGGCGATACGATATGTTAATATGGTATCAAGTAAGTATAAAAAGGAGATTCAGTATGAACGATATAATGGAACAGATGGACAAAGTCATGTTAGAGATGTACGGGAAAACATTGGACGAGCTACCAGCGGACGAAGTGGCGTTGAAAATATACAACATGACACCAGACGAACTGCCCGTAGTATCACAGCCAACACCAGAGGAATGGAAGGAGTTGACACCGGACGAGGAAGTCATTTATCCGCCAACGCAAGAACAGATACACGCCAAACTGGGAATGATGGCAACGCCAGTTTTAGAATACATGAGGGCGGAACAGCCAGCGTTACTACACAGCATGGAATGTATGGGGACACTTCTTCCATTCGTACAACACAGAGTAGACGAGGCTTGGGAGATGATGGACACGTTGGAGGAGAACCATTACAAGGCACTGAAGAAAGAAAATCCCAATCCAAGCTGGCTGGAGGATTATCAAATGCACCAGCAAGCAAGGGATATAGCAATGGAAATCGTGCGGGAAGAAATCCTGATGAGACCTTATACAACAGAGGAAATCAGCTAAAACAACCTGAAGGAACACAATTAAGTTTATTTCAAATAGACAATGGACTGCAAAATATAGATGATAAACCTGTGACTAGTTCATTGTCTGATTTGAAACAAGAAAAAGAACAATCGGCTGCCAATGATACAGAAATAGAACTACAAGAAGTGCTTGTTCCATTTTTATATCATTATCAATCTTTTATACCATTTCATGCGATTCTACATCATATGGTATGTAATAAGGCATTTACTGCCAATGAAAAGATAACGTATACAAGTACTATTTTAAAGGGATTAAACCCATCTATCTTTTATAATACCAATAGTGGTATGTCTAATATTGTATTTGAATCGGATAACATTCAAATAAGCTATATCAATAAAAAAGGAGAACGGACTGCAAAACGTATCCCTTATTCTGATTTTTACCATGTTCTTGAAAAGGTTGTTTTCGACGAGCGATTTTGCAAAGTCGAAGATAGAGTGTCAAATATGGACTCTCTTGCAAAGGATTTTAAAAACAATCCAGCAATTACAGAATATATACAAGAATGTAAAACAAGAGCAATTAGTATAACGAGAGCTACTGATAAAGATAATTTTTCTTTTAATCGTAAAGATAAAGAGGAGACAAAACATAAGGAACAAATACAATCCAAAGAGCAACCACAACACGAAAAACAACCACAGTCCATTATTTCTGAAGAACAAATACAACCTATTAATGCAACTTTACCTGCCAATTTTCATTATGACCTTGCTGCAATAGAAAAAGGTGGTGCCAAAACAAGATATAGCTGGAATATGGCTGCGATTCAAACTTTAAAGCAGCTTGAAAATGAAAATAGGACAGCAACCTTTGAAGAACAAAAAGTTTTATCCAAATATGTTGGCTGGGGTGGCTTATCACAAGTGTTTGATTCTTCTAATGAGCGTTGGAATAAAGAATATAACGAATTAAAGAGTTTGCTTACTAAAGAAGAATATGAGGCTGCAAGAGCAACCGTTAATAATGCTTTTTATACAGCACCAGAAATAGCACTTGCTATTAATCAAGCTTTGGTACAGTTTGGTTTAAGACGTGGCAATATCTTAGAGCCATCAATGGGAATTGGCAACTTTTTTGGTAATATGCCACAAGAATTATTCCAAAGCAATCTATATGGGGTAGAAGTAGATTGTTTATCAGGAAGAATAGCCAAACAGTTATATCCCAATGCCACCATACAGATTATGGGATTTGAAAAAACAAACTATCCAGATAATTTTTTTGATGCCGTTATTGGCAATGTACCCTTTGGTGATTATAAAGTTAATGATAGAAGGTATAATCAATATAACTTTCGTATTCATGATTATTTTATAGCAAAGTCGTTGGACCAGGTAAAACCAGGAGGTATGGTTGCGGTTGTCACCTCTTGTGGAACGCTGGATAAGAAAAATCCAACGATAAGAAAATATATTGCCCAAAGAGCAGAACTGGTTGGCGCAATCCGATTGCCAAACATTGCATTTAAAGAAGCAGGTACAGAGGTTTCAACAGATATTTTATTTTTACAAAAGCGTGAGCGTAAAATGGATATGGAACCCGATTGGGTGCATCTGGATACAACCGAAAATGGGATTGCCATCAATAGCTATTTTATTACACACCCAGAGATGCTGCTTGGAACGATGGAAATTGACCATCATACATTTGGAGAAAATAGCCATTATACGGTTTGTGTAAATCATGATAAAGATTTCAATTTATCAATGGCATTAAACCAAGCGATAAAAAATATTCATGCTACCATAACAAATAATCAAGAAATTCCATCGTTGTTAGACAATACAGTAGAAAATGAAAGTATCCCTGCAAATCCAGATGTAAAAAACTTTACCTATACAATTTATAAGAATGAAGTCTATTTTAGAGACAATTCATTGATGAAAAAGATAGAAGTATCTGACACAACAAAGAAACGTATAATTGGGTTGCATCAAATACGAACCATTACCAGAGAATTAATTGATTTGCAGATGGAAGGCTGCACAGAGGGCGAATTAAAGCAAAAACAGCATGTTTTAAACCAAGTGTATGATGATTTTGTAAAAAAATATGGTTTTCTTACAGCAAGGTCAAATAAATCGGCATTTAAACAAGATGGGGATTATCCATTGTTATGCTCGCTTGAGGAAGTATCCGAAGATGGAGACGTTAAAAAAGCAGCTATCTTTTTTAAACAAACCATTCAACCAAAACAGGTGATAGAAAAGGCTGAAAATGCGGTAGAAGCTCTACGGTTGTCCATTCATGAATTTGGCCAGGTGGATATTCCATATATGTTATGTTTATATAAGCCAGCAATTTCTAATACATCGAATGAATTACTTTCTAATATGCCGAATGAGTTGTCCGAAAATCTGGAAAGTATGCAAAGACAAGCATTAATTGATGAATTAAAAGGCGTTATCTATTGTAATCCTTCAAAAGCAGATGAAACTAATCTTAATAAAGGATGGGAAACAGCCGATGAATATTTATCTGGTAATGTCCGACAAAAATTGCGTCAGGCAAAAGAAGCTGCAGATAACAATCCGATGTATCAAATCAATGTGGAAGCTTTAGAAAAAGTGCAGCCAGAGTGGCTATCTGCCGCTGATATTGATGTTAAACTTGGCGCTGTATGGATTGATGTCCAAGATTATAAACAGTTTATGTATGAATTGTTCAATACGCCCAATCGCTTTAGGATAGAAGGAGAAAAGAGCCGATATTATACAGGTATTGACCTTTTATTTAATCGATATAGTATGAATTGGTGTATTGAAAATAAATCCCTCGATAAAGATTCTGTTATGGCAACACAAACCTATGGAACAAAAAGAATCGATGCCTATTCTATCTTGGAAGAAACACTCAATTTACGAACAGTTACCATAAGAGACCGTGTAGAAAATGCAGATAAAAGCGTAACACATGTTATCAATCAAGATGAAACCACACTTGCAAGGGAAAAACAAAAATTAATCAAGGAAGCCTTTAAGGAATGGATATTTCGTGAACCTGAGCGAAGAAATAAGTATGTTTCTTATTATAATGAACTGTTTAATAACACGAGACTGCGTGAATATGATGGAAGCTTTCTTCAATTTCCAGGTATGAATCCAGCGATTGCTTTGCGACCGCATCAAAAAAATGCGATTGCAAGAATTTTATTAGGTGGAAATACCTTGCTTGCGCATTGTGTGGGCGCTGGGAAGTCGTTTGAAATGATAGCAGCTTGTATGGAACAAAAACGACTAGGACTTGCGCATAAAACGGTAATGATTGTGCCAAAGCCATTGATTGGTCAAACGGCTAGTGAGTTTTTACGGTTATATCCAGCTGCCAATATCTTAGTTGCTTCTGAACATGATTTTGAAAAAAATAATCGAAAGCGATTTATTTCTAGGATAGCAACAGGAGACTATGATTGTATTATTATGTCTCATTCTCAATTTGAAAAAATCCCTATATCACCTGAGCGGCAACAACGGCTTTTACAAGCACAAATAGACGATATTACACAAGCTATTGGTGAAATAAAAGATGAATCCGGGCAAAAATGGTCGGTGAAGCAAATGGAAAGCCAAAAGAAAAAGTTAGAGCAGCAATTACAAACGCTTACCAATGAAGGGCGAAAAGATGATTTAATCACCTTTGAAGAATTAGGGATTGATTCGATAATGGTTGATGAGGCACATGCGTTTAAAAATTTGGCTATCTTTTCTAAAATGAATAATGTCGCTGGGATTAGTTCATTTGGTTCGCAAAAAGCGATGGATATGTATTTAAAAACACAATATTTAACGGAAATCAATGAGGGCAGAGGCATTGTATTTGCAACAGGAACGCCTGTCAGCAATTCCATGTGCGAGTTATATGTTATGCAGCTTTATTTGCAAAAACCATTATTAGAAGAAATGGGCATACGTTACTTTGATTCATGGGCAACGAATTTCGGTGAAGTGACAACTGCCTTAGAATTAACGGTAGAAGGTAAAGGGTTTCGAGAAAAAACACGCTTTAATAAATTTTGTAACTTGCCTGAATTAATGAATACATTTAAAAAAGTAGCCGATATTCAAACACAAGATATGCTTTCCCTAGATACGCCTAGTTTGCGTGGAGGAAAACCCATTATTATAGAATCCGAAGCGGATTGGTATGTTAAGATGGTAATGGATGAATTTGTAAAACGTGCAGAGAGAATACGTCAAGGGAAGGTTCCTCCCAATGAAGATAATTTTCTTAAAATTACACATGAGGCAAGACTTTTAGGAACGGACGCAAGATTACTGGATAAGGATGCACCCAATAATCCCGATGGAAAATTAAACAAAGTCATTGAATATGTTTATAAAGAGTATGTAGAAGGCAATCAGGGTGATAAAATAGCTTGCCAACTCATTTTTTCAGATATAGGAGTACCTGATAAAACAAAGGATTTTACGGTTTATCAGTATATTAAGGATGGTTTAGTAAACAAAGGGATTGCGGCTGATGAGATTGCATTTATTCATGACGCTGGTACAGAAGCACAACGAAGTGCTTTATTTAAAGAGGTAAGAACAGGTAAAAAGAAAATATTAATTGGTTCAACCGATAAATGCGGTACGGGTGTTAATGTTCAAACACATCTTACAGCCATTCATCACGTGGATTGTTCTTGGAAGCCTTCTAGTATTGAGCAGCGCGAAGGCAGAGGTATACGGCAAGGTAATGAAAATAAAGAGATTGCGATTTATCGTTATGTGACCAAAGGGACATTTGATGCTTATAATTGGAGCATTATTGAAAATAAACAACGATTTATAAGCCAAGTAATGACTGGAAAAACCGTTTCAAGAGTTTGTGATGATATCGATGAGGCAACGCTAAATTATGCTGAGATTAAAGCGATAGCAACAGGTAATCCATTGATTCGTGAAAAAATGGAATTGGACAATGAAATACACAAGCTTCAATTATTAAAATCGTCTTATGACAGACAGCGATTTGCCTTACAAGATAAGTTTATGATGGACTATCCAAAACAGATTGCTTCAACAACAAAAACATTAAATGCTATCAAAGAAGATGTAAAACGTAGGGATATTCAATTACAGAACAATCCTAAATTTGAAATTTTCATTCATAACCATTTATATGATGAACGTAAAGAAGCAGGAATGAAATTGTTGGAAGAAGCGAGTGCATGTAAAATCGGTGAGCGTTGCTTATTAGGGCAGTATAAAGGATTTGATTTGTTTGTAGAAAAGTCTCTTATGGGCGAAAAGAAATTTGTACTTATCGGCAGCACCGAATATAAAACGGAATTTTCAACCAGCCCTGTTGGTGTTATCGTTCGATTAGAGAATGCTCTTAAAGGTATGCACGAAAATATTGATTTTTATCAGAATCGATTAGAACAATACGAAAACGATAAAAAGCACGCACAAGAGGAATATCAAAAGCCATTTGTACAGGAAGAGGAATTAAGAGAAAAATTAGAACGGCAAGCAGAACTGGATAAATTATTAAATCTTGATAACCAAGAACAAGAACCCGATAAGGAACAAGATGTAGTTTATGAAAATGAAAAAGTCTATACAAACAAAAGATAATACATAATAAATAAGTGAATCCATAGAAGATAACCAATCATGTAGTAAACATGCAGTAAAATAAGGGGATTGATTCATTGTAAAATCATTTTATGAGTGATATAATTAAACAAATGATTGATTTTAAATGTGGAGGTTGCTATGGAAAAAACGCTTACGGATGAACGGATTTTGTATAGTATATGTACAAGTGACGAGTTAATGCAATCCTTTTTTAAAGATATTGCTAGAAAGCTAAGGGAGGAACGATGTCGTCAAGATATGGGGGTTTCTACGTTGTCATCCTTAGCTGGTGTAAGCGAGGGTGTGATATATCGTTATGAAAAAGGTACAAATCAGATTAGTTTTCCAGTGTTTATTAAAATTGCTTTGGCACTAAAATTAGATATTTCTAAAGTTATTTCTATCAATATCAATCAGCAGGAGGAAAAAGTAGGGGAAAAGTTTAGTTATATGGTTCGCAATCAATCGCGTGAATCGGTTGATATGATATTAGAAGTAATAGCCAATATGATTGATTTTTGTCAGATTGAAAAAGAAATAAAAAAATAAGAGAAATAATAAATTTGCTTTTATTAGTATAAGATAGGATAGTATCAGACAAGACCAAAACATATGGGTAACAAACGAGTAACTAACAATATCCTTGTTAAGCCTAGTATTTACTGGGGTGACGGTTTCTGTTGAGGAAGCAGTAACTATGTATAAAATATACATATAATTTTTATAGGAAACAGCCAAACTTTTAAAAGTTTGGCTGTTTTTTAATAATAAACATAAATAAAAATATTGTACTAATGTAACATTACCAACAGGCGCATTAAATAAATCCAACAGTGAAGACGTATTAAATTTATTGACAGCATTAAATAAAAATGGGCAAAGCATTTTGATGGTAACACACGATATCAAAGCCGCCATTCGTGGAAATCGAATTTTATATTTAGAAGATGGAACAATTCTTGATGAACTTAATTTGATAGCCTATCAAAAAGATGATGCAAAGACAAGGGAAGCGAAAGTAAATGATTGGCTTACCGCTTTACAATGGTAATTATTCTGTGCAAAAAACAGCACAGAAAGGAGGGAAAAATGAAAATAGTGTTATTGTCCAACTTAAAAAAACATAAGGGCAGTTTGATAGGCATTTTTTTATTGATGCTGCTCTTATCAACAGCTTTTGGAACGGTGTTGACTGTATGGGCAAATTCAAGTACGTATATCAAAGAGCAAATACAGCGTTCTGGTTTTGGCGATTTAACTGCATGGGTTTCTGGCGTTTCGCAGATATCCCAATTAGCAGATGATATAGAATCATTAGAGGAAATGGAAAAAGTGGAAGTACAACAGTTGATTTTTTCCAATTATATAATGGATAATCAAGAGTCTGATAGTGAAGGTCAACTGATAGTCTATCAGCCAGAGGAAAAAAGATATCGTTTTTTTACAGAAAATTTGTCAGGTTATAAAGAAGCGCCTAGCAAGATTGCTAAAAATGAAGTGTATGTGTCGCCTTCTATGATGTCCATGTTTAATATTCAAATTGGCGATGAAATTGTATTTCCGATAGCGAGAGCGGGAAAAAATATGACATTTACTGTAAAAGGATTTTATGAAGATCTCTTTATGGGAAGTTCCATGATTGGAATGAAAGGTTTTTTGATAAGTGAAGAGGATTATCATACAGCTTGTGATATGTTGCAACATGCAGGGATTGATGCATTGGCACGAGATGGATATATGCTTCATATTTTTTCTAAGGAACCATCTCTTACAACTTCGGAATTAAATGGTGTTATCAATGAACATACAATGCTTGCTCAGTATACAGAGTTTGTTCACAGTAAAGATGCAATTGCAGGATTTATGATTATTTTGCAAAATGCGTTCAGTGGTTTATTATTTGCATTTACGCTTGTTTTATTGATTGTTGTTTTAGTGGCAATCAGCCATAGTATGGACAGTGTAATTGAAACAGATAGCGTCAATATGGGAATTTTAAAAACGATTGGTTTTACTTCTGCTAAGATTAGAGAGACTCAACTGCTGCAATATAGTATTCCTATTATTATGGGAATGGTTTTAGGAATCTTTTTAAGTGTTCCATTTAGCAATCTGGTTCGCAGTATGACGTTGACAACGACAGGAGTGCGTATACCCATTTCTTTGCCTGTTATATGGACTTTATTTTCTTTTGGCATTATATTGCTTTTAATGCTGGCATTTATCATGCTACGAACAAGAAAAATTGTCCAAATTAAACCAATACAGGCAATTTTAGGTACAACAAAAACATCTATAAGGGCATATAAAGTGATTTCTGCTGTTGGAAAAAACATTTATTTACGGTTGGCTTTTCGTCAGCTTCTTACAGAGAAACGCCGTTATATCAGCGCATTTATAGTGGCTATTTTACTTGTGTTTTTTGCCTCTCTGATTGGCTATATAGATGCTTGGCTTGGCGCAGATGGCAAAGGGATGATGGATGCGTTTAATCCAGCAGACCATGATATTGGTGTTCAGACATTTGGAACGCTAGATAACACACAGGCAGAAGCAATTATTCGTTCATATTCAGATATTACAGATACATATTTGCTTGCAATGCCAAGTGTAGCGGTTAATGGCGTGGATTATACGGCAAACGTAATCGACCAGCCAGAGCGTTTCCATATATTAGAAGGAAAAACATGTATAAAGGATAATGAAATTGTTTTGACCGAGTTTGTCGCTGCCCATTTTGGTGTTGCAATTGGTGATATTGTGACTGTTCAAGGCGAGCGAGGCAGCAGTGAATATATTGTTTCTGGCATTTATTCTTGTGCCAATGATATGGGGGATAATGTGGGGATGAGCAGGGAAGGTTATCTAAAAATTGCAAATGATAATCCACATATTTGGTGTTGGCATTATTTTTTAGCCGATTCTTCACAAAAAACAGTTATTGCAGATGCCTTAGAAAATGCCTATGGCGGAGATGTTCATGTACATGAAAATACATGGCCAGGACTTTTTGGAATTATTTATGCGATGAGAACGCTTGTTGTATTTATGTATATTATGGTAACTATATTTATTTTAATTGTAACCGTAATGACTGGCAGTAAAATTCTTGTGGCAGAACAAAGTGATTTTGGGATTTATAAGGCAATTGGTTTTCCAGCAGCTCATTTGCGCGTTACATTTGCGCTTCGTTTTGGAATGATAGCTGTTCTTGGCTCCATTATTGGAACGATTCTTGCCGCTATTTTTACAAATCCATTTGTTTCATCTGTAATGAAATTGGCGGGTATCAGTAATTTTGCGTCAGTGCCTTCTGTGGGAAATATTCTTTTACCAGCAAGCGTTGTAACAGTATTGTTTTTTCTTTTTTCCTATTTTGCAGCAGGTAAAATTAAGAAAATGAAATTCATTCAGTTGATTCGAGAATAAAAAATAATTATGCTTTAAAACTATATATATCTATTAAATATAAGTATTTGTTATATAAATAAAACGATTATATAATAGGCATAGAAGTTATGAACAAGTAGCGCAGCGGATTGCGAATATCCGCTTAACAAAATGGATTTGCGCTTAAAAAATGAGACGTGACTGTCAAAAAAATATATGGTCTATAAAATTATTGGTAGTCAATTATTCATAAAGATAGAAGCGCAGGAAAGGAATGAATATGAAAAAAAATAGGTTAAAAACAAGGTCTCTTTTATTTATAGTTGCTATTACATGGATAGTAGCTTTGACAGGATGTAGTCAATCAAATAACAATCAAAATAGCAATAATTTAAGTAACACACTTAATAACACAGGAAGTACAGTAAGCAATGATTTAAGCAACAATCCTTCAAATTCAAATGCTGCTGCAAAAGTGACCGAATTGGAAGTTTGTTTTGGAGATGATGGCAAGCCATTTACCATGCATCTGTATGATAATGATACGGCAGCAGCGATAGCAAGGCATGTAGGAACAGCAAATTGGAGACTTCCAATTTATCACTATAATGATTATGAAAATTGGGAAGTGATGCAATATTATGATATTCCATCCAGATATGATATTCCATCAAATCCAGAAACGATTACATCGGAAAAGGCTGGCGAAGTTTATTATTCAGCGCCAAACCGTATTGTACTCTTTTTTGGTGATGCGCAGGTTCAAGGTGAATACACAAAAGTAGGCTATTTTGATTATACAGAAGAATTTAAGACAGCCGTTGAAAATAATCCAGTGTTGGAAGGCTGGGGAAATAAAATTGTGTTAATTAACCATATAAATTAGTTTGATAAAAAGAAAAGAGATGTTATAATGAACAGTAAAAGTAATGAAGACGCCATTATTCAAAATCTCAAAGATGCAGGCTGTAATCAGGATATCATTACTGCTTTTATAAAGGATTTAAAAGAGGGTAGTATTGATGATGGAATGAGGCTTTTAGCGGCACATAGACGTTTACTTTTAGAAGAATTGCACAGAGAACAAAAGCAAATTGATTGTTTGGATTATCTGGTTTATAAAATGGAAAAAACGAAAAAGGCAAAGATATAAAATAAAAGGTGAAAAATAGTTCACCGCAAGATTTGCAGCAGTGTACTGCTTGCTGCAAATTTGTAAAAATTTTTAATGGTTTGGTCAATAAATATAAGAAGCAGTACAGAAATGAGGGTCGATATGAATATGGTTAATAATAAAACATTTGATGAAGAAAGAGCGTTATATGGCGCGCAAAACCTTACTGTAAAAGATTGTATATTTGATGGTCCGGCGGACGGAGAAAGTGCTTTTAAAGAAGGAAAGCATATTTTCGTTGAAAATTGTTTCTTTAACCTTCGTTATCCATTTTGGCATGATAAGGAATTAAATATTTGTAAATCTGAAATGACATCCAATTGCAGGGCAGCACTTTGGTATTCACATGATATTGAAATTACAGATACAAAATTGCATGGCATTAAAGCATTAAGAGAGTGCAGTAAAGTTAAAATAAGCGATTGTGATATTATTTCCCCAGAATTTGGCTGGTCTGTACAAGATATTGCAATGAAAAATTGTACCGTTGAAAGTGAATATTTTATGATGCGCTCAGACCATTTGAATTTTGAAAATGTGCAGATGAAAGGAAAATACTCCTTTCAGTATATTACAGATTCGATATTTGAACATTGTGTTTTTGATACAAAAGATGCCTTTTGGCATGCAAAAAATGTGACAGTGCGAGATAGTGTTGTAAAGGGAGAATACCTTGCTTGGTACTGTGAAAATGTAACTTTTGAGCGTTGCAAAATTATTGGAACACAACCGCTTTGTTATTGTAAAGGATTAAAATTAATCGACTGTGAAATGATAGATACAGACCTTTGCTTTGAAAAATCAGAAGTGGAAGCAAGTATTACAACACCTGTTATCAGCATTAAAAATCCATCATGCGGACATATCTATGTGCCTTGTGTAAAGGAGATTATTTGTGATGATAAGGGTGCTTGTGGAGAAGTCATTGTCACAGGAAAGTGTTGTTGTGCATAATGATACACTATTTGATAAAAGGAATTTTAATCGGACTGCTTTTTGGTGCGCCAGTGGGGGCAGTAGGAACAATGACTGTACATAGAACATTAAATAATGGTTTTCGTGCAGGGCTTATGACAGGGCTTGGCTCATCAATTGCCGATTGTTTCTACGCCTTTGTTGGCGTTTTTAGTTTAACATGGATTTCGGATTTTTTATTAAAATATCAATTATGTATTCATATGATTGGCGGAGCCTTTATTTTAATGATGGGTACAAAGTTGATATTTTTTGAAAAAGAAGCAGCAATATCACAAAAACAAAGTATCGGTGGCATAAAAATGTTTTTGTCATCGTTTGTGATTGGCATTACCAATCCAGCGGCAATTATAACCTTTTTGTTTGCTTTTTCTTATTTTGAAGTTGCAGGGCAAACGGGCGTGATTCAAGGAATGTTGCTGGTTTTTGGCGTCTTTATAGGCACTTATATTTGGTGGAGTTTATTGTCTATGTTTGTTCATTTTATAAAAAAGAAAACAACAGCTTATGATTTTCAAAAGATAAATAAGATATTTGGAATTTTTTTAATTTTGTTTGGCGTTGTGATTTTTATAAAGTGTTTCTGGTGAAAAAATATCATTCTATTTTAGTTTTAATCCGTAACAATTTGCATTTTTTTACATGTATATTATCTAATTATAAATATTTTATTTGAAATTTGGACAAATATAATAATAAACATATTTTCAAAAATTGATAATATAGGAGGAACAGTGGAATTTGAAGTTCGTATTGCATGTATAACCGATTATATCGATTTCATTTTGAATCAAGAGAAAGAGCTTGTAAAGACTCCAATGAAATATGAAACGATGTATTTTAGAGGTCATTCCAATAAGGAATATAGACTTTTGCCATCATTGGCAAGAAACCGAATGTCATATTGTGATATGTCTATTTTAAATCAAGAAAGAAATATGATTGAAGAATGTAAGTTTAAGATGCCTCATATTTTTGATAATACACTTCAGCCAATCAATTTGTTGGCGTTATTGCAGCATTGGGGGATTCCGACGCGATTGATGGATATAACAATTAATCCATTGGTTGCTTTATATTTTGCAGTGAGCAGAAATGAAGATAAAGATGGGGAAGTTCTTATTTTTATTCGGCATGACAGGGAGATTGCGCAATATCCCATTTATAATGCAGTGGCGGAGACCTATAAATTTGCTCGGACAACAAAACAATATTTAAGTTTTTTTTATGATGATATGGTATTGCAGCCATATTTTTTAGAGCAAAAAAATACATGTGATATCTGTTATATATCAAAGGAAGAAAAAGAAAATTGGATATCGGATTGCTGTGACAGAATTTTATATGTCAATGCAGGCGTATATACAGAAAGACAACATGCGCAGAAAGGAAGCTATATATTATTTAATAACGATATTGAACAGGATGAAAAGGGCAAATATTTTGTTAAGGTTATTTCAGAAATACCAAAAGATAAGAAACATATCTGCAAAAGAATCATTATATCAAAAGAGAATAAAGGGGAAATTCTTAGCAATTTGGAAACATTAGGAATAACTAAATCTAATTTATTTCCAGAAAATGTAGATATGATTTGTGATGAAATTAGACATCATGCGATGAAAAGAGTAAAATAGCATATCCTATATTTTTAGAGAGTAAATAGAGATTGAATCAAAAGTAACAAAGCAGAAAAATGTAGAATAATATTAAAATATGTGTTGTTCTACCAATATAAGTAAGAATTGGCGATAGAAGTTAAACTTTTATCGCTTTTCTTTTTTCGGAAAATTTTGATTGGATGGCTTAAATTTTTGATAGGGAATATGAATATTTGTGTGTTTGATATTGTTTGTTTTAGTGATTGTACTATACAGTACACAACGAGAGCAAAAATTCTATTGACCTTTTCCTTAGGGCAAGGTTTATACTGTATAATGATTAAGGAGGAATATCATGTTATCCATTGGTGAGTTTTCAAATATATGTAAAGTATCAACAAAGACGCTTCGCTATTATGCTGAAATCGGTTTGCTTGAGCCAAGTGAAGTCAATCCTGAAAATGGGTATCGTTATTATGCGATTGAACAGCTTGAAAAGATGTTGTTTATCAATCGGTTAAAGGCGTATTCTTTTTCGTTAGATGAGATTAAGGTGATTATGCAGTCGGAAGAAATACAAGATGATAATTTATACCTTGCTTTTGTTCAAAAGAAAAAAGAAATCGAAAAACAGATGCATAATTACAGACAACTTTTAACGCAATTAGAGGACGACATATTGGTTATTGAACAGGGTAAATCCATTATGTCATATATGGATGAAATAGATGTTCGGCTTGTAGACGTGCCTAAAATGTATCTGTTGTCTATTAGAAAAATGGTGCAAGTAAAAGATTATCCCACCGAATATATTAAGTGTTATGGAAAGCTATTCAAAAAGATTGCAGTCGACAAACTGACAATGAGTGGTTCACCAATGATACTTTTTCATAGTGCACAATATTCTCCTTCAGGTTTAGATACAGAGTTTGCTATCCCGGTACAAGAATATGTCACAGGCACAAGAGATTTTTGTCCTGGATTATGCTTAAAAACGGTTGTACGAGGAGCGTACTCTGAACTTCCTTCAGTTTATGCCAAACAAGTAGAATGGGCAAAAAAAGAGGGGTATCAAAATACAAATGCGCTGTTTGAAGTCTATATAACAGACCCATCACAGATTGCAGATGTAAAAGATAATATAACGGAAGTCTATTATCCTGTGAAAAAGATAACGCCTAAGAATTAAGTGGAAACTATACTTTAAAGGAAAAACAAAGATTTATAATAGAAAATCAGATAAGGAGTAAAAATGATAAATTTATTTGAATTTCACAGTTATGTTGCAGATAACCAGTCAAATATCTGTCAAGTAACAGTTATAAAAAACAGCAAGACAATTATTAACGATGTATGGAATGGCTACAAAGCAGATGATACAGTACATACAATGTCTGTTACGAAAAGCATTGTTTCTTTGTTGGTTGGCATTGCCATTGAACAAGGATTGATTGGCAGTATAGATGATTATGTGTTGGATTATTTTCCTAATTATAAAATTAAACGAGGGGAAAAGACAATTCAAAAAGTTACATTGAAAAATCTGCTGACAATGACCGCCCCTTATAAGTATAAATCAGAGCCTTGGTCAAAAATATGTGTGCAGGAAGATTGGAGCATTGCCGCTTTGGATTTTTTAGGTGGTAGGCGTGGCATGGTAGGGGAATTTCAATATTCTACATTAGGTATTCATATTCTCACAGGTATGATTGCAGTAACAAGCAAAATGACAACGGTAGATTTTGCAAATAAATATCTATTTGAGCCGTTGACGATTGCACCACGTAAAATATATGTTGCTCCCGATGCCAAAGCGCACAAGGCATTTACAGTAGGAAAGGCACCCAAAGGAAAAATTTGGTTTTCTGACAATAAGGGGGTTGGGGCTGCTGGATATGGTCTTTGTTTGTCCGCTGAAGAAATGTCTAAGATAGGGTTGCTCTGTCTGAAAAAAGGTGTTTTTAATAATAAGCGCATTGTTTCTGAAAAATGGCTTAAAGAAAGCACAATGGTTAGATTGTGTTGTGATAAAAAATTTCGTGATATGAAGTATGGCTATTTGTGGTGGATTATTGATGAAAATAAGGGAAGTTATGCGGCTATTGGCAATAGCGGAAATGTTATTTATATCAATCCCCAAAAGGAATTGGTAGTAGCGATTTCCAGCTACTTTAAACCAACAGTGTTTGACCGAATTGATTTTATCAAAGAACAAATAGAGGAAAAGCTTGAAGATAACTCATCAAAATAGTGTTCCGTTTCATAATTTGTTGTGTCAAACTTATGTAAGGTAAGTAAATTTTTATCAATCCATTTGTGTTGAAGACCTATTTAAAAATGATATTGCGACGGCAATAGAATTATAAGATGTAATTATGAGTCTTTTTATGGTAGTATATATACTATATGGAGGCTTTTTTCTTCCCAAAAAGAAAGGGAAAGGAGACTTTATAAATGGGTAAAGATTTAAGAGAAAGGAGTTTTTATAATCAATATTTTTTATTTTGCAGACAGAGGGAAGAATTGGAAAACTTACAGCGCTGCAATGAAATGTAGAACATCTATTAAAAATGGTGTAGCAATTGATGTAGACAGAATGGAGGAACAACAAATGCGAAAACATTATATTGATAATTTGCGCAACTTTGTGATTTTATTATTATTTCCAGTACATACGTTTATGATTTGGAATGATTTTGGCACAACATTTTATATATGGCAGACGGAAAATAAACTGTTAAGTACATTAATTGTATCCGTCAACACATGGTTTATGCCAATATTATTTGTAATAGCTGGTATCAGTGCAAGATACTCTTTAGAGAAGCGGTCTAATAAGGAATTTGTTATACAGCGTATCTATAAATTATGGATTCCGTTTGTTTGTGGTATGATTTTTTTAGTGCCATTTCAAACCTTATTTGCAAGAAAGTTTTTTTATCAGTATGAGGGAGGGCTTTTTGAACATTGGGCTTATTTTTTCTCACATTGTACGGATTTTAGTGGATATGATGGAGCATTTTCACCAGGACAATTGTGGTTTATTTTATTTTTATTTATTATTTCAATAGGTTCTTTATTGCTCTTTCGCAAGATTCCCTATTCAAAAGTAATAAAAAAGGTTGAAAAATGTCCTTTATGGGGCATTTTATTGCTTTTTATTCCAGTAGGATTGATGTATTATTTGGGCAATTTTGGCGGCTTTAGTTTAGGGAAAGATTGGGCGTTATTTTTGATAGGATACTATGTTTTAAGCAGTGATATGATAATGGATAAACTAGAAAATAATATAAAAGGATTGGCTGTATTATGGTTTGCAGGAACAGCAATTTTAGTATATCTATATTATCGTTTTTCTTATTATGGAGACTGGGGTGTTCATTGTATTGGCTGGTGTTCTATTTTATTTCTTCTGCCTTTTGGAAAGAAATTTTTAAATAAAAAAACGAAATTTACCCACTATTTGAATCATGCTTCTTATCCAATTTATATTTTACATCAGTCTATTTTGGTGGCATTGGCGTATTATATTGTACAATCAATAAATAGTTTGCCTGTGCAAGTATTGTGTATCGGTATTGGCAGTTTTCTATTGACCATATTAGCATATCATGTAATTCGACAGATACCTATTGTAAAAAAGATGATAGGAATGTAGAAAGACCACTTATATTCCAAAATCAACCATCTATTGTGAATCGGTTGAAAGCAGTAGTTGCTTTTCTTATAATAAAAACAGGAAAGAGAGGTGACTAGAGTGCAGGTCGAAATTAAAATCGACAGTTCTTGTACCGAACCAAAAGTCATTATATTAACCGATTCGGTGACAGAAGATGTAAATAATATTGTAAAAAAATTATCAGAAGATGTGCCGCAAGTGATTTCTGGCAGTAAGGATGAAAAAATTGAAGTGATAGAAGAAGCACAATTGATAAGAGTTTATGCAAATGCAGGAAAGATTTTTGCAGTTACAAAGAAAGGCGAATATATATTGCGTCTTCGGTTGTATGAGATAGAAAAAAGATTGAATCCTTATCAATTTGTCCGCATTTCAAATTCAGAAATTATTAATTTAAAACAGGTACAACATTTTGATTTAAGTTTTACAGGCACCATTTGTGTTCGGTTGTCAAATGGAACAATAACGTATGTATCAAGGCGTTATGTTCCCAAAATAAAGAAAATATTAGGAATATAATGAGGTGAATAATGAAAAAACAAATTTTATTGCGTGGTGCGTTAGGTGTTCCTCTTGGCATCACAATTGGCTATCTAATTACAATATTCATTTCACTTAAGTGGGCAAATGGATATTATGCTGCTTGTGTGCCTGAATTAATTACTGTAATGGGAAATGAAATCAATGCCGTTATTTTGCAGGCGCTGCTTTGCGGATTGTTGGGCGCAGGTTTTGGTGCAAGCTCTGTGATATGGGAAATAGAGCATTGGAGTATTCTTAAACAGACCGGAATTTATTTTATAATTGCGTCTATTATAATGATGCCAATGGCTTATTTAATGTATTGGATGGAACATACCATAAAAGGATTTTTAATGTATTTTGGAATTTTTGTATTTATTTTTATTTTTATCTGGATTATCCAATTTGTTATTGGCAAGCACACTGTCAAAAAAATGAATGAAAATTTGCATAAAACAAAAGAATGATAAAAGTAATATAATACAAAAAATGGTGGTAACCCGTCAGCGTTGTGCTGCATATATGAGTGATAAGAACAGTACAATATAAAAAATGGCTATGTAAAAATGGAATTGAACTTTGTCAAGTAAGTCCCTCTTGCTTGTAATCATAGAGATATAAGCGAGAGGGACTTGTGTGCTATGGTAGTAGATAAGCGCTTTAAGCAAGTAGTCAAGCAGATGGTGAATATCCTTTAACAAATCAGTTTTTCTTTTTTGTACAATCGACAATCCATAAAGTCAGTGCGCTGATAAGAATGATTCCAAAAGATAACATATCCCATGCATCAAACAGTGGTTCGGACAAAATGGAGGCAAGGAATCCATTAATGGCAATATTTAGAGGTATTATTAAGAGTAAAGAAAGGGATATTGCTCTTATTTTTTTTGTTTTTAATTTTTTAAAGATAAAATAAATGCACCATAAATAAAGGATTGAAAAGAAGGAAATAGGAATCCCTATGCGCATAATAAACGTATCGCCTCCAATGATAGTATGAAGTATATATAAAAATGGAATAATTAAAAGGCTAAATATAATTAAAGAACCCTTAATTCCTTTCTCTTTATACTGTATTACAGGTATAAAGAGAAACCATGCGAAAATAATGGAGCTAATTGGATAGAGTGACCAAGTAAAAGCGCCTGATATAGCAATATCACAGATAGCACATATAATAATGCTAAGCAATAATACCAAAGAAAAAGATAGAGTTACTATATTTTGCAACGATATCATTTTTTTTTGTGCTGATTTTTCTGCATAAATAAGGGCTTTATCAACATTTTTTTTAATGTCATTAGAAAGCTGTTCATTGGAAGTCTGTTCATTTTTTTGACCGTTAAGCAGTTCGCTGGTAGTGATACCAAGAATATCTGCAATGGGGTTTAAAAGAGAAATATCAGGACAGCTTAATCCCCGCTCCCATTTTGAGACAGCTTTGTCTGTGATATGTAATTGATTCGCCAATTCTTTTTGTGTCATCTTTTTTTCTTTTCGTAATTGTGCAATAAATTTACCAATATTTGTTTCTTGTTCATTTGCATCCATTATAAAAATCCTCCATTCTAAAGTGTGGTATAGGAATTATAAAATTCCTTTTTTGTGATTTATAAATTTTTATTATAGAATTATTTTGCCATCGTTTTTATAAGATGCACAACCGACGAACCGTTTACAATACCAAAGTAAACTGTTGGTTTACAAGCATAAAATCTTAATATCCCCATATTTCAATGGCTGTGTAAGTGTGACTGTAATGGTAGCCTAGTTTTTTTGCCAGAGCAAGAGAGATTTCATTTTGTGCATCCCAGCTTGGATATAAATGCTGTTTTAGACATTCTAATATTAATTGTGCGCCGCATACAGAAGCTAAGCCTTTTTGACGGTATTCTTTTTTGGTGTCAATTTCGATTTCGATACCTTCTTGATATCTGGAATAAGAGGAAGCTCCAGATACAATGGTATGGTCTTTTAGAATAATTATGCCCAATCCCCATTTACAATACTCTTTATCGTTTTTAAATAGAGATACTAAATCAGCACTCCATTTTTCCGATTTGCACATATGATAAAAAGATTCATCCATTTTATGGATTGTATATTCATTTGATAAAGATTCGGCGATAGTTTTTAAATGTTGCACATTAAAAATATCAGGTTCTTTTTTTGTTGCATAGCGTGAAACAATTTTTGCTTTATTGCCATAAAGCTGTACAATCATGGTTTCCCATTCTTTGTTTTGAGGAACCATAATCATAAAATCTTGAGTACACCAGTCTGGTTTATAGGTTATTAACTCAGCACAAGGATTTCCTGCAAAAAAGATAAAGTCACCAATAATGGCCATTGCAGAGGTAGGACAAGTCAAATGATTGGCATAAATTTTCCCCATGATTTTTTGCAGGCAAGACCAAATAAGAGTTTCGTCCCATTTATCAAACAGAAAAGCAACATTGTTTGTTTCTGTAATTTCATATATCATAAAAATCCCCCATTCCTATTACATGTCTTAATTTTATCACATCATTGCAGGTTTATGTATAAAATAAAATAAAAAGGTAGGAAAGCAGAGGTTAAAAAGAATTTTACAATACAAAGATAGAAATAAAAGAACGTTATAGCTGTGTGAAATTTGTTTTAAATAGCAAAGGAGCGATAAAATGGGCAATCAGTTAATATGGCATGAACGGTTTAATATTGGTGTAGAGCTCATCGATAAGGAACACAGGAAACTTTTTAGTATTATAAACAAGTTGTTTGCGTTCACAAATCAAGAATTAAAAAGTCAATGGGCTTGCCAAGAAGTGATTAAATATTTTAAAGACCATGCTTTAAAGCATTTTACAGAGGAAGAGGCTTATATGGAATCCATTTATTATGAAGGTTTAGAGACGCACAAGCGTATTCATAATGATTTTCGCAAAAAGATACTTCCAGCACTTGAGAAAGAATTGGAACAAACGGATTATTGTACGGAATCCATTAACCATTTTTTGGGCGTTTGTGCTGGCTGGCTTCTTGGACACACCTTGACAGAAGACCAAGCAATAACTAGAAAAGGTGTGATAAGTAAATGGGATGAACTTTTGTCTGATGAAAAGCAGGATGCGTTGATACAGATAATTGTGCAGCTTTTGTATGAATTATTCCAGTTAGAAACAAAAGTAATCAGTGAATCTTATGGTGGAGAGCGGTTTGGAAAAGCTATATATTACCGTTTGGTTTATGGTAAAAACAAAAATGAAAAATTGGAAGTTCTTTTAGCATTTGAAGAAAAACTTTTGACAGGTACAGTTGGTAAGATTATTGGCGACCAATCTGGCAAAGTTGATGTTATGATGTTAAATATTACCCGATATATGGCAAAACAGTTTATGAATCGAATTGGAAAATATTTTGCAGAGGCTAATTTTTTTGAAGTGAAAAAAGAAAATTTATTGACATACAATCAATTTAAAAATATTTTTGATGAAAATCATATGCAGTGCAGTTTGTTGTTTGATACAGGAGAAGGATATTTAGCTTATTGTGTTGTTGCATCACATGGTCTTCAAGATAAAATTAAAAATTTAATGGAGACCGACAATGAGATGATGGAGGTAGAACAATATCTTAAAGCAAATAAAACAACTAGAAAAAAGAAAATACTGGTAGTAGATGATTCTAAGATGGTAAGGCAGTCTATGAAAGAACTGCTAAAGCAAGATTATGAGGTTGAGTTGGCAAAGTCTGGCGTTTCTGCTATTCAATGTATTTCTTTAAACCGACCAGATTTGATTTTGTTGGATTATAATATGCCTGTTTGTAATGGAAAACAAGTGTTAGAGATGATTCGTTCAGAGGAAGACTTTGCAAATATTCCTGTGTTTTTCCTAACGGGAAGAGTGGATAAAGAAAGCGTAATGAAGATTATGCCTTTAAATCCTGAAGGTTATCTCTTAAAAACGCTGAAGCCAATAGAAATTAAGAAAAACATAGATGATTATTTTAAAAAGAAGAAATGATTATCATAAAAATAGTTGTCTAAAAAAATAAAGCTGTCATAAATAAAATTTTCTGCTGTGCAGTTTCTGTTTTATTTATGACAGCTTGTTTAAATTTGATAAAAATGTATCATTGGTGTTTTAAATTGCCAAATAAACATTCTTTAATTATGATAAAAATTCTACATGCCCATCATCAATATGGTAAACAGCGCCGATTACATTCAAGCCTTCTTCTGTATTTTGAATATTGAGGCTTTCTTTAATCTGTGCAACACTGTGATTAAGATTTAGGCAACAAGCTTTGTAAGGATTTGTTTCCGTTCCAATAGCGGATTGAATTTCTTTTGTAATAGATTTTATGTAACCTTTTGCTCCGCCTTCTATTGCAGCGCCAACTGCACCACAGTTTGTATGACCAAGAACAACAACAAGATTACAGCCAAGATGGTCTGCTGCATACTCAATACTGCCTAGTTGATGATTATCAATGACATTTCCAGCTACACGTATAACAAATAATTCGCCAATTCCTGCTGAAAAAATGCTTTCAGGTATGACACGAGAATCGGAACAAGTAATAATAATAGCATAAGGATGCTGTCCATTCTCACAAGTGTCTTTACGGATTGCAGGTGAGACATCACCTAAACTGGTTGTTGCATTTAAATAGTTTGCATTTCCATCTTGAAGTTTTTGTAATGCTTCTTTTGCAGAAATCATAATTGAGAACCCCCTTTTTGTAAAAAGAATATCATTTTTTATAAAAATTGTAAATATTTTATTTGTAAAAATATCCTATGTATATGTTAAAGGTCAATATGAACGTCTGTGTTTGTGTTTAATCGATTAAATTCTTCTATTAATGAATAAGCAGAAGAAAGGGCAAAACCATTTGATATTTCAAATCCAATGTAAGCTAATTGATTTTGATTGTTCATATAAGTAATAATTAAATACTTTGTAACCGTTTTAATTTGCTTTGTTTTAGCTCTTCCTCCAATAACAGCGCCAAGTGTTCCAAACATAGCACCACCGGCAATAGTTCCGCCAATGCTGGAAACGAGTTGCTGCTGAATTTCAGTATCGGTTTTAATACACATATACGTTATTTTTTCTCGCATTAAAGTGACATTTGTTGTGCCAGACTTAAATTCAATTCGATTAGGAAATGAAAATACTTTACATAAAAGATTTTCTGCAATGGGAAGTCCATTGACATGTGGAAATTCAGCATGTATCGTTAGTCCTTGTTGCCTAAGATTATCTAATTGTTGTTTTTCTCTCTTTCTTGATTGAGAGGTGATACGTACCATTTTAATACAAAAGATAATAAAAACAAGCAAAACGCCTATAATGATTAAAATTGGCAGCATTTCTCCTAAAGTAGATTTACCAACGGGAGTGTCCATGATATCTATCCTTTCTTTTATTATTATTGAATCTTATTAGATAAGATTGTAAGCAAATAGTAAAGCCGATTGCAACTATTCGCTTAACTATTATTTTATAAAATATAAAATATAATGTCAATAAAATATTTAGTGAGAAATGTTTTTATGAAAAGGGAAATCATTACCAATGAAATAAGGTTATTTATAAACTTTTAGTGTAAATTGATATGGATTTATGTTATAGTGATTAAAGAAAACAGACAAGGAGGCGTAAGTGAAAAAAAGCATTTGCTGCCCCTAAAAACCAATTGCAGTATGGAGGTTAAATATGGATTTTATAAAACAGATTCATTCGCAACAATATGATTTTTTGAGGACGAATAAAAGGCTTGGAAATCGTATAATTTTAATGGGACTTGGGGGAAGTTATGCCTATGGGACAAACAATGAAAACAGTGATATTGATTTTCGGGGAGTGACATTAAATTTGCCGTCAGACTTGTTGGGATTAACAGAATTTGAACAGTATGAAGATGTCCATACCGATACGGTTATCTATTCGTTTAATAAGATGATAAAGTTATTGCTTGAGTGCAATCCGAATATTATAGAACTGTTGGGATTGGATGACAGTCAATATCTGATAAAGACCGAATTAGGTCAAATATTGTTAGATAACAGACATTTATTTTTATCAAAAAGAGCTGCAAAGTCTTTTGGCGGATATGCAGGCGCTCAGCTTAGAAGGTTGCAAAATGCGATTGCAAGGGATTCCATGCCGCAGCAAGAACGAGAACAGCATATTTATCGTTCCGTAAAAAATGCTTTGGAGGATTTTGCGCGAAAAAATGATATGTTTGACAAAGGAACTATTCATATTTATATTGATAAGTCCGACAACCCAGAACGGGAGACAGAACTATTTATTGATGCACAGTATACACATTTGCCGTTGCGCGATTATGAAAATATGTTAGGCGCTATGAATAATGTTGTCAGAGATTATGATAAAATTGGGAAACGCAATAAGAAAAAAGATGATAATCATTTAAACAAACATGCTATGCATCTGATTCGTCTGTTTATGATGGCGATTGATATTTTGGAAAAAGGACAGATAAAGACTCATAGAATGGATGATTTAGAACTTCTTAGAAGCATAAGACGCGGAGATTTTCAAAAGGAAGACAAAAACTTTTCAGATGAATTTTATGCTATCTTATCGGATTATGAAAACAGACTTGAAAGGGCAACAAAAAATACTATCTTGCCAGATAATCCCGATATGGAAAAGGTTGAGGCATTTGTCGAGTATGTAAATAGAAAAGCAATTGAAATGAAATAAAGGATTTATGTGAAAAATAAATTGTTTTGTACTTTGTGTCTGTGCGTTGCTTGGCATAAAGCTGTAAAAATAACATTGAAAAAATTTTGTGTTTCGTAAAAGAAGGCAACGCAGAAATGAGGATTCTTATTGAAAAGGAGAAAAGAAATTACAGACAAGCTTGCACAGATAGAACAACAAGAGCATGTAAAGATTTTGTACGCGGTGGAGTCCGGCAGCAGGGCATGGGGTGTGGAATCGCCCGACAGTGATTATGATGTGCGATTTGTATATGTAAGACCAATGAAGGATTATTTAAAACTTCAGGAGCAAAGAGATGTTATTGAATGGCAGCTTGACGAAGTGTTTGATATGAATGGGTGGGACTTAAAAAAGACGCTTATACAGTTTCACAAGGGAAATGCAACGTTGTTTGAGTGGGCAAATTCACCGATTGTCTATAAGACAACCGATGCATGGAATGATATTTATAAACATTGTAAGCCGTATTTTTCAGAAAAAATAGCATTGTATCACTATTATGGAACAGCCAACAGCACATTTAAACAATATTTACAAGAAGATAAGGTTCGGTATAAAAAATATATTTATGCTTTAAGACCGCTTTTAGCTTGTCGTTTTATTGAGCAGCAACATGCCATTCCACCTGTTCATTTTGAGGATTTATTGTGTTGGGTTCCATCAAATGAATTATTAAATGAGATTGAAACCATGCTTGTTATAAAAGCGGCGAGTGATGAAAAAAACTTAAATCCAAAACTGCCCATAATACAACAATATATTGAAGAAGAGCTTGTTCGGTATGAGCAGTTGTCAAAGTCGATGGAAGATGACCGCATTGCCGATTGGAAGGTATTGGATGATATTTTTGCAAAACAAGTAACTTCATCAGAACTATAATTTATGAGGTGTGTCAAGAATATTTGCGGGATTTGTGTCTGTGTGCTGTTTGTCACAAACCCGTAAAATGGTTTTATTTTTTATGTAAAGGCAGCGCAGAAATGAGGAAAAAATGTTAGATTTTGAGCGTTTATTAAATGATGCAGAAAATGGTGTATTGCCAGCATTAAAGTTTTTGGGAGATATTTATTTGAATGGATATGAGGAAAATAATATTGAACCCAATATTGATAAGGCGATTGCATATTATGAAAAAGCTTCGGATGGAGGAATGGAAGATGCGTTGATGGACTTAGGCTTTATTTACTGTTCTGGTCAATATATGGAGCCCGATTATAAAAAAGGGATTACATATTATGAGCGTGCAGCAGCGCTTGGCAATACAACAGCACTTGGCAATTTAGGTATGTCATACTGTCAGGGATTTGGTGTTGAAAAAGATGTGAAAAAGGGATTTGAGTATTTTATGAAAGCCGCCAAAGGCGGACATCCTTTAGCGATGCAGCAGGTATCGGAAATGTACCGCGATGGAGTTGGTGTGGAACAAAGTGAAGAATTATCAGCATATTGGCGACAGCAGGCAGAGGAGCAAAAAAAGAAAGATGAACTGGAAGAAGAACAAAAAAGAAAAGAAGCAAATCAGGAAGGTGAAAAAGATGATTTGCAGACAGCCTTTGAGAAAAATTTGAAATTTATTAGCAAGGATACAATGGATGTTGATTTGGTGAACAGTATTTTTGGAAATTTCAGTGACTTAAAACAATTTACAATGGGAACATGTGAATTTAAGACGGGTAAAGTTATCGCGGCAGACCCTTTGTATTATTTGAAAAATTTAAAAGAAGTTTTTGTTAAAGAAAAATCCATTGCACCAGGAAAATATCCTGTACAAGTTGCTGTTATGGATTCTGATATAGCAGGACGTAGGATTGTAGGGGCTAGATTGAAAGTAACGGAAAAGGAAGCGGTACAATATGAACTTGCAAAATGTCTTGCTGAAAAGAATGGAACGCTTATGACGACATATGCAGGATTTCCTGTCGAATGTGGCATGGGCTGTTTTTGTGACGAACAAGCTGCACAAAGTTATCGTGAATTTTTATCAAAATGGTATCAAGAACATAAAGATGGAAATATTTATAATGACTATTTTGAACAACTCTTTGAGGAAAGTTATCAAAAAGAGCCTACATATCAAAGAAAAGGCGGCGATTTACTAATGTGGAATAATCCGCTTGATAATTCGCAGATAGCAATGTTTGCTTCTGGTTTAGGTGATGGCTATTATACAGACTTCTGGGGAGTGGATGAAACAGGAGTCGTCTGTGAATTAATTGTTATTTTTTTAAATCCTGAATTGTTTAGATAATAGATATGCTGTTTTTAGAGCAAGAAAGGGAAAAAGTTGAGTAAAGATACAAGAGTAATACCAGAAAAATATTGTTTTTTAAGCGGAAGTTTATTAAAATTATTGGCGGTTATTGTGATGTTAATAGACCATACAGCGGCATTTATACTATATTTATATAAGCCAGCAACACAGCCTATTTTGTTGTTAGGAAGCCATGAACTTTCCTTGTATAAAATAATGAGGTATATTGGCAGAACAGCTTTTCCGATATTTGTTTTTTTGTTGGTGGAAGGCTTTTGCCATACTCACAATAAAAAGAAATATGGCAGAAATTTATTAATATTTGCAATTATTTCAGAAATTCCCTGGAATCTATTACATTCAGGAACCTATTTTTATGATAAACAAAATGTGTTTTTTACACTGCTGTTAGGTTATATAGGAATGGTTGTTATTGAAAAGTATCAAGATACAACAATTGTTTTATACAAAATAAAACAGACAGCAATTCTTTTGATATTGTTATTGTTGTCAATATTGTTAAAAGCAGATTATGGGCTTGTAGGTTTTGGCTATGTACTGCTTATCTATGTGTTAAGAGATAAGGGTATTCTTCAA
The DNA here is from genome assembly GCA_947088865.1 of uncultured Eubacterium sp. Classification (GTDB taxonomy): domain Bacteria; phylum Bacillota; class Clostridia; order Lachnospirales; family Lachnospiraceae; genus Lachnospira. The sequence goes on along the minus strand of CAMUHY010000015.1, from coordinate 20,581 downwards.
ACGGTATTGGGAATTTGTTTTTTACCAAGCAAATGGATAGGAGGGGCGGCATTTATTCCAATAAATTTTTATAATGGAAAAAGAGGATTTATTAAGGGGAGTATTGCCAAATATTTCTTTTATGGTTTTTATCCGCTCCATTTAATCTGTTTGTATATAATTAGAAGGATGATTTTTGGTGTTTAATCTTATTAAGGAAGTCCCTCACTTCAATGCTGCAAAGGCATAAGTGGGGGCAAGTTAATGCAAAAAATATTTTAGCAAATAAAAGAGGAGATAAAATTCCAGTCATAATCCCATTGGCAGTCGATATAATGACCAAACATAAAATGAGTATTAGACAATGCACATCCAATTTGTCTTTGTGAGGGACATAAAACGAAGGAGTCAAATAGTAGCTGTTGACACATTTCGTTAGGCGTTAAAGGAATAATGGAATCTTTTTCGGGAAATAAATGATTTTTAATAAATTCATAATACGATATCTGAAATGCTTGTTCAATCAAAAAATCAGCATTTAAAACGGCATATTCTAATTTTTTTAAATAAAAAGAAATTAATTTTTCATCAATCAAAGCTTCTTCCTGAGGATTTATTGTAAAGATGTAATAACCGTATGGTTCGGCAAATGGAGAGATAAAGCGATGATGGTTTCCAACGATTTCATTAATTTTGCTGATGTCAATATCCATAAAATCCCCCATTCCGAAGCGTAGCGTAGAAATTGCGCAATAGAAAAAACGATGTAACATGAATTTTGCGTACTATTTTTTATGTAATTTTATTGTGTTGATACCCTTTTGTAATATCATCTTCATATAATTTGGTGTCGATAAAAATAATTTTATAACAATCGTCACCTAGTGATTGGATATTTTTTTCGATATTAAAAAAATTGTAATTCAGTGCTTTTCGTATTTTGCTTGGTGATGGCTTGATAATGCCTTTGCTTTGCCATTTTGATATCTCCATTTTTTTATAAAATTCTTGGATATCTTTAATAGTAAATGTATCAATTTTATAATAATAAAAACACATAAGTAGACAGTCCAATTGAAGACTAAAGGTAAGATTATCAAAATCAATTTCATAAGACCTGTTATGTGATTTGCAAAAGTAGGTTACTTCTTTCATATTTAGTTTTGTCCAATCCATTTTACCTCACTTCTTTGTTGCCTTTACAGAAAAATAAAATATATTATAACATAAATAGATTGATAATTAAAGTTTGATTTCTATTAAATTTTTAGTTTCATTATATAAAAATTTATGGTAAAATAACCACAGCAAAGCTGTGGTATCAAAGGATTACTTGCATAAAGAACGTTGTATTAATTGGGATTCAATCATATCTCCAAGTGTTGTTAAATTGATGGCAAGCATTTCAAGTTCTTTCTCATCAAGACATTCTGCCAGTTGACAGGCTAGCGTTGATAATAAATAAAGATTGGAGCAGTTCTTATTCATAGATGTACCATTTACTTTTTAATATAGTATATGCAAAAGAAATGGTGGAGGTGAAGGCTTGTTGTATATTGAGTATGTAGACAAAAGAAAAAATACAAGAAATAACGATTTTAAATTAAAGATGAGGTTCTATAAAAGATATGAATAAAATACAAATATTTATAAAATCCATTTATGCAGGCTGCATGATTGGTGTGGGTGGCATTGTTTATTTGTCCGTAGAAAATAAATTTTTGGGGTCATTGTTGTTTTCCTTTGGGTTATTGACCATAGTGACACAAGGTTTTTGGCTCTATACAGGCAAAATTGGTTTTGTGAAAAAAATAGATGAATTTTTAGATATGGCAATTACGATTTTGGGGAATTTTGCAGGTACGCTGATTATGGCATTGCTATGCAAGGCTTCTCGTCTTAATATCAGCAGTGCAGAGTTGGTTGTTAAAAAGCTGGACAACCATATCGTACATATTTTTATTTTGTCGATGTTTTGTGGTGTTATGATGTATTTGGCGATTGATAATTATAATAAAGCAAAAAATATTGTATTTATTATAGCACCTGTAATGATATTTATATTATCCGGTTTTGAACATTCTATTGCCAATATGTTTTATTTTAATCTGGCTGGACAATATGATTTCAAATCGCTGGGTTACATTTTAGCTATGCTGATTGGCAATGGGATTGGTGCAAAGCTTTTTGATTTAAAGCCGCAATAAATATCTGGTGTGATACTGTTTTGATAACCATATTGATATTGAATCATATTATATAACAAATTATATTGGGAAGTTTTTAATATGAGTCAATATCATTCTTGTGATAAAAGGATAAATTGTGATAAGGACAATACTGCTTTTCCACCACAGCATCAAGATAGGCAGCCCGGATTGGAATATATCATGAATCCTAGACCGATATCAGAATGTGGAAAGACCCACCGTAAACTGCAGGATAAAACGGCATTAATTACAGGGGGCGACAGTGGAATAGGTCGAGCAGTTGCATATGATTTTGTAAAAGAAGGGGCAAATGTTGCTCTTGTCTATTATGATGAAGAAAAAGATGCAATGGAGACTGCCAAAAGGATAGAACAATTAGGCGGCAAGTCTTTGCTTTTATGTGGTGATTTAAAAGACCCTGCGTTTGCAAAATACTGTGTGGATAAAACCGTAGAGTGTTTTGGAACATTGGATATATTGGTCAATAATCATGCAGTCCAATTTATTCAGCGCAGTATTATGGATATATCCCATGAACAATTGGAATTTACATTTAAGAATAATGTATTTTCCTTTTTTTATTTGATACAGTATGCTTTGCCTTGTATGAAAAGGGGAGGCAGCATTATTAATACAACGTCCGTAACAGCTTATGAGGGAAACAAGGATTTAATTGATTACAGTTCAACAAAAGGCGCTATTGTAGCACTGACAAGGTCGCTTTCGTTGTCGCTTGCAGAAAAGGGGATTCGGGTAAATGGTGTTGCGCCAGGTCCAATATGGACGCCATTAATTCCTGCTTCGTATTCTGCAAAAGAAGTTGCCACATTTGGACAAAAGACGTCCCATGTACCGATGGACAGAGCAGGGCAGCCGTGTGAGGTTTCGCCTTGTTATGTATTTTTAGCCTCCGATGATTCAAGTTATATGACCGGTCAAGTGCTTCACCCTAATGGGGGAACCATAGTAGGGTCATAAAAAATAAGAACTTTTTTGTTTATAAGTTTAGGAGAAAAAATTTTGATATACTTTATTGCAGATACACATTTTTCGGAAGAAAATATAAGATTGTATGAAAATAGACCGTTTGAAAATGTTGCACAGATGGACAGCGTTCTCTTAGAACGATGGAATCAAGTCGTACATCAAGATGATAAAATTTATGTGTTAGGTGATTTTGGAGCGCAGGATAAGGAATCTTTTATAGTAAATCAATTAAAAGGAAGAAAATTTCTTGTAAAAGGAAATCATGATACAAAATCCAATTCATATTATCGTGATTGTGGATTTGAGGAAGTTTATGACTGTCCTATTATACTTGAGAATTTTTGGATATTGTCCCATGAGCCGTTATATGTCAATACGAATATGCCCTATGCCAATTTATTTGGACATGTACACAATTCGCCTATAATTAAAACATACAGCAATCAACATTATTGTGTTTCTGTTGAACGAATCAATTATACGCCGATATCGTTTGATGAAATTATAGTACAAATTCAAAATTCCAATCATAAAAAATAAAGTTCAATGGAGCTGTCGCATATGGATGTAGTCTTTATGGCGGCAGTTTCTTTGGATTATAATACAATTTGATATGATTTTTGTGCTGTACTTTAGAATGGAGGATTTTTATGGAATGTGTTATTAGAGAATGGAATATATCCGATGCCAATCATTTGGCATCGATGTTAAATAATAAAAAAGTATTAGATAATTTGCGTGATGGACTGCCATACCCTTATACAATAGATGCTGCAAAAGAGTATATCTGTGCCATGATTCATTGTGATAAGACAAAAACATTTCCATTTGCCATTACAGTAAAGAATCAAGTGATTGGAAGTATTGGTGTATTTCGATGTGAGAATATTCATTTTAGAACGGCTGAAATGGGGTATTATATTGGCGAGCCTTACTGGGGACAAGGATTTGCAACCAGTGCAGTAGAACAGGTTTGCAATTATGTATTTACCAATACGGATATTATCCGCATATTTGCAGAACCATTTGCTTACAATATGGCGTCGTGTCGTGTGCTTGAAAAAGCAGGTTTTCAGTTGGAAGGCATTTTGCAAAAAAATGCAGTGAAAAATGGACAAATATTGGATATGAAAATGTATGCTAAAATAAAAAATGAATAAAAGATATAAGGGTGATGTATTTTACAGAAAATGCAAGGAAAATGAATGTGGGGTGAACATATATGATTGATGCAGCACAGATAATGCCTTTAAATTTTTTTGCTTATGGCGGTATATATACGGGAGAACACGAGGGAATGCGATATCGAATCATTCGGGAAGGAGACAAGCCAGACTATCAATTAAAAGTATATGTATGGCGCGCGCCATTTGCATATGATTATGTGTCAAGACAAAAGGACCATGATTCATTAATTGAGACTTCCACGTTTGAATTTAGTGAAGAAGGCAGGATTTGCGCAATTGATTGGCTGCTCTTACAGTTTGAGACACGCAAAGCATACTGGCTTGCAAAACCTGCCTTAACAGATGTTTCAATTAATATTTAAAGTACATGATTAAAAATAGTACTCCGGCCACAGCCGCACTGACAATGGAAGAAATCATAGAGTCGGCGGCATTATTCATAATGCTTTTAAGGATAAGGGATAATGTTATAGAAATAATCCCTATTGCCAATGGTTTCACAATCCAGTCGTATACATCGGATTTAATGTGAAGTGCGCGGCTGATGGAAATATAATGGCTGATACATACAAAAATTTGTGATATTAGTATTCCGATTAAGTAGGCGGGAATGCCATATTTTGGCACCAGCAGGATAAGACATGCCAGTCTTATCAGTATGCCAATAATATTTTGTATGCAGGTTGTTGAGGTTTTTCCCATTCCATTTAAAGTGCTGCCAAGTGTGGCCGTGAGGTATATGAACGGACACAGCCATGCAAGAACAGTGATATAGCCATATACATCGGGTTCTTTAAAGATGATTGCACCTAAGTCTGCTCCATAAAATATAAATAAAAAGGTGCTGATGATACCCATTGCAATACATAGAGCAATACATTTTGAAATGGTATTTATCAAGCCTTGTTTATTTTGCGAATCACAGTCGGATGAGACTGTTGGCAGCAGTAAAACAGACAGTGAGTTTGTAATGGCAGTAGGAAACATAATAAATGGCAGCGCCATTCCTGTTAATACGCCAAAATGAGAGAGAGACTCACTTCTGCTGTAACCATATATAATAAGCTGCGCTGGTACAAGGATTGCTTCACCGCTTTGTAACAGATGCATTAAAATTCGGTTGGCAGTTAAAGGAAGCGAATAAACAAATATTTTTTTAATGCCCATCATTGAAACGGCAGTTTTTTCTGTATGGCGGTTCGATAGAGCGATGGATAGACAGCAGTATAAAGCTGCTGCAATTTCTCCAGTTAAATTTCCTATGATAGCACAGATAATGGTTACAGGTATATGATTGCTTTGACAGTAGGATATGTACAAAAATACAGTTACTATGCGCACAATTTGTTCAATTAATTGTGATGCGGCAGGTATTACTGATTTTTTCATTCCATAATAGTAGCCCACCGTACAATTATGTATAGTAGAAAATATAAATGATATAGAAAGTATTTTTAATAACGGTTCACATTCTGGCGTCAGCAAAAGTCTTGCTGATATAAAATCTGCCTTGATGTATGTTAGTATAGACAGTATGATTGTTAATGGAATGCTGATAGTTAATCCGCATTTGAGCCAGTAAAGCTGGGATGTGGATATACTGTTTGTAGAATTGTTGTCTGCGGCTTCATGTTTACTGTCTTTAAGATGAAAATGGGCGCCAGATACATATTTTGAGATAGCGGTCTGAATCGAGGCAGAACATATTGCATAGACAAGCCCCATAACAGGCATCACAATCTGCATAAGACCAATACCTTCTGAACCAACAACTCTTGTGAGGTAAATTCGGTAAAAAAATCCCAAAACACGGCTGATAATGCCAGCCATCGTAAGAATTAATGTTCCTTTGATTAAAACGTTGTTTTTTATATTTTTCACGATAAACCTTTTAGAAAATATAATAATTTAATATCATTGTATGTGCCTGTTGAATATATTATTAATGATAGATAGAATCCTTTTTGAGGTGTGTTTTTAATGATATACATGGACAATGCTGCAACAACAAAAATTCATCCGGAAGTGGTTAATGCGATGCTTCCATATTTGGGAGCAAAGTTTGCAAACCCATCAGGTATATATACATTTGCTAAAGGGGTAAGAAAAGATGTAGAGCGGGCAAGATATATAATTGCATCTACGATAGGAGCCATGCCGGAGGAAATTTATTTTACTTCAGGTGGAACAGAAGCTGATAACTGGGCGTTAAAAGCTGCTGCCAGAGAACATGATGGCGGCAATGTGATATCCACTCAAGTAGAACATAAAGCAATTTTAGAGTCGTTAAACGATTTGGAAAATAATGGAATACGAACAACAAAAATGCCTGTTGATAAGTATGGAATGGTTGAGCTAGACCGTCTACAAAAACTGCTGCGCTCGGATACGTTTTTAATATCTGTTATGGCAGCCAATAACGAGATTGGCACGATTATGCCATTTGCACAGATAGGTCGTATTGCAAGGTCAAGAAAGATATTGTTTCACACCGATGCAGTGCAGGCATATACCAATATACCAATTAATGTAAACTCAATGAATATTGATATGCTCAGTGTCAGTGCGCATAAGATTCGAGGTCCAAAAGGTGTTGGATTTTTATATATTAGAAAGGGCTGTGTAAGAACACCTTTTATTAACGGCGGAAGTCAAGAGATGGGTATGCGAGCTGGAACGGAAAATGTTGCAGGTATTATTGGGTTGGCGAAAGCAGCAGAGATTTCGTATAATAATATGAAGGCAAGAACAAACAATGAGATTCGTAAAAGAGATTATATGATTGATAAGATTCTTACCAATATTGATGGTGTTACATTAAATGGACATCGAAGCAAGAGACTTCCAAACAATGCGAATTTTACGATTAAAGGGGTAAATGGCGCTTCTATGGTACTTATGCTTGACCAGCAAGGAATATGCGCCTCCGCAGGTTCCGCATGTACCTCCGCTTCAGCAAAACCATCCCATGTGTTAAAAGCAATTGGCATGAGTGATGATGATGCGCGAAGCACGTTACGATTAACGATTAATGAGGAAATTACGTATCAAGATATAGATTATGTAGTGCGCTGTATAAAAAGCAATGTAGAGCGGGCAAGAAAAGAAATGTAAAGAAGCTGTCGCACAAAATAATATGAATGATTTTGTGCGACGATTATTAAAATATTTTAAAAATTTTGTGACAAAAATAAAGTTGAATAAAAAAACATGGACAATATATAAGGTGTTGTAAATTTAATAAATATGTATGTTGTAAAAAATTATTTACAATGGTATAATATTATCACTCTTTGAAAATAAAATTATTTATAAAGATAAAGGAGATGATAATATTATTAAGAAAATAATTACCAAACTTTTTATTTTTGTCGGTATGATTATGGGAACGTTCTTACTTTATACAGGAAGTGCAAAAGCAGAAGAAGTTATAGAAACTTCAATGGAAAATGAATCACAATTAGTTCAAGAATTTCAGGAAAGCCAATCCAATAAATTCAATGAGGGCATTATGTTGTGCAGTTATTCAGGAACAGATAGTGCTAGATTTGATATATTGAATGGAGATGGAAATATTTGTGCATATACAACAATCACTTTTAATTATTCCTATGCAGACGGTTCATGGGCGTGGATTGATAAAGTTAGTGTTCAAACATATCGTTACAATGGTTATGAAATAAGTTCAGTTTACGATAAAAAATTTTATAGTGATTCAGAAGGTGGATATTATACGTATTATGTTAATGTAACTGAACTTAGTACTGGCAGAATGTATAAATGCAGATTTACAGTTTCATGTAGCATTTATGGTGAAATTGATGGCTGGATGAGTATTACAGAAATGTAATTAATGTTGATTTGGATGTATATTAATTAATAGTAAAACATGTATTTTCAAAGAGTAATATAATTAAAAAATTGAAATGCTTTTGTGGAGCAAATTAATATAAGATACATTTTTTATAATATTAATATGTATTGCATTTTATATGTTTTTGTTCCATATAGCAGTTTTCAGAAAGGAGAAAAAGCTATGAAAATGAAAAAAATAGTTATAGTTGCTGCAATGTTGTTATCTTTTCTTTTAATTACAGTTACGGCTTTGGCAATGCAATCTTCTTCAGAAAAAAATGTAAATAGCGAGCCACAACCTGTACAAAATTGTACAGAAGTAAATTCTAATGGTACACCATCAATTATAAGAAGTGCAGTGCTTCCAGGAAGTGCTACCACTCCAAATGAAAGTGAAGAGAACAAAGAGCCTGTTTTAGGACAAACATATACAGAAGTAAATCCTAATGCACGTCCTTAATACATATTTTTAATATAAAAAATAGTTTCTTTAGGTTTTCTTATAGGTTGCTAAGTTTTTTATAGACTGTTTTAAAATTTATCGTTTAATTTTAAAGCAGTCTATTATTTAACTTTCTTGTTTAACGCAAATTGTTTATATAAAAATGGCGTAGAATGGAGGATTTTTATGAAAAAAGGTATAGCGTGTGCAATGGCTGTTTTGTTTATTGTCAGTCCATTAGCCATTGGTGATAACGTGTATGCAACAGATGTAACAGATAAGGCAGCGCCTATCTTAAATGTAGATAAATCAAGAGGATATGTATATACGTATCAAATTAGTGATTCTGCTTATGCAAAGTATATGTCTGTATATAATGATGAGCGTGGAGGAGGAACTAGAACAGATGATAAGGGACATAAGTTACAGCCAGTAGCATTCAATTGTGGAGACAGTAAATATGTTTGTCGGTTTAGAGTAAAAAGCGAGGCAAATCGAGAAGATATTATAACATATGTGTCTGAATACAAAGAAATATTAAATCAATTAAGCAGTCAAAATGCACAAGTTGTTGAGGATTATTTAGATGAATTATTAGAAAAAGATATTATTACATTTTATACGTGTGGGTCTAACAGCAAATAATAAAGATAAAATAAAACAGATTGCTGTATTTTTAAAGGGTTATTGCAAAAAGAAATATGAATATTAGATGTCATTTATTTTTAAAAATGATATATTTAGTATAATATTTCAATTTTACAATAACCCTTTTTAATTTTATTAATTATTTATTTTTTAACAAGAAATATTATAACTTAAAAAAATGGGGTTTTCTTTGAATGAAAATAGTGTAATAACGAAAACCGCAATCGTTTAAAATATCATTGGCAATATTGATATGACTTCCAATATCTGAAAGTTTGTGAGCGTCAGAGCCAATTGTTATAAGTTCTCCGCCAAGTTGACGGTATCTTTTTAAGATGGCTGGTTCAGGGTTGGTATTAGTGCCATATCGAATGCCTCCAGTGTTGATTTCAATTCCTTTGCCCTTTTCAATTAAATTTTTTAGAATGATATCGAGATAATCCATATAATTCCCTACATCATAATGAAAATTTTTATCAGGAATATATCTTGCAATGTAGTCAATATGACCATATACATCAAAATTAGAACATAGATTTATATTGTCAATAATGCTTTGATAGTATGCTTTGATAGTGTCGGTTATATTTTTGCCATCCCAAAATTTAGGATAGTAAGGGTCTTGTCCATATACAAGATGTGATGAGCCGATAATAAAATCTAATAGATGAGTTGAATCATAAGCATTAATCATTTCAGCGGCAGCAGGAAGCAGACCTTGTTCAACCCCAATATAAATAGGATAGTTTTGATATTGTTCCCGTATTGCTGCAATATCGTTATAGTATGTATTAAAATCGAGCTGAAATTCCGTTATGTCATTTTCTGGCGGAAATAAAAAGTCGTTGTGGTCTGTGAAACAGATAGCTGAAAGTCCAAGTTTGATTGCCGTTTGAATAATATCTTTTGGAGAGCAGTCTGAATCACTGGAATAAAAGCTGTGCAAATGACAGTCTGGTAAAATATTCATAAGTATAAATCCTTTAAATGATAGTTATTTGATGATAAAATAGTATATAGATGTTTAGTATAACAGAAGTACATAAAAAAGCAAGGGGATAAGGGGATGGAAGTAATCCGATATATGGAAATAAGTGATAAAAAATTTTGGTATAGTCTGGATAGACATTTGCCAGAAACGGAATTTGAAAATAAAGTATATAATAAACAGGGATATGTTTTACTAGAAAATAATAAACCCATTGGACTGTTACGATATAATTTATTTTGGGATAATGTCCCTTTTTGTACTATGCTTTTTGATTGTGGCGGTTTAGTTGTTGATATTCAAGGGTATGAGCAGCCAATAGAACTATTTTTGATAAAAGCTCTTTAATTAAAATAGATGAAGCAATTATAAAGTATCACCTATTTATGCTATGAAATACTGCAAATAATTGTTCAATTTTGCCGCTGGTAGCTTGACAATTCTTTACAGCAATAATATTATAATAATAACTTTTATAAAGTACTTTAGCAAAATATAATTGCAAATGTTATGAAAGAATGGAGGGTAACTTATGTATGTTTTAGAGACATCACAGGGAAGAGCAAAAAGAAGGCAAATGAAACATTTTAAGAAAAAAGGAATGTTTAAAAAGCTGACTGCTTTATCATTGACAGGGCTGTTGGCGTTGTCGTCTTTGGCTGTTCCTAGTTTAAATGGAGTATTGGCAGCGGATGATACTTCAAAGTTATTGGCATTTTCTACGGCGGAAGGCGGCGGCAGATTTGCTTCTGGAGGAAGAAATTATGATGTTTATATTGTGACTTCACTGGAAGACTACGCAAGAGATGCCAAGCCTGTTGAGGGTACATTGCGTTATGGATTGGAGGAGTTTGCCAAGCCAAAAGAAAATGGCGGACATGGCGGCGCTATTATTGTTTTTAATGTGGGTGGTACGATTCATTTAAAACATAAATTAATTATTAATAACAAAAATATCACGATAGCTGGACAAACGGCGCCAGGTGATGGCGTCACAATTGCAGGGTATGATACGGATATAAGTGGTTCTGAAAATTTAATTATACGATATATGCGTTTTAGACCAGGTGCAGAGAACGTGTTTAACGGCGGTGATTCGATGGATGCGCTGTGGGGCAGAGATAATAAGACATTTATTATTGACCATTGTTCATTTAGCTGGAATACCGATGAGACCTTATCTACATATCGCGGTCAAGACGGAACCGTGCAGTGGTGTATTATATCAGAAAGTCTTACTGTTTCAGGACATTCTAAAGGCAGACATGGATATGGTGGTATATTTGGCGGAGATAATGTTGTTTTTCAGTATAATCTAATGGCAAATCACACGTCGCGTAATCCAAGAATTGGCGGCGGTTTTATGGGAAATCCAGCAGACCAGGACAAAGAGACAGGAAATCCGAATATTGCAAGAGTTCAGATAAGTAACAGTATATTGTATAACTGGGGATATAACACCTGTTATGGCGGCGGTTATACATGGTCAAACTATATTAATAATTACTTAAAGGCAGGCGTAGGAACAAGAGATAAGGTTAGAAATCAAGTAATCGATGCCGGTGAAAAAGGCAAACGTGGTGGTTTTTATGTAAACGGCAATTATCTTGAGGGGAATGATGCCATATCACAAGATAATTCTAAGGGACTTAAAAAGTCTGGTGATACGAGTGGCGATAAGAAAACGGATTATGTAACAACTCCATATGAGGCAGAAGGTTTTAAGAATATCACGCTTGTTCAGGCACAGGATTGTTATGAGCCAATTTTAAACAGAGCGGGCGCTACATATCCTTACAGAGATGCTATTGATGCAAGAGTTGTTTATGAGACAAAAACAGATACAGGCAGATATATTAATACAGAAGATGAAGTTGGCGGTTATCCTGCTGCAACAGTGACAAGAGAAGCGGATTTTGACAAAGATAAAGATGGTATACCAGATGCTTGGGAGATTGCACATGGATTAAATCCAAACGATGTTACCGATTCAGCAAAAATTAATCCAAATACAGGATATGCTTATATTGAAGAATATTTTAATGGATTGGTTGAGGAAGTTGAAAAGACGGATTATAAGGCGCCAAATCCAACGATTACATTGGACTTAAAAGATAATGCTCAATATAAAGTGGGAAGTGATGTTGCTGTTACAGCAAACGTTGCACCAAGCGGTTCAAGCAGCAATGGTGTAAAACGTGGTGATTTAAATGGTGATGGTGAAAGAACTTCATCGGATGCTGTGCTTTTGAAAAAACGTTTGGCAGGCATAAAAGATTTGCCTATTGTTGACGAGAAGGCATGTGATGTGGATGGAAATGGTGATGTAAACGTCCGAGATGCAGTTGTTCTTTTACAGTTTTTGGCTGGAATGAATGTTAATATAGAAGATAGCAGCAGCGATACAAGTGCAACAAGTACCATAGAAAAAGTTGAGTTTTATAATGGAGACAAATTGGCAGGCACAGTGACAGAAGCGCCTTATACCTATGTATATAAAGGACTTGAAGACGGCACTTACAATATTACAGCAAGAGTTTATGACAGCAATGGTAATAAAACGCAAAGCTCTGTTTCAAAACTTCATATGAATAGCACGGCTTCTTCTGGCGATTGGATTAGCAAAGATATTGGCGCTCCAGAAGCTGCCGGAAGCGCTAGTTTGACAGACGGCGTACTCACTGTAAAAGGTGCTGGTAAGCTTGGTTTAAGTGAAAGCACATCATCTTCTAGCGGTATGTGGGGTAAAGGCAGTACCGATAACTTCCAGTTTACTTATCAGGAAGTGACAGGTGATACAGAACTTGTGACAAAGCTTGATTATGCAACAATAGTGGATAACCATGTGTTTACGGGTATTATGTTCCGTGATAGTCTTGAAGTCGGTTCAAAGACGGTTGCATTAGGTCTATCTTTAGTAAAACTGGATGAGAGTGCTAAAGAAAATACAACATGGTCTGCTTATATGGTAAACCGAGCAACAACAAATGGTAACCTTACAACAATATCAGAAACCATTGATTCAAAAGGTGCAGCAGATAAGGCAGGAATACCAATTGTTGAAAACTTGAAGTTTAAGACAGCACAGACATATAATGGCGTTTGGTTTAAACTTGCAAGGATTGGCAATGACTTTATGGGATATGTTTCGGAAGATGGAGCAAATTGGACATATGTTGGCAAAAAAACTGTTTCAATGAATGAGAAGGTTTATGTTGGTTTTGCAGTAGATGCCAATAAAGTAGCCAATAAGCTTGTTAATTTAAGTACAGCAAAGTTTTCAAATATTAGTTTGGGTACTAATTTTGTAAATGTAAATTTAGATTTAACAAATGTAAATGCGGATGGCGCTAAGAAAATTCCTGCTGGTACAAATTATGAAGTACAGCTTAAGAATGTAGCAGGCTATAAACTTCCTGAAACGGTTGTGGTAAGTGTAGATAACAATCCATTATATGAAGGTTATTTTACATATGATGCAGCTACTGGAAAATTAAATATACCAGGCGGTGTGATTAGAGGTATTTCGGCAATAACAATTAAGGCTGAAGGTGTAAAGATTGACCCAGGTGAAATTGTGTATAAGCCAGAAACAACAGGAGATGTTGCCAATGTGACAGTAACCAATAATGGAAATGAAATGAATATCAAACAATCTGCAACAGGCGGAAAGATGGTTTCAGCAAAAGGTTCAGAAGGAAAGAATATATCATATGTTGCATTTCCTGAATCAGAACTTGTTAATAAAATGACTTTAAGAGTAAAAGTTAATTCGTTTGTGGATGGCAATACCAATGCAGGTATTTTTGTAGGAGCATTCCAGACGACTGGTGATTATTTGTTTAATTCATTTTCAATTAGAAATACTGGAGACAGCAATGCGGCATCAATGTTTTGGATTAAGAAAAGAACAGATGACAGAGATGGTCAATCTGGAAATGGAAGTCCAAAAACAACATATACGGTTGGCAGTACATATGAGATAACCGTTGAAAAGAAATCGGGATTATATACCATATCTTGTGCATTAGTGAAAGCAGATGGAACACTTGATACAAAGCAAAGTAAAACATTTGGAACATCAGAGGCTTATCTTACAGCAGAACAAGCAGCAAGATTTGGTTTGGCAGTAACAGGTGCAGATGTAACCATATCGGATTGGATTGTTTATGATACAAATGGAAATCAATTGTATAACCAGACACAAGGATAAGATGGAGTAAATAAAAATTAGTTTTCCTTTTTGTGATTGATACAGATAAATAAAATAGTTATAAAAAAAGGTTTTTGTCGGCAGAGGAATAAAATCTGCCGACATTTTTATGCAAGAATGAAAATTTATTATGATAATATGAAGTATTTATAATCATGTTTATTGTTTGGAAAAATGTTAATTATACGTTGTTTTTGTACAGCTAGAAGAGAAATAAGAACATTTGTTTTGATTTTTAATGCTTGAAAATTGATTTATCTATTGGTATTATATTGAAGATGCAAGACTGAGAAGAACGTAAAGAAAATGAAAATTTGAGGTAAAATATGGAATTAGTTGGAAATCTATTTATTTTCGCCGGTGGAATAGGAATGTTTCTGTATGGCATGAATCGTATGGCTGATGGTATGCAGAAATCAGCAGGCGGAAAGATGAAATCGCTGCTTGGTTATCTTACAAGAAACAGATTTCTTGCGGTTGTTGTGGGGGCATTGATTACTGCTATTATACAAAGCAGCGGCGCTACCACAGTTATGGTAGTGGGATTTGTGAATGCTGGCATTATGAATTTGGTACAAGCTGTCGGTGTTATTATGGGTGCCAATATTGGTACAACAATAACAGCTTGGATAGTCTCGTTAGGACAAATTGGTGATGCGGCTCAAGTGTTAAAACCAGCTTTTTATGCGCCACTGTTGATTGGTATAGGTGCCTTTATCAGCCTTTTTGCAAAAAAAGACCGATTTAAGAATATTGGAGAGTTGTTGGTTGGTATTGGATTGTTATTTGAAGGGCTTGAGTTTATGAGCTTGGCAATTTCGCCATATACGGATGCACCAATTTTTTCTGCTGCCTTTGAATTTGTGGGAAGCAATCCATTTTTTGGTATTATTATCGGTATTCTTGTAACAGCAATATTACAGAGTTCATCGGCTTCCGTAGGTATTTTACAGACACTTGCTGCCAATGGAATTGTGACAACAAATGCCGCTGTGTTTATTACATTGGGACAAAATATAGGTTCTTGTGTCACAGCACTTTTGTCTTGTGCAGGAGCTACAAGGACGGCAAAGAGGGCAGCTTGTATGCACTTGTTGTTTAATATAGCAGGCGCGATATTATTTGGAACGATTGGATTTATTTTGTTTTGTGTTAGACCTGATATTGCGGTTCATAATATTTCAGCCGTAGAAATTTCAATCTTTCATACATTATTTAATATAACTTGTACGGTTGTGATGTTTCCATTTGCAAAGCTTCTTGTTAAGATTTCAGGTATGGTTATTAAGGAAAAGCAAGAACAGCCAGAATTGGATAATATCAGCGACGAGGTAGAGCTTGAAGTTGCAAGGCATTTTGATGTAAGAATAATGGAACAGCCTTCTGTTGCATTAGAGCGTGCCAAAAAAGAAACCATTGTTATGGCGCGTCTTTCTTATGACAATATGGAATATGCTTCCAGAGCGGTCCGAGAAAATTCTTCCGAACTTGTGGAGAAAGTATATGAGCTGGAAAAACGCGTTGATTATTATTCTAAGTATTTGACGGATTATCTTATTAAGGTGAGCAATTTGTCTCTTACCGATAAACAGCATTTGTTAGTAACGAATTTATTTCATGCAGTGATTGACTTGGAAAGAGTTTCCGATAGAGCAGAAAATCTTGCAGATATAGCAAAATATAAAATTGAAAACAATATTGTATTTACGGAAAAAGGTTCCGATGAATTAATGGATTTGTGGACGATGGTTTTATTGTGTTTAGATAGGGCTATTGCTGCAAGGGAACAGGAAGAAAAAAATGCAATTAAAGATGTGTACAGGCTTGAAGATAATGTCAATACACTTGAGGAAGAGTTGAGAAACAAACATATCCGAAGATTGTCGGAAGGTAAATGCAGAGCAGAGAGCAGTGTGTCTTATTTGGATATTCTTACAAACTTGGAGAGAGTTTCCGACCATGCTAAGAATATTGCGGAGTCGGTGCATGAAGAGATATATGCCAATTAGCATAAAATATGGGAAAATGGTTATAATAGCCAATGAAAAGCGATTGTAACCATTTTGTTGACATAAGGACATGGACTAAAAGTTTGTTGAAATTAACGAAAGTAACAGATTTCAAGACATGGTTTTTTAACAATATGTCAAAAACGCGTTTTGATGCTTGATATTTTTTTCCTTATTATGTAAAATACACTATGGTTAGATTTTTTTCACAAGCAATCTTATTTAGGAGGAATTAATTTATGTCAGTAAAAGTTGCAATTAATGGTTTTGGACGTATTGGTAGACTTGCATTCAGACAGATGTTTGGTGCAGAAGGTTATGAAGTAGTAGCGATTAATGATTTGACAAGCCCAAAGATGCTTGCTCATCTTTTAAAGTATGATTCATCACAGGGAAGATATGTTGAAGTAGGTGATGAAGGTTCTGTTACTGCTGATGATGAAGCTGGTACAATTACTGTTAAAGGTAAGACAATTAAGATTTACAAGGAGCCAGATGCAAATAACTGTCCTTGGGGTGAAATTGGTGTTGATGTTGTTCTTGAGTGTTCAGGTTTCTATACATCAAAAGAAAAGGCTCAGGCTCATATCAATGCAGGCGCTAAGAAAGTTGTTATCTCTGCACCAGCCGGCAATGACCTTAAGACAATCGTTTACAATGTAAACCATGAGACATTGACAGCAGAGGACAAGATTATCTCAGCTGCTTCTTGCACAACAAACTGCTTGGCACCTATGGCAAAGGCTCTTAATGACCTTGCTCCTATTGAGTCTGGTATTATGTGTACAATCCATGCTTATACAGGTGACCAGATGATTCTTGATGGTCCTCAAAGAAAGGGCGACCTTAGAAGGTCAAGAGCAGGCGCTTGCAATATCGTTCCAAACTCAACAGGCGCTGCTAAGGCTATCGGTCTTGTTATCCCTGAGTTAAATGGAAAGCTTATCGGAGCTGCTCAGAGAGTACCAACTCCTACTGGTTCAACAACACTTCTTTTTGCTGTTGTAAATAAGGAAGTTACTGTTGATGAAATCAATGCTGCTATGAAGGCTGCTGCTAATGAGAGTTACGGTTACAATGAAGACCAAATCGTATCAAGTGATATTATCGGCATGAGATATGGTTCACTCTTTGACGCTACTCAGACAATGGTTTCAAAGCTTCCTGACGGCAAGACACAAGTAGAGGTTGTTTCATGGTATGATAATGAAAACTCTTACACAAGCCAGATGGTTAGAACAATTAAGTATTTTGCTGAATTAGGTTAATTGTTTATTATAGGTCTTGATTCTTTGGCAGGAGTGCAAGCTCCTGCCAAAGTGCTACAAAGAAGTAATAAAGATAGATAAATAACAAAGCGGATTATAAATATTCGCTAGTTGGTAAGTATTAAAGTGGATTATAAATATCCATTTGATTAATATGGAGGAAAAAATATATGCTTAATAAGAAATCCGTAGATGATATCAATGTTAATGGCAAGAGAGTACTTTGCAGATGTGATTTTAATGTACCATTGGATGGTGATAAGATTACAGATGAAACACGTTTAGTTGCAGCTCTTCCTACAATTAAAAAGCTTATTGCTGACGGTGGAAAAGTAATTCTTTGCTCTCATCTTGGCAAGCCAAAGGGACCTGATGCATCATTTTCACTTGCACCTGTTGCAAAGAGATTATCAGAGTTATTAGGCAAAGAAGTAAAGTTTGCTGCGGATGACACGGTTGTTGGCGATAATGCTAAAGCTGCTGTTGAGGCTATGAATAATGGCGATGTTATTCTTCTTGAGAATACACGTTTCCGTACAGAGGAGACAAAAAACGGAGAAGCATTTTCTAAAGACCTTGCTTCTATTTGTGATGTTTTTGTCAATGATGCATTTGGTACAGCACATAGAGCGCATTGTTCAAATGTAGGTGTTACACAGTTTGTTGACACATCTGTTGTTGGTTATCTTATGCAAAAAGAGATTGATTTTCTTGGAAATGCAGTCAATAATCCAGTAAGACCATTTGTTGCTATTCTTGGTGGTTCAAAGGTTTCTTCTAAAATATCGGTTATTAACAACTTATTAGATAAAGTCAATACACTTATTATTGGCGGCGGTATGTCTTATACATTCCAGAAGGCTCGCGGCGGCAAGATTGGCAAATCATTAATTGAAGATGATTATGTTGATTATGCAAAAGAAATGATGGAAAAAGCAGAGGCAAAAGGTGTAAAATTATTGATTCCTATTGATACCGTAGTGACAAAAGAGTTTAAGAATGATACACCTAGCCGTGTTGTTGTTGCAGGTCACCAAGAAGATGATGATATGGGCATGGATATCGGACCAAAGACAAGTGAGCTTTATCAAGAAGCATTAAAAGATGCAAAGACCGTAGTATGGAATGGTCCTATGGGTGTATTTGAGTTTGATAATTTTGCTAAAGGTACAATTGCTGTTGCACAGGAGTTGGCTAAGTTAGAAGACGCTACAACTATTATTGGCGGCGGCGATTCAGCTGCAGCTGTTAATAATCTTGGCTTTGGCGATAAGATGACACATATCTCTACGGGTGGCGGAGCTTCGCTTGAATTTCTTGAGGGCAAGGAATTGCCAGGTGTTGTAGCAGCAAATGATAAGTAATGTTACAAAAAAATAGAATTGCTGAACACGACTGACATATATAAATAATTTTTTTAATCTCATCAAGGAAGTCCCCCACTTCAATGCTGCAAAGGCATAAGTGGGGGACTTGCGTCATGATAGTAGCTAGGTGGTTTAAGCAAGCAGCGTAGCGGATTGCGAATATCTACTTATTCTTGTGTGTCAAGAAAATTCCGATTATTGCCCCTATAAGGATAATCGGTGCTAATCGGATAAACAACCACTCCAATGCGTGAAAACCAACTCCTACAACAGCGGTTTCGGGGGCATTATAATCCCACCCCAAATAAGGGCTATTTAATATTACTAAGGTCACAAAAATTGCTGTTATGACTACACACAATGAGATAAGTAGCCAATGAAGACATTTTTTTCTTGTGATTTTCCTTTGCGCCAGCTGCAGGTTTATAACCTCCAATTTTTCAGAAATTGCTTTTATATTATCAATCTCCGTTTCAATAACCGTTTCTCCAAGCAATGTGCTTATGGGTGTTTCAAGTTCTTCTGATATAGAAATCAACATATCAGAATCAGGAACGGACAATCCTTGCTCCCATTTAGAAATGGTTTGTCGCACTACATTCAGCTTGATAGCAAGTTCTTGTTGTGAAAGTCCCTTTGATTTTCTGATTGCTTTAATATTTTCGTTTAGCATTAGGGACAACCTCCTTTCTTTTAATCTTTGTCACAATTAAATTATATGAAGAATTGTCCGTTGCCACAAGCAACGAATTTTAACATTCAAGTATAATAGCCATTTTTGTTCTGTTATTTCCCATTATTTTATGGAATTGTAATTTTGCTTTATATCGCAAAATAAATTGTTGAAAAAGATAAATGTCTTTTTTAGCTTAAAGATAAAAAATTGTTCGATAAATTAAATTTATGTTAAATATTTTGTTATATTAGTTGTTTGTACTAATAGAAAAAATGTATTACTTTTTTGTAAAAGTAAAGATAAAAATTATACATATTGCATAAAAAAATGTATTTTAAATAGTGAAAAGGGAGAAAAGAAAGTAGTTTTATAAAATGAGATTGCATAAGTTAAAAGTACATTTTATAATTATTTTATAAAATTTGTTAAAAAATTATCTAAAGAAATAATTGGATTTTTTTTAACGCAAAGGAGGTTGATTTAATTAATGAATCTAAAAAGACTGACAAAAAAAGGGTTGTGCATTTTTTTGTCAATGCTTATGGTTCTTACGTCTATTCAGTTTATGCCTGCTAAAGCTTTTGCAGAAGAAACATCAGTGCCAATAGACGGAACCACAGTTGATACGCCTCAGATGGGGGAAACGTACTATTTTGATTTTCAAGATAAGACGAGTAGTATTTGGGACAAAGGAGATGCAGCAGAAGCAACACAAGGAACTAAGTTAAAAACTGGAACAATGGGTTTGATGA
>CAMUHY010000014.1 GCA_947088865.1 uncultured Eubacterium sp. | reverse complement strand
TATTTTATTAAAAGAGTAGTGAAATAATATTATAATAATTATAGAATAATATTATTATTTTTGGATTTTATGATATAATTAAATAAAATTATTGAAATTTATATTTTTATATGTTATGGTAATTGTATATACAGAACATATGTTTTTATAAATTTAGTGTAACTTTATGTTATTATAAAAAATTATGTAAGGATGTGATGAAATGGATCATGCAACCAGAAATATGATAAATTCATTAACAGAAGATATTATATGTCTTTTTAATATAGAGATTCCTATTCAAGATATAGATGCTCTTGTTCGGGCATTAGGAGGAACTATACAAACGGATTTTAAATATTCTGACGGAGCAGTTGTAAAAGATGGTAATAATTCATTTAAAATTATTGTATCTCCATTTCAAGATGAAAAAAGACGTAGATTTACTATTGCTCATGAATTAGGACATTTGTTTTTGCATATGGGATATTTAATAAATCAAGAGATTTGGAATCGTCAAGATAAAAATATTTATCATAGAGTTGGAAGTTCAGAAAAAGAATATCAAGCTAATGAATTTGCAGCAGCATTTCTAATGCCTAAAGCTGAATATCTAAAAGTGATGAATGAAAATGTGATTGAAAAAAATGAAGTTGATACATCTAAAATAGCAGAATATTTTAATGTATCAGTGGAAGCAGCATCCAATAGAGGGAAATTTTTGGGGTATTTGGAATGGTAGTAAAATCTGAATTACAAAAATATAGTGATACAATACAAAATTTAAACGATGTAGAAAAAAAGGAATTGCTTGAGCGCAGAAGTGTAGAAATATTTTTTTCTTTTGATATAGTTAATTCTACTGCATATAAAACATTAAATTTTACAGGTTGGTCTCAAGTTATAATTAAATTATTTGATAAAATACGTCAGATGGTTGCAAAGAAAATGCCAAGTGCTGAAATGTGGAGAATTTTAGGTGATGAAATTATTTTTATAGTTCCAATTAGAGAAAAACAAGATATTTTTGCATATATAAGTAATATTTTTGAAATATTAAATAACATTTCATTTCAATTGAAAGAAGGAACTTTTTTTGATAATTTAGAACTTGAACCTTTAGAACAGGATTTAATGAAAATGCAAAATATTATTTCTTTAAAATCAACAGCATGGATAGCTATTATTGGAGAAAAGATTAAAAAGTTAGAACAATATGATAATTTAATACAAAGATTTAAATTACAAGAGGGATATGGTATTTTTGAATTTTTAGGAAATGACATAGATGCTGGATTTAGAATAAAAGAAAATACACAAGATAGACGATTAACTATTAGTTATGAATTAGCTTACATATTATCAAAAAATACAGATTTCTTAAAAAATATACATATCATTACATATAAACGTTTAAAAGGAATTTGGCATGATAGATTTTATCCTATTATTTGGTATCATGATGAAAAGTTTGTTAAAGGAGTATCTTTTGAAAATAGTTTCTATTATGATGAAAAAGAAAATAATGAATTAGTGAGGGCATACTTTTCTAATAAGGTAACACCTATATTTCATAAAAATATGTTTGAGAATGTAGCTTTTGCATTAAATAAGATTTTAAAAGACCAACAATTTAAAGATAAATTTATTAAAATTGAGAAAATAATAAAAGAATCTCAAACAGATGAAAAACATTTATTGGATCCAAATAAATTTTTATTGAGATTACATTGTGTGGCAGTATGTTATGATAAAAGTAATAAAAGAATTCTCATTATGAAAAGAGCTTGTGATAGAGAAAAACTTGCTGGATATTGGGAATTTGGATGTGCTAAGGGAACATTAGAAAAATCTTTAGTTGAGCAAATAGAAGAAGAATATAACAATGATTTTGGAATAAAAATCAAAGTTCACTGTAATGCAGAGCGTGAAGATAAGCAGCCTATTCCTTTGGCAATGTATGAACTAGAAAGTGAACAGGGAAAAGATAAAGGGATCATTACTTTAGCTGAAATTGTAGAAAATTTTGAAATTCAAAATTTTAATGGTACAAAACATTCAGAAATTCGATGGATTACAAAGTCAGAAATTGATGATTTCTCAGAATTAGCGGTAAAAGATTTTAAAAATACATTAAGATTAGCGTTTGATAAGATAAATGAGGTAATTATTAATGAATGATGATAAACATAAGGCAGTGCAGGAACTATTAAAAGAAATTTTTAAAAATGTGAATGATTGGCTTGTATTTATGGAAGCTAAAAATGCAGCATTGATTGCTTTTAATGTGGCATGTATGGCAGTAATATGCAATGTAACATTATCAAATGAAGGAAAAATTGTATTTTATATAATTTGTATTGGTATAACAATATCAACAATAATGTCATTAATTTCTTTTATGTCTAAAACAAATAAAAATATATTAAATAAAGGCAATCCTTACGAAAGTGATAATTTGATTTTTTATAAAGATATTGCTAAATATGATAAAAAAGAATATATTAAGGCAATATTTAAACAATATGAAAAAATAAATATTCCTTATAATGAAATACTTAAGTTAGAAGAAGATTTTGCTGAGGAAATTATTTATAATTCTAATATAGTCATTAGAAAAGATAAATGGTTTAATTATGCTTTAAAAGTAGAATTTATTATATTACCAATGTTTATTATTATGTTTGTTTTAAAATAATTTAAATTATAATGTTCAAAGTCCTGTAAGTAGCTATGCAGAGAGCAACGTAGCAGGTGATGCACAAAGCGGTAAAGTCAAAGTTGTATGGCAGTGTTGTATGTTGTATTACTTGGTTCATCCATTTTGGGATTAGCAGGAATTACAGCTTTATCAAAGAAAAACCATGATAATTAAAAATAAAGACACTTAATGTGTAAATCAAAATCACTCCTTCCATAAATGAATATGTTTATTTGTGGAAGGAGTGATTTTATATATAATGAGCTATAAAATTTAAAGATGAAATTTATGTTACAGGAAATGTTTTATTGTAAAAATTTGTTATATTTAAAATATCTATATGTTTTTTGGTACCTATGAAGGTGGTTTTCAACTGCTTTATTAAACCTATGAAAACGATTTTATCTAATAACATAGCATTTAACAATCTCAATAACATATAATAATTACTTTAATTTGATAATATTATTAATGTATTCGATTCTTTATGAATATTAAGAGATATATAGATTATTTAAGTATACTTTTTCATGTTTAAAAAATTAATATTTTAATTTAAGTGATTGTACCAAGAAAAATTATAAAAATCAAGAATATATTTATAGAAATTATACAAAAATATATTGTAGGTGAAAAACTTGGAAAAGGTATATTTTATCAAGTATATTATGTATGTTTCATACATTGCTGTTAAGTATATATTGTCGCTTATATTCATAGTTTTACGTGTGGCAATATTGTGTCAAGATTGCTTGATATAATATTGCTTTTGCTTAAAAGTTGCATAGAAAGGGAGGGTATCATGTTTAAATATGTAAGTAACAGTCAAATAAAAAAAGAATTTAAAAAAGCAGTAATTGACCATGATACAACTATGGTAGCAATTGCGGAAAAATGTGGAATCAATAGGCAGCAGCTAAACAATCGTTTTAACAATAACAGGTTGGCTTTGTCCGATTTGTCAAAATGGTGTGATGCTATGGATTGTGATTTGGTAATTGATTTTAAGCCAAGAGAGTAGAAGCGTTCACGTGTTATGCCTAAGTAGCAGTTGTCAAAAATTTTCTTGGTTTAAATAAATTCCAGCTTGGAAGAAATTAAAATATTAATATTGCTGACATTCAAAAAGAAAAATTTGGGTGTCAGTAGTTATTTATATACTAAAAATGACGACATATGCAATATGATTACCAAAAATCCTCCCACCACACAATTTCCACCAAAAAATTACATAAAATTTATTGACAAACAAAACACACTGTTATATTATATTTTAGTGTGCCGCACAGCTAGGGAATAGATAATATGTTTTATAAACCGTTATCTTTATCCAAGTAGAGTAATCTCCCCAAAGCTGGCGAGTATTGAATTAGGAGGTCCATATGTACGCAATTATAGCAACAGGTGGTAAACAGTACACAGTTTCAGAAGGTGATGTTATTTATATCGAAAAGCTTGGCAAAAATGCTGGTGATACGGTTACATTCGACCAAGTACTTTTTGTAAATAACGGTGAAGCTAAAGTTGGTGAACCTACAATAGCAGGTGCTTCTGTTACAGCAAGTGTTGTAGAAGAAGGAAAAGCAAAAAAGGTTATCGTTTACAAGTACAAGAGAAAGACAGGCTATCATAAAAAGAATGGTCATAGACAGCCTTTCACTAAGGTTAAGATTGAAAAAATTAACGCTTAATTCTTGTAACTCTAATTAAGAAAGGCATGAAATTATTATGACTCATGCTACTATTTATAAGAGTTCACTTAACGGTGAAATTTTGGGATTTAAGACAGAAGGACATGCCAATTTTGCCGAGAAAGGCAGTGATATTGTATGTGCTTCAATTTCGGTACTTGTTGTCAATACCATTAATGCAATCGATTTGTATACGGTTGATAAATATGAGACACAAGTCAATGAGGATTTGGCGTTAATCGAGTTTAAGTTAAATCCATTTGTAAGTGAAATACATGTTTCTAATGAAGCAAGGGTATTACTCAATGCACTAGAGCTTGGTTTAAGCCAGATAGCAGCCGGTAATCCTAAGCATTTATCGATAATGATTGAGGAGGTGTAATGTTATGTTGAATTTGAATCTTCAGTTTTTTGCTCATAAAAAAGGTGTTGGTTCTACTAAGAATGGTAGAGATTCAGAATCTAAAAGATTAGGCGCAAAGAGAGCTGACGGACAGTTCGTTTTAGCTGGCAATATTCTTTACAGACAGCGTGGAACAAAGATTCTTCCAGGTGTTAATGTTGGTCGCGGCAGTGATGATACATTATTTGCACTTGTTGACGGCACTGTTCGATTCGAGAGAAAGGGCAGAGATAAAAAGCAGGTTTCTGTTTATCCTGTGGCCGCTAACGAATAATGTTTGTTAAGTTTTTATGGCTCCAAGTCTTTTGGCTTGGAGCTTTTTTTAGAAATAGAAAGGTAAAAAAATATGTTTTCAGACAGAGTACGCATATTTATTAAATCAGGCAAAGGCGGCGACGGGCATGTGAGTTTTAGAAGAGAAATTTATGTTCCTGACGGCGGTCCTGATGGTGGCAATGGCGGTAAAGGCGGCGATATTATATTTGAAGTTGACAAAGGCTTGAATACATTGGGCGATTTTCGACACAATAGTAAATATATCGCTGAAAGTGGCGCTGAGGGCGGAAAAAGACGCTGCACGGGCAAAAATGGCGAGGATTTAATTATAAAAGTTCCAGAAGGAACCGTTTTATATGATGATGAAAGCAATAAAGTCATTGCGGATATGTCCAATAATAATCTTCGAGAAGTTATATTAAAAGGAGGACGTGGTGGCAAAGGAAATATGAATTATGCCACTGCAACCATGCAGGCGCCTCAGTATGCACAGCCAGGTCAAGATGCAAAAGAATTGTGGATACGGCTTGAATTAAAAGTAATTGCTGACGTTGGTTTAGTTGGATTTCCGAATGTTGGCAAATCAACGCTTTTATCAAGAGTAACTAATGCAAAGCCTAAAATTGCCAATTATCATTTTACAACATTAAATCCAAATCTTGGCGTAGTTGATATTGAAGGCGGCAAAGGGTTTGTTATAGCAGATATTCCTGGATTAATAGAAGGGGCATCGGAAGGCGTTGGATTGGGACATGATTTTTTACGTCATATCGAACGCACAAAAGTTATTATACACATGGTTGATGCGGCTTCTGTGGAAGGTAGAAATCCAGTAGACGATATTCAGGCTATTAATGCAGAGCTTGAACAGTATAACCCAGATTTGCTGAAAAGACCGCAAGTCATTGCTGCCAATAAAATTGATGCGATATATGATAATGGAGAAAAAAATCCTGTTGATATATTAAAAGAAACATTTGAGCCATTAGGCATTAAAGTATATCCTATTTCAGCCGTTACAGGAAAAGGATTAAAAGAGCTTTTGTACGCAGTTCGTCATATTTTAGATTCTATGGACGATAATCCAGTTATGTTTGAAAAAGAATTAGATATCAATACGTTATTTGACAATGCAGTTGAAGCATTTTATGTAGAGAAATCGCCAGAAGGCATTTATCTTGTATATGGTCCGCGTGTTGACCGCATGTTAGGCTACACAAATCTTGATTCAGAGAAAGGATTTAGCTTTTTCCAAAAGTTTTTAAAAGAGACAGGTATTTTACAAGAATTAAAGGATTTAGGCATACAGGAAGGCGATACCGTTTGTGTAGGAGAATATCTTGAATTTGACTATTATGATTGATTTTTTAGCAAACTATCATTCAATAAATGTTTTGTGTCTGTGCGCTGCTTGACACAAGTTTTATAAAAAAATTAAATTTATCAAGTAGTGGAATGGAGTGCGAATATCCCCTTCCCAATTGACATTTTTACAAAAGCAGCGCAGAAATGAGGATAAATAGTATGACCAGCAAACAGCGTGCATATTTAAAAGGACTTGCAATGACGATAGAACCTATTTTTCAATTAGGTAAAGCAAGTCTTACACCAGAAAATACAAAAGCGATAAATGAGGCGTTAGAAGCGAGAGAATTAATAAAAATTAATGTTTTGCAAAATTGTGCTGACAATCCAAAAGAGATTGCTGTAATAATTGCAGAAAGGACACATTCACAAATAGTCCAAGTAATCGGCAAAAAAATTGTTCTCTATAAACCAAAAACAAAGTCTAAATCAAAAGAAAAATCAAATACAAAACAATCATCAAAAACATTTACTGCAAATAAATTAAAAGGCAGCGAAAAAAAACAATCCAAAAAAAGTTTTAAAAATAAAGTTCAAAACAACACAGAACAATCTAAAAAAGAATTTAAAAATAAAGCAAAAAATGCCGCTTCTAAAAATAATAATAGTCGTGGCATGGAGGCTAAAAATGTTTCAAGAAAAAAGAGCAGTAGGAATTATGGGGGGAACGTTTAACCCAATACATGTAGGACATATTCAGATAGCAATTGCTGCATATAAGCAGTTTCATTTGCCAGAAATTCTTATTATGCCAAGCGGCAATCCTTCTTCTTATAAGGATACACATGCGCTTGCAAGTGCAAATCACCGCTGTAATATGATTTATCTGGCAATAAAGAATTATCCTTATATGAAATTGTCAACGCTTGAGATAGATAGACGGGGAAAAACATTTACTTCTGATACGTTAGAACAATTAAAACCATTTTATGATACCATTTATTTTATTATAGGCGCAGACTCTTTATTTGCTTTAGAAACATGGCATAAGGCGGCATATGTTATGAGCCATTGTCATTTTTTGGCGGCAAATCGAAATCAATATAAAAGACAAGAGTTATTCAATCGAATCGACTATTTAAAAGCAACGTATCATGCAAAAATAGATTTAATTGAAACAAAAGAATATCCTTTTAGCTCCACTGATATACGCGATAGAGTATCTAAAAATAAAAGTATTGATAAAATGGTGGGAGCAGAAGTAGAAAGGTATATAAAAGACAATACATTGTATCATTTATAAATTGTTTTTCATTATTATGTATTTGTTAAATCTATTATTTTATATGATAATAGGTTTAAATTATTAAAGCTATAATTTGGGATTTATGGAGGGGCTATGAGTAAAACTTTTGCAGAAATGGAAGAAATGTATCAAAAAGTTGTAAAAAGATTTAATAAAATCGAGTTACAAGAGTGGAAAGCAGAAGGTGCAATGATTGAATTATCGAAACAAGTTGGCGAATTAGCAAAACAAGTTATGATAAAAGAAAAATATTATGCACTGGAAAATGACATGAGTGATGTAGATGAGCGTTTAGGCAACGAAATGGCAGATGTAATTGCACAGGTAATGAGATTAGCTTGTTTCTATAAAATAGATTTAGAAAAAGCTTTTATTGAAGCAAGAGAAGATGAAGACAGATACTTAAAATCCAGAGGTGTTTAATGTTGGTGGCATGGAGAATGTTATGAATAATGAGTATGTACATGAGTTGAGAAAAAAAGTAAAAAAAGAATTTAAAAAAGATAAATCAAGATATTGGCATACCATTGGTGTTGCTCAAACTGCTGCCAATTTGGCGATGTGTTATGAGGCAGATATCGAAAAAGCATTTATAGCAGGGCTGCTGCATGATTGTGCTAAATGTTACACCAATGAGCAATTGTTACATTATTGTTTGGAATATCAAATTGAAATGAATGAATATGAACAAGCTAGCCCATATCTGCTGCACAGTAAATTAGGGGCATATTTTGCTAAAAATAAATATGGTATTGAAGATGAAGATATTATCAATGCTATTTTATTTCATACAACAGGACGACCTAAAATGTCCAAATTGGAAGAAATTATATTTATAGCAGATTATATTGAACCCTACCGCAATAGAGCCGATGACCTTGATATTATCCGAAAATTGGCTTATAAAGATATACAAAAGGCGATACTAAAAGCGACAGAAGATACATTAAATTATTTAAAAAATAAGGGCAGGGAACAATTTATTGATGCACTTTCTGTGCAGACCTATGACTATTATAAAGAACAATGTAAGGGCTAAAAGATAAAATTTGCATTTTTTATAATCGTAATAAACTGTCAAAATGCAATTGTTTAAATTGTCTATTAAAATAAGTTAAATTGTCTATTAAAATAAGTTAATCAGGAAAGGAATAAATAATAAATGATAGATAAAACTGATACAAAAGAAATGGTAAAGATAGCCGTAGAAGCTATGCGCGACAAAAAAGCAGAAGATATCAAAGTGATTGATATCAGCAATATATCCGTAATAGCAGATTACTTTATTATAACTGATGGAAAAAATCAAAAACATGTACAGGCTATTACAGATAATGTTCAAGAAAAACTTTATGAGCAAGGATATGAAAATCCAAGAATGGAAGGCTATAACACAGCCAATTGGATATTATTGGATTACAAAGATATTATCATTCATGTATTTAATACTGAAGACCGTCTGTTTTACGACTTGGAAAGAATTTGGCGAGATGGAATTGATGTCAACTTAGATGAATTATAAAAAATTTGAAATATTTTTCCAAAAAGCCAACTTATCTGGCAATCACAATCAGCTAGATAAGTTGGCTTTTTATATGTTCAATTATAATTATGTGGAATCATAAAGTATTTTGTGATAAAATAATATTGTTTGTGCAGAATCTTGAATTGAACAAGAAAATAGTGATGATTTGAGCAAAAGAATATTAAAGACATAAGAAAGGAAGTGTAATTCGTGGATAAAAAAATTATGTTAGGAAATGAGGCGATTGCCAGAGGTGCCTATGAAGCAGGCGTAAAGGTTTCAGCGGCATATCCGGGTACACCCAGCACTGAAATCAGCGAAAATATTGTTAAGTATGATGAAATTTATGCAGAATGGTCGCCAAATGAAAAAGTGGCAATGGAAGTAGCAATTGGCGCTTCTATTAGTGGTGTGCGTGCTATGGCTTCGATGAAACATGTAGGAGTAAATGTAGCAAGCGACCCTTTATATACGATTTCTTACGGTGGAGTAAATGGCGGTTTGGTATTGGTAGCGGCAGACGACC
This sequence comes from uncultured Eubacterium sp., assembly GCA_947088865.1. Lineage (GTDB taxonomy): Bacteria > Bacillota > Clostridia > Lachnospirales > Lachnospiraceae > Lachnospira. The sequence goes on along the minus strand of CAMUHY010000014.1, from coordinate 81,686 downwards.
CAGGACTTTACAGCTCCCAAAATGAACAAGATACTCGATGTGTGGCAAGAGCGGCAATGGTGCCTGTCTTAGAGCCATCCGACAGTCAAGAAGCAAAGGACTTTGTAAAATTTGCTTATGAAATCAGTGAAAAATATGATACCCCTGTTATTGTTAGAACAACAACCAGACTTGCACACTCACAAGGAACCGTTACTTTAGAAGAACGAGTAGAACCAGAAGATAAGCTTTATGAGAGAAATCCTGCTAAATTTGTTATGATGCCAGGCAATGCTATTGGACGCCATCTCTATGTAGAAAAGAGAATGAAAGCAATGGCAGAAGATAGCAGTAACTTTGAAATTAACAAAGCTGAATATAACGATACATCAATCGGATTTATCACCAGTGGAATCCCTTATCAGTATGTAAAAGAGGCATGTCCAAACGCTTCTGTATTAAAACTTGGTATGGTTCATCCTCTCCCTAAGAAATTAATTGAAGAATTTGCTTCTAAGGTAGATAAACTGTATATATTTGAGGAGTTAGAACCTGTTATTGAAGAACAAGTAAAATCATGGGGAATTAAGGCTTCAGGCAAAGATATTTTTACAGTACAAGGTGAATATTCAGCGAATATGATTCGAGAAAAGATACTGAATGAAAAAGTAGATTCAAAAGAACCTGCGCAAGTTCCTGCAAGACCACCTATTTTGTGTCCAGGCTGTCCTCATAGAAGTGTGTATTCTGTATTAAATAAATTAAAAATTCATGCGGCAGGCGATATTGGCTGTTATACACTTGGCGCTGTGCCTCCATTAAATGTTATTGACACTACGGTATGTATGGGTGCAAGCATTTCTACACTGCACGGAATGGAAAAGGCAAAAGGAAAAGAGTATATTAAGAATTGGGTGGCAGTTATTGGTGATTCTACCTTTTTACATACAGGCGTTAATTCACTGATGAATATGGTATATAATCAAGCTACGGGAACCGTGTTGATTTTAGATAACTCTACCACAGGAATGACAGGACATCAAGACCATGCAGCAACAGGAAAGACGTTAAAAGGAGAGATTGTTCCAGCAATAAATATTTATGAATTATGTAAGGCAATGGGGATTGAGCATGTAGTTGAAGTCAATGCTTTTGATATTACAGAATTAGAAAAGATTGTTAAAGAAGAAGTCGCACGAGATGCCGTTTCAGTTATTATTACAAAATCGCCTTGTGTTTTACTCAAAGGTAATGTATTTCCATATAAATGCAAACCAGTAGAAGAAAAGTGTAAGAAATGTGGGGCTTGTCTAAAACCAGGCTGTCCGGCATTGACAAAAAATCCTGACGGAAGCATTGCTATTGATGATACGATGTGCAATGGATGTGGACTTTGTGAACAGCTTTGTAAATTTGATGCAATAGAACGCGTACAGGCATAGATTGGAGGCAGACATGACAAAAAATATAATGATTGTAGGTGTAGGCGGACAGGGAACCTTATTGACAAGCCGAATTTTGGGAGGAATCACTTTAGATGCCGGATATGATGTAAAATTGTCTGAAGTGCATGGTATGGCACAGAGAGGCGGAAGTGTTGTAACGTTTGTGCGTTATGGAGAAAAAGTTGCAGAGCCAATTGTTGAGAAAGGACATGCCGATGTATTAATCGCCTTTGAACAGTTAGAAGCGCTGCGCTATGCACATTTTTTGAAAAAAGATGGTGTTTTAGTAGTGAACGAGCAAAAAATTGAACCTATTACTGTTGTGACAGGCGCTGCCAAGTATCCAGAGGGTATTATAGAAGGATTGGAGCAAGAACATACTGTTTATAAAATTGATGCTATGGAAGAAGCAAAAAAATTGGGAAATTCTAAAGTATTTAATATTATTGTATTAGGTATGGCGGCAAAGCATATGGATTTTTCTAAGGAAGCATGGCTTAAAATTATTGAAAAAACCGTTCCTCCTAAGACAATAGAAATCAATAAAAAAGCATTTTTAAAAGGATATGAGGGATAAAAAATATAAGTTTAAATGTAAGCAGTAAGCTGTTATAAAATTTATCAATTATGTAAGAATGGAGATTTTATATGATTTGGAATGAGACAAAAGAATGTATGAGCAGAGATGAAATGGAATTTCTGCAAAGCAAACGTTTAGTTAAGACGGTGGATAGAGTCTATCATAATGTAGAGTTTTACCGCAAGAAGATGCAGCAGCTTGGCATTGAACCAGGCGATATCAAAGGCATCGAGGATTTACATAAGCTGCCTTTTACAACAAAAAATGATTTGCGAGATACCTATCCTTTTGGATTATTTGCCGCTCCTCAGTCTGAAATTATCCGTATTCATGCGTCCTCCGGCACTACTGGAAAGGCTACGGTAGTAGGGTATACAAGAAGAGATTTGGATATTTGGAGTGAATGTGTGGCAAGAGCATTGTCACAGGCGGGCGTTACTAGGGGTGATATTATTCAAGTGGCATATGGTTATGGCTTATTTACAGGCGGACTTGGCGCACACGGCGGTGCAGAGAAGCTTGGAGCAATGGTAGTGCCTATGTCTACGGGAAATACTAAAAAATTAACAACGATGATGAAAGATTTTGGCGTTACAGCGATTGCGTGTACGCCTTCGTATCTGCTTCATATTGCAGAAGTGCTTGAAGAAGCAGGCGATATTCCAAATATTAAATTAAAGGCTGCTATTTGCGGCGCAGAGCCTTGGACGGACAATATGCGCAGACAAATTGAGGAGCAGTTACATATCAAAGCGTTTGATATTTATGGACTTTCTGAGGTTATGGGACCAGGCGTTGCCTGTGACTGTGAATATCATAAAGGGCTTCATGTGTATGAAGACCACTTTTTGCCAGAAATTATTGACCCTGACACATTAGAACCTATGGAAAAAGGCGAAACGGGAGAATTGGTATTTACAACGTTGACAAAAGAAGGATTGCCTCTGCTGCGTTATCGAACAAAAGATTTAACAAGCATTTCTTATGATAAATGCGAGTGTGGCAGAACACTGGCAAGAATCAGCCGATTCAAAGGTCGTTCTGATGATATGTTAATTATTCGCGGCGTCAATGTATTTCCGTCACAAATTGAGGCGGCTTTGTTGGAGATGGGTGAAGTTACTCCTCATTATATGATGATTGTAGACCGCCAGAATAATCTCGATACACTTGAAATTCAGGTAGAAGTGGATGAGCGTTTTTTCTCAGATGAAATTAAAAGTTTAGAAACGCTTTCTAAGAAAATTGCGCATGTCATTCAAAATGCAATTGGACTTGCCGTAAAAATCAAGTTAGTAGCGCCAAAGACGTTAGAGCGCAGTATGGGCAAAGCCGTTCATGTTATTGACAAACGTAAATTGGTATAGGGGAGAAAAAGAATGTTTATTAAACAATTATCCGTATTTATTGAAAATCAGGAAGGACGTCTTGAGGAAGTGTTAGACGTCTTGAAACAGGAACAGATTAGTATTATTTCTTTAAGTCTAGCAGATACCAGTGAATATGGTCTGTTGCGCATGATTACTTCTAATCCAGAGGCAGGACAGAACGCACTGAAAGAAAAGGGATTTGCTGCAATGCTGACAGATGTGCTTGCTGTCAAGCTTTCTCATCAGGTGGGAAAGCTTCAGGAAGTGTTGAGTTATGTATGTAAGGCTGGACTTAATGTGGAATATATGTATGCTTTATCCAATAAGGATAACGAAGCTTCTATTATTTGCAAAATTTCTAATGCAGATGAGGCGGCAACATTATTAAAGAGCAAAGAAGTGGAATTTTACAGTCAAGAAGATATTATGAAAACATTTTGCTAGGAAAACCTTGCTTTATGTCTGTGCGTTGCTTGATATAAAGTGATTGAGGGAGTCATGGACGTTTTAGTTCAAATCTTTTATATAAAAAGCAACGCAGAAATGGGAATTTTTATGATAATTGATTTTCATACGCATATTTTTCCAGAAAAAATAGCGGCAAGAACCATTGAAAAGTTAGAAAATATGTCTGGTATTAAGGCGTTTACTGATGGAAGGGAAGAAAGTCTTATTGCTTCAATGGAACAGGCAGGAGTGGATTTATCTGTCGTTCTTCCAGTCGTTACAAGACCAGAACAATTTGATACGGTCAATAAATTTGCCGTACAGCTCAATGAGAAATATCAAGATAAAAAAAGACGCCTTTTATCGTTTGGAGGTATTCATCCAGATACGCCCAATTATAAAGAACAGCTCCAGCTTATTCATAATTGGGGATTGTCTGGAATTAAGCTTCATCCCGATTATCAAAATACTTATATCGATGACTTAAAATATATGCGAATTTTTGATTATGCCTCACAACTTGGGTTGATTATGGTAATTCATGCAGGGATTGATGTTGCATTTCCAGACAATGTGCGGTGTACGCCAAAACGTATCCGCAAGGTTCTTGACGAGGTTGCTCCAGAAAATATGGTACTTGCCCATTATGGCAGTTTTGGTTTATGGGAAGAAGTGGAGGAACTTCTTATTGGACAAAAGGTTTATTTCGATACAGCATATACGTTTGGATTTATTAAAGATGAGCAATTTTTAAGGATTCTTAAGAATCATGGGGTAGATAAAATTTTATTTGCAACCGACAGTCCTTGGAGCGGGCAAAAAGAATCCCTTTCACATCTTCGCCATCTTGCTGGTTATGCAGAAGATAAAAATAAAGAAAACATCTGTTTTTCAGATTTAGAAAAAATAACAGGACAGAATGCCATAAGGCTTCTGGATAAAGGGTCTCCAACTTCATTTGTCCTTTAAAAGAAGTTTATAAAATTGAAATAGGAGGCTATAAAGGAGGACAATGTGTTCATTAAAAGTATATTTTTAGTTATATTTTTTGTAGTAATGATTGGAGTGGGTTTATATTCCAGAAAACATGCTACAAATGTAAATGACTTTGTGTTAGGAGGCAGAAGCGTAGGTCCGTGGCTTACCGCTTTTGCCTATGGAACATCGTATTTTTCGGCTGTGGTGTTTGTTGGATATGCAGGGCAATTTGGCTATAAATATGGTCTTGCTTCTACATGGATTGGAATTGGAAATGCGTTGATTGGCTCGTTGCTGGCGTGGGTGATACTTGGCAGACGTACCCGTATTATGAGTAATCATTTGACTGCTGCCACTATGCCAGATTATTTTGGAAAGCGTTATAAAAGCAAAGCTCTTCGCATTGCTGCTTCAGCAATTGCATTTATCTTTTTGATTCCTTACACGGCATCGGTATATAATGGTCTGTCACGTCTGTTTGGCATGGCGTTTGACATACCTTACGAGGTCTGTGTTATTGTTATGGCAGTATTAACTTGTGTCTATGTAATATTAGGCGGTTATATGGCAACAGCAATTAATGATTTTATTCAAGGCATTGTTATGCTAGTGGGAATTGTAGCTGTTATTGCAGCAGTGTTAAGCGGACATGGCGGTTTTATGGAGGCGGTTCGTTCTCTTGCAGAGATGGAGAGCGACGTTGCCGTGACAATGGGGCAAAAAGGTGCTTTTACTTCATTTTTTGGACCAGACCCTCTCAATTTGTTAGGGGTTATTATCTTAACTTCTTTGGGAACGTGGGGCTTACCTCAAATGATACATAAGTTTTATGCTATTAAAGACGAAAAATCAATACAATCGGGAACCATTATTTCTACGCTTTTTGCAGTAATTGTCTCTGGAGGCTGTTATTTTTTGGGCGGCTTTGGAAGACTCTTTGATACAGCAGCTATCCATAAAGCAGATGGAAGTGTAATTTATGATGCCATTATACCAGAAATGTTGTCTACATTGCCTGATATTTTGGTAGGTGTTGTAATTGTATTAGTATTGTCCGCTTCAATGTCAACATTGTCTTCTCTTGTATTAACTTCAAGCTCTACTTTGACATTAGACTTTTTAAAGGACAATTTTATCAAGAAAATGAGTGAAAAAAAGCAGCTTTTATGTATGCGCCTTTTGCTTGTATTCTTTATTGTATGTTCTGTTGTGCTTGCACTGTTTCCGCCAAAGTCGATTGCACAGTTTATCGCACAGCTTATGGGAATTTCTTGGGGCGCTCTTGCCGGAGCATTTTTAGCACCTTTTCTCTATGGATTATACTGGAAAGGCGTTACAAGGGCAGCAGTCTGGGCAAGCTTTATTTGCGGTATTGGCATTACCGTATCAAACTTGTTTTTATCGTATATTGCTTCGCCTATCAATGCAGGAGCTATTGCTATGATAGTAGGCTTAATTGTAGTGCCTATTGTTAGTTTCATAACGCCAAAGATGAACAAAAAAGAAGTAGATGAAATCTTTAGCTGTTTAGAAGAACAAGTCGTTGTGGATAAAAAAATCGCCTTGCCAAAAGAACAAAAAAGTAATAAATACTAAAACATATTATATTTATAGCATAAGAACAAATATGATATTGACTTTTGAACAATAAATTTCTTTTTTGTGAAAATAAAAATATTGATATAAAAACAAAGACACTCTACTGAATGGTGATAATAAATTCAGTAGAGTGTTTTTGCAGCAATTCCATAAATAAGGATTCATTCTTAGTCTATATTTAATCGGACAAGTCCAATTACTTTGCCTAATATTTCACAATCGGACACAATAATAGGTTGCATCGTGTCATTTTCTGGTTGAAGTCGAATGTGTCCATCCTCTTTATAAAATCGTTTAACGGTTGCAGAATCGTCAACTAAAGCAACAATAATCTCTCCATTGTGAGCAGCATTTTGTTTTGAAACAATAATATTATCACCATTAAAAATACCTGCATTAATCATGCTGTCACCTTTTACTGTAAGCATAAAAAGCTCTTGATTTGGCATATATTCAGCAGGAATAGGGAAGTAGCTCACAACATTTTCTACGGCTAAAAGCGGCTCTCCAGCGGCAACTTTGCCAACAAGCGGAACGTTGACTACTTCGCGTCTAGTAAGATTAAAATTGTCATCTATAATTTCAATAGCTCTTGGTTTTGTTGGGTCTCTTCGGATATATCCGTTCTTCTCCAGCGTCTCTAAATGTGCATGAACTGAAGATGTTGACTTTAAATTGACAGCTTCACATATATCTCTTACAGAAGGCGGATAACCTTTATTTAAAATCTGTAATTTGATATAATCAAGAATTTCTGTCTGTTTTTTAGTTATTCTTCCATATGCCATATATGTTTTCTCCTTTCTTAATTGAATATATTAATTCTAACACAATATATTAAAATTGCAAACACATTTTCCGAAAAAATGTTCTAAAAAATGATTAACAAATATTGACAAACAAATGTTCGCGTACTATAATATCAACATAAAAAGAACGTTTGTTCCGAAAAAATGTTTGTTTTGACATTGGTTTCTAACAAAGGATATATGTGGAGGTGCATTATGAATAATCATCAAATAAAATTAATTTCATCAATTCAGTACGCATCAAAAAGGTGTTTAAGCGGTAAGCATTTAAAAAAATGGACTTTAAAAAAATTAGTGTTTCCTTCTATTATATTTTTTGTTATCCTCTTATCTGTATGTATACTGGGATTATTTAATGCCAGCGCTTCAGAAGATAAGGCAAATCAACAAGTTAAAAAACAGTATTCTTCTATTATAGTACAGCCACAAGATAATTTATGGAAAATTGCAGAAAAATATGTTCAATATGAAAGTATCTCTTCTTATGTGGATAATGTCAAAAAATTAAATAATATGAATGAAGATACGATATATGCAGGGAATAGCATAATAGTTTATTATTATAAATAAAGCTATAAAATTTAAAGTAATAATAAAAACACTATCTAAAAATGGAAAAAAGTAGTATAATTAAATGATAAAATCATTGCTCAAATAGGAATTTGCAGGAGGTAGAAGAGATGAGAAAACAACTAGTGGATTTTATTATTTTAATTATTTTGTATATTTTTATATTTTATAAAAAGTGGAAAGCAAAAGGGAACGATGTATTATTTACAAATACTATCATGTATATATATTTATCTTTTGTACTCTATTTTACATTAATGCCCATTGTAACATCTTTGCCGTTCATATTAAATCATCCCTATACGCCAATGAATTTAATACCTTTTGTTGATGTTATATCTGGCAGAGGGGATTTTATTAGACAAATCGTTTTAAATGTAATCATGACAGTTCCGTTTGGATTTTTGTTTCCGCTTGTTAAAAAATCAAAAGCCAAATTGTTTAAAACCATATTTTATACATTTTTATTAAGCTTTGGTATTGAAATATTACAGCCTTTAATAGATGGCGGCAGGTCATCCGATATAACGGATTTAATAACGAATGTGGTAGGCGGGATGATTGGTTATTTGATATATTTAATATTTAAACCCTTAGCATTTAAAATATTAGATTATATAAAAAATAAGTAATGCAAATACCATATTGCTAAAACTTGAATCAATGGAATGGCTATGATAAAATTAGAGCGATAAAAAAGATTATTTGAGATAAAACAAAAGGGAGAGTAGCATTGTCAACATTTTATGATTTTCATTTAAATAATAATATACTTTTAGGGTTAGATAAACTTGGATTGAAAAAGCCAACATCAATACAGGAAAAAACATTTTTAACAATTAATAACAACAGAGATTTAATAGCTTGTTCTGCAACTGGTACAGGAAAGACGATGGCGTATTTGATTCCTTTGATAAATGCTCTTGTTATCAATCAAAATAATACCAATGCAGTGCAGATTATTATTTTAGTTCCGACACAGGAATTGGGAGCGCAGGTAGCAGGAGAGGTTCATAAACTCTGTGAATTATCAGATATTTGTATAAAAACGTTATTGCTTATTGGTGATGGCAATATCAATCGTCAGATAGAATCTATCAAACATAATAAACCTAATGTTGTAGTTTGTACACCGTCAAGATTAGCGAAATTAATTAAATTAAAAAAGATTAAAGTTCATCAAGTAAAGACGCTTGTTTTGGATGAAGCAGACAGATTGATGGACAAGGCTTGTTATGATGATGTTTTATTTATACGTAAGTCCCTTATGAAAAGAACACAGGTTCTTTTGTTTTCGGCAAGTATGAATAAGAAGACTATAAAATCAGCAAATGTACTTGCATATAAACCAGTTATACTTGATTTAATCAGTGAAAATAAAGAGTGTATTCCAAAAACCATCAAACATATTTATTTTATTAGTGATAGACGGCAGCGCATTGAAATGCTGCGCAAAATTGTAAAGGCAAATAATGGTGGTAAAACGTTGATTTTTATTAACACAAAATATGATTTGGAAGAGACTTTTCAAAAACTTCAATATCATCATTATAATGTTGGTTCCATAGCAGGCAATCTTGACAATCATACAAAAAAGAAAGTAATTGAAGATTTTAAGTCAGGCAAGATTCAATATTTATTAGCGACGGATGTGGCATCAAGAGGTTTACAGATTGAACATATTTCAACGGTTATCAATTTGAATTTACCAGAAGAACCTATTGAGTATCAACATCGTGCAGGAAGATGTGGTCGCAATGGAAATAGTGGTTTGTGTATATCGATTATTACAGAAAATGAATTGCCAAAAATTAAAAAATATCAAAAATTATTTCATGTAAACTTTGTTCAAAAGAAGCTTTTTCAAGGGAAGATTGTAGGTAAATAATATAGCTAAAACCATTGTTTGTAAATTTTTAGCATACAACTTCGCTAAACACGCATTTAGCGAAGTTTTGCAAAGCGTTTTATAGTACTATCTCACCTGAAATTTTAGCTTATTTATGTTATTTTATTTTACGATTTGGAGGTTTGTATGTCTGATAAACGTACTAAAACTTATACAGAACAGCAAAATATAAAATATACAATGAAATTGCGTGAACTTATCAATATGCTTCCAAATTTTTGCGAGCAATATTTTAATAGTATGGAATATTCTAAACAACCGAGAACAAAAATTGCCTATGCAATGGATATCAAGGGGTTTTTTGAATATCTTATAGCCGATATCCCTAAATTTGCCAATTATACAATCAAGGACTTCACTCTCGAAGATATCGGACAACTATCCGGTTTAGATATCAACAATTATATGCGTTATGTAAAAGCTTATAATAAAGACGGCTCTATCGTAACTAATTCCGAACGAGCTGCAAAACGCAAATTATGTTCGCTGAGAAGTTTTTATTCATATTATTATCGGTATGAATTGATTTCTAAAAATCCTACACAACAAGTGGATATGCCTAAAGTGCATGACCAGGCAATTATAAGACTTGAAACCAATGAAGTGGCAGAATTTCTTGACAATGTTGAATCTGGAAACAAACTGACTGCCAATCAATTAAAACGCCATGAAAAATTAAAATGCCGTGATTTAGCACTGCTTACCCTACTGCTTGGAACAGGGATTCGTGTATCAGAGTGTGTTGGATTAGATATTGATAATGTAGATTTTGACAATGACCGTATCAAGGTTATTCGCAAAGGCGGTTCAGAAAGTTTTGTATATTTTAGCGATGAGGTTCACACAGCGCTTGCCGACTATATGGAAGAACGCAAATTGTTAAATCCTGAGCCAGAACATAGAAATGCACTGTTTATATCAGCAAAAAATAAACGGCTCTGTGTGCGTTCTGTGGAACTTTTAGTAAAAAAATATGCCCATACGGTCACTACGGTCAAACATATCACGCCGCATAAATTACGGAGTACATATGGAACGAATTTATATCAAGAAACAAAAGATATTTATTTAGTTGCTGATGTGTTGGGACATAAAGACGTTAATACAACAAGAAAGCATTATGCAGAACTTGTCGATGAAAATAAGCGAAGAGCAAAAGATGTTGTTCGACTTAGAAAGGATTAATCATCTGCTATGGTAGTAGCTAGATGGTTTAAGCAAGTAGCGCGGATTGCCAATATCCGCTTAACTTTAAACTTTATCAAGTAATCCCCCGCTTATATCTCTATGATATTGAAGCGGAGGATTCTTATATTTTTTTGCTAAAAAGTTATAAATTTCTTTGACACAAATGCTTAATAGTTTATAAGACTACTACTGCTCTATTGTAAAGCAATTATGCCCTCTTTAATTCATCAAATTTATCAAGTACTTCTTTTTCTGGTTGCTTTGTAAGTAAACTCACAACAATATTAATCACAATAGCCACAATAAACGAAGGAAGCAGCTCATAAATAGCAAATACAGGCGCTATCCCTGAAATAACATATTTCCATAAGAAAATCATAACGCCGCCTGAAATCATACCTGCTATTGCTCCATATTTATTTGCTCTTCTCCAAAATAGAGATAATAATACAACCGGACCAAATGTTGCGCCAAAGCCTGCCCATGCAAAAGATACAATTCCAAATACAGAGCTGTTTGGATTGCTTGCTAACAATACAGCTATAACAGATATAACAACTACGGTTATTCTAGCTACAATCAATGACATTTTTTCAGTCAACTTAACACCAAAACATTCTTTCATTAAATTTTGAGAAATACTAGAAGCCGCTGCAAGTAATTGAGAATCGGCTGTTGACATCGTAGCGGCAAGGATTCCCGCAAGAATAACACCTGCTGTAATTGCTGCTAAAGGTCCATATGTACTTAAAAGATGTGCTATCTTTACAATAATAGTCTCGGAATTAGAACCTACCAACGTTTCAACGGCGCCAACCTTTGACATTGCAAGACCGACAATACCAATAAATACAGCGACAGTTAAAGATATAACAACCCAAACACTGGCTACTCTTCTTGATAATTTCAATTTGTTTTTATCTTCAATTGCCATAAAACGCAAAAGAATATGAGGCATACCAAAATACCCAAGTCCCCAAGCTAACATAGAAAAAATGGATAAACCGCCGTAAGGAACCGAACTGTTTGTTGCAGGTGAATAAGTGTTAAAAAAGTCCAAATATCCCGGCAAACTCTTTGCATTGTCAACGACGGCTCCAAATCCGCCAGCTATATTGACACCAAACACAACAACGATTACCAAAGCGATAGACATAACAATACTTTGTATAAAATCCGTTGTACTTGCGGCGAGAAATCCGCCCAAAGCACAATAACATACAATAATTGCAGCGCTGATAGCCATTGCAGTGAAATAATCTACATCAAATAAACTGGCAAATAACTTGCCGCAAGCTGCAAATCCTGAAGCGGTGTATGGAACAAAAAAGATGACTATCATCAAAGCAGATATACAAGTGATAGTCTTACTTCCGCCAAAACGTTTAGAAAAGAAATCAGGCAATGTAACAGCATTATAGCCATGAGAATATGTCCTAATTTTTTTAGCAACAATTAACCAGTTTACATACGTGCCAATGGCAAGACCAATCGCAGTCCATGCGGCATCGGCAATTCCAGACAGATAAGCGACACCAGGCAGTCCCATCAAAAGCCAACTGCTCATATCCGACGCTTCAGCGCTCATTGCTGTCACTAAAGGACCTAATTTACGTCCTCCTAAATAAAAATCTTCTGTTGAATTATTCTTTTTTGAAAAGAACACCCCAACAATTACAACAAAAATTAAATATAATGCTATCGCTAGTAAAATTAATATTTGCGACATATTTACCTCCACTCATTTATTCTTTTGCAAACCATTTACCGGTCACTAGGGTCATAGTACGAACCTTTTGGTAATTTTGTAATCTCTTCTATTGTAAATCCTGGTATACTATTCACATCTTCACTGCGGTCAACAATTTCAACATCAATATTAATACCACAATTTTCATATATCCATTTCGCATCGGCAGCTTTGACATAAATAGAACCCCTGCGTGCCTCTTCCGAACCAATTTTATTGTAGGATTCATAATCCAAGTTATTTTTATCTCGTGTCCAATATGGAGCAGAATGTATAACAGCGCCATCATCTAAGATAGTTGCATAATGTCCAAATGAATATTTATCAAGTGCATACCATGATTGTTTGCTTGAAATTTTTGTCAATGAAACATCCACATTAGGGTTAATAGCACAATACATTGCCTTAAAAAAGCTATATTCTTGATTGTTCTCTTTTTTATAAACAAACAAAATATTTATTTGTTTATTAATAACAATTTTATAACCTAAATTATTGGGAATTGTTGATTCCGTTTTTGTTAAAACTTGTGTTGTCGTTTCATGCTGTAAACTATCTGTCTCATCTTCTGGTGGTGTTTCACTTTCAATTGTTCTTAAACTTATAAGCGCAAAAACCACAGCTACTAGGAAGAAAATTAATATTACGAAATATAATTTTGCATTTCCTCCTAGTAGCCATTTTTTAAAGTTAACTCGCTTGATTTTTTTATACTTCCATTCCATAACGTTATATAAAAAAAACCCTTCCTAATTAGCCTCTTTATTTCTTAAAATTTTTTTCTTTAAGTTCAATATATTTTATAATTAATTCAATACTTCCATCAATGCCTAGTTCGCCGCTATCGATACATAAATCGTATCCTTTTGCCTCACCCCATTTTTTACTAGAGTAATAATTGTAATAACTTGCTCTTCTCTTATCTGTTTTTTGAATTAAATCAGCAGCCTTTGAATCGCTCAATTCATAAAGCTTCTTTATACGCTCAATTCTCCTATCCAGACTTGCTTTAATCCAGACGCTAACGGCAAAAGGATTATCCTCTAAAGCATAATCAGCACATCTTCCAACAATAATACAAGATTCTTGTTCTGCCAGTCTCTTTATTGTATCAAACTGTGCCAAAAAAACTTTATGATTGATTGGCATATCTACATATGAATTGGAATACCCCAATGAATATGTATCCATCACGAGAGAATAAAGAAAACTATTTGTAGGTTTTTCATCTTGTGAAGCAAATAATTCCTCACATAAACCACTCTGTTTAGCAGCCAATTCTAATAATTCTTTGTCATAGCATTTAATGCCAAGTTTTTTAGCTAATTTACTGCCGATTTCATGACCGCCGCTTCCAAATTCTCTGCCAATTGTTATAACTGTTCTACTATCCATAGCGTTCACCTCCTGAAGTTCATAATAGTATACTAAATTCATTATATAATATAATACGAAAAAAATCCATAAAAAAACAAACAATATTGTTAATTGTCCTCATAATGTTCAACATGTAATAAACTTTCCATTAAATAATCGTTTATATCTTTTGCGCAGTCGTTTGAAATAACATGATATTCACGCGGCGTAACGCAGGCAAAACGCAATTCGCAGTATCCTTTGGTAGAGAGTTTATAATTTTTTGTCCATCGAACATTTTGAATGGCCTCCTCCACTTCTTTAGAAGGCTTATTTCTTGTGATAATAATAAATGAAATATAAGAATATAAATGATGTTTCACAGGGCATTTTCCATCTCCTCGAACAAAGTGGGGTTCAATTTCATGGATTGCAAAATTTTTAAGAGCTTCAAAATCCTTCATATCTAAATTATCACGATTAATAAAAAATAAATGTTCAAATGATTTTGCTTCCCATAATTTTAAGGATTCTCCTGCACCATCATATTTATTATTATGATTATAACAATACGCATAAATAACAAATTTTTTATCTTTAAACCAATAATTATGATAAATATCAAATTTATCGGATATATTGTTAAGAATAATATCAATAAATTCTTTTCTTCTCATGACATCCTTCTTTATTTTTACAAATAGAAATTTATATTATTGTTGTTTCAGTACAGACAAAAGATGTTCAAAATATTCTGGAAGTTTTGCCTCAAACTCCATATATTTGCCGGTTCTTGGATGAATAAATCCCAACACCCTTGCATGAAGGGTCTGTCCCTCTAAATGAAATGCAGATTTTGAATTGCCATAAACATCATCTCCAAGAAGCGGATGTCCTATACTGTGCATGTGAACTCGTATTTGATGGGTTCTTCCCGTTTCAAGCTGACATTCAATATAGGCATATTTGCCAAAGTTTTCTAAAACATGATAATGTGTAACAGCTCTCTTTCCGTTCTTATGGTCAATAGCCATTTTCTTTCGGTCTACCGTATTTCGACCAATCGGTGCATCGACGGTTCCATCTGTGATTTTAAAAGAATTACAGACAATAGCATTGTATTTTCTTACAATTGAATGAACTTCAAGCTGTTTTGATAATTCGTTATGAGAGAAATCATTTTTACAGGCGACAAGCACTCCCGTTGTATTCATATCAATTCGGTGTACAATTCCTGGTCGCATAACGCCATTAATTCCGCTTAAATTTTCTTTACAATGATATAATAAAGCATTGACTAATGTCCCTGAATAATGTCCTGCTGCCGGATGTACCACCATTCCTTTCGGCTTATTTACAACAATAATATCATCATCTTCATAAATAATGTCCAATGGTATATTTTCTGGCAAAATTTCTGGCTCAACTAAATCAGGCAATGAAATTTTTAATAAATCGCCATCTTGAACTTTATAATTATTTTTTATCGTTTTTTCATTGACAAGAATACCATCAAGCCTAACAATTCTCTGTATAAAAGAACGGGAATAATCGTTTAAAACTTCTGATAAATATTTATCAATTCGCATTCCCTCATATTCTCTTGTGACATATTTCACAATAATTTTTTCTTTATGTTCATTCATATGTTTTTGTACCACCATCTTTTTGAGGTTTTATTATAGATGTCAATTCTTCATCTTTATATACAAAAAATACAAGAATAGCAAATAAACATATTCCAACGGTAACATAGACATCCGCTACATTAAAGACTGGAAAGTTAATCAGCTTAAAATAGATAAAATCTCTTACATATCCAAGAAATACTCTATCTATAAAATTGCCAATCGCCCCTGCTCCTAATAAAATAGCATTGAGCAATAATGGAATATTTCTTTTGGTAAATGGAAGTCTGTATATAAAAAATGCAATAAATAAAAAAATAATGATTGTAATAATGATGAAAAATATTCTGGCTCCCCCAAACAATCCCCAAGCTGTACCTGTGTTTTCAAGGTAATAAAATTCTAGCACATCATCCCATATAGCAATACCTGAATTGCCTTTTAGTGCATTTGCAGCAACAATTTTGCTTATTTGGTCGAAAGCAGCAAGAACAAAAACACTGATGGCAAATATCATTATATTATAATATCGTTTCATTTTATAATACCATCCAATGCTTTCATCATATCATTATCTGTAATTGTCTTATCAATATAAGCTTGCCCACATTTTTTTAATAATATAAACTTTATTTGTCCAGAATCCATCTTTTTATCATTTTTTGAAACTTGTATAACCGCTTCTTTTGAAATACCCTTTACTGTTAATAAAAAATCATACGACTTAAATGTATCCATTATTTTTTGATATTCTAAAGTATCAATAAATCCTTTTGAAACACATATATTTAATGCTGCTATCATACCTAAAACAACACATTCTCCGTGATAAAGTGAAAAATTCATTAATTTTTCAATGGCATGACCTAACGTATGTCCAAAATTTAATAATGCCCGTTCTCCCTTTTCAGTAGGGTCATTTTCAACAACCATTCGTTTGATATTGCAGCTTTTAGCAATCATCTCCTCTAGGACATCATTGTCTAAAGCATTGATTTCAGCTGAATTATCGTCAAGCCATTGAAAATAATCCATATCTTTAATGAGTCCATGCTTTAGTATTTCACCAAAACCGGAATTAAATAACCGTTTATTTAATGTTTTTAATACAGATGTATTCATATATACTAATTTGGGCTGGTGAAACGCGCCAACCATATTTTTATATGCCCTAAAATCAACGCCTGTCTTTCCGCCAATACTAGAATCAACCTGTGCAAGAAGCGATGTAGGAATTTGAATAAAATCAATCCCTCGAAGGTAACTGGCAGCAGTAAAACCTGTTAAATCTCCGACAACGCCACCGCCTAATGCAATCAGGATATCGTTTCTATCAAATTTGTTTTGAATAAGAAATTCATAGATATCTTGAACGGTATCAAGATTTTTATGTTCTTCACCTGCCTTAAATGCGTAGGACATTACAGTGTTATCTGTTTTTTGCAATTCCTTTTTAACCATTTCACAATAGAGCTTTTCAACATTGCTGTCCGTAACAATACATAATTTTCTTCTTTTTATACCCAAATGATGGATACATTCTGCTAACTTACAAAAATCATGTTCAATTATAATATCATATATCGGTTTTGAATCATAATGAACGGTAATACACTTTGACATAGTTCCTCCATTCTGAAAAGTTAAAAGCCACTCAATGCATCGTTGCATCAAGTGGCCATCATACAACTCTTATTTTTAATCTTACTTACTAAATGATGATAAATCAATGCCACCTGTCACTAATTCTGGAATATCGCCAGATATATCTACATTAGGCGGTGTTACAAGAAAGATATGATTTGTAATCTTTTGAAGATTTCCCCTCATAGCATAACATGAGCCTGAAGAGTAATCAATAATTCTTTGTGCTGTATCAACAACAAGACCCTCAAGATTAAGTACAACTGCTTTACCAGTCAATAAAGTATCGGTTATGTCGCTGGCATCTTCCATCGATTCTGGTCGAATGACAACAACTTCAAGTCCTCTTGGGCTTGAAGTTCTTATAGGAACAACCTTCTTTGTAAGGTTCTTCCCGCCTCTTGAGTCATCTTCATCATACTCGTCGTCTGTGCTTCTGCCTTTTTTAGTGCCTGAAAATAACTTTTTCTTTGGTTGTCTGTCATCTTCATCGTCATAATCATCGTATTCTTCGTCATCATAATCTTCATCGTCATAGTCATCATTAGACATTTTGAATACGTTAATAACTCCGTCAAAAAATCCCATTTTAAAATCTCCTACTTACTTGTTATAATCGCGTGCACCAAATATGGCAGTACCTACGCGTACCATAGTTGCACCTTCTTCAACGGCAACTATATAATCATTTGTCATTCCCATTGATAGCACATCCATAGTGCTATTATCAATGTTTTTATCTTTTATGTCAATACACAATTGTGCTAATTTTTTAAAAAGCACCCTGTTATCCTCTGGATTTTCTACAAAAGGAGCGCTTGTCATAAGTCCTCGAATACAGATAGACGGCAGCTTAGCCGCCTCTTGTATAAAGGCTTCAACCTCCTGTACCATAACGCCAAATTTGCTGTCTTCAAGTCCTACATTTACTTCTATTAGTATATTGGCAACCACATTTTTTTTAACCGCCTCTTTGCTAATCTCTTCTGCCAGTCGAAGCGAATCTACGGAATGAATCATTGCAACTTTGTCAATAATGTATTTTACCTTATTTCTCTGCAAATGTCCAATCATATGCCATTTTATATCGTTTGGCATATATTCTATTTTATCTGTCAATTCCTGTACATAATTTTCACCAAATTCTCGGATATTGCAGTGATATACTTGCTCTAACAATTCAACCGGTTTTGTTTTACTAACTGCAATCAGTGTAACATCCTTTGGATTACGCCCCACTCGTCTGCATGCATCTTCAATATTTTTAATTACTGTATTTAGATTTTCTTCAATACTTGCCATTTTTATCCTCCCTTATGACTTAATATATCATCTGGTTTGCATTATATTTATGGGCGTCTAGCACAATTCGGTCATATACGGCAACGCTGTGTGAGCCGCCTTTTTTTGATATAACATACTCATTATTTCTATCAACAATATCAACCAGTTTAAATATGGTATATCCAGAATTAATGCAATATACCCCTTTTAATTTTTCCGTAGGACCAATAATATAGCGTTCTTGTGAATCTACTTTGACAATATTGCTTCCAGCAGTAAAATCATCTTTGCTGACATAACATAGAGTATCCGTCAATTTATAGATATCAGCAGCAACAAACTGAGAGTTTAAGGTTCCATTTTCATAAGTTTCACATATAAATCCATATGTATTGCTATTACCACCCGTAGTCATAAAACTTTTAGGGATAATAAAAAATTCACCATCTGTCACAGCAGATGTCGGTATTTTAAGACCGCTATCGGTTGAAGATAGTAATTCAAAATCTAAAAATCGCTCTGTCGCATATCGAATCATATATTTATTGAGCGATAATTTGCCATAATAGGTATTATCTATATTTAATAAAGAAAAACCGCATACAGCACGAATATTATCTTTTTTTATATTGATAGAGACTGTTTTTTTATTGGTTAGGTCATTTTTGTCAATTTCATCTTGTGTCAATAAAAAAACAATATCCCATGTTTCATCGGTTATTAGTTTATATGCTGGATTATCGGACACAATAATACTTTCAGCTTTTAAATTTTGTTTTTTATAATTATTTTTATCAAACATAGAAGAAGTAATTGTTTCGGATGTAACTTCTTCAAAACCATCAATGGAATATACGATAATTCCTGTTGAGTTGGCAGAAATGGTCTGAAATAAATTTTCGCTTCCTGTATTAGAAACAATGCTGTCAAGATTATTGATAATACTTTCATTCATAGCTTGTAAAATCGTCGAATTGATATCTGCCTTTAAATCATACAACGCATTAAAATTACTGCCGTCGTAGTTGGTTCTAAAATTATTCAACATGGATTTAATAGAATGAAGATTCTCTTTTGTCAATGAATTTTCATCACTTTTTGTATATTGTGACAGTATTTCAGCAACTCTCCCCGTTTCATCTACCGTATAAATCGTATCTTCCACTTTTACACGGTTTCCTTCTTTTTGATAATAATTTATATTTCCAGAATAAGACGAATAAAATACTTCTTCCTTTCTAAGAGCAATTCCTGTAAAACGAGTATTGCTGGTAAGTGAACCATTATCCACTTCATAGGTTTTTACTTTTGCTTTTGAGTTATACATGACAATAAAGCTGACAACATAAAAAATAACAACAGCAAATATAGGAACAATTCCTTTTGGTTTGCGTTTGTATTTAATAATTTTATTATTTTTTTTGGCAGATTGAGCCAATTTTTTATTACTTTTTTTGGTATTTCTTTTTTTTTCAGAATGATTTTTTGCAGGAACCGTTCTTCTGCCATTTCGCTTTGTTTCAGCCATAGTTCTTCCTTTTTTTCCTAAACAATATCTCTGAATAAAATTATATTTTTCATGCCATAATATAAACGATAGTTAAAAATGTTGCATTTATCATAATAAATTTTTGCCCGTTGAAAATAAAAAACAGGGAGGCGATAATATGAACTCAAAATGGATTGATTACACAACATTAACGCTCATTATTATTGGCGCTATAAACTGGGGATTAATAGGATTTTTCAACTTTAATCTTGTAGCCGTATTATTTGGACAGTTTACATGGCTTACTCGTGTTGTATATGCACTGGTAGGATTAAGTGGTTTATATCAAATAAGTGTATATGGACGTATAAGAGATTTTAGCAATTAAAAGTTTTATAAAACAAATTTGCAAGCGAACAAGCTTATGATATAAACTTGTTCGCTTTTTTATTTTTGCGAGCAACAAGCCAAGTGTACATGCTTGTAGCATTTTTTTATTGATAAATCTCACGCCATTCCATATCGCCGCGTTCTAATGACTTTACAAGCAATTCAGCCGTTGCAAGATTGGTTGCTAACGGAATATTATACATATCGCATAAATTGCACACATTATCGGAACTTGGTTCATGGTCGTTTAAATCAATGGATTCTCTTAAAAAAATCACTAAATCCACTCGATTTTGTTCAATTTCAGCGCATAATTGACGCTCGCCGCCTAAATGCCCTGCCAAAAATTTATGGACAGATAAATTGGTAACTTCTTCTATTAACTGCCCTGTTGTGCCAGTAGCAAATAATTGATTTTTATTGAGAATACCTTTGTATGCTATACAAAAATTTTGCATTAATTTTTTCTTGGTATCATGAGCAATTAAACCTATATTCATAAAATTTTCACCTATCCCCTAAAATCCTTTGCAAAAATATCATCATCTTTTTCTGATTTTATTTGTAAATTAATATTCATTACTACACCGATAGAAATAAACAATACAAGTAATGATGTCAATCCATAACTAAAGAACGGCAGCGGCAATCCTGTATTGGGAAGAAGCCTTGTCACTACCCCAATATTAATAAATGACTGAAAGCCTATATATACGGCAACACCGCAGCATATAAGACGCCCTGCAAAATCCTTTGTCCGTATGGCTATAATTATACACTCTATAACAATCCAAAACAACAACAAAATTGCAGATATACAACCAATAAACCCTAATTCTTCTCCAATAATCGTAAAAATAAAATCGGTTTGCGCCTCCGGAATATAATTTGCGTTTTTTAACGAAGCAGGGTCGTCTGTATCAAGACCTTTTCCCCGTAGTCTTCCTGAACCAATAGCTGTTTCAGACATCTTTTGCTGGTAGATGCCATCATCATTTTCATCGGGATATAAAAAGTCCATAATTCGTTCTCGCTGATAGTCTTGTAAGAAAAATACTTTATTGTCTGGATTACTGATATAGATAAACCCGCCAACTAAAATTGGAACGACAACAACACAGACAAGACCAATAATTTTATAGCTTAATCCCGCACAAAAAACAACAAAAAATAGTATAATAAAAGTCATAATTGTTGTTGAAAGGTCAGGTTCTATAACAACAAGTACAAGTGGAATTGCCAATACCACAGCAAGAATACACAAAAACTTCCAATCATTAATTTTATCTTTATACATGGAAAGAATTTTTGCTGTGACAAGAATCATCAATATTTTTGACAATTCTGATGGCTGAAATTGAAATACTTTTAAATTAATCCATCTTTTTGCCCCATGACTTCCCTTGCCTATAAGTGGAACTGCCATTAAAAGCAATATATTCATAATATAAATTATCCAGTAGTATTTTAATATCCATGTGTAATCAACAAATGATAACACCAACATAATTACGACGCCAAGCGCCAATCCCAAACATTGTTTTAACGTATAACTGGAATCAGCACTGTTTATAACTACAATTCCATATAGTGATGCCACAATGACCAAGATTGCCAATCTGAAATTATATGAGCGCAACTTATATTTCTTAAACATTCATTTCTCCACATTATAAAAAACATCATGTTAATGATTGTTTTTTTCTAATCATTATTTCTTATATCTTTAATTGGGATATTCGCATATAATGCTGGAACCGAACCATTATCACTGTCGGACTCTGTTGTTGTAATTTGAATATCCAAGCCGTCTGCATCAATTACCATGTATTTTGAGATAACCTTAATAATATCATTTTTAATCATTTCCATGACTTCCGGCGAACAGTTTGCGCGGTCTGATACCAATAAAAGCTTAAGTCTGTCTTTGGCAACATCACTAGAGCCTTTTTTCTTAAATAAATCTAACAAGCTCATCTTATCCCCATTTCTGCGCTGTTATATGGCGAAACAAGTTTGTGTATACAGCGCTTACACAAACTTGTATGTAAAAGGATTTCTGTTAAAATTTTTTTATTATTTTCTATATGTAAGTTATTTTCCATTTTTAAACAGTGAAGATAATTTTTTGAAAAATCCACCTTTTCCATTTAAATCAAGAAATGGTACTTCTTCTCCAATAACCCTTTTACATATATTCATAAATGCTTGTCCAGCCATTGTGTCATCACCAACAAGAGGCTGACCTTTATTTGTTGCTACGACAATACTTTCATCATCTGGAATAGCACCAATAACATTTAACTGTAAAATATCATTTACATCTTCAATGGACATCATTTCGCCACGACCAACCATGTCCATTCGTATTCTATTAACAATCAAATCTTCATGTTCTTTTAGTCCATGTGCGTCGAGAAGTCCCACAATTCGGTCGGCATCTCTTATAGCTGATACTTCTGGCGTCGTCACAACTAACGCACGGTCTGCACCTGCAATCGCATTTTGAAATCCCTGTTCAATACCAGCAGGGGAATCAAGAAGAATATAATCAAATCCTTCAGGGTCGCTTTTTAACTCATCAAGAACTTTAATCATTTGTTCTGGAGAAATGGCTGACTTATCTCTAGTCTGAGCAGTAGGCAGCAGATAAAGTTTTGGACAACGTTTATCTGTAATCATAGCCTGTTTAATACGGCAATTTCCTTCAACGACATCAACGAGATTATATACAATTCTATTTTCGAGTCCTAACACCACATCTAAGTTTCTAAGGCCTGTATCTGTATCAATCATAACAACCTTTTTTCCCAATTTAGCAAGACCAGTGCCAATATTGGCTGTTGTTGTTGTCTTACCGACGCCACCTTTACCAGATGTCACTACTATAACTTCACTCATTGTTAACCTCCATATTATATTGTACTATTTATTATGTTATAATATTATTATGTTAAACTATACTTATCAACGAAAATAGTATAAGTTTTAGCTAATCACTAAATCTTCAATCACATCAGCTGAAAGATTTTCGATATAAATATTGCCATCTTCAACAAATGCAATCTTAGGCTCTAAATTTTTATTTTTTTTATTCACTGGTGCTGAATCGGAACTTCTTGCTATTACATCTGCAATTTTAATTTGCATTGGCTTCATTTCCAGCGCCACAACAAACGAATGTTCATCTCCATTAACACCAGCAAAAACATTGCCCCGAAGACTTCCGAGAACGACAACACTGCCCTTAGAAATCACTTTTCCACCTGGATTAATATCTCCAAGAATAACAACGCTCGCCTCAGATTCCAATATCTGCCCAGACCGTAATGTACCTTTATAAAATAAACCGTTATCTAAGTTTTCTTTTTCTTTATTTACATGTGATAATATTGCATTTTCAAAGCGTTCATCTTTCGTCGCATCTTCGTCAATAAGACATACAATATCAAGGTCTGTAACACTTTCTATAATTTCAACAATCTCACGGGATTGTCCCATTGTAACGTTTTTTCCTTCTATTGCAAGAGCCATGCTTGATGAACCAAAAAATGCTGAAGACTTTTTAAATTTTTCTTCCACCTGCGCTTTCAAATTATCAAAAGTTTGATTTTCATCTAAAACAACTGTTAAACCATGCTTGTTACTTTTGATTGTAACTGAATTACTCATGTTCCCTCACATTCTGCCATATTTTATGTGGCATACAAAATATTTTATAATGATTTTAGCAAATATTCAACGAATATTTTATTCAACGAATAATTTTATTCAACAAATACTTTTATTCAATGAATATTTTATTCTAATCCAAAGTACATTTTTAAAACAGTAGTTGCCAACTGTGCTGCCTCGCCGCTGGCATAACCATTTCGTATGGAGACTGCAATACCTATCTGTGGATTATCGAAAGGTGCATAGGCAACCAGATGTGCATGGTCAGGTTGTTTTTTATTTTCTTGTGCGGTACCAGTCTTTGAAGCCACTGAAATAGATAATCCACTAATTGAAGTATCCATCAACATTCCAGAGTGAACGGCATTCCAGACAGCAGGGTTAATGTTCATTTGATTTGCTATATCAGGTTGTTTCTCTTCTATAACCTCACCTGTATTAGAAGCAATTTTGTCAATCAGCGTCAAATTATAACATGTTCCGGAGGTTGCTATTGTTGTTACATATCGTGCAAGGTTTAATGTGCTATATTGGTGATTTCCTTGTCCAATTGCGGAAGCAATTGCATCAATATTAGAAGGACTTGGTATTGTTTCTGCTATTTCTATGCCAGACTTAGTGGCAAGCCCCATCTCTTCTGCATATTTTTGAAGGATACTTGTTCCATATGTGTTATTATATACACCATTTTTACTACATGCAAGCCTATAACCAACATTGTAAAAGAAAACATTGCAGGAATCTCTTATAGAAGTTGCCATATCTCTTGAGCCGTGTCCGCTTCTATTCCAACATCGCGGGTTTGGCGTAACCTCTGTAAATGCACCGCTGCAATAAAAAGAGGTATCAACTCCAATAACGCCTGCCTCAACCCCAGCGATAGAAGAACACATTTTAAAGGTTGAACCTGGCGCCACTTGAGCCTGTGTTGCCCAATTTCTTAATGGATAGGATTTATCGTTATTTAATTGTCTATAATAATTGGCATCAATATATCCTGATAACTTATTATTATCATAACTAGGATAAGAAACCAATGCCAATACATCACCGTTATTTACATTGGTCAATACACATGCTCCAGAACAAGGTGCCAATGCGAGCTGTGCAGGCGTAATTTTTTTAGAAGAAATGGCGCTTCTCATAAAATCATAGGCACTAATCGTTCCTGCATTTAATGCCTGATAATCTTCCTCATCCTCAAGAAAGCCCTGTTCAAATAAAAGCATACATACTTGACGCCCGCTGATAGAGCCATTGTTAATCATATATTGAAACATTTTTTTATAAAAACTTGTATCGTTTTCTAATTGTTCAAAAATATAGTCCACAAATTCATTATAGGATTCAGAAAGACTGGTGTATTGCTGAGAAGATAACTTTGATAAATCAATCCAGTTTTTTGTTATACCATATTTAAGCAATTCTTGTAAACTGGTTGAATTGCCTTCTGTCCAATCTGTATAAACTTCATCATTAATATCAACATTATTAATATTAAATATTTTTTCTGTCATTAAAATATCTCTGTATATATACCATATATATATTTGCTCTTCTTCTGACAATTGACCATATGGTGTAGAATTGTTTATTAGTTCTTCACGAAGCCAATTGATAGTAGATTCTTTTTTGTTAAGAAATGCGTTATATACATCAGATTCCGTAGGATGTTCGGCTTTGAACAATTTTTCTAATGAAACTAAATTGTTATCAATCAATGCAAAATAAACTTCTTTTGCAGTAATATAAATGGAATCAATTTCACCATCTCCAGTGTAGGTATATTTATTGTCACCTGCTGTCATATGTTGTAATAATATACCAACAAGTTTATCTTCAATTGCATTATAAATGCTTTTTTGCAATTCAATATCAATCGTAAGATAAATATCATTTCCTGCAACAGAATCGGTTTCTTCCAAAACTTCCGTGATTCGACCAAACGTATCAATATATACTTTTTTACTGCCTTTTGTGCCAGATAAAACACTCTCCATAGAATGTTCTATTCCCGATTTGCCTACAACATCATTTAATTCGTAACTATCGTCTGTCTCTAAGAGCGTTTCAAGTTCCGATTTGGACACGGTTCCTGTATATCCAAGAATCTGTGAACAATAAATGCTGTCTACATATTTTCTTATATATTTTTGTTCAACGGTTACACCGACCAGTTTATCGGAATTTTCAAGAATTGCAGCTACGGTTTCATCAGACACTTCATCGGAAATCGTAAATGCAATGTATCGATTGTATAAATTGTGCGTCATATTTAATCGTAAACTAATCATCTTGGTTATATGTTGTGGAGAAATAGAATCTTTATCAATCTCGTAATAATCGCACAAATAATCTATCAT
Organism: uncultured Eubacterium sp.; assembly: GCA_947088865.1. Lineage (GTDB taxonomy): Bacteria > Bacillota > Clostridia > Lachnospirales > Lachnospiraceae > Lachnospira. Next base: position 55,233 of record CAMUHY010000014.1, on the reverse strand, counting down.
TTCTTCTGCTGTTGAATTTCGTTGTTCTTCGGTCAACTGCTCCACATACTTACAGCCATAGACATCACGTTTAAAACGCAGCAGTGCGTTGTCTGAAACGTTATATTCATACCCATCATTATATTCTATTGAAAAATCATTTTGAAAATAATCGCCTTTTGACTCAATAATATTTAACGTTTCTTCAATGGTTGCATTGACCGTTGCATTTTTAACTTCAGTGCTTTCATAAGTACCGCTGTCGCTTATTGTTACAGCAAATGCCAGCTCATTATATGCAAGCAGTACTCCATTTTTATCAAATATGCGCCCTCTGGTTGCTGGAACACTTGTCGTCATCTGTATTGATTCCGTAAGCGTGTTCGCGTAATCTTCTCCGTTTACAATCTGTAATGAAAAAACTTTGACTACTAACACGGAAAATAAAGTGATAAAAATTAATATCAGCGGCACAAATCGTGATTTTAGCAAACTTAGTATGTAGTCAACTATCTCTCTCATCAAAGTAACTTACTCTCCTTTTTTTCTTGCCTGAAAGCAATGGATTTATTAATACAATGGGTTTAAATACTAAAACAAAAAATAATACGGTATATATCATTTCTGGAATCATAAAACGCTTAACGAAATATAATACATTGAGGCGATTGTGTAATAAAAAATTACCAACATAAGATAAAAATTCATATACAATATCGCCAAATGCTACAATAACTAAAGGAATGATAAGCTCACTTTTTTCATATTTTTGAAAAAAAAGTCCAGAAATATATCCAAGAATAGAAAATACAAGCGGCGAAAAACCTATTATTGTCGATATGAAAACATCATATATTAAACCGGAAAAAAAGCCGACAAACATACCTTCATTGCTTCCATTCAGATATCCAAACAAAATCGGAAGTATAATAAGCATATTGGGCTTTATTCCTCCAAGTTCAATCACTCTGCCTAATGTTACGGAAAGGCAATAGAAAAGTATAATGATAATCAATTCCAAAATCTTTCTTTTCATTATTCTCCAACTTCCTTTAATTGTGTAATAACCAGCACCTCTTGCAGATGTCCAAAATCCACAGCAGGAATAAGATAACCGGATTGTGTTAAATTATTGCTGTCAAGAGATACATCTTTGGTATAACCAATCAATATTCCAGGAAGATATCGGTCACTTATATTGGAAGTTACAATCTTATCACCATTTCTTACGGTGACTGAATGTTTAAAGTGTTGTATGCGAATCATTCCAGAATCCATCAAGTCAATATTGCCTTGAATGGTACATTTATCACCTGTATCAATTAATTGTCCGCTGACAAAACTGCCATCTTCTATAATACTTTTAACGGTCGCATAGGTTTTGCCTACACTAGTGACAATTCCCACCAGTCCTCCGTCAGCAATAACATTCATATTCACAGCAATTCCATCATCGCTTCCTTTATCGATTGTAAATGTTGAATACCAGTTATCCGAACTTGTACCAATAATTCTTGCTCCTACTTTTGCGTAATCAGCATAACTTTCATCAAGCTTGTACAAGTCCCTTAGTCGTTTTAATTCATACGTATCCTGTTTTAATTTATTATTTTCTTCGGTTAATTCATCCACTTTTGATTTTAAGGATTGATTTTCTTCAAGAAGTTTGGTGGCTTCTTGAATTTTCTCATAGCCGTCAGACACCCATAAACCGATATAATTCATACCGTCTTGAATGGGCATAACCAGTGTGGAGACAACATTTCGTACAGGTGCTACGAGCTTATCTGTAAAAAAACTGGCAACGATAAGAGCAGAACACAGTAGTACTACCAAAATTAAAATATATTTTGATGTAAAAAATGATGAAATCTTCTTTAACATACAAAACTCCCATCTTATTTAAAAGGTTTTTAATCGTATGTCTTATCCTGAGGTGTATATGCAACACCGGCAAAATCAGGGTTTGATACGACACCCATCAAACCTCTTACGACACTTTCTGAAGGATTTTCTACAATATTGACATTAATATTGGTCTCTTGATTAATATATTTTTCAAGACTGTTAATGCTTGAAGTACCTCCAGAAACATAAATGCCGTTTTTAATGATATCAGCCGCTAATTCTGGCGGTGTACGTTCAAGAATCACTTTTATTGAATCCATAATTGAATGCAGCGGGTCAACAATGGCTTGATATATTACATCGGAAGAAATATCAATGCTCACAGGAAGACCAGACAAGATATTGCGTCCAAAACCAGGTGCAAAATGTTCTTCTCCTTTAATTGCACTGCCCAATTCTTTTTTTAAGGATTCAGCGGTTTTGCTTCCAATAACAAGATTATAAACTTTACGAATCTGGCTTATAATAACGTCATCTAATTTATTGCCTCCAATTTTAACGGATTTGCTGATAACAATGCCGCCTAATGACAATACGGATATCTCTGTTGTCTCAGCGCCAATATTGACAATCATAATACCACGCGATTTTGTAACGTCAAGCCCAGCCCCTATTGCATCGGCAACTGGCTTGTCAACAATAAATATATTTTTAGCCTTTACCTTTGAATCGGCAACAAGTTCATAAAATGCTCTTTTTTCCACTTCGGTTACATCGGTTGGCACGGCGATATAAAAGTCCGTGTTGCCAGGCTGCTTTTTGTCACCATTAATCTTATTGAAAAAATTAAGAAGAAGCGTCTGCATATTCTCAATATCAGCAATCACACCAAATTTAACAGGATACGACACCTCAATATTTTCAGGAGCTTTCTCATACATTTCATATGCCTCGTCTCCAAATGCTAACAATTCCGTTTTATTGGCAATTGCAATCATATTTTTTTCATTTAAGATTTGGTCTTTTTCCTTACAACACATTTTAAAATTACTTGTCCCTATATCAACTCCGTATATATTACTCATCGGCGTGGACTCCTTTCGTTTTATATATATTCTTTTTCTTTTAGACTTGTAAATGTATTATTTCCAATTATGATATGGTCTATAAGTCTTATTCCCAAGATATCACCGGCTTCTTTTACTCGTCCTGTAACAATAATATCATTTCTGCTTGGTGTGACATCACCGCTTGGATGATTGTGCAGCATAACGATGGACACAGCTCCATATCGTAATGCCTGTGTAAATATTTCTCTGGGATTTACCAGTGAAGCATTTACAGTGCCAATTGAAATGATGCAATCATGTATTAAACAACATTTGTTGTCAAGCATTGCCAGAATCAAATGTTCTCTGTCTAAATTACGCAAATCCTGCATATAGTAAGCTGCAATGGAATCAGAAGACGAAAAATCAAGATTTTTTGCGGCAGTCTGCTTTGCAATGCGTCTGGATAATTCACAGATACATTGAATTTGAATCGCCTTTACTTTGCCAATTCCTTTAATGCGCATCAGTTGAGGAATAGACAAACGCGTAAGTTCAAGCAATGAATTATCTCTATCATTGATGCCATCCTTACAAAGTCCCATCACTTTTAAAGCCAACTCGGTTGCGTCCATTCCTGTTGTTCCTGTTCTTAAAATTGCTGCTAAAAGCTGTGCATCGCTTAAAGACGCTGCACCTAAAGACATACATCGCTCATAAGGTCTTGTCTCATTTTCTGCTGTATTTAGGTGTATTGCTGCGTTTTTATTAAACTCCATACAATCCTTTCTGTTCAAGGCGGATATTGTACAAGCATAGCTGTTTGGATTATAGCATATTTTCCATATTATGTATAGAAAGATTTTATTATAAATTTATGCTATAATATACGTTTTTTCGACATTTCGTAAAAAAATTCAGGATTCATTATCAAATGATTTACAATAGTTATATGAACATTTATTCTAATACAATAAATCGTTTATATCTTTATAAGTCCTTGTTCAAACATTTTTTGAAGACTCATTATAATACCATATTTAGCATGATACCATGTTAAGCCGCCTTGAAAAAATACAGTAAAAGGTTCTTTCAAAGGACCGTCAGCCGACAATTCAATCGATGAACCTTGAACAAATGCACCCGCTGCCATAATGACATCACAATCATATCCAGGCATTGGCCAAGGTTCTGGTGTCACAAAACTGTCTACGGGGGCAGCAGCTTGAATGCCTTTGCAAAATGCAATCAATCCCTCTTTTGAGCCTAATTCTACTGCCTGTATAATATCATGTCTGCTCTCCTTACTGTCAGGAATAACTTGAAAACCTAATCGCTCATAGACATTTGCGGCAAATATAGCGCCTTTAAGCGCTCCTGCTGTAACGGTAGGCGCCAAAAACAAGCCCTGATAAAAACTTGGATTGACTCCTAATGTAGCGCCAACTTCCTTGCCAAGTCCCGGAGAAGACAATCGATAAGCAGCCTGTTCAACATATTCTTTTTTTCCTGCAATATAACCGCCGCAAGGAGCAAGTCCGCCGCCAGGATTTTTAATAAGAGACCCCACGACTAAATCAGCGCCAACTTCGCAAGGTTCTGTCAATTCAACAAATTCACCATAACAATTGTCAACCATACATATCACATCGGATTTAATATTTTTGATAAAAGAAATTAGTTCACCTATTTTGGCAACGGACAGTGTTGGTCTGTTGGCATATCCTTTAGAACGCTGGATAGTCACCAGTTTTGTCCGTTCATTGACTGCATTTTTTATTCCCTCATAGTCAAAATCACCATTTTCTTTTAAATCAACTTGTCTGTAAGTTACGCCATATTCGGCAAGACTGCCCTTTGAGGGACGGATTCCAATAATCTCGTCCATCGTATCATAAGGCTTGCCAACTGGTGAAAGCAATTCATCGTTTGGTCTTAAGTTTGCAGATAACGCAACATTTAAAGCATGTGTTCCACACATAATTTGTGGTCTTACTAAAGCATCTTGTGTTTTAAAAATATCTGCATATATTTTTTCCAGCGTGTCTCTGCCATCATCATTATATCCATAGCCACTTGTTCCATTTAAATGCATCTGGGCAACTCTGTTTTTTTGCATAGCATGAAGTACTTTTAATTGATTGTATTCCGAAATTTTATCAATCTCTTCAAATCGTTTTGTCAATTCAATAAGTATCTTGCTGCAAAAGGAATACACAGGTTCTGAGATACCTAAATCTTTATATAGACTTTCTGTACAATTTATATTATCCATTTTCGTTTATAATATTCCTTTCCTGTAATTTTTCAAGCATAGCTTTTAGTATTTTTTCTTTTGAATAATCATATTCCGGATAATTTATCCACAATACATCACGTTCTCTTTTAAACCAAGTAATCTGTCTTTTTGCAAAATGCCTTGTATTTTGCTTTATTAATTCGATAGTTTGTTCTAAAGAGGCTTTTCCTTCATGGTAATCAAATAATTCCTTATATCCAATACCACTCATTGCAGTACTCTCTTTTTTTAAACCGCTGTCTATCAATTTTTTGGTCTCATCGACAAGTCCTTTTTGAAACATCATTTCCACTCTTGTATCAATTTTTTTATAAAGTTTTTGGCGGTCATCATTTAATACAAAATAGGCAAAATTATAAGGGGATTCTTTTTGCCGCTGTGTTTCATTATGAGCTGATATTTTACTGCCTGTTTCTTTAAAATATTCCAATGCTCGGATAACACGTTTCACATTATTAGGATGTATATGTTTGGCAGACTCTTTGTCCACCTCTGCCAGCATACGATGCAAAACAACATTTCCCTCCGTTTGTGCAATATTATATAAAGACTTGCGATATTCTTCATCAATCGTTGCTTTATTTTCAAATTCACTATCAGATATACTTTTGCTAAAATCAATATCATACAATACAGACTGTATATAAAATCCTGTGCCGCCAACAATCATTGGAATATGTCCATTTTGATAGATTTGGTTGATAGCTTTTTTTGCTAAGGTTTGAAACTGCACAACATCAAAGGCTTGATTAGGCGATAATATATCAATCAAATAGTGATTGACATCACACATCTCCTCTTTTGTTATCTTTGCTGTTCCAATGTCCATACCCTTATATACTTGCATGGAATCTGCGCTTATTATTTCCGCTCCAACCCTTTTTGCCAGTTGAATGGAAAGTTCTGTTTTTCCAACGGCTGTTGGACCAGTTAGAATAATAATATTTTTCATAATATGTTTAAACGAGTCGTTTAAATTTCCTTTCTACCTCATATTTTGACATTACAAGAAGGGTTGGTCTGCCGTGAGGACAATTGTAAGGATTTTCAGCTTGCATCAATTCACCAATTAATTGTTTTGCCTCTTTTTCGGACAGTCGATTATTGCCCTTTACGGCTGCCTTACATGCCATTGTTGCCACACGCTGTGTAACGATATCAAGAACCAGCGGATTGTCTTTTCCAATGCTGTCTAAAATATCAATAAACAGTTGATTTAAATCAATATTAGGCAAATCCGCAGGAATACCTGTAATTTTATAAGATTTGCCGCCAAAAGCTTCAATCTCAAAACCTATTTTTTGAAAAACATCCATATTATCGTTTAGTGATTGCTCTTGGCGCATACTAAGTTCAATAATAATAGGCGGTGCAATCATTTGACAATCGATTGTCTTTTCTTGTAAACGACGAATATATCGTTCATATATCACTTTTTCATGGGCAGCATGTTGGTCCATCATATAAAATTTATCTTCATATTCAATCAGCCAATACGTTTCAAATAGTTGACCGATTATTTTATAATCCGACTCTTTCTGTGCCTTTAGTAATGGATTCTCAAATAAAGATAATTGTTCATCCTTGTCCTGTTTTCTTTTATATTCTTTAGTATCTTCTTGTATCATCTCATTAGAGCGATTTATTTCAAAAGGTTCTGGAAATCGTGTTTTCTTTGGTGCTTCCTTTTTTGATTCATTTACATTAAAATTCTTTTCTAAATCTGGTATGTCATTTAAACTGTTTTGTACATTTAAATTTTTTATATTGTTAAATGATTCAAATGAGTGTGTCGGATAAACCGATTTTGATAAATTATTATCGGTTGTTTCTGACAATATATTTTTATTTAAAGGAAGTTGTGTTTCTACTGCTAATTCAGCATTTCTTAATAGGTTTCTTATTGTATCAAACACAAAATGATATACGTAATCACTCTGTGTAAAGCGCAGTTCCATTTTAGCAGGATGTACATTGACATCCATAATTAATGGATTCATCTCAAAATGAATAGCGGTAAATGGATAATTATGAGGCATCATATAGCCTTTATAAGCTTCCTCTATCGCTTTTGTTACCATACTATTTTTTATATATCGTCCATTGATAAAATAATTTTCATACGACCGGTTTCCTCTGCATATAGCAGGTCTGCCAATATATCCATTGATTGAAATATCTTGTGTCTTCCCGTTTATATCCAATAAATTCCTAGTTATCTCCCGACCATAAATTTCATATATAATATCTTTAAGATTCATATTGCCAGCCGTATGCAGCTTATTTTGATTATTGCTTATAAATCGAAAAGAAATGTCTGGGTGAGACAGTGCAAGATGTTCCACTAATGAGCTAACATAGCCTGCTTCAGTCTGGGCGGATTTTAAAAATTTTCTTCGCACAGGCGTATTGTAAAATAAATTTTTTACAATAAAAGTAGTTCCATCCGGAACGCCAACTTCTTCAAAACATTGCTCTATACCGCCTTCCATCACATATCGGTAACCCGTTATACTATGCTGTTGTTTTGTAATCAATTCAACTTGTGATATAGCTGCAATACTTGACAGAGCTTCTCCTCGAAAACCAAGTGAGGAGACACTAACAAGGTCTTCAATACGCTTAATTTTACTGGTAGCATGACGCAAAAAAGCAGTTTTTATCTCATCTCCATGAATACCTGTGCCATTGTCTGTAATTCGTATAAATGAGATACCGCCCTCTTTAATCTCAATTGTAATTGCAGTGGCGTTGGCATCGATAGCATTTTCCACCAATTCTTTTACAACGGAAGATGGTCGGTCTATCACTTCGCCGGCAGCTATTTTATTAATGGTATCTTGACTGAGTATTTCTATCATTTTTAGCCTCCACACTGCAACTGATTTTTAGGAACATAGAATTTTATTTCCACCGATTTACAATTTTTCCCTGCAATTTATATAATGTATTTAATGCATCAATCGGCGTCATACGTCCTATATCAATATGCTTTATTTCCTCAATAATATCACTGTCACTTACGGTGTCAAATAAGGACATTTGTTTTACCTCAAGTTCATCTTCTTTGTGATACTGTGAATCAAGCTTTTGTGCTGTTTTAGAATACTGTGCAATATCTTTTGCCTTCTGCGATATATCTGCATCGCTTAATTCTAATACCAATTCTTTTGCTCGGTCAATAACCATATCGGGAACACCTGCAAGTTTTGCCACTTGTATGCCATAGCTTTTGTCAGCGCCGCCTTTTACAATTTTTCGCAAAAATACAATATCATCTCCATTTTCTTTGACGGCAATACAATAATTATGTACACCTTCTACTGTTCCTTCAAATTCGGTCAATTCATGGTAATGTGTTGCAAACAGTGTTTTTGCGCCAAGTATTTTGATGTTGGCGATATATTCGACAACTGCCCAAGCAATACTTAATCCATCAAATGTACTTGTTCCGCGACCTATCTCATCAAGAATAATTAAACTGTTTCGGGTAGCATTGCGCAATATATTGGCAACTTCCGTCATTTCTACCATAAAAGTAGACTGTCCAGAAGCCAAATCATCCGAAGCGCCCACTCGGGTAAATATTCGGTCAACAATCCCTATGTTAGCAAAATCAGCAGGCACAAAACTGCCAATTTGAGCCATCAATACAATAAGTGCGACTTGTCTCATATAAGTTGATTTTCCAGCCATGTTTGGACCAGTAATAATGGAGATTCGATTATTGTTATTATTTAACAGTGTATCATTTGCAATAAACATCTCATTGTTAATCATCTTTTCTACAACAGGATGTCTGCCGCCTTTTATTTCAATAATCCCCTTTTCATTAATTTTGGGGCGCACATAATGATTTTGTACAGCCACAACAGAAAGTGTGGCAAATGCATCAATCATTGCAATTGCTTTTGCTGTTTTTTGGATTCGCAAAACTTCTTTGGCAATGGTATCTCTTACCTTACAAAATAATTCAAATTCAAGATTGTTTAATTTATCTTCAGCGCCAAGTATCATTTCTTCCAATGTCTTTAATTCATCTGTTGTATAGCGTTCTGCATTGGTTAATGTCTGTTTTCTTGTCCATGTATCAGGGACAAGATTTTTAAAAGAATTGGTCACTTCAAGATAATATCCAAAAACTTTATTATATTTTATCTTTAAATTTTTAATACCAGTATTTTCGCGTTCTTTTGCTTCTAAATCAGCAAGCCATTGCCTTCCATCTGTTTTTGCTTTTCTAAAAGTATCGGCTTCTTTTGAAAATCCTTCTTTGATAATCCCGCCTTCTCGAATAGCAATAGGTGGTTCTTCTACAATTGATAAATTAATATATTCATATAAATCCGACAAATCATCAAGTTGTTCATTGTATTCTAAAAGCAGTTTAGAATGTAATCCCTCAATAATATGCTTAATATATGGAAGCATCTGCAATGAATTTCTAAAAGAAATCAAATCTCTTGGATTAGCACTTTTACAACTGATTTTTGCCATTAATCGCTCTAAATCATATATCGAATTTAGATATTCTCTCAATTCATCTCTGTCAATTTGATGCTGATTTAATTCTTCAATAATATCTAATCGTTCATTGATATCTATTTTACTCATCAAAGGCTGTTCCACCATTGTTCTTAAAGTACGGGCGCCCATAGCTGTTTTTGTCTTGTCTAACACCCATATAAGAGAGCCTTTTTTTTGTTTTTCACGCATTGTTTCAACGAGTTCAAGATTGCGCCTAGAAGAACTGTCTATAATCATATATTTATTGGTGGTATAAGGCTTGATAGAGACGATATGAGACAAATTATTTTTTTGTGTTTCATACAGATAGGTAAGAAGCGCTCCGGCAGCAATCGTTCCATTTTCATAATCTTTTATTCCAAGACCATCTATGGAACCGATATGAAAATGCTCCATTAATTTTGTTTTGCAGTTTCTTTCATCAAAATAACGATTTTCAAGTGTCGACATAGTAATTCCAAGTTTTTCATTAATCATTGTCAAATCAATTCCACTAACGTTAAAATAATCATTGACAATAATTTCAGACGGCATAAATTTATTGATTTCATCAATAAGAAGAGATGCACTATCAACCTCTGTGATATAATAATCGCCTGTTGAAAAATCACAAATAGATATTCCGTATCGTTTGTTTTGAAAATAGATGCTAAACAAATAGTTATTTTTCGTCTCATCTAAAGCTTGTGTATTTAAATTGGTGCTGGGTGTAATTACTTTAATTACCTCACGCTTAACAATTCCTTTTGCTTCTTTGGGGTCTTCTACTTGTTCACAAATTGCCACTTTATGACCGTTGGTGACAAGTTTATTAATATAGGAATCCGCCGCATGATATGGAACGCCGCACATAGGCGCTCTTTCTTTTTGTCCGCAGTCTTTGCCAGTAAGCGTCAATTCCAGTTCTTTTGAAATAATCAGCGCATCATCAAAAAACATCTCATAAAAATCACCAAGTCTGTAAAATAAGATACAATCTTTATAATTTTCTTTCGTGTTTAAATAATGCTGCATCATTGGTGAATATTCACTCATTTTTTCCTTCCATTCCGAAGCGTTTAATATGTAAAAAAATACACAGAATTAGTGAGCAAACAGACAAGCCCCCTGCTTATATCTCTATGATATTGAAGCGGGAGACTTACTGGATAAGATTCAATTCTGCTTTTTATAAAATAGAATTTGTGACGCTTCAGCACAAATTCTGGATTGTATTAAATATTATTCAGATTTTTGTTCTATACAGCCAATATAATAAAATCCTTTGCTTTCGGTTAATTTTACGGTAACAATTTTTCCAATCAACGATGCATCACCCGGAAAATGAACCAACATATTATTTGTAAGTCTTCCTGTAACGAGTGAAGAATCTTGAGCATTTACACATTCAACTAAAACATCTACGGTCTGTCCTGTATATCTTGCATGGACTTCATGTGATACACACCCAACCGTTTCTAGCAATCGGTTAAATCGGTCTTTAACAACCGATTCTGGAATTTGTCCTTCCATGCTGGCAGCAGGCGTTCCTGTTCGTTTAGAATAAATAAATGTATAGGCGCTATCAAATTTTGCCTTTTTAATAACGTCCAATGTATCCTGAAAATCCTCTTCCGTCTCACCAGGAAATCCCACAATAATATCGGTTGTCAAAGATACATCCGGCAATTTTTCACGAATTTTTTTCACCCAGTTAAGATACTGTTCTTTTGTATATTTTCGATTCATTATTTTAAGAATTTTACTGCTTCCTGATTGTAATGGAAAATGAATATGGTTACATATTTTTTCTGAATGTTCCATAACCTCAAGCAAGTCATCGGAAAAATCTTTTGGGTGAGGCGTCATAAAACGGATTCGTTTTAGCCCTTCAATTTTTTCAACCTCTTTAAGAAGCATTGCAAAAGTAAATGGTTCTTCAAATGTTTTTCCATAAGAATTTACATTTTGTCCTAAAAGCATCACTTCCTTGACGCCATCTTCAACTAATCGTTCAATTTCTCTTACAATCTCTATCGGTGGGCGTGATTTTTCACGTCCTCTAACATATGGTACAATGCAATAACTGCAAAAATTATTGCATCCATACATAATATTCACACCGGACTTAAAAGGATATTTTCTGGCAGTTGGCAACTCTTCTACCACTTCTTTTGTATCATTCCAAATGTCAATAACTTGTTTTTTCGTATCAAAATAACTGCATAAAAGTTCAGCAATTTTAAATATATTAAAAGTTCCAAAAATAATATTAACAAATTTATAAGATTTTTTAATCTTTTCAACAACTTCAGACTCTTGCATCATACAACCGCACAAACCAATTATCATATGTGGATTTTTCTTTTTTAAGACATGAAGCTGTCCCAATCTTCCATATACTCTTAAATTTGCGTTTTCGCGTACAGTACATGTGTTGTATAAAACTATATCTGCATTTTCAGAATCGACAACTTTATAGCCAATCTTTTGCAAAATTCCAAGTAATTTTTCAGAGTCTCTGGCATTCATCTGACACCCGAACGTCTCTACATAACAGCTTACGTTACGTCCTAATCTTTTTTCTAATGCTTGAACGTGCTGTTGGCACTTTGCTACATAGTATAACTGGCGTTCTGGCTCGGTTGTTGGAGCTTCTTCCAGTAAGTTCATTCTTTCTATATTATAATCGTGCATGGTTTTTTCCTTTAATTTTTCTCTTCAAATATGTTGGATTACATACTATAAATTAAGATAACATTGTAAATATCAGATGTCAAATGTCTTTTTTATAAAATTTGGGTAAAGTGGTGGTTGTGAGGGTGTGGTGGGAGGATTTTAGGTAAGTTTATTGCATATGTCGTCATTATAGGAATATATATAAATATAAAAGATTATTTTATCTAAAGTTTCTATCAGTCATGTTACATTAGTACCATATTTTTATTTATGTTTATTGTTTAAAAACAGCCAAACTTTAAAAATTTGGCTGTTTCCTATAAAAATTATATGTATATTTTATACATAGTTACTGCCTCCTCAACAGAAACCGTCACCCCAGTAAATACTAGGCTTAACAAGGATATTGTTAGTTACTCGTTTGTTACCCATATGTTTTGGTCTTGTCTGATACTATCACATCTCTTTTTATTCTTGTTTTATTTCTTTCATTTCTTCTTCCAACCACTGGTTAAAATCACCTTCTGGATTCCATTTAGAATAAGCTATTTCCATATTTCCATAAACAATCTGTGTATTTGGATGTTGCAACCCTAATTTAAAAACAAAAATCTTATATGCTTTTAAGTAATAAATCAATGCTATTTTGTATTTTCCCTGTCTATCATACACTCCTCCCAGATTATTATAACTTATAGCAGTATCGGGATGATTCTCCCCGAATATCTTTTCACTTATTTCTAATCCTTTTTTATACAAGCTTTCCGCTTTGTTGTATTTTCTCTGTCTAGCATACACTCCTGCTAGATTATTATAGCTTGTAGCTATATAAGGATGATTTTCTCCTAATGTCTTTTTACTTATTTCTAATCCTTTTTTATATAATCTTTCTGCTTCATTGTATTTTTCCTGTTTAACATACACTCCTGCTAGATTAATATAGCTTATGGCAGCATCTGGATGATTCTCCCCGAATATCTTTTCACTTACTTCTAATCCTTTTTTATACAAGCTTTCCGCTTCCTTGTATTTTCCCTGTTTATCATACACTCCTCCCAGATTATTATAGCTTATACCAGTATAAGGATGATTTTCTCCTAATATTTTTTCACGTATTTCTAATCCTTTTTTATACAAGCTTTCCGCTTCCTTGTATTTTCCCTGACTAGCATACACTTCTGCTAGATTAGTATAGCTTATGGCAGTATCTGGATGATTCTCCCCGAATATCTTTTCACTTATTTCTAATCCTTTTTTATACAAACTTTCTGCTTCCTTGTATTTTCCCTGACTAGCATATACATATGCCAGATTATTATAGCTTGTAGCTGAATCTGGATGATTTTCCCCGAATATCTTTTCACTTATTTCTAATCCTTTTTTATACAAGCTTTCCGCTTCCTTGTATTTTCCCTGACTAGCATATACATATGCCAGATTATTATAGCTTGTAGCTGGATCTGGATGATTCTCCCCGAATATCTTTTCATTTATTTCTAATCCTTTTTTATATAAACTTTCTGCTTCCTTGTATTTTCCCTGTCTAACATACACTCCTCCCAGATTATTATAGCTTATAGCAGTATAAGGATGATTTCCTCCTAATGCCTTTTCACTTATTTCTAATCCTTTTTTATACAAGCTTTCCGCTTCCTTGTATTTTCCCTGATTTTCATACACTCCTCCCAAATTATTATAGCTTATAACAATATCTGGATGATTCTCTCCTAATATCTTTTCACGTATTTCTAATCCTTTTTTGTACAAGCTTTCTGCTTCCTTATATTTTCCCTGACTAGCATACACTCCTCCCAAATTATTATAGCTTATAACAATATCTGGGTGATTCTCTCCTAATATCTTTTCATTTATTTCTAATCCCTTTTTATACAATTTTTCCGCTTCCTTATATTTTCCCTGACTAGCATACACTCCTCCCAGATTATTATAGCTTGTAGCAATATCTGGATGATTCTCTCCTAATATCTTTTCACGTATTTCTAATCCTTTTTTGTACAAGCTTTCTGCTTCCTTGTATTTTCCCTGACTAGCATACACTCCTCCCAGATTATTATAATTTGTGGCAGTATCTGGATGATTCTCCCCTAATTCTTGTTTATATATTTCAAGACTTTGTTCATATAATTTTTCTGCTTTCTTATAATCTGCAATGTATTGTAACAAATAAGCAAGCTTAAACATAAATTCAGCTTTTTCTATACCTTGTCCCATATCTACTTTTTCAACTATACTTTCTGCAAAAGGTACATAATTTTGACATTCTAAAGCAGAACCACTTTCTGGTATTTCTAAACTCTTTTGACATGACTTCATTAATCCTACATGTTTTTTCATCGTTGGCTTGCATTTTTCATAAATAAATGTTGAAAATACTGGATGCAAACTATAACTTTCTTGTTCTATATCAAATTGTAGCCAACCTTTTCGATATAATCCTTCTAAAATATCCTCTTTTTCCTCAACACCTGCATCGGAAAGTAACCATTGATTACACACCTTAATAGCCAAAGGTAAATATGGAAAAACAGAAAAAGCCTCTAAAATATTTTGCTCTGTCTCTGTTAATTTAGATAAATCATATAATGTTTCATACGACTGTTGAATATTTATCAGCTTATCTTCCTCATCTTTATATTCCAGTTGAAATCCATTTTGCTCCAACTCTTTCCTCAATTTTTCTACTGACCAATGTTTTGTTTTGGCTAAATGTGCCAAAAATTCAATCGTAATGGTATGTCTAGCCGCTAATTTTTCTATTATGTAATTCAAATGAGGTTCTTCTTCCTCATTGACTTTTTTCGTACTGCTCCCAAATCGAATTTTCTCATAAATTTCTCTACATTGTTTGGTACTAAGAAAGCCAATTTGGAATGGTTCAAATTCTTTACTAAATACTGTCCGCCTAGATGTTAAAACAATTGCTCCTGGAAGTTCATTTAATTTTTTTAAACTTGGGTCATTACTAATAGGCACATTTACATTATCCACAAATAACAATAACTTTCCATCGGATGCCAAGTATTCTAGTTCCATCCAAGCAGCTTCTTTATTCAGCTCTGGATTGTCTTGTTTCTTATACTTCAAACAGTTGAGTAAACTATTATCCATATTTCCATTATACTCAATATATCCAACATGATGAAAGAGTCTATTTTTATATGCTATATTCTTATCTGTATATTTTTCAAACAATTTTTTACAAATGTTGGTTTTTCCAATTCCACCCATTCCACTTACTAAAACAGCCTTATGACTTTCTTCTACCATTTGACATAACTTGTTCAATTCTACTTCACGTCCAGTAAAATAAGATACAGGCTTGATATTGACATTATGTGTAACAATAAATTCACGGTCTTTGTCCTGATATAATACTATATAATTTTTTATGCTATTACCACCTGTATATTCTCCAATATTATTGCCTTGAAGATGATTATCTATATCTTGTTCCATAACAAGTACTCCTTTGTATTAATTCTTTAATATTGCTTTCTCTATTTGAATTTCTACTTCTTGAATATCTGGATTATTCTTATCCGCAACAATACTTAAAAATTCTCCCATAGAAGAAGCAATACTTTTATAATATTTTAAATCAGCTGTCAATTCTGTAACATTTGCTAAATCCAATCCCTTTATAGCTACTTCTAACTTATTACATTCTTCTTGCCAATGCTTTATATATTTTGCTCGTATCAATGGGTCATATATTCTGTGTTCCACTACTGCTGGAAATATCCTGTCTTTATATGCTTGTTCTTTCATAATCTCTGTTACTTCAAACATACAATTTTTTGATTTTAAATAATAATCACTAACAATCAAAACAGCATAACTTTGATTTCTAATACTTTTCATAAATTCTCGGATACTTTTCCATATGCCAATATAGCAAATATCTCTTTTTACAGTAATATTAGAAAAACTTGATAAATGTTTATGAATTTTATCTGCTATTTCTCCATCATGCCAATTGTAAGAAAGAAAGATTGTTTTATCGTTGCTTTCCTTTACATGTTCTTCCATTGAAGGATTATAATCATTTATTATACTATTTCCTCCTGTATAATTGCCTCCTATGGTAACGCCTTGTAAATTGTTTATAATGTGTTGTCCCATAAAAATTTACCTATTCTATAAAAATTTATATTATAATATTTAATTATATATTACTTATAGTAAATATTTAATTACAAACTATAATAACATCATCATTATTTATAATCAATATTAAATACAATATTATAAACAATATTTACAAAATACTTTTATTTGAGATATACTTTATATAAATATTTAAAAGCACTCTATTTCTGTTATAACATATAAGATGCAAAAAAGCAGGGTTTTAATGCCTGCCTTGAATATATAATCATTCTGTTTAAAAATATAATATCTATACATTTTATTTATTTTTCTTTATACTTCACTTTCTCATTTTCTGTGTAGCTATAATATTTGCACACCCAAACGTCTCTACATAACAGCTTACGTTACGTCCTAATCTTTTTTCTAATGCTTGAACGTGCTGTTGGCACTTTGCTACATAGTATAACTGGCGTTCTGGCTCGGTTGTTGGAGTTTCTTCCAGTAAGTTCATTCTTTCTATATTATAATCGTGCATGTTCTTTTTTCCTTTAATGTTCCTCTTCAAATATGTAGGATTACATACTATAAATTAAGATAACATTGTAAATGTCAAATGTCTTTTTTATAAAATTTAGGTAAGTTTATTGCATATGTCATCATTATAGGGTATGTATAAACATAAACGATTATTTTTTTGTTTAAGGCTCCTGTTGGTAATGTTACATTAGTGCAATACACTAATATTTATGAAAAAACAAAAATCTTATATGCTTTTAAGTAATAAACCAATGCCATTTTGTATTTTCCCTAACTTTCATACACTCCTCCCAGATTAGTATAATTTGTGACAGTATCAGGATAATTCTCCCCTAATTCTTGTTTATATATTTCAAGATTTTGTTGATATAATTTTTCTGTTTTCTTATAGTCTGCAATGTATTATAATAAAGAAGCAAGCCTAAACATAAATTCAGCTTTTTCTATACCTTGTCTCATATCTATTTTTTCAATTATACTTTCTGCAAAAGGTACATAATTTTGACATTCTAAAGCAGAATCATTTTCTGATATTTCTAAACTCTTTTAACATGACTCAATTAATCCTACATGTTTTTTCATTGTTGGCTCGCATCGAAAAGTAACCATTGATTACACACCTAAACAACCAAAGGCAAATATGGAAAAACAGAAAAGCTTCTAAAATATTTTTCTCCGCCTTTGTTAATTTAGATAAATCATATAATGTTTCATATGACTGTTGAATATTTATCAGCTTATTTTTCTCATTTTTGTATTCCAGTTGAAATCCATTTTGCTCCAACTCTTTCCTCAATTCTTCTACACTATTTTTCAAAAGATACAATCGAATTTAGATTTTTGAACAGCACCTTACATGCTGGAAAAATTAAAGCCTATATTCAATTTTATTTAGCCGTATCAGCATGGTCTATTACATCACAAGAAAACATTATATTCCGTTCAATGGTTGGTTATACCCCCTCCCCCCCCCCCCGAAAAAAAAATTACGATTATAAGGAATATCCTTACTCGTCGTTTAGGTATTTATGGAGATGAATTTAAAACATGTCGATTACATCTTATGACACCATTAAAAAAAGCCGCAGGAATGAATTGTACAGTAGCCTAATAAATAATAGCTGACCTATTGGCATAACGGGAAATTGGAATTTGTCAATGAGTAAATTATATGTAGCATATGGAAGCAATCTTAATTTAGAGCAAATGGCTCATAGATGCCCCTCTGCAACAATTTTAGGAACAGGATTATTAAATAATTGGGAACTTATATACAGAGGCAGCATGAACAATTCATACACAACCATAAAGCGAAAATCAGGCTCTGTTGTACTAGTCCTTTTATAGAAATTGATTCAGAAGATAAAAAGAGATTAAATATATATGAGGGATACCCTCTTCATTATTTCAAGAAAAATGTTATGGTAAATGTTGGCGGTATCCGAAAAAAGGCTATGGTCTATATTATGGATTTGTGTCAACTTCCTGGTAAACCACCTACTACATATATAAACTCTATTCGACAAGGATATATTGATAATAACCTAAATATTAAGATTTTTGGGGAATCTTCACAAAAAAATTCTATTAAATATAAATAAATATTTATAAATAGTAAACCTCTTATCATATCTCTTTGCTCCTTTCTCTATACAATATCATTTTTCAACACAATTTTGTGTCTTTTGTTATTTTATATCGAAATTTGTTATATTCTACCGAATGCAGTTATACAAACCTACATTACTAACAAATTCATTTATATCTTTCTTTTATTAATTATTTTAAGTAAATATTTATATTTACAATAGTTATTATTCAAAATATAAGCTTTAATTATATACAAAATAATAACTTGAAGAACTAAACATAAAAAAGCTACTAATATTACTTACTAATAGCCTTAAAATAACATGTTTAATAAATCAATTATCAACCATCATTCTGCCTTTTTTACTGTTTTTTATTTTTAGTTGATTTATGTGTTTATATCTGTTATACTATTTTTTAATTAAAGAAAACAATAATAAGATTACGTATTATTATCAATTGTTTATAATACATAATTTTTAGTATTCATTTTAATATATCACCAATTTTTTCATACTTTTCAAATAAAAATATAAATTTAATTAAGAAAGACTCTATTGCATTTTTTTCATAAGGTATCCATATGTTTTTATATTTTTGGTATGGAGACCTGAGTTACATATTTCTTATGTTAAAAATTGGTATATATACAAAATCACTCCCTAATAATTTTATATTCATTAGGGAGTGATGGAGTAAATAAAAAGTTCTATATTAACAAAAATAGTTGAAAATACAAATTATCATCATTCAATGATTTTGAAAAAAGAATATTGCAATTGGAAAATTGCATATGCTATTTTTCAATTGCAAGTTCCTCTATTTTCTTTTCTAATATTTTTCCATCTGTAACACTTTTTATTAATCCAGACACATAACCATCCATACGTTTTAGTATCATATTGCCACACTGTTAGTACTTTTAATATACACATCTCCAAGTACAATTTTTTGTAATTCTTCTGTCTAGTACAGATTACTCACTATTTTTCTTTCTTATAACATAATTATATTATTTTTTAAAAATTCATTTTATTATATTCAGCAATATTGTTAACAAAATCTTATGCCTATATAAACAAAATTTTTATGTTGAAATTACTCCTTCACTTTACAAAGCAACTCTTTTAATGCGCCTGCCGTAACGGTTAAGGGACGCTCTTTATTTTCTACAAGGAAAATTTCTCGACAAGGAATAATCTCTAATAAATCAATTGAATAAACTTCACCTGCAATCAAAGCTTCTTTAGCCAATTTTTTTGGAAAAAAACCAAGTCCTAAATTATTTTTTACCATAGGCAAAATTTGGTCTGTTGTGGCTGCTTCAAATTCTGGTTTTAAAAACAAACCATTTTTGCGATAAAACTGCTCATAAAAACGATAACTCATTGTGTTTTCACTTAAACATACAAGAGGATAACGATAAATATCATGCAAAGAAACTGGATTTTTTGATAATTTTTTGAAATCACTTCCTCCTATAAGAATATCCTGAAAATCAACAAGAGAGGTCGCCTTTAAAGAATCTGGTATATCTGCTGGTGAAGCAACCACAGCAAAATCAACTACTCCCTGTTTTACGGATTCAATTGCTTGAATAGTAAGATGATTTTGAATGCGAATACGAATTTTAGGGTGTGTTTCTTTAAAAATTTTTAATGCAGGAAGAAGCAGCAAATGTAAAGCAGTCTCACTGGCACCAACACAGACAACGCCCCTATGTAAACCCGTCAACATTTTTAATTCTTCCTCTGCTGTTTGAAGCTGCTCAACAGCAATTTTTACATGTGTATATAATTGTTCCCCTTCTGGTGTCAATGAAATTCCACGATTAGAACGAACAAGCAATTGACAACCTAAATTATGTTCCAGCAATTTTATGGTTCGAGAAATATTGGGTTGACTGCTGTGTAATGTATCTGCAGCAAGTGTAAGATTTTTATATTTTGCAACATAATAAAAAACATGATAATATTCATAACTAATATTCATTCCTTTTTCCATCCTAAAATATCTTATAATTTTATATGTAAAATATTTGCAATCCACTTTACTACTTACGTTAAACGGATATTCGCAAACTGCTATGCTGTTTGTTTAGACCAACTAGCTACTATCACTACTTTTCAATGGAAGCTTATACTTTCACTGAAACAAGCAATCCTTCCATTTATGCCTTTGCAGCATTGAAATGGGATTTCCTTGATGAGATTAAATTATCTAGCTTCTATCAAAGTGCAAGTTTCTGTTCTCACTCATACTTCTATGATATTAAAACAGGAGACTTCCTTAATGACATTAAAAATCATCAGAAGAATTAATATATAAATAATTTCATATAGAACAATATTTGATATATAAAAATGATATGGCAGCAATATCAAACATATATTTTGTAAATTAGTTTGTAAAAAGTATAATATCCATTAGAAAAATATGCAATATTTACTCTACACTTTAGAATGGAGGATTTATATGAATAAGGATTTAACCGTAGGAAAACCAGAAACGGTCTTATGGAAATTTTGTATACCACTGTTTGGAAGCATTATTTTTCAACAGTTATATAATATTGCTGACAGTTTTGTGGCAGGTAAATTTATAGGTGAAAATGCACTTGCAGCAGTTGGCAACAGTTATGAAATCACACTGATTTTTATTGCTTTTGCTTTTGGATGCAATATAGGTTGTTCCGTTATTGTCTCTCAATTATTTGGTGCAAAAAAATATAAAGATATGAAAACAGCCATATATACATCAGCAATCGCCAGTGTTATATTATGTGTTTTTCTTATGCTTGCAGGTATACTTGGCTGTACCAAACTTCTTTATTTAATTCGCACGCCAGATAGTATTTTTGCAGATTCTAAATTATATTTGGATATTTATATATTAGGATTTCCATTTTTGCTTTTTTATAATGTTGCAACAGGTATTTTTTCAGCGCTTGGCGATTCCAAAACACCATTTATTTTCTTGGCAATTTCGTCTACATCCAATATAGCAGTTGATATCTTATTTGTCTCTGCCTTTCATATGGGTGTAGCAGGCGTGGCATGGGCAACTTTTCTGTGTCAAGGAATCAGTTGTATTTTTGCAATCATTATAGTATTAAAAAGACTGACTGCTATACATACAGATGGAAAAATTACTTTCTTTTCAGCACCATTGTTAAAAAAAATAGCTATCATCGCAATACCAAGTATCTTACAGCAAAGCTTTATTTCAATAGGAAATATTATTATTCAAGGTGTTATCAATGGATTTGGTTCAGAAGTAATTGCTGGTTATTCTGCTGCAATTAAATTAAATAATCTAGTTATTACCTCTCTTACAACACTAGGAAATGGCGTTTCAAATTACACTGCACAAAATCTGGGAGCAAATATATTACCTCGTATCAAAGACGGTTTTAAAGCTGCTACTAAAATCGTATGGATATTATGTATACCTATTGTAGTACTATATATTTTAGCAAATGATATACTCATCCAATTTTTTATGGATAAACCATCTGAAATAGCACTTTCATCAGGCACACAATTCCTTAAAATTGTCGCTCCATTTTATTTTATTATAGCTGTAAAACTAGTTGCAGACGGCGTTCTTCGCGGTGCAGGATTAATGCGGCAATTTATGATAGCAACATTTACCGATTTAACCTTGCGCGTCATACTGGCAATGATTCTCTCAAATCAATGGGGATATGTGGGAATTTGGTGTTCTTGGCCTATTGGCTGGTGCATTGGCGTCATATTATCTGTATGGTTTTATCGAAAGAAATTTTATACTTTGCATAAACCATCATTGCACGCATAAGATGAAATAACAATATCGTTATTTACAGAAAAGAACCAATAGCATGAATAACAATCATAATACTTGCCTTTCAATCTGGCGATTTTTCATTCACTCCAAATACAGCAGAAATTATCGTTCATACAGCAGGCATTTATCGAATAGATTACTCTTTGCTAATTCGTCCTGCTGCCGGATTGTTAAATATAGCTTATGCCGTAGCTATCAATGGGACTGTTCGTATCAAACAAATGCTTACAATTTTCTTTGCTTTCTTTTTCTTTGTCCTTTGTTTGCTGTTTACTTATAATCTTATTACCACTTTACAGCATTTTGGCAGGAGTTTAAACTAAACTTCTGCCAAATCAGAAAAGACACCGCTTATTCACCAACCATTATAGCAATCTCATATTGGTTATGCTTTTTTTATATAATATTTCTTATACCTTCGCATATTTTTCTTGCAACAACTGGATTATTCATCGTATATAAATGAATCCCATCAATATCGCTTACAAGCAAATCAATAATTTGACTTAACGCATACGACATTCCAGCATCAAAAAGTGCCTCTTTATTATTTTCATATTTGCTGATAATTTTCTGGAAACGTATTGGAAATGTTGCACCACATGTTGTTATCATTCTTTTGATTTGAGCGGCATTGATAACAGGCATAATACCCGGAATAATTGGCACATTAATTTCTGCAATTCGGCAATCCTCAACAAAACGGAAAAATTGTTCATTATCAAAAAATAACTGCGACAATAAAATTTGCGCACCTGCATTTACTTTTTCTTTTATATATTTCATCTCATAAACTCTATTTTCAGATTCAGGATGACATTCTGGATAACATGCGCCTAAAAAACAAAAATCATAGGTTGACTTTAAATAAGCAATTAAATCGGAGGCATGTTTAAAATCTTCTTTTGCCTCAATATCTGCATTTTTATCCCCACGTAGAGCAAGTATATTTTGAATCCCCTCATCTACTAAAATCTTTGCAAATTCATCAATTTCTTTTTTGTTATAATTTAGACAGGTTAAATGTACAACAGGCTCTATATGATATTCACATTTAATTTTCTTGGCAAGCTCTATGGTGCGATTACAGTTTGAGCTGCCGCCTGCACCAAAAGTCACACTGATATAATCCGGATTTAACTCGCATAAAATAGATAGTGTCTCATCAATGTTTTTAAGTTCACTATCCTTTTTAGGCGGAAAAATCTCAAAAGATAAACTTCTCTTATTTTCCTTATAAATATCTGAAATCTTCATTTTTTGTATCACCTTTCTTTTATCTTTCATTTTTTCTTTTACCCTATTTATAACATTATTATCCATCTCAAACATGGATTTTATTATAATGTGACTGGATAAATTTGTATAATATATAAAAATACAAGTTTGTCATAGCTTTAAACTATGGCAAACTTGTATTTACTCATTGCTTTTAAGTAGGAGCTTATGCTCACACTGAAACAAGGAAGTCCCCTTCCCACTTATGCCTTTGCAACATTGACGTAGGGGGGAGACTTCCTTGATAAGATTAAATATATTTTTTCAATGACTCTATATATGTGTTTCCCAATTTACTAAGACATCCTTTACAATGAGTAACATAACCAATATGCATCTCATTTTTTAAAGAATTTTCTTCTTCAGCCATAGGAACTGCAATAATATCTTTTCCATTTAATTTTTTGTCAATCACGCCGCTGCATATGGTATATCCATTCAATCCAATCAAAAGATTAAACAATGTAGCTCTGTCTCTTACTCGTATATTTTTCTTCCGCTCTGAAACAGAAAATATTTCCTCAGAAAAATAAAAAGAATTATGCTCGCCTTGTTCAAAGGACAAATATGGATATGGTTCTAATTCCTGATTGGTAATGAATTTCTTATCAGCCAGCGGATGCCTTCTGCTAATAAATACATGAGGCGTTGCAACAAACAGTGAATGAAATTCTAAATGATGCGATTTCAAGATTTTATAAAGAACGACTTTATTAAAATCATTTAAAAATAAAATTCCGATTTCACTTCTCATTCGTGCCACATCTTCAATAATCTCATAGGTTTGAGTTTCTCTTATACTAAAATCATATTCTTCTTGTCCATATTTTTTAATTAAATCTATAAAAGCATTGACCGCAAAAGAATAGTGCTGTGTCGACACACAAAATTGTTTTTTTCCTCCATCACTGCCTTTATATTTATCTTCAAGAATAGCAGCCTGTTCCAGCACTTGCCTAGCATATCCTAAAAAATCTTCTCCTTCTTTAGAAAGACAAATTCCCTTGTTGGTTCGATTAAAAATTTGTACATTCATCTCTTTTTCCAATTCATGGATAGCATTTGTAAGGCTTGGCTGCGATATATAAAGTTTAGCCGCCGCTTCTGTAATCGTTCCTGTCTGTGCCACTACGGTGACATATTTTAACTGTTGCAGTGTCATTTTTATTTCCATTTCTGCGCTGCTTTTGTACAAAAAATAAAATATTCTTATAAGTTTGTAACAAGCAACACATAGACTCAAATCTCATAATTAAAAATATTTTTTTTCAAATTCTCCTGCTGGCATAGGTTTTCCGTAATAATATCCCTGAACACTATCCGCTCCCAATTCAAGTACACAGCTTAATTCATCCTCCGTCTCAACACCTTCAACACACACTTTTAAATTTAAGTCATGTGCCATATTAATAATAAATTTTACCATTGTATAATTATCTTTGTTGGAATCAATATGTTGAATAAATGCTCTGTCTACTTTAATAATTTTAAACAGCATATCACGTATATATCTTAAATTAGAATAGCCTGTTCCAAAATCGTCAACTGCTAAGTCAAAACCTTGTCCGCTAAGTTCCGACAAGACATTTTTTACCATAATATTGCTGTCTAGCTTGCCGCTCTCCGTAGCTTCAAACACAATATGGTCATGGTCAATACCCGTCTCATTCACACAGTTGACAATATCTTTTACAACATCACTTTTTAATATTTGAACAAAAGAAAGATTAATATTAATTGAAAAATCATGACTGATTGCCATCCACTTTTTACACTGCATGGTTGCCTGTTTAATAATCCATCTGCCCAATGGAATAATAAGATAACTTTCTTCAAGCAGCGGGATAAACTCCGCAGGAGACATAAATCCATAGTCTTTACTATTCCATCGGATAAGCGCTTCTGCCCCTTCTACTTTATTTTTATTGGTCTTATAAACAGGTTGATAATAAACTTCAAATCCCTCAAAATCATTGACAATACTATCTCTTAATTTGTCTTGAAGCTCAATTTTCTTAATGTAATTATGATAATCTTCATGATTATATGCCACAAATATATTACGTCCTGTCAGTTTTGCTCTATGAAGCGCAAAACGAGCATTTTTTATCATTATGGCAAAATCATCATTTTTGGCATCAAAACTATAAGCGCCTCCAGAAATCGTATAAAACAAATTAAAATTTCTACTTTTAATCATTTCATCTATCTCACATCGCACCTCTTTATAGAGTTTTTTTGCCTCCATATCAAAATCTGTCCTATCGCCTGTAACCAATATGCCAAACTCATCTCCTCTTAGCCGATAAACATTTTTTCTAGTCCCTATAACATTGACAATACATTGTGCCACATCGGCAAGTACTTGGTCTCCTACATCTGCTCCATATCGCTCATTGATAGATTTAAATTTATCAACCCCAATAATCAAAAAATAACCTTTTGCTGTTTTATTTTGATTGGTCAATTTTTTATATTCATGTTCAAGCACCAATTCCTTGCTAAGACTTGTATTATTATCATACTTGCTTCTTGTTCCAAGCTCTGAAATACTCCCAATTAAAAATAAACGGTCATTTTCATTATCATTTACAACCTGCCCTTTGCATCGTATCCATACAGGCTGATGATTTTTATTAAACCATCGATACTCCAAATTATGTATTCCTGCCTTATCACGAATAAGCCGTTTTACATCTTCATTCAACAACTCTGCATCATCAGGATAGACAACATCTTCTAACGTTTTTAACACATCATTAAAAGAATGGTTGCTCAGATTAAACTTATCTACGGCCTTTCGGCTAATTGAATAATGGTCGTCTGTTATGTTCCATATAAATATGCAGCTGTCATTGCATTCGTCTAAAACGGACAATATATCATCATATTTCATAAAATGCGAAATATCATCATTTTTCCACATAATTCTCCCCCATAATCCTTGTTTCTGCGCTGTTTTTTGTACGTAAAATGTAGTATGAAAAATTTATTTTTCACACGAATCCCTATTTTTTACACTACTCTCTAATTTGACCATTTCCCAAAACAATATATTTTCCTGTGGTTAAAGCATCAAGACCCATAGGACCTCTAGCGTGCATTTTTTGCGTGCTTATTCCTATCTCTGCACCAAAACCGAACTCAAATCCATCTGTAAATCGAGTTGAAGCATTGACATAAACGGCGGCGGCATCAATTTCATCTGTAAATTTTCTTGCCATATCATAATCATTTGTAATAATGGCTTCCGAATGCCCTGTATTATATGTATTAATATGGTTTATTGCCTCCTCGATACTGTCCACAACTTTCAATGAAAGAATATAGTCCAGATATTCTCTTCCCCAATCATCTGATGAAGCTTCCACAATCCTTGAATCTATTTCACAGGCTCTTTTATCACCTCTTATCTCTACATTTTTTTCCTTTAATTTATCCACAATCATAGGTATTGCTCTATCTGCCACAACACTGTGTATAACAAGCGATTCACACGCATTGCAAACTCCAATCCGCTGTGTCTTTGCATTGTATATAATATCTCTCGCCATCTCTAAATTGGCACTTTTATCAACATAAATATGACAGTTGCCTGTACCTGTTTCAATAACGGGTACCGTAGCATTTTGTACAACATTTTGAATTAACCCATAACCACCTCTAGGTATAATCACATCAACATATTGATTTAATTTCATCAATTCATCCACATATTTTCGGTCTGTTTCTGTCACTAGTATAACTGCATCGGGATGGATACCAGACTCTTCAAGACTTTTTCGGATAACCTCGACCAATTTTTTATTGGAGTAGATAGAATCACTGCCACCTCTTAAAATAACGGCATTTCCTGATTTAAAGGTCAGCCCAAAGGCATCGACTGTCACATTTGGTCTTGATTCATATATAATAGCAACAACACCTAATGGTACTTTTTTGTATCCAATCATTAAACCATTTGGTCTTGTCTTCATGGATTGAATTTCACCGACAGGGTCTTCTAGTTGAACCAACTGTAAAAGTCCCTCTACCATTCCGTCAATACGCGCATCGGTAAGTGTTAATCTATCTAAAAGCGCTGGCTTCATTCCATTTTCTTTTGCAATCAAAATATCTTTTGCATTTGCCTGCTTGATTTCTTCTCTTGCCAAAGAAATCGCATCACCTACTTTTATCAGTGCATTATTCTTGGCAACAATAGAAAGTTTTGCCATCTGTTTGGACGCTTCTTTTGCTCTCTGTCCAATCTTGTTTATCGAATCCATCATTTCCTCCTCGTAAAAGCACTATCTGCTCTGTTACAATAATATCGACCTTTTGGTCTTTTTCCTCAATAATTTTAAGCTCATTTACTAGCTGAAAATCAAAACCAACAGCAATTTTTATAATTCCATCATGTAACGATAAATATTTATCATAATATCCGCCGCCATAACCAACTCTGTTAAATTGTTTATCCAAAGCCAAAGCAGGAAGAATCATCAGCGTTTTTGATGATGTATTTGTTGTCAAATGCTGATTTTCCCAAATAGGCTCGTCATGGATAGGCTCCAATATACCATATGTACCCTTTTCTAAATCTTCCATATGATGAAGCTGAATAAAATGCATCATGGTCTTTCCATAAACTTTTGGAACAAATACATTTTTTCCCAATAAAATACATCGCTTTATAAATTCACGAGTATGTACTTCCGTTTTATAATTTACATATATTAAAATATCTCTTGCTTCTGAAAAAAAATCCAATTCTTCTATTTTTTTAAATATTTTATTACTTTTTGTTATAATTTCATATTGACTTAAACAATTTCTTTTTTCTCTCATTCTTTTGCGAAGTTCTTGTTTATTCAAAGTAATCCTCCATGTTAAATCATTCATTATTATATAATCAAACGAATAGTCGCAATCCGTTGTGCTGCCTGTTTATCATTTTATACATAGTAAATCATATGGTAAATATCAGCAAATCGCCAAAATGATTGATACAGCCGCCGAATTTAGCTTTCGATTTATACAGTGCATGACGAAATTCCTGAAATCGATAAACTTCTATATAATCAGTAATTTTCTTGCTAAATGGAAAACGTTTCTTTTTTTTGCTAATCACCATCATATCATCCAAAACCATCTCCACTTTTGAATCACTGCTAAAACGGTACTCCGACTTTTGCGTATTTAAATTAATCAATCTTGTTCCTCTATCATTTCTAAAAAAACGATAGGGGACGTCATTAATAATATACATGCCGTCAAAATCTTTTTGGTCGGATAAGCGGTCATTTTGACGGATACGCTTTACATCATTCACGTAATCATACATAATAATTTCTTCCGAATCTCCTGCAATATCCCGCTTGGTATACAACATATTTCCATTGTTTTCTTTGATATACTCAATCGCATATTCATCATTTACATAATCTAACATCTGCTTAAACTCTATATCCAGTCCTAAAACCATATCCGAGACAAACTGATTGACATTAATAATCCCAATACAACTCTCGCCTATTTTTATTCCGCACGCATTGCCCTGCAATGGAATTAAACTGTCAATGCCATACTTTGTAAGCAATTCATTTTCAATATTCATTTGCTTTTCATTTTTTATATCTTTTAATAATAATTCGTACCACTCGCCTTCTTTTGTATCTATTCTATGCTGAAACAGGCAATAATCTTGCGTTAAACTAAATACTTTTAGTATCATGCCGCAACGAATTGCCTCTAAGGACTCTGTAAGCGAATGTATCGCTTTACAATTATTTGTTTTTACATCATATACATAATAGGTGACTTCAACATTTTTTTCATTAACCATTCGAGCAGACATAAATACAAAAAAATTGTTATGATGTGTGCTGTAATACATTGAAGACATAAAAAACTTCGGTATTTCTGGTGCAATTTCAATCCGTTCATTGGTTTTTGGATTGAATAAATAAATACGCTTTCCATTAAATTTATCTAACTGACGATTGTCATCAACAACATGTATAATAAGATTTTCATTAAGGCTGCTTAACATACCAACCTCAAAGTTCTTAATTAATTTAATCTCCATATTTAATCTCCATGCTGTGACTGTCTTTTAGGAATCATTTTATGCTCCCAAGAAACAATGTCCCTACATTTTCCCCATGAATAATTTTATATATATTATCTATATTATTCCCGTTGGTTATCACCATATCCGTCCCTGCTTTTGTAGCAATTGAAGCGGCTTTAATCTTGGCTGCCATCCCCCCTGTGCCAAAATCACTGCCAGAGCTGTCTTTCCCCATATGAATTAAATTGGCATCAATTTTTTCAACCAATTCAATAAACTTTGCATTGGGATTGCTGTTTGGGTCATCAGTATATAATCCGTCAATATCCGACAACAAAATAAGCAAATCCGCATGAATCATGGAAGCCACACTAGCAGACAATCGGTCATTATCACCAAATTTAACAACTTGTTCAATCTCATATGTCGATACGGAGTCATTTTCATTCACAACTGGTATAACCCCCATATGCAGAAGCTCAATAAATGTATTTTGTGCATTTACTTTGCTGACTTTATTGGTTATGGTATTTTTTGTTATCAATACTTGAGCTGCAATGGTACTGTATTCTGCAAACAATTTTTGATATATCATCATCAGCTTTGCCTGCCCAATCGCTGCACACGCCTGTTTTACAGACAAATCGTCTGGTCGTTCTACCAGCCCCACCGATGTTCTTCCTACTGCAATCGCGCCCGAAGATACTAAGACAACTTCTTTTCCTGTATTTTTTATATCCACTAATGTCCGCACCAACTTTTCAATCTTCATCAAATCCAACTTATTTGTATGATTGTGCATAAGCGATGAAGAACCAATCTTAATAACAATTCTTTTGCAATCAACAAGTTTTTCTCTACTGTTTTTCATAACCAAAAAGCCTTTCTATTTGTTCTATTTTACAACATTTTTTTCAAGCTGTAAACCTGTGCCATTTTTTCAGCCGTCTTTATCCCATCAACCGCAGCAGAAATAATACCCCCTGCATAACCTGCGCCCTCTCCACAAGGATATAATCCTTTAATGTTAGCCCTGCCAAGCTCATCTCGAATCCATTTAACGGGGCTGGATGTTCTGCTTTCCACGCCGCTAAGAATGGCATCGTTCATATTAAAACCTTTTATTTTTGTATCATAATATGCAATCGCTTCTTTTAATGAATCGGACACAAACTTAGGCAGTATCGGATTGAGATTAGACATCGTGTACTTTCCTTTAATACATGGCACAACCGAGCCAATTCCTGTTGAAACTTTATTTTCCTTAAAATCGCCTAACAGTTGTATAGGTATATTTTTCTGCCCATATTGATACGCTAGTTGTTCCATTTGCCGCTGCAAAAAAACGCCGTCAAGTGGATTTGTTCCAAAATCATCTGGTGTAACTGTTACAATCAGCGCACTGTTGGCATTTGCTGAATTTCTGCCGGAATAGCTCATGCCATTAACCGCTGTGCCGCCCTGTTCAGAAGACGCATTGACAACATAACCACCTGGACACATACAAAAAGAATACACGCCTCTTCCGCTTTTTGTTTGATAGGTCAATTTATAATCGGCAGCAGGCAGCTTGTATACACAATCACCATAAGCATTGTAATTGATAAACGATTGTGGATGCTCAATCCGAACCCCTACGGCAAACGATTTGGGATTCATAGCACAGCCGGCATGATTCAACATTTCTAAGGTATCTCTGGCACTGTGTCCTATTGCAAGACAAACTTGCCCACAACTTTGTTCTTTTACTTGCA
This sequence comes from uncultured Eubacterium sp., assembly GCA_947088865.1. Lineage (GTDB taxonomy): Bacteria > Bacillota > Clostridia > Lachnospirales > Lachnospiraceae > Lachnospira. Next base: position 23,718 of record CAMUHY010000014.1, on the reverse strand, counting down.
GTGTTTTGGTATCCTGAATATAAATTCCATTTAATACACCATTTTTTATAATAAGACCAGAAAGCTTCCTGTTAAAATAAACTTCTCCGCCAAGCTCTATAATTTTATTTCGTATTCCGGCAACAACACGTTCTAAGACATCCGTTCCAATATGAGGCTTATTTTGATAAAGTATTTCTCTAGGCGCACCAAATTGGACGAATATTTTAAGAATTTCTTGTATTCGACCACTTGTATCTTTAATACCTGTATTTAATTTTCCATCTGAAAAAGTACCAGCTCCGCCCTCGCCAAATTGGACATTGGATTCCTCATTTAATATGCCTGTATCCCAGAAATGCTGCACAGCCTTTTTACGCTGTGTGACAGCTTCACCGCGTTCATATACAATGGGTTTTAATCCTGCCCTAGCAAGCATCAAAGCAGCATACATACCGGCTGGTCCAAAACCAATAATAATAGGACGCTCCTTTTCATGGATGCTGCTAGACATTAAAACATTTTGCGAAGGATGTGATTGATTGCTTTTTGTGGCATAAGGAAAAACATACTCTGCAATTTCTGTATAAACCGCATTTTTAATTGGACATAAAGCCTCTTTATGCGCTTTGTTTATATTAAAATTTTTTGTTCTAAAAAGCCTGTCATAATTATATATATCCACGCTATATACATAGTATATATCTGGTTTATGCCTTGCATCGATGGATTGTTTGACAATACCATAATCAATATAAACCTTATCACTGCATTTTAATATTTTTCTTATCGCTTTTTCTAAGTCTTTTTGGGTGTGGTTTGCCTTGCACGCAATCTGACTTAACCGTAATACTTTTTTCACAACAATCCTTTCTAGCTGCATGGTACCCTGCTACATAACCGCTGCTCCAAGCCCATTGCAGATTGTAACCTCCGCAAATCCCATCAATATCAACAAGTTCGCCTGCAAAATACACGCCCTTCACTAATGTAGACTGCATTGTATGAATATCAATATAGGACATATCAACACCACCTTGACAAACTTGCGCTCGGTCAAACGACTTATATCCTTCTATATCCATCTTAAACTGTTTACATTCCATTATCAGTTGTTTTATATCCTTTTTTTTATATTCACCAAGCGTTTTTAAACTCTTATATCCACATTTTTGAGCAACGCCTTTTATTAATTTTGTATGAATTAATCCGCCAAAAAAATCTTCTATTGTTTTATATGAATATATATCATAATAACGGTCGATATAATCCATCAGCTTTTTCTCACTAAAATCTGGAATCATATCAATAACAACATAAATCGGATTTCCCTTATGTAACTGCTTTACAACAGAATGGCTAATCTGAAAAACAGGTATACCCGATATTCCATAATCGGTATACTGAATTTCGCCAGTATCCGAAGCTATTTTTTTGCCTTTACAATAGGCAGTGACTTGTCCAAAACTTCGTACCCCTGCCATCAAATCACATATTTTTTTTAAATGAGGAGAACATTCTAATGGAACTAATGCAGGCAATATATCTATAATGGGCTGTCCCATTTCCTGAATGAAAGGAAGTATCGAACCATCAGACCCTGTTTTCGGCGCTGCTTTTAATCCTGTTGCAAAAATAATAGTTTTTGCAGCAATATGCTGATTGATTTTAAATCCTACGCTGGACGAATGAATTTCATCAATAACAAAAGAGGTTATACAATGCACGTCAAGCCGTTTTACTTCCGATATCAATGCATCCCGCAACGAAAAAGAAGTTTCTGAATGCGGATAAATATATCCATTTTTTTCTTTACTAAAAATGCCTATTGATTCAAAAAAATGAATCGTCTGTTTTTCATTAAATTGATAAATAACCTGCATAGCTCTGCTGCCATTTTCATGGAAACAAGAACTTTCCATATATGTGTTGGTAAAATTACATTTTCCATTTCCTGTCTGTAAAAGCTTTGTTCCCAATTTGGGTGTATGTTCAATAATTACAACGCTTCTATGTTGTCTGGCGGCGGTGATTGCAGCCATCAGACCTGCTGCGCCGCCGCCTATTACTACACAGTCAAAATATTTGTATGTCAATGCATCCTCCATTCTAAAAACATCGTGTAAGAATTATGCAATACCTTCAATCAAGAGCTATATGTTTGCAAAAAATCATACAACCGCTCTTCCCCTTCAATATACATACCTAATTTTATCTGCTCTTTAATTTCTGGCGGAAGGATATCTAATTTAATATCTGCATAATCATAAAATTCTTTACTTGGCTCACGATATATCACAACTTTATCATTTTCAAAACGAAGATAATAACTCATTTTGTCCATTGTATTTTGCTCCATATTATCAGAATTGACTGTTTTTTGTCCATTATTTTTATTATCCATATTGGAAGCATTGATATTTTCTGTAAGCGTTGCATTTTGTTTTTCTGGTTCATCTGCATTATTAACAAAGATTAAAACAAGAACCCATATTATAATAACAATTCCTACTACACACCCTGCTATATATATCCATAATTTCCTCATATCGAAGCCCTCCAAACACAGGACTGTCACCAACCGTGAATATTCATCCTGTCATTTAACAATACAGTCCGTTTACTTTGACTCGATATAAGTATTTACAAAAATTTCAATTACTATTCACATAGAATCCGAACAAAAAGAATAAGGAAGTAAATCTTTTAGATAAAACTCTTTTGGTTTGTTTTCTATTTCTAAAATAACAATCCCATCACTATCCATAAATTCGGATAACACCTGACGGCATATTCCGCAAGGTGCGGCAGGTTTGCCTGCATCGGAAACAATCGCAATTTTTTGAATATGGCGTTCGCCCTCTGAAATAGCTTTGAATATAGCCGTTCGCTCTGCACAGTTTGTCGCACCATAGGAAGCATTTTCAACATTACAACCTGTATAGATATGACCTGTGTCTGTTATCAATGCTGCGCCAACTTTAAAATGTGAGTATGGCGCATATGCTTGTTTCATTGCCTGTTTTGCAAGCTCTATTAATTCCATTATTTTCCTCATTTCTGCACATTTTTAGCCTTTATGTAATCCTCTGACACTCCTTATATCAAAAGCAAGAGGTTTTACGGCACATTGGATAAAATCCTTATTGAACCGTAATTTTTTGAGAAGTCTCTACCAATGCAACATACGTTTTACCAGGATTTAAAAGAATTTCAGTGCCATCCTCATAATAATATTTCGTTGCGCCATACGATTCATTTTCTTTTACCCATGTTATTTTTTGACCATATCCTTGTGTTATAAAATACCCTTCCCCAACACCTGATATTTTATAATTAGGCGTGCCATTCTCGTAATAATTGGGTTCAACATACTTTACAATAATATTGTCAAACGCCAATTGTTCGCCTGTCTGCTGGTCGATTTGCGCCGCTCCAAACTGATAGCGCAAATAGCAATTTTTTGTGGCATCATACTCAAAATAAGGCTGATTATACGAATAATTTATATCCACCCTGTCGCATGTTGTCCCTGATGGAGGCAGTATTGGATTTTCCTGTGTATGAAATGTAAACGGTGATGTATACCCCTGTGAATAAGCAGACGCATAATTTTTTGCCTTAACACTGTCTGCTATGCCCGCCCAGCTTGTATAGGCATTATGCGGTGCAACACGGTCATTCGTTCTATAAAAATCACAGTAACTCATGCCATCCAGTGATTTAAAACTGTCATTCCTTAGATATTTTTCAGCATATTCTGAATAGCCAAAATGTACATAAATAGCCTCAAATTCTCTGGCAAACAATAAAAAATACGTTCGGCAGCTTCGCACAGGTCCTATTTTTTCAAGGTCGGTCTGATTTTCAAACAGACAACACATACGTGTTATCTTGCCTTCAACCGGCGCTTCAAACACAACATCCGCTTTGGATATGTTTGCCTGTGGCATAGCATCGGCAATATTGCTGTACATCACTGCATATGGTACCTTTTCTGCTGTTTCTTTTGCAACCCATTGACCGCTTAATTTGCTTCTGGTCATATTTTCATAAGGGTCTTTTTCCGTTGATTTTATTACATTGTCTTTATCTGAATCAATTTTTACGGAATTGACTGAAACTTGTCTTTCCTTATTGGATAACATATCCGTATTAAACAAAACAAACAACACAACCAATACTGCTAGAATAATCATCAGCAATATTATAACAGTCTTGCTATTACTTTTACTTTTTTTACTCATTCAAATCACCCATTATAAAATCATTTATTATTTTATTAAAAAATTTAATCCTTCATCAAATTTATAAAACAAATATTGTTTTATCGGGTAATTCCAAGCTGATTTAAAACCTCCTGCTGTTTTTTTTCCATAACAACAGCTTCTGACGGTTCCATATGGTCATAGCCAAAAAGATGCATCATACTGTGCGCCACAAGAAATGCAAGTTCTCTTACTGGAGAATGTCCATATTCACTTGCTTGTTTTACTACCTTTTCAACCGATATTACAATATCTCCTAACATCAATTCTCCTGTGTCAGGACTAAAATAATCTTGTGTACAGTAATCCTCTTCGTTCTCTAAAAATGAAAAATCACCTGAAGTTTCATATTCTATCATCGGAAACGACAGCACATCAGTCGGTGCATCCATTCCTCTTTGTTCTCTATTAATTTCTTGTATACCAGCATCATCGGTCAATATAACATTGACCTCCGTTTCATATGGACATTGAATAAAATCACAAGAGCCATTTACTACTCTGCGAATAATGGTCTGATAATCCAATTCAAGCTGTACCTTCGTTTCGTACTCAATATGAATCGTCACGTTTCTTCTTTGCCTTTCTTTTTTTAATTTTTAATCAAGCAGATATCACAATCCACCTTGTTCCTTTGCCAATGAAGTTAAAAAAGAATGCAGTCAACAACCACACTCTCTGTACTATCATTCTATCGAAGCATACTTGTTTTTCTTTCTTCTCTGGTAAGGATTTCCCTTCTTTTCCGCCTCTGCTTTTTCAAATGCTTTCACAATCTCTTTTACAATCTTATTGCGGACAACATCACGATTATTCAAATGAATAACCGATATTCCATCAATATGACCTACAATGGAAGCGCACTTTTCTAAGCCTGAATCTGTCTTGTGTGGTAAGTCTATCTGTGTCACATCACCTGTCAATACCATCTTTGAACCTTCGCCCAATCGCGTCAATGCCATCTTAATGGTAAATATAGAAGCATTTTGACTTTCATCTATCAGTACTTTTGCCCTGTTTAATGTTCGACCACGCATATATGCCAACGGTGCAATTTCTATTGTGCCTCGTTCTCGAAGCCGCTCTGCTTTCTCTGCGCCAAAGATATCATATAAGGCATCATTTAATGGTCGCAAATAAGGGTCTACTTTTTGCGATAAATCACCTGGAAGAAATCCAAGTCGTTCTTCACCAGCTTCAATAGCAGGTCTGCTCATAATAATGCGGTCAATCTCTCCTCTTTTTAATTCTTCTGCTGCCTGCGCCACTGCCAAGTAAGTTTTACCTGTTCCCGCTGGTCCAATGCAAATGGTAATGGTACTTTCTTTCATAGCTTTGACATAATTTTTCTGACCCAGTGTTTTACACTTGATTGGAACGCCACGATTCGTAAGAGTGATGGTACTTTCCATCGCTTTTACAGTCTCTTCAAGGTTGCCGTCTGTGACATCATCAATTAGTCGATAAATCATACTCTCGTTAATGGTATCGGCTTCCCCTTGATTATAAATCTGTTGTAATGATTTTATAACAGAAACCGCATTTAAAACGCCTACCGAATCCTCTCCTTTTATCTCAATTTTTGATTGATGTAACCCAATCAGTACAGAAAAAGCCTTTTCCATCATTCGCACAAAATGGTCTTGATAGCCAAAAACAGCCTGCTGCTGACCAATTGTGTCCATTTCTATATACTCTATTTGCAAAAAAGTCTCCCTCTCTTTCTTAAGATACGTAAACATATTTCACGTTATTATATCAAAAAAACTCCTTTTTTTCAAGATTTCATCAAAATTTCTCCGTACAAACCTATTATTTCCTTATTTTTTCACCCAATATACAATTATAAAACGGACATTTTTCCAATTAAGAACGCTCATGTATTGATTTTTAAAATCATTTCAGCTATAATAAGGCTAAAATTTGACAAAATTTACCATTTTTTTATCTATTTTATCATTTTCTGCTTACAAAAGAGTTCCAAACAACATAAAGAACTGTTCGAGTATGTCCAATACCCAAATAACAAAATTCAGCATAAAATTGGGAGAATCAAAAATGTACATGAGAAAGCAATACACAGAGCAAAATGTTTATGAAGCTCTGCAAAAACGTCTAAAATTTATATTTGAAGAATTTGATAATATTTTTGTTTCTTTTTCAGGAGGCAAGGACAGTGGTCTGCTCTTAAATTTAACACAAGATTTTCAGAAAAAATATTATCCGAATAAAAAAATTGGTGTTTTTCATCAAGATTTTGAAGCGCAATACACGGTTACAACCGAATATGTTGACCGCACCTTTAAACGAATCCAACATGAAGTAGAACCTTACTGGGTATGCCTTCCAATGGCAACTAGAACAGCGTTAAGCAGTTATCAAATGTACTGGTATCCATGGGACGATACCAAAGAACATTTATGGGTTCGCTCTATGCCTAAGTATCCATATGTCATTAATCTAGAACACAATCCAATAACGACATATCACTATCGCATGTATCAAGAAGATTTATCAAAACAGTTTAGTCGCTGGTATCGGATTTCTCACGGCAACAAAAAAACAGTCTGTTTGTTAGGGATTCGAGCAGATGAATCCTTACAGCGATATAGCGCCATTTTAAATAAAAAACATGGTTACCAAGACGAATGTTGGATTAGCAAACAATTTAAAGATGTTTGGGTTGCCTCTCCCATTTATGATTGGTCAAACAGTGACGTATGGCATGCCAATTATTTATTTAACTATGATTACAATAAGCTTTATGACCTCTATTACATGGCAGGATTAAAGCCAGACCAGATGCGGGTAGCCTCTCCTTTTAATGATTATGCAAAAGATAGTCTAAATTTATACCGCGTTATTGACCCAGAGATTTGGACAAAACTTGTCGGCAGAGTACAAGGAGCAAACTTTACATCCATTTATGGAAAAACAAAAGCAATGGGTTACCGCAATTTAAAGCTTCCTGAAGGACACACATGGGAATCCTACACCAAATTTTTATTAAGCACGCTCCCTACACGCCTTAGAAACAACTATGTCAAAAAGTTCAAGACATCCATTCAGTTTTGGCACACCACAGGAGGCGGTCTTGAGGAGGATGTCATTCAAGATTTAATTGAACATGGCTATAATATCCGTCGAAATGGTATTTCTAATTATACGGTGATGAAAAATTCACGCATTATCTTTCTTGATAAAATTCCAGACCATACAGACGACATTAAATCCTCAAGAGATATTCCTAGCTGGAAACGAATGTGTTACTGCATTTTAAAAAACGACCATACTTGTCGTTTTATGGGTTTTAGTCTTAGCAGAAAACAACAGAAACGAGTTGATATACTCAAGCATAAATACACAAAGGTTGGTGATTAAAATGACTTTTAACAGTCCTGTATATAATATAATTGCAGTTCCAATTGAAAAAATTATTCCAAATACATATAATCCAAACGCTGTTGCACCTCCAGAAATGAAACTGCTCTATGACAGCATTAAAGAAGATGGTTACACAATGCCTATTGTATGCTACTACGTTAAGGCAAAAGACCTTTACGTTATTGTGGATGGATTCCATCGGTATCGTATTATGTTGGACTATCCTGATATTCGAGAGCGTGAAAATGGTATGCTGCCAGTCTCCGTTATTGACAAATCTCTCGAGAACCGAATGGCCAGCACAATTCGTCATAATCGCGCACGAGGCTCCCACAATGTTGACCTTATGAGCAATATCATTAAAGAGCTGCATGAACTAGGTCGCTCTGATGCCTGGATTTCTAAACATCTTGGTATGGATAGAGATGAAATTTTAAGATTAAAGCAGATTACTGGTCTTGCTGCATTATTTAAAGACGTCAATTTTGGTGAGGCATGGCGTCCTGTCGAAGATGAATTTTACCAAAATAAACCACTTGCGGCGTGCAATGAGGCAAATGATGCTGAAAAAGCTATTGCGGAAGGTTCCATTTTAAATAATTGCGCAAAATTAATAAACCAATAGCGTTGAATCTTTCAATTTTCAACTTTATTGCCATCTTGCGTATTTTCTGGCATAGTCACTTCACTATACTGATATGCAGGCATCATAACATGGACTGTACCCTCGCATTTATATAATTCTTCATTTGGTATGATTTGAACATTGTTGTCAATAATTTGTACATCATTTTGTTTTAATTCATAAATGTAAGTATTTAATTTTTCTTCAAGAATTTGTGTTGCTTCCTCTTGTGTATATACAGCCGTTTCTGTTTTATACTCTCTTGTCGTCTTTTTGCCAACGCGTATCGGCAAGAAAAAAGAGCCTCCTATCACAACAGGATAGACTTCCATAACGGTGTCATATTCTTCATATTTGCCAAAATGCAGCCCCATAAAAATCTCGTAATCGGGAAGGTCTATATAATAATCCTGTTTTGTTCTGCCTGTATAATTTTTTGTGTCATGTTTTAAGACAAGTTCATCATAATAATTGACCGTTGTATCAATATATATATCTGCATCTGCCTTAACATTATATGTACTTGCAACACTGCCAAAATCATCATAGACTTCAACAATTCCTGAAACCAGCACCTGTCCGGACGAAACTTCATCGCCTACTGCAACTTTAGGGGTGCCATTTCGGGTGATAATACTATGGACAATCCCATTTTCCGTTGCAACAATATCTCTTGCCTCAGAGATATTGTTATTGACTGCCTCACTGTAATTGTCAACGGCTTGTATTGCCCCATCATTTTCTTTGATACTGATAACCAGACTCGTTCCTGTAATTTTTGCTGCAACCCATGTAATATCGCCATAATCACTCCGTATCATATGTTCAATTTCTTCACAGTCAATATTATTTATACGCGTTCCGACAACAATCCCTTTATCATTAAGATACTTTAAAAGGAAACTTGATGTGTACGATATATTTCCTTCAAATGAAATATTCCAGACAAATAGACTTAACGTATATAAAATTCCAATAGAAATTAATATTCCTGCAAAAAATGAATAGTGCTTGCGATATTTAAAAAGTATAAACCCCATCCCTTTTTTCTTTACAACACGCACTTTGCTGTTCGTTTTTCTTACAATATCTTTCAACTGCATAAAATCTGTTTTGCTGAAATTCGCTATAAAACCATCTTCCTGTGATGTAATATTCCAAGGTGTAATCTCACGATGTCTGCAAAGATTTAAAAAACGCTCTTTCGTATCCGTTATGACTTTCACTACGACATAATTATCCATAAGTCTGCGTTGATTCCACATAACAAACCTCACTTCTGTCTTGGATTTTTCTTTTCTTAAACTTCCAAATGAATAATCTTTCCTTTTATCATAATTTCTTCGTCATCATAATACGCTATCTGTAAATCAGCTCCTTGTATACAAATCATTCCTAATCTTGTCTTTAACTTAATACATTCACAGTCATAATATATAATAGACCGATAATTTTCTATATACATTTCACGGTTTCCTATAACCGTGATAATAGGAAGTCCTAAAACGGCATCTCTTGCATTGCTAAACATCGTTTTATGGGATGCTGAATCTTCTTCATTTTTAACTCTTTTTCTCGTAATACTCCTCCATTCTTGCAAGACTGCTGCATTTGCGTATAACTATTAATATTACTATATTGAAATGTCATGCAGAATAGAACTTTTTATTTTAACCTTAGCACCAAAGCCAATTACAAATATTCGCCTGACATTACCAGCCAACAGGAATATTATGCCCATATCCTTCCATATTCTTTACATATTGGTCTATCTGTTTTCTTTTTTTCTCAAGATTTTTTCCTGTAATTTCACCGCTTTTGCTCATCTCATCCAATAATTGAATGGACGCATTGAGTGCCTTTTTCGCTTCATCTTTATAATTGTTTTCGAGATTTTTCTGTACAAGCTCTAACTGAATATCCAATTGCGTTTTTTTCTTTTTCTTAAATAAAAACATATATAACCTCCATGCTGCGCCAACCTTTAAAAGCCGCAACAGCTCCAGTATTGATTTTTTTATTATACAAAACGTTTTTCTTATTTACAAGTGAACCAGTATTGACACTCTGCCCACTGAAACAAGCAAATTCTTCCACTTATGCCTTTGCAGCATTGAAGTGGGGAACTTCCTTGATAAAATTAAATTTTTATAAATCAAAATATAATATTTGTTAATTTTTACTAAATACTTCAATAATTTTATATACAAGCTGCCATATATTTGTGCTTTCTTTTCCTTAATAAATATGTTAAAATGTTGACAAAATTAACTAAAGGAGGATTTATGAATCAAACAAAAGATTTTAAACCCTATATTCCAGCTTCTAAAATCACACCTGAATTTACGGTTACTTCCATAATTATGGGTGTTTTGCTGGCTATAATTTTTGGCGCAGCCAATGCTTATCTTGGCTTACGAGTTGGTATGACTGTTTCTGCCTCTATTCCGGCAGCTGTTATCTCAATGGGCGTTCTAAGAGTTATTTTAAGGAAAAATTCCATATTGGAGAGCAATATGGTACAAACGATTGGTTCTGCTGGTGAATCACTTGCAGCAGGCGCCATTTTTACATTGCCTGTATTATTTTTATGGGCAAAAGACGGCATCATGGAATCCCCAAATCTTCTTACCATTTCTCTTATCGCATTATTTGGCGGACTTTTGGGCGTTCTTTTTATGATACCATTAAGAAACGCTCTTATTGTAAAAGAACATGGTGTACTTCCATATCCAGAAGGAACGGCTTGCGCCGAAGTTTTACTTGCTGGTGAAGAAGGCGGCGCCAGTGCAAAATCGGTATTTGCAGGTATGGGTATTGCCGCTTTGATAAAATTTATTGTAGACGGCTTTAAAGTGGTACCAGGCACGATTGTAGCGCCAATTAAAGCATTAAAAACGGAATTTTCAACCGAAGTTTATCCTGCCCTTATCGGTGTGGGCTATATCTGTGGTGCAAAAATTTCTTCTTACCTTTTCGCCGGTGGTATTCTTGGCTGGTTTGTATTAATTCCTGCCATTATCACATTTGGCGGAGATACCATTTTATATCCAGAAACGATAACAATTGCTGAACTTTATGCAAAAGATGGCGCTTCTGCTATATGGTCAAGCTATATACGATATATTGGTGCAGGCGCTGTTGCTGCTGGTGGTATCATAAGCTTAATCAAATCATTGCCGCTTATTATAACCACATTCCGCGATGCCTTAAAAGGTATTAAAGGAAGTACATCCACTTCTGGATTGCGAACAGAAGCCGATATGAATATGAAAATTGTCGGTATTGCTGTTCTCGCCAATATTGTTGCGATTGCAATTTTCCCAGACGTTCCAGTCTCTATACTTGGAGCATTCTTAATTGCTATATTTGGATTCTTTTTTGCAACCGTTTCTTCAAGAATGGTTGGTTTAGTAGGAAGCAGCAACAATCCTGTTTCTGGTATGGCAATTGCCACGCTCTTGTTTTCTACAATTATATTAAAAACAAGCGGTGATACGGGCATACATGGTATGCAGGGAGCCATTGCAATCGGTTCTATCATATGTATTATTGCAGCGATGGCAGGTGATACGTCACAAGACTTAAAAACAGGTTATATTTTAGGTGCAACTCCTAAAAAACAACAGCTTGGTGAAATTATAGGCGCTGTTGTATCCGCATTTACGATTGGCGGCGTACTGCTTCTTCTCAATCAAGCATGGACATTTGGTTCAACAGAACTCTCTGCTCCTCAGGCAACATTGATGAAAATGATTATTGAGGGTGTTATGGATGGCAATCTCCCATGGGCGCTCGTGTTTATCGGTGTATTTATTGCCATTGTTATTGAGATATTAGGAATCCCTGTTTTGCCAGTTGCCATTGGATTATATCTTCCGCTTGAACTTTCAACGCCAATTATGATTGGTGGTGTTATTCGCTGGTTTATTGACAAAAAGAAGAATGAAAAAGAAAAGAATAATGAAGCTGACGGCGGCATCCTATTTTGTTCTGGATTAATTGCTGGCGAGGGATTATTAGGTATCTTACTTGCCTTCTTTGCTGTCTTTGGCATTGATAAATATATTGATTTTTCAGGATTCTTTAACTCAGGATTTATTGGAGGACTTATTGTTACTGCCATTATCTGTTTCTTTGTAATCTTTTTTGCAAGACAGAAAAACAAATCGCAATCACATAAAGCAAATTAAAGAAAGGCAAGGTATTACATGGCAAAAAGAACTATGGAATCCAAAAATTATTTAGATTATATACCATCACACACCGATTTAAAATATGAGACGGACATGGATGGAACGGTTACTCTATTTGTTGAAAATAAAGGATTGTTTAATAAAATAGCACAACTTTTATTTAAAAAGCCAAAAACTTCACAAATTCACTTAGAATACATGGGCAGTTTTATATGGCCTTTGATAGATGGAAAACGAACCATATATGATATAGCTCTTCTTGTCAAAGAACAATATGGTGATAAGGCTGAACCGCTCTATAATAGACTGGTTCAATATATGAGAAATCTTGAAGATTATGGATTTATTACCATGATAAAAAATTAAGTCAAAATTTTATATTATATAGAAATACCATACTATTTAAATAAATAGTATGGTATTTCTATATGATATTTTACATCATATATGTAAATCTTCTATAATATTTCATATTTTTATCACTTCAAATACAGTTTGTCTTACTTTTTATATTTTTATTTTTTACTTGAAGTAATTTAGGTTAACCTAAAAGAAAAATTTTCAACTTCATTATACAAACAATAAGCCTTATCATTACCTTTTGTTTATTTTACATTTATATAGTGTTTATTATGTCATAAAAATTAAAATACTAACATAATTTTCCATTATAAATTTAAAATGTAAGACTTACTTCTATATCATCCGCTATTTTTGTCATTGCAGCATCTAATTTCATTTGTAAATATTTCATTGAAACATCAATTTCATGTATTCCAGCTACTTGATTATATTTGCTATCATATTCTAAAAAATTTGATATAGTACATTTCTTGGTAGAATATGACATAAAGCCATTATAATAAAGATATGATATTTTTTCTATTTTTTCAACAGGGAAATTAGGAATTTTAGCTAAATAAAAATATGTAGGTGCAAAATGACCTCCGTTTCCACCCACACCATATTTATCAATCAATCCATTTTCTCTTAAAAAAGCCAACATACATCTAATAAAAATTTTATTTTGTATTGATGTGTTTTTTTTACAAACAATACGTATTCCATGATAATTTGTTGCAACATTAGGTTCATTTTCTAATACAACAAATGACTTTCCTTTTCCATAACCTTCTCCTCCAAAAACAATGTCACCTTTTTGTATAGTTTTTAACTTAACTGGAGTTCCAATATATAATATTTTTGATACTGTACCGTACTTAGTAATATTAGTTGGAATAATAAGCTTATAGAAACCATCAATATACACATCACTATTAATCCTATTTTTTATATAATTACGTTCTAATGATGTTCCTCTAATACCCATATATCCTAAATCTGTCAGGGAAGTATAACCATATTTATAATTTGTAATCAAGTATTCTTTATGCTTAAATTCATATGAATATAGACTTGTGTCCATTCTATCAATTGCCATAATCTCACTAATTTGAGGTTGTGTATAAATAAATTCTTGACTATTTTGATTTAATTCTAACTCATTTTGAATTAATTGTATTATTTCTTCATGTTTTTTTCGTATAGCAATTTCTTTATTAATTATAGCCTGCATTAATAACTCAATATATTGTATAGTTTCATCAATTTTTATATTAGGAAATGGAATTTTACATTCTAAAAATTTTGTTTTTCCATGTTTTATTGTAGAACCTCGAGGAACAATAAAATCTATTTGCTGTCTAAATAAAGCACTTTTAATAAATGCAAGTAAATATAAACCATTTTTCTTAATTGGCAATCTACATAAACCACTACATAACATTGAATTTGGATAATCTTTATCAAGAACTATTATTTCACCAACATTACTATCTTTAGATATAATAATATCACCTTTTTTTAGATGCATATTAATAAAAGCTTGTGGTTTAATGTATTCTGTTGCCTCTTTATTTTCACTTAAAAGATAAGAATCTTCTTGCAATGCTTTTGTTTTAATAAATACATAATTTGAAAAATCAACATAACAATCACTTCCTACTTCAATACCAAAATCTGACCTAAAAAGTGGATGTTCAAGAAAATCCTTTATTGTTTTAATATTACTATTTTTTATGCAAAATCTTTTATATTGTGTTGCTGATAATGTAAAATTACGCTGTATAATCTCATTTAAAGTTGTATATTGAGGAATATTTATATATTTTTTCATTATTATTGTACTCCTCTCGTTATAAAAACAGTTCTTTAAGTTTATCTTCTTGTCCATTGCACCATGCCTTGAATGCTGCAACTGTTTCTGTAAATTCTTCATCAAGTTGCGCTGTTCCATCTTGATTAATTTCTTTTTCAAAAGTTATTGGATTAATACGATACTTAGTTTCAAATTGTTTAACTTTATTTTTAGTTTTGACTTCATATCCAACTTTTTTAATTTCTTTAGAAAAAACCTGGTAATTATTCTTTTTTAGCCTTTGTAACTCTTTTTTAGTAGGTTTATATGCAAAAATTAAAGTAGGAGAAACTCCAGCTTCAGCAAAAATATTTGGAGGTAAATCAATTATAGCTACAACTCGCATATTCTCGCAAAGCCATTTTCGTGCTTCCTTATGTGCATCAATAGAAGCTATAGAATTAGACAAAACTATTGCCATTCTTCCATTTTCTTTTAAAATACGTACAGCATTCTCCAAAAAAATAACACCCATATCAATTTTAGTTTGTGAATATCGATTCCATAATTGATAACATTCAGCAATAGATATTTCATCTCCACTAGGCATCCAAGAACGCGCTTCTCCAAATGGAGGATTAGTTAATACTATATCAAATTTTTTTAAACGTTTTCCATCAACACGATTATCCCATTCTCCATCATAATTATGTGGTCTTGTTAAAGTTGCAGGTATTAATTGAATTATCTCTCCATTATCACCAAACTTTGAAAAAATAGAACCTAATCCATCACTTTGTACTTCAATCGTTGCATTACCATCACCATTTAATAACATATTAAGAGTAGCAAGTTTAACCATATCTTCATCAATATCCATACCATAAACATTTTTATCATTTAATTTGCCATTAGACTTCACATAGGATACAGATAAAAAATCTGCAATTCCAACGGTAGGATCAATTATACTCTCATTATATTTGGGATTAATAATATCTACTACAAAATCAATTATTTGTAATGGAGTAATAAATTGAGCGTTATCTACTTTACTAAATTGAGAGGCAAATTGATAAAATACTAATTGATATAAGTTATTTCTTTCTGAATATGTGAAACTATAATTTTGAAATTGTTTTACAATTTGAATAACAACTTTTACTTGATTAATATTAGTTTCATTAAAATAATTTTCATTAAGTATCTTTGTATATGATGTTTTAGCAGAAACACGTAAATTTTCTAAGCGATTAAGAAAATCTTGAGTATTATCATCTGTAAGAACAGCATATTGTTCTTCAACAGGATTAATATAGAATTGTAAATTTCCATTATTATGTTTCTCATCGTATATTTTTAATGCAATAAGTTGGATAAGTATATTATATCCCTTTTGATTTACAAGTCCACATTTGTCCATTGTGTGCAAAATTTGATATAGCGCAGCATTCAATTTACGGGAATCATTTTTAGATATAATTCCTAATTCTGACAAGCTTCTGCCTGCATAATTTATAATTTTTTTATCTTCTTCATCATACATAAACATTTGATCAAAAGATAATATATTAATATATGCATCTGGAACATCAAATGTTGCTTCAATTTTATTTTTATTTTCAATATTAAACTCATCACTTAACCTAAGATATTTCTTGCCAACACTCCTAAATAAATATAATCTCCCTTCGTCATATAAAATCCCAAAAACTGTATTTTTAGAAGACTCATTCATATAAGCTTTTAATTGACTATTAAAAACACCTTTTATATCTTTACCGTTTTCTTTCTTAAATTCAAATACACAAAGCAAATGATCTTTAAGCCAATTCAACTCATCCCATTTAGAACTATCTTTTTTTATATGTAAAGCTTCATAATGAAAAAACCAATCTTTGTCATCAAAAATGGCACCATCAAGTTTAATAGGAGCAGAATTTTTATTGCCTTTTGGAAAGGAAATTTCAGTTCCAATAAAATCCTTAGAACAAAGCCCCGAATATATTATACTATAAATAAATTGCCATTTATAATATTGCTCATTATGAGAACCATCTTTTTTGAAAAGACAAGATTCTACTTTAGCAATTGTTAAATGTACCGGAACAATACAATCAATTTTCTTATCCATAAAATAGGTAGCATCAAATTTTCTCTTTTCAATTTCAAATGATGAATACATTATTCATTTCCTCCGTTATTTAGTTTATCATTATATCACAAAATTTTAAAAAATGTAACAATTTTTTGTCACTTCCTGCAAAAGATAAGAATTTACAAATTTTTGTATTTTAATATATAACTTGTAAAATTTATAAAAATAATAGTATTAAAAAAAAATGGTACAATCATAATTATGATGACTATACCATTTTTTAATAAATTTTATTTTCACAAAAATTATAATAACAATTTAAGCTGTTTCTTTTGATTTATAATAATCCTCAAATAATTTATTGGCAGCATTGATAGTATCACTGCTTATACTTGGCAAATCCTTGCCCCATGACTTTGTTGCAAGTTTATATCCCTTTTCCATAGCAGCCTGCATTTTTTTCATTTTTTCAACATCATCACCAGCTAATGCACTTGCAAAATCAAATAATCTCTGTGATGTCTGTTTTACACCCCAATATCCATCCTCAGATATATCTTCTTGTGCCTGTGCCTTTGTTGCTGCATCTACTGTAAAATTGCCGCTAGAAAGGAATTTCCATATCGAATCATTGCCTGAAGCTTTACTATAAGCTTTTGCTTGCCCTTTCATCATATCTTGAACAAGCTTTACTAAACTTTGCTGTCTTGACTGCTGGTCAGCTTTTAACTGGTCAACCAACGCTGCCCTTTCCTGCGCACTCATCTTATTCACGGAATATGTTGCCTTTTTATCCGTTCCTGATTTTTGATATACAGCACCTGAACTTTGAGCTTCTGACTGCTGTTTTTCTTCAACCTTTTTGTCGGCTGTATTTACCTGACTACCTGTATACACATTGGCTGCTGTATTATTCACTGCATTTACACTCATAACTTACACTCCTTTTCACTTTTTCACTTAAAATGCTGCACAAACCAAATATTCTTTGCTTATACAGCATTTTACTATCAATCCTATTAAACATAATAATTAACGGGTTTATATCCTTGTTTCTTATAATATTCCAATAACGCTAAGTCTTTTTCTTGTTTTGTAAGACCTTCCTCTAAAAGATTTTCTTCTGTAAAAACTTGTGTTGGCACATTTTGCGACTCTGCTGATAAATTGCTTGCATTGGACGTTAATGTTTGCTCTTGCTGTGATAACTGTTGTTCTTCTATTTGCTGCTCTTGCAGTTCTTCGGTTATCTCTTCGGTCACTTCCTCCAACATTTCTTCCATATCTTCTGTTATTTCTTCCATGCTCTCTGTCAATTCATCGCTTGATTCAGACTTCATATCATCAATAACTTCTTTAGCTTCGTCTTCTCTTCTCTCCTCTGCTGTCTTAGGCTTCATATCCTCAGCAGCTTCAGCAATCTTTTCGCCTTTTTCCTTCGCTTCATCCAATGTATGAAACATTTGCTCATTATTATATTGTTGTTTGGCAGCGTCAATGCTGTCTTTATAATTATGGAACATCTCCAATTTTCTACTAATATCTTCCAATGATTCACCGCTCATATTTTTTAACATGGATATCTGATTTTCAAAAAAATTGACGGTGTTTTGACATTCCTGCTGCCGTTCCATTTTATCTTGTGTACTTTTTAAAAGAGGTCCCACAAAAGGCTTGCAAAAAAGCAACCCATTCATATTTAAATTTACGTTCATACTATGCCTCCATTTTGTGTCCAACTCTTTTTATACTTCTTCATCCACCTTATCAGGCTTTGCTGTTGACACAGACTGATAATAAGAGCCTTTGCTGTTATATGTGCTTCCGCTCTGTGCTGCGTAGCCAGAAATTGTTGAAGCTTTTTGCGATACTCTGTTTGCAACAGAATTGTATCCTGTAAACAAACTCTTTAAATCGCTTATTTTTGATTCTTTTAATTTATCTTTATCCAATGATAATTTATTATCCTTGCCAATAGAAATGCCAACTTTTGACAATAAGTTTTGATTCTTTGACATCGAACCCGTCATAAAGAGAGTACTTCTAAGAACAGACCTTGAATCTGCATCACCAGCTTCTTTAATCACATCATTATAGCTGTCAACAAAATTTTGTACTGCCTTTGTGATTGCATCCCAATCGTAGTCTTCGGTCTCTATGGATTCTTTTGTCTCCTCGTCAGTCTTTTTAATTTTCTTCTTTTCCCACAATGATTTATCATTTAATGCATCGGCTGCTTTCTTTAATGTATCAGCACTATCTTTAATCATTTTTGATTTTTTATCCGCACTGACTTTCTTTGAATCAGAAGAGGTCTTATCGGTATCTTGTTTGTTATAATAAGCTTTCAATAACTTTTTATAGCTTCCATTTTTTATGGTGGCATAATCGCCAAGACTAAAGCTGTTAGTTGTTGTTCCGCTCTGCATACCTGAGAACAGAGAAGAATAATCCTGATTTGTATTATATTGACTTGTATAATCACTAAAATTATTAATTGTTGACATATAAATTCCTCCTTTATTTAAACGGACATTCTCTATACGATAATATTAATGCCGCCATCATTGACTTTATTATTAAAATTATTGCTGTTTCCTGTGGATGTTAAGGTAACCGTAGCATCCTTTTCCTTAAAGATAACCGATGTATTACTTGTAAAAGCATTGCTTGTATTGTCTGATTTATCCGCATTTTTAGTGGGATTATTTAACTTATCTTTTCTTGCTTCTTTAAGGGCTTCCTTTCTTGCATCTTTAACAGAATTATGAGCGCCCTTTAATTCTTTCATCTGCCCTTTTGCTGCATTTAAGGCTCTCTGTTCAATATCTGCCAATTCTTGCTCTTTTCTGTCAACCGATACGCCGCGTCCCGCATCTTGTTTGATTTCACCTCGTATTACATTGGCTATCCGCTCTAATGATGCAGAAACACCACCTTGTACATCAGACATTTTCATGGAAGCATCGGCTGAAATCATCGCCTTCATATTTGCATCCGATAGTCCTGCATTGGCTTGAGCCTGCTGTGCAGATGCAGCACTATCTGCTGATTCACCGCCTAGCATATCGTTCATGGAAGCTTCTTCTTTTTGCTTTTCTTTACGCTGTTCAATTTCATGCTGGCGAAGCTGTCTGTTTAAATCGGCAATTTGCTGATTTATTTCTTGTCTTTTCTTCATCTTCGCTTCCATTGTCATATCTTGGTTTTCAGACAGCTTTTTTAATTCTTGCTGTTTTGCTAGTATTTGACTTTGAAGATTTTTGGTTGTAGCATCTGCACTTTGCGACATCCCTGTCTTCATGTTCGCTACATCGTTGTTTACGTTTTGTACTCGCATAACACTCCTTTCCTGTCATAAACGCAAATGAAATCGTAACTATTAAAAATATACAATTTATATTTACGCTTAAACAATTCAACCTCCTTGTTTATTTGTTTATATAAGGGTCATTATATGAACCTTTTTTATGGAAATTCTAAATGAATTTCTAGTAAAATCAAAACGGATACCAATTATCCGCCTATCCCTTGCCTATATATTTGCAATACCTTTCCTATCTAAAAAAAGTACCATTGGTCTAAATCAGCAAGTTATAGTATATATTTTAAAAGTATATTTAATATATCATTTTCAATACAATCCAATGCCAAGTATGTGATATCTGAAAAATCCCTTGTGGAAACCCTTGCGGTATTGCCGCCGCCTCCGCTTCCAGGCACTTTCATAATACCATCAAAATAGATATACACATAATCTCCAGTAATGTTTTTATCAGTTAAAGTCTGTTTAAATATCATATTATCAATAAAAAGTTTTCCATCTTTTACCTGCACTCCTGAAACAGAATGGTCTAATTCTGAAATATATTCCAATTGTTCATTAAATAAAGAAGCATCGGTAAATTTTGTATAACGAGGATATGATGTTGCCATGATAACAGTAACAAGCCCTGTAAATACTGCGGCAAAAATCATAAAATATTTTTTATAATAATTTTTTTGACGAATCGAAAGACCGCCTATTCTTGTCCTTAATACCTGATAATCATTTTTATTTACAAAAGTGGCAATTCCTTGAGAATGAACAGCCTTCAAGACAAGAACCATATCTAAAAGCAATTTTCCATACTCCACTTTTGGCAGATGCGTATAAAAAATACTTTTTTCATCACAGACCATCTCCATATCTTCATATAATTGCTTTTCAACAAAATAAATCAATGGATTTATCCACCAATAAATTTTTATAAGAGAAAAAATATATTTCCAAAAAATATGCCCTGATTTTATATGTATCAACTCATGGCATAATACAATCTTTTGCTTTTCTTTATCCCATGAATGTACAATAATATTTGGCAATACGATAAAAGGGTGAAACAAACCGCCTGAAAACGGACTTACATTTTCATTTGTAATATAGACTTGAACACGGTTTAAATAATGACGGCTAAAACAATCATTTGTAAAGACTACATGGTTGATACAATCTTGAATAAACGCTTTATTTTCCCAATGTGGTAAAGTGTATACGTCCTTTTTCATTCTATGGTCTAAACGGATAAAATGTACCAATAAGATGAAAGCAATACTAAAATATATGTAGCCTAATAATGGTGTTAATAAAAAATTTAAAAGTGATGAATAATAGTTTATTCCTCCTATAAAAAACACCTTATTCATTCCCATCAAAACAGCGGGGACTAAAAGAAGCATAGCATAATAATTTATGGTAGGATTTTTCTTTTTATTAAGAAATCTTATAAAATAAATAACAAAGAATAGTATCCATCCAGCAGTTATTGTTTTTGCACATTTTATCAAGCAATACTGTGCTGCAAAATCCATATAGCTTTTTATTGCAAACCAATCCATCATATAAAACTCCATGCTAAGATGCTGCTTTGTGACAATAACAAATCACATTATTTTTCTTTTTCAAGCTGTTCAATCAATTTGTGAAGCATCTTTATCTGTTCTTCTGAAATATTAGCCGATTGTAAAAAACTAGCCACTGCAAGAGATGTATTGCCGCCAAAATAATTATTTACAAAACGCTCGCTTTTCAGCTCAAGACATTCTTTTTTGCTTTTCATAGCCATATAGTGATATACTCTCGCATCTTTTGAATCGACTGTATAGCTTAATATCCCTTTTGTGACAAGCCGATTAATCATAACACGTATGGTCTTGCTGCTTACATCAAGTTTTCCTTTTAATGTATGGATGATTTCGGAGGCAGTCATGCTTCCCTCACAATCCCATACAACTTCCATAATTGCCCATTCATTCTCGCTTGGTGTAATCTCGTTCATACGGCTCCATTTCTATAAGTTACTTTTAATATCGTCTATATTTGCAAAAAAAATAATAACAATAAATAATAATTTAATATTATTTATCATTATTATTTTACCAGATTAATTTACGCTTGTAAATAAGTTTATTAGCAAATTTTGTAAAAATATTCCATTATTTAAGATTCTCCATTTAAGACTTCAATCGCTTTTTCAAACTTATTTTGATAATATTTTTTACTTTGTATAGATAGTTTTTGAAAGCTTCTTATTAATTTATCCCTTACAAATCTTTGACCTTCTTCAATTCCCATCCCTTTTTGAACGTAAGCTAAATACAATAAACTAGGAATATTATCGACATGTGAAATTGCATCCGCATCTGCAACACATAATTCTTCCAGCGTACCTTTTCCTAAATTTACACTGCCTCTGTGATTTTGAATACATTTTTGTACAAGCGTAATTTTTTTATCATCATAGTTATATTCTTTTAAAATAGAATAAGCCATTTGGGCTCCATGTATATGGTGAAGTTCATATAAACTGTAATCTGTAATCGAAGCAATATCATGCAGCCAAGCAGCTATCATAACAATTTCTTTATCTGCTTTATATTTTGAAGCTAAAATTTCTGCATTTTTCACTACGGCAACAATATGATAATAACACCCCATACCAAATTTATTTGTTTCTTTTTGACACCTATCATATATTTCCTTTTGTAGATTTTTTAAAATATCATCTCGCATAACACTTTTCTTCTTTCATAAACGCAAATAAAATTTCAAGCCTCTTATTAATTAATCTCTATCTTAGAAAAATCAATTTCCAAATCTTCATAAATTCCAGCTTTAACAATATCTGAAAATGTGTATTCAAACATATCTTCATTCTCTAAATTCCATACTGAGATACGATTTTTATCAAAATCCACTATCCAATATTCCTTTACTCCAGCCGAGCGATATTTAAAAAGCTTAATAACATAATCCATTCGGCTGCTTGTTGGTGAAACGATTTCAATAATCCAATCAGGCGCACCATTACATCCCTTATCATTTAATTTATCTTTATCGCAAATAACTGATATGTCAGGTTCTACATATGTTTTGTTATCTGCATTTAAAAATACTGCAAATGGAGCAGGCAATACCTCACAATCACCATTCTTTCCTCTAATATAATTTTCAATTTGATATGTGAATTCTTTTACTAATCTTTGATGCTTTGTACTTGGTGTTGCCATCATATACATTTGCCCATCAATTAATTCTGCTCTTTTTCCTTCTGGTAAAGCATAAATATCATCAATTGTATATTCATAATCTATAATTTTTTGTGCTAAAGCCATACAATCACTCTCCTTTTTTATTATCATTATATATTTTTTAACAAAACATAGCAAGGAATATATCATTTTATAAAAACCCCAAAAAAATCCTTGCAGACAGAACCATATTCCTGTAATATAGTCTACAAATCCACAAAAAAATAGGAGTGCCGAAACACTCCCATTTTCTAAACCTTCTTGCAAAATTTGCAGTGTTGGTTTATAATCATCTTAGAAGCTGAAGGATATTGCACGTCCGACGGTTGTTCAATCGGAAACAATAATCCGTTTAAAAAACAAACAGAAAAGGCTATCCTCTATGGCAGTAGAAGATAGCCTTTTCTGTTACTTGCGGTTGTGTTTATTGTCTATGTATGTCAAGGCTGCAAAAATCACCA
>CAMUHY010000013.1 GCA_947088865.1 uncultured Eubacterium sp. | reverse complement strand
GTGTAAATGCAATATTTACATATATAGGAATTGCAGTCTGCCTGTTCCTTTTTTTCTGTATTGTTTCTCAGGAGTGTTTTTCTAAGAAGAGTTTTTTATTTTTTACTTATTTTGGTTTATTTTCCATTATAGATAACAGTCTAAGCCTTATAATAGATTTGCTTTTGCCGCAGTTGTCTGCTCCGGCGAGGTATTATTTGGCTGATGTGCTTCGCACGGTGGCGCTGCTTTTAATATTAGTGCTGTATAAAAAATATGCGGCATCGGTTGTTCGTTCTATTGCAGATATTGGCAAGGGAAGATGGTGGAAACTGGTATTGATTGCCCTGATGTTCTATCTGTTGCAAGCTGCTCTAACTATTTTGAAAGCACGGAGTGTGATGCCAGAGTTATCTATGTTTTTGATATTTGCCGTAGTCAGTTTTTTTATGTGTGCAGTATATGGCGTTGTTTTCAGCAATATCAGCTATATGAAAAAGGATGCAGAGGCTGCTTTAGTTCGCCAAAATGCAGAGTATCTTTCTGCACAAATATCTACTCTGCAAAATGCCGAGAAAATGCATCAGAGATTTCGTCACGATATGCGGCATCATCTTAAAATAATTGCAGAATATGCAAAAGCCGATGATGTATCCAGTATCCTTGCGTATGTCAGAGAGTACAGCATTGAGATTTCGGAAACGGCAGTAAAACGGTATTCCATAAATAATATGATAAACATGATTCTTTCTGTTTATGCAGGTAAGGTGAAGGAAAGCGGCATTAAATTTTCTGTCAGGTGCAGTGTGCCAGAAAAAATGACAGTGAGGGATATTGATTTAATTGCCCTTTTTGGAAATTTGCTGGAAAATGCTTTGCATGGTTGTCAGAAGGCTAAAAAAGAAAACTCATATATTGAAATTTATATTCGTCTGGACAATGACAGGCTTCTTATTGTCTGTAATAATACCTGCCCAGATAATTTGGAGCTTGCAGATGGTCTGCCTGTTCCAAAAGGCATTGGCATATCTAGTATTCTTGCTGTTTGCCAAAAATATGATGGGAATTTAGATTATAGGGTGGAAAATGGAATCTGTTCAGCTTGTGCTGTCTTGAATCTATAAAATGACTAGTGTTGTTAATATATTCTTTTTTTAATAAATATTATAAATATTTCTTTAGCCAAATATGCCAAAAAAGTGACCAAATATGCCAAAAACACTTTTTAAGTATTTTTTTTTGATATGGTATATAGCGAAACAAGGGTAGCAATAATTGTTATGTATATATTAGTTGAATTGATTTTTTAGAAAGGAGGAGCATTATGAATACTTGTGATAATAAAAGACCATGTCCTTGCACTTATGATTGTCCGAATCATGGTAAGTGCTGCGCCTGTGTTGCACATCATCGCGACCATAATGAGGGGGTTCCTGCCTGTTTCTTTTCAAAAGAAGCGGAGGCTACATATGATAGGAGCATAGAGAATTTAGCAAGAGACCATGGGTTGTTAAAATAGCAGAAAGTAAAAAATAGTTTTTATTTTATTGATAAATATGGTTTGCAGTGAAAATTTAAGCAGATTCATATAGATATTGAAGATAGAGGAGGAACGTTATGCCATTTATAAATTCAAGAGTAAGTATTAATATGACAGAACAGCAGAAGGAGACGATAAAAGAAAAGCTGGGCAGTGTAATTGCTATCATTCCGGGAAAGTCGGAAGAATGGCTTATGTTGGAACTGGCAGATAATTGTAATTTATATTTCAAAGGAGTGAATACACAGCCATTAGCTATGATAGAAATTAAGGTGTTTGGCAAAATTCCAGAAGATTGCCTTGATAAAATGACAAAAAGGATTTGTGAAATATATGAAACAGAACTTCAAATTAAGAAAGACTGCATCTATGTAAAATATGAAGAATGCTATAAATGGGGTTGGAACGGAAGTAATTTTTAGAAGAGAAGAAGCCAAACAGACATAAAAAAGAAATAGATAAAATAATGGATGTCATAAAAAAGAGACTTCGTTTTTTGTAGTAGAAAGCGGGTGACATTTATAATGCGACAATGCAGAAGAGAATTTATATTATCGGTAGAGACAATCGACCGATTGTCACGATTATTTGCCAGAGCTTTAAAAGAGGCAGGGACAGACAAAAGGGATGTTGTCCGCATCCGTCGGTCTTTAGAAGAAGTTTTAGAAACATGGCTGGAAAAATTAGAAGGCATGTTTGTTTTGTATAAAACGGTGCAGAAATTTGGAAGGCTTACTATTGAGGTGTGTGTGGAGGGGATGCAGATTAGCATTGATGAAGAAGCACAAGGATTTCTGCTTGGCAGCCGAATTTTGTCACAGACAGGATTAGCTCTTAATTATTCTTATAAAAATGGAAGAAATTGTTTAATATGCTGTCCTCCCCCAAAGGCTCATATCAAGAAGATGGCAGGGCTGGCAATTGCAATTTTGGCTGCGTTCTTTCTTGGAGGTATCATCAGGATTCTTCCAGAGGGGGTAAAAGATATTGCTATTGGAATTACAGAACCGTTTTACAATACCATTCTTGATATATTGCAGGCAATTTCTTCCCCGATGATATTTCTTGCAGTTTGCTGGGGAATTATCAGCATTGGAGATTTGATAACTGCAGGAAAAATTGGAAAGAGGTTCATTATAAGAATAGTAATTAGTACATTTGCCGTTGGTACTGTATTTATTCTGTTGGCAAGTCCTTTTTTTAAGATTGTAGGGGGAAAAAACAAAGCGGCTTTTAGTGGTCTTGAGGATATTTATACAATGGTGTTGGAAATTATACCATCGGACATTATATCGCCGTTTTTGGAAGGAAATGCTTTGCAGATTATTTTTTTAGGTGGATGTATTGGCATAGTATTGCTTATCTTGGAACAGAGGGCATCGGCATTTCAGGATGTTATAGTGCAGGCAAACGAAGTAGTGCGTTTTCTGATGGAAGTAATTGGAAAGTTTGTTCCTGTTTTTGTATTTTTAAGTATTTTTAATCTGTTGCTGTTTGATACCAGAGTGGATTTTTTGGGAATTATAAAGGTTTTTGCACTTACAATACCTGCTTGTTTGCTTCTTATACTGTTTTATGTGATTATCGTGGCGGCAAGATTTCAGATAAACCCTATTTTACTGGTGAAAAAACAGTTCCCTACATATTTTATTGCTTTGTTAACAGGTTCTTCTGCGGCAGCTTTCGCTACAAATCTTGAAACTTGTACCGTTCGACTTGGAGTTCCAAACAAGATAGCAAATTTTGCAATTCAATTGGGACAGGTGATTTATAAACCAGGTGCAGTCATTGGTTTTCTTGCCATAGCTTTATGTATGGCAGAATATTATGATATAGAGATTACAGTCATATGGCTGATAACCGCTGTTTTGACAGCAGGTTTTTTGGCTATGGCAGCACCTCCAATTCCAAATGGAGCGCTTTTTATTTTTATAGTTATGTTTTCACAATTAGGTATTCCAAGTGAGGCGATTATAATTGTGGTTGTGCTTAATTCCATTTTAGATTTTGTTATGACATCTTCTGGATTGATATGTATGCAGGCAGAATTAATCCTTACCGCTGGACATTTAAAGATATTAGATAAAAAAAAGTTAGCGCAAGGCTATGGAAAACGACATGAACAGAACAGGAAAAGAAATAATTTGGATTATAGTCAATAGAGCAAATATATTTTTAAACAACCATTGGGAGCAGCACTAAAATGCTGCTCCCAATGGTTGTTTAACAGCAAAGACATGTACAAAAATCCATCTAAAAATTTTTATAAATATATTATATATATAAATGAT
The DNA here is from genome assembly GCA_947088865.1 of uncultured Eubacterium sp. Lineage (GTDB taxonomy): Bacteria > Bacillota > Clostridia > Lachnospirales > Lachnospiraceae > Lachnospira. The sequence continues at coordinate 88,796 of CAMUHY010000013.1, read as the reverse complement.
TCATAAAAATTTAAATCGTGTGTTTGTTGCTACTTGACACATTTACCTTATATTATGTATAATAATTTATACCGCGCAGCCGGGGTAGTAGCGGCACCTTGTACCTGCAATCCGCTATAGCAGGGGTGATGTCTGGTGGAGGGCGATAGTTTATGGAGCAGCCCGATAAAAGTGGTGTTGACATTTGGGTCTTTCGCAACGGAAATTCATGAATCATGTCAGGTCAGGAATGAAGCAGCATTAAGTGAAACCTTTCGTGTGCCGAAAGGGTGCCTGAATCGAGCTAACTGTATCGGTAACGTCTGTGGACTAGCGTTCGATATCAGACGCGCGGTTTTATAATGTGATTTTATAATGTATAAGTTGCATAAACAGCAAAGTATGAAAGGAACATTATGGCATATCAGGCACTTTACAGAAAGTGGCGCCCCAATAATTTTAACGATGTCAAAGGGCAAGAACATATTGTAACAACTTTACAAAATCAGATTAAACTTGATAGAATTGGTCATGCTTATTTATTTTGCGGTACAAGAGGCACAGGAAAAACAACCATAGCGAAGATTTTTGCAAAGGCGGTCAACTGTGAAAGTCCTGTTGATGGGAATCCTTGTGAAAAATGTTCGGTTTGCAAAGCAATTGCAGCAGGCACTTCCATGAATGTAATAGAAATCGATGCGGCTTCTAATAATGGTGTGGATAATATTCGCCAAATTCGGGAAGAGGTGCAGTATTCTCCAACGGAAGGCAAATTTAAGGTGTATATTATTGATGAGGTGCATATGCTTTCAATAGGTGCATTTAATGCACTTTTAAAGACTCTTGAGGAACCGCCGTCCTATGTAATATTTATTTTGGCAACAACAGAGGCACATATGATACCGATAACGATTCTTTCAAGATGTCAAAGGTATGATTTTCATCGAATTACAATTGATATTATTGCAGATAGACTTTCTGAACTTATGAAAGAAGAACAAGTTGTTGTGGAGGAGAGAGCAATAAGGTATGTGGCAAAAGCGGCAGACGGTTCTATGCGTGATGCGCTTAGTTTGCTTGACCAGTGTATTGCCTTTTATTTAGGTCAAAAAATCACATATGAAAATGTGTTAAAAGTGCTTGGTGCAGTTGATACAGAAGTGTTTGAATCCATGTTAAAATGTATCCTTGCATCGGATGTAGCAGGGTGTATGCAGCTTATTGAAAATATAATCATGAAGGGCAAGGAAATCACACAATTTATATCGGATTTTGTATGGTATCTTAGAAATATGCTGCTTGTAAAAACAACCGATAATATAGCTGCTTTGCAGGAAATTATTGATATGTCGTCAGAGCATTTAATGCAGCTTGCAGATGATGCAAATAAAATTGATGATGGACTTTTGATGCGCTATATAAGAGTGCTTTCTGATTTGTCAAATGACATCAAACATGCTACACAAAAAAGAATAAAAGCGGAGGTTGCATTTATTAAATTGTGCAGACCTTCAATGGAACATGAAAATGATGTTATCGAGTTGTCTGCAAGGGTTTCAACTCTTGAAAATCAGTTAGAAAAAGCGGATAAAAATTTGAATGAAAAATTGCAGGTAATGGTGTCGAGGGCAGATTTTTTTCCAGAAGCATCAAATTTTAAAATAGATAGAGAACATACAGCATATAATAAAGAGAATATTCAGGCTGAGAAAGAACGTGTTGTTCAAGCTTTGCCAGATGATATTAGAGAAATTGCAAAAAAATGGATGACTATTGTCAATTCAATAGAAGAGCCATTGTTAGCACAGCATTTAAAACAGGCTCATGTGACATTAGCACAAGATAATAAGAGTCTTGAAATTATGGTAGAGTCAACAGTAGCATACGGTGCGCTTTCAAGAGAGGAAGACAAAGCTTGGCTTGAAAATGTAATAGAAGAAAGAACGGGCGTTCATGCAGATGTTATTATAACAAAATTAAAAAGTAATGAGGATTTTCAAAACCGATTTATTGATATAACCGAGTTGGTTCATATGGAGATAGAAATAGATGATAAGGAGGATTTAATCTGATGGCAAAAAGAGGCGGATTTCCTGGCGGTATGCCTGGAAATATGAATAATTTAATGAAGCAGGCACAGAGAATGCAAAGGCAGATGGAGACACAGCAGGCAGAGTTTGAAGTAAAAGAGTTTACAGCGGCAGCAGGCGGAAAAGCGGTGGAAGTAACTGTTACAGGAAAAAGAGAAGTGACAAAGGTAAAGATAGACCCTGAAGCTGTTGACCCAGATGATGTAGAGATGCTTGAAGACCTTATTATGGCGGCTATCAATGAAGCATTGCGCAAATGTGAAGAAGAGTCGGCTGCTTCGATGTCAAAAATTACAGGTGGTCTGTCAGGACTTGGAGGTCTAGGCGGAGGATTATTTTAATGGATATTTACAGCAACCATATTAATAATTTAATTGAACAGTTGTCAAGATTACCAGGTGTTGGGGCTAAAAGCGCACAACGCCTGGCATTTCACATTATTCATATGTCTGAGGAAGAAGTGGGAAGTTTGACAAGGGCAATATCGGAGGCAAAGGAAAATGTACGATATTGTAAGGAATGTTTTACACTTACAGATGAGGAAGTATGTCCAATATGCCGTAATGAAAAAAGAAATCATAGAATGATTATGGTGGTAGAACAGACAAGAGATTTAGCTGCTTATGAAAAAACAGGAAAATATGAGGGTGTGTACCATGTGTTGCATGGCGCAATTAGTCCAATGTTAGGAATTGGACCGTCTGATATAAAGATAAAAGAGCTTATAAAACGACTTGAGACCGATATTGACGAAGTGATTATTGCGACAAATTCAAGTCTTGAGGGTGAGACAACGGCTATGTATCTAAGTAAGCTAATTAAACCGACAGGAATTAAGGTGACAAGAATTGCAAGCGGTGTACCTGTTGGCGGAGATTTGGAATATATTGATGAAGTTACCTTATTGCGCGCACTGGAAGGCAGAATTGAATTGTAGAGAATTTGTAATTTTTAACTTAATTGTAAATAGACAACTTATTTACAACATTTTTTGAGTATGTTAAACTGTAATTACTTATGTTTAAATAGAAAAGGTGGCGTCTGAATTGGATAAATATGAATTAAATTTAAAAATAGAAGAAATAAAAAGGCTGGCTTCCATTAAATCATACAAAGAGGCAGCAGAGATGGCTAAAAGTATGAGTTGGCATAAAGTTAAAGATTGGTCTGCATTGGCGGCGGCTATCAGTGTTCATGAAGCCGTTGGTGATTATGAAGAAGCAAGAGATATGGCTATTTTAGCATACAATCGTAATCTTGGAGGTCGAAAGCTTGTATATAAATTGACAGAGCTTTTAATTAAATTAGAACAGCTTGAAGAGGCACAAGGCTTGTATGAAGAGTATGAAAAAATGTCTCAACATGATGTCAATCGATATATTTTACAATATGATTTAAGGAAGGCACAAGGAGCTTCCAATAATGAACTTGTAGAAATTTTGGAAGAATATAAAGCTAAAGAAATTGATGAAAAGTATATGTATGAGTTGGCAAAACTCTACTCAAAAACAGGCAGAACAAATGAATGTATTGAAGCTTGCGATGAATTAGCTTTATTGTTTCAGGATGGAAAATATGTTGAGAAAGCAATGCTACTTAAGAGTAAAGTTGGCGGAGAGCTGACAAGACATCAGACAAAGCAGCTTGAGCAGGCAAAAAATAAAGATTCAAAAATATCAAGAGATTTGTTATTTGAACAGCAATCAGAGCTTACAAGAATGCAGCATGATGATATTGATGAAGTTTTAGAAGAAGACGAAAAGAAAAGCAGAGGTTTGCTTGGGCTTTTTTCAAAGCCTGCATCAAAACCGTCTCCCAAACAAGATATTGATGTTTATGAAAATGAGCAAGACAGTGAATTTGTTAAGGAAAAAGCGACAAATAAAAATACTCCTGCTGACAATAAGATAGAAAAAGAAGATAAAAAAGAAAATAATGATACAGCAAATAGCAATGTGTCCTATAATCTTAGAGAATTTGTTTTAGCAAAAGTTCGCGAGTCGGAAGAAAAGCGAATGAAGGAACAGCAGCCAGAGGAGTTAGAAACATTTGAATTGCCAGAAGAAGAAAAAGCTGCAGTGACAGATTTGGATTCACAGGAAGGTATTGGTGAAGCGGATACATATGATGATAATGTAAACAGTTTTAATAATAGTGATGATTTAAATGAAAACGAACAAACACAAGGACAGGAATATCAAGAAAGTGCTATAACAGCAGAAACGGATTATTCTAAAAATGAAGAAAATAAAGAATCAACAGTCAAGAAAGATACAGGAGAAATTCCAGAATCTTTAATGAAGTTGATTTCCAATGCAAGAAAGAGCATTGACACAAGTTACAATGAGATGAATAAGGAACATGAGCAGGAGCGCATTAAAAAAGAGCGTGAAAAACAAGAACAATTGATGCGGGAACGAGAGGATAAAATGGTTATTGAAGCGGTAAAGATGCCCGACGATAACATTTATGACACACAAAATCTTCAAGAAACCATTGCTCAAACGTTGGCAGAATTTTTAGATGACGATATTGAAAAGTTGAGACCAAATACAGTATCACTAAAACAAGAAGAAGCTTCTGATATAGAAAACAGCAGTGATAATGAGCAGATTGAAGGACAGATGAATCTTGCAGATTGGATGGAATCGGTAAGAGAACAAAAATATGGACAGCAAAGTACAAGAGAGTTTTCTAAACAAGAATTGATGCGTATGCTTGAGGAGAAGGACGAAAAGAGCGCCGCCTATGAAATGTTGATGAAAAAGCAAAAACAGGAAGCGCAAAATTCTGCTGATGTTGATTTTGATGACGTTAAGAAAAAAGAGTATCTTCAGATGATAGTAGATTCGGTAAAAACGGATTTAGCTTTCAGAACAGGAAAAGCAACTCGCAGTCTTGAGGAAGAAATTATAAGGCTTATTCATTCGCCGCATATTCAAGAAAATATAAAGGAAAGTATCAAACAGATAGAGCGTAATGGAACTATTGAAAATCCAGTAAAAGTGCATACAGCCAGTACTGCTGCAAAGACAAAGAAGAACAATAAGGATACAGACAAAATTTCAGAAGAAGAAATTTCCGAAGTTTTGTTGCATACGATTCAAATGCAAGTGGTTTCTGATGAAGTTTTGCGCAAATATGTTACAGAGGAATTAGAAAAACAAAGTCAAAATAGTGAGAGGGAATCTTTCAATAAAAATGAGGATGTTGCGGCTAGTTCCGTACAGGAAGAAGACACTTTTAATGAGAATAATTTTGAGGAACAACAGGTTGAAGAAGAATTTTCTAATAAAAAATTCCCGACACAAGAACGCTTAAATGAGCAGTTTTTAGAGGAACCTATTTCTTCAGAACGTTTCCTAGAGGAGTTTATTTCAAATGATTATGGTTCTAATGAGGAATATGTAGAAGAACCATTTGTACAGAGCGATTTTTCATCCGAATCATTTTCTGATGAAAGCAGAAAAATAAGAAGACCTCAACTTGTTGAAGCGATAGACGATGATGAAGAAGGCACGATGGAAGAAAATCTTAAGATTGAGGGCGAGTTGGCGAAGATATTTAGAAAATATAGAGAAATGCCAGGAATAGAGAGCCAGCTTGCAGCGTACTTTGCATCGATTGACGATGAGATGAATATGATTGATTCTAGCGTTGGCAATATTCTTATCACAGGAAATTCAAGCTCCGATAAGACCGATTTAGCAAGAAATATTGTAAGAGCATTAAATTATCTGTATCCAGAAGTACCTAAAAAGATTGCAAAGACAACAGGAGACAGTATTAATCATAGAGGAATTGCAAAGGCGATGTCAAAGCTGCGCGGAACCGTGTTAATTGTCGAGGGAGCAGGTTCTATTCAGCCTAAGCGCATTGAGGAATTGATGGATTGTCTGGAACAAAATACTGGCAGAATGATAGTGATTTTTGAAGATTCCGATGCACAGATGAATGTATTGTTAAATTTCAATCCAGATTTAATCCATATGTTTAATCACAGGATTGTCTTAAAACAGTACACGGTTAATGAATTGGTTGAGATGGCAAGAAAATTTGCACGAAAGCGTCAATATGAAGTGGACGATGATGCATTATTAGCTTTATATCTTAAAATTAATGAATTACATTCCATGACCGATAATATTAAGCTGGACGATATAAAAGAAATTATTAATAAAGCGATTGCTCATTCGGAAAAAAGAGCAGCAAGGCGATTTTTTGGCGGCGTAAAGAAAAAACGCGGTGAGCAAGGGGATATTTTCTTTTTGTCTGAAGCGGATTTTAAGGATTGAATAAAAAATGAATGATTAGGCACTAAAAAATTTAGCATAAAAATGAATAGAAACCGTTTTTTGCACACTATTTTATAGCGCAAATTTAGGGATAAAAACTTTTATAAAAATATTTTATAAAAGTATTGCATACTGTAAATTTATGTTATAGAATGACATAAAAAGATAATTTTAAGGATGGGAATTGTTATGAGTAATATTGATGAGTTGTCAGTTAATGCAATCAGAGTATTGTCAGCCGATGCTATTCAAAAAGCAAAGTCGGGACATCCAGGTTTGCCGCTTGGTGCTGCACCTATGGCTTATGAGTTATGGGCAAAGCATATGAATCATAATCCAGCAAATCCTGAATGGAAGAACAGAGACCGTTTTGTTCTTTCAGGCGGACATGGTTCTATGTTGTTATATTCTTTACTACATTTGTTCGGATATGGAAATTTAAGTATTGAAGATGTAAAGAATTTTAGACAATTAGATTCTCTTACACCAGGTCATCCTGAGTATGGACACACAGTAGGTATTGAGGCAACAACAGGTCCGCTTGGACAAGGTATGGCAATGGCAGTCGGTATGGCAATGGCAGAAGCACATCTTGCCGCAGTGTTTAACAAAGAAGGATTTGATGTTGTTGACCACTATACATATGTATTAGGTGGAGATGGCTGTATGATGGAAGGTATTTCTTCAGAGAGCTTTTCTCTTGCAGGAACATTAGGTTTAGGTAAACTTATTGTATTTTATGATTCAAACAACATTTCAATTGAGGGAAGCACAGATATTGCTTTTACAGAAAATGTTGTAGAGAAGTTTAAGGCGTTTGGTTTCCAGACAATAGAAGTGAGCGACGGAACAGATTTGGAAGCCATCGGTAAGGCAATTGAGGAGGCAAAGGCTGATAAGAGCAGACCTTCTTTGATTAAGGTTAATACCCTTATCGGACATGGATGCCCAGCAAAACAAGGTAAGGCAAGTGCGCATGGCGAGCCGCTTGGCGAGGAGAATGTTGCCGCCCTTAAAGAAAATATCAAATGGCCTTGTAAGGGTGATTTTGAAGTACCACAGGAAGTTTATGACCATTATAAAGAGTTGGCAGCACAGGGCGCAAAGGCAGAAGAAGCTTGGAATAAGCTTTTTGACGAATACTGTGCAAAATATCCTGAGATGAAAGAAAAATGGGATAATTATTATAATGGCTATGATATGTCTGATTTATTTAATTCAGATGAATATTGGGATAAAGGCGATAAGCCAGAAGCAACAAGAAATATATCAGGCGCTGTATTAAATATGATAAAGAAGTCTATGCCAAATCTTATTGGCGGTTCAGCAGATTTAGCGCCATCAAATAAGACTAATATGAAAGATGCTGGCGATTTTTCAAAGAATGACTATTCAGGAAGCAATCTTCATTTTGGCGTAAGAGAGCAGGCAATGGCAGCTATTTCTAACGGTATTGCACTTCATGGCGGTTTGAAGATTTTTGTTGCTACATTCTTTGTATTTAGTGATTATACAAAGCCAATGGTAAGATTAACATCCATTATGGGCTTACCTGTGACCTATGTATTTACACATGACAGTATCGGTGTAGGCGAAGATGGACCAACACATGAGCCTATTGAGCAGCTTGCAGCATTTAGAGCGCTTCCAAACTTTACTATCTTTAGACCTTGCGACCGACTGGAGACAGCAGCAGCTTGGATGTACGCCGTTCAGTCAAAAAAGACACCAACAGGACTTGTGCTTACAAGACAGAATCTGCCACAGATGCCAGGTTCTTCAAAGGATGCATTAAAGGGTGGATATATTATTGATGATTCATCAAAGGCAGAGCCAGATGCAATTATTATTGCAAGCGGTTCAGAGGTTAGTCTTGCAGTAGATGCAAAGGCAAAGCTTGCACAGGATGGAATTGATGTAAGAGTTGTAAGTATGCCAAGTATGGATTTATTTGATGCACAGCCTCAGGAATATAAAGATGCAGTCCTTCCAAAGTCTGTTAGAAAGAGAGTTGCTATTGAGGCGCTTTCTGATTTTGGCTGGTATAAATATGTTGGACTTGACGGTGCAGTTATGGCAATGAAGGGATTTGGCGCTTCTGGTCCTGCAAATCTTTTATTTGAAAAATTTGGATTTACAGTGGATAATGTAGTAAAGACTGTAAAGAGCATTATGTAATCAAATATAAATTATTTACTAAATAAAAAATTAATGGTAAAGTGTATATTTAATATTGTAGTATTTAAGAAATAATTGTATTAAAAAAATATATAAAGATATTTAGGACTGTTACAAAAAAATTTTGTAACAGTTCTTTTTTGTAAGCAATAATTGGTTATATTTAATGAATCTTTTATTTTAAGTGGATTAATGATATTATATGATAAATTTTATGAATTTGATAGGAAAGGGTAATTAAAATGCTGCTATTTTTAGAAATAGTCAATATTATAGCCATTCTTCTTATGCTTTTTATGCTGGTAGTTGTATTAAAACAGCAGCCTTCCAAAGTTCAGACAGCATTTATTTTATATGATGTGTTTACGATTATATTTGTTGTAGGGATTCATTTAGAATTGCTGCATTCAGATACCATAGGAGAAGCTTTATCTGGTTTATGTGTACAGTATGTAGGACAGGCAGGTTTATTGCTGGCACTTTTATGGTTTGTTTCAGAATTTGCCAAATTTTACATTCCTTTATGGGTATATGGACTGGAAGCAATATGTGATACTTTTGTGCTTATAGGAGTGTTTACAGCACAAAAACATCATTTTTTTTATACTTCTATGGAGATATTGACAGATGGTATGTATAATCGAATTAAAGTAGGTCATGGTATTCTTTGGTATTTGCATTTTATTATTTTAGATGCAGTAGTGTTTACCATTTTGATTTTATGTATGATGAAATATAAAAAAAGTACGCCTATGCACAAAAAAAGAATTATATATATAATAGTAGGATTTAGTGTATTAGAAACATTGCTTCTTTTAAAGAGAATAGGTGTTTTTGGAAGTTATAATCCAATTGTAATTGCTATGACATTTAATATGTTTTGCATGATGATAGCAATGATAAAGTACAGTTATTTTGATTCACTTCATGCAGCTATTGATAATGCGTTTAATCATGGAAATGAAGGGTTAGTTATTTTGGATAAGGAAAATACAATTGTTTTTGTCAATCATAGAATGAATACACTATTTCCTGATATTCATAAGGGCAGTATAATTGATTGTTATCCAGAAATCACCAAGTTAATGAATGAGGGGGAACATTTGCTCCATATAGATGAAACGGTTTATGAATTGCGTGTAGAGGATATTATTGAACATAATGAAAAAAATGGTTGTATGTTGTGGTTTGTTGACCAGACACAATCCCTTTTGACAATACAAAAGTTTAAAGAGGCAGACGAGGCAAAAACACAATTTTTGATGAAGGTAAGTCATGAGCTGCGCACTCCTATGAATACGATGCTTGGAATAAATGAAATGATTGTCCGTGAAAGCGGTGAGGAAGAAATCAAAAATTATGCAAAAGAGGTGGCAGCAGCAGGAGGACATATGATGTCCTTAATTGATGAAATATTAAATGCCTCTAGGTTGGAGAATGGAACGATTACCAGTATAAAAACGCCTTATCAGATAAGTGAAGTGATAGGGCGAGTAGAAGAATTGATGCGTCCGCAGATAGAAAAAAAAGGACTTGTATTTACTGTTGAAGTAGAGGAATGTTTGACTTTAAAAAATAAATATCAAATGGGTGATGCAGCTCATATTTTTCAAGTATTAGTTAATTTATTATCCAATGCAATGAAATATACGGACAATGGTTTCGTTTGTTTAAAAGCACGAATACAGAAAACATGGAAAGATAAGAAGCTTTTATTATCTGTTGGTGATAGTGGTATTGGGATTCAAAAGGATGAACGGACAAAGATATTTGATAATTTTGAGAGAGGAAGCAATACAAGCGGCAGAGATGGCATAGGGCTTGGACTTGCTATTGTAAAACAGTTAGTCGATGCAATGGGTGGAACTCTTGCAGTGGAAAGTGTGCTTGGAGAGGGCAGTGTGTTTACCGTTTCATTAATATGGATAGATGCAACAGAAGAAGATTTTGCTATATGGAAGAAAAAAGAGCAGAAAAAAGAAGAATTTATAACAGATGAACAAGAAAAAAATTTACTGGACTTCCATACAAAGACAATTCTTATAGTAGATGACAATAACAATAACCTAAAAGTGTTAAAATATTTGTTGAAACGAACAAAAGTTGCAGTAGAGACAGCACTAGATGGAGGAGCGGCTGTACAAGCTTGTATTCACAAAAAATATGATTTAATTTTATTAGACCATATGATGCCAGGAATGGATGGTATTGCTGCTTTTCATCAAATTAAGGAGGGAGAGAACGGAAAAAATCGGGATACCACGATTGTTGCATTGACTGCCAATGCTGGAAAAGGAGTAGAACAGATGTATTTGTCAGAAGGATTTGCTGATTATTTGACAAAGCCTGTTGAACCAAAAAAATTAGAACAAGTGTTGTTTCGCTATCTTTCTTTAGAAAAGGAAAACGATAAGGCTAAAGAAGGTATAGAAAATGCAGGAAAAAATTTTTTAACGGAAGATGAGTGGCTGATACAGTTAGAACAAAATGGTATTCATACACAAGAAGGATTGCGGTATGCAGATATGGATATCTCACTTTATAAAGAATTACTTATTTTATTTGCCAAGCAAAAAGAAAAGCAGCAGCAAAAATTAAATGAGATTTGTCAAAATATTATAAAACAAGAAAATACATTAATAATAAAAAGTGAAAAGGAAAAATATGAAAATTCAGAAAGCAGTGCGCTTTGGAATATGTGGATAGTTTCTTGTCATGGATTAAAAGGTGAAGCAAGGGGGATTGGTGCTTCAATTCTTGGCGAATATTTTTATCAAATGGAGATGGCAGGCAGAACTCAAGATAAAGAAAAAATAGAACAAATCTATGTGCTTGCTGTCAAAGAGTGGAATAAGGTAGTAAATGGTATACAGCTTACAATAAAAGAACTGCTTTTGTCATAAAGGCAGTTCTTTTTGATGTCTTTCTATAAGTGTTAGAATGTCTTTTCGTTTTCGTAAAGGAATCTGAACAATAGAGCCATCAGACATAATAAGGTCGTTTTCTATCTGTCCAGATACATGATTTAGATTGATTAAAAAGCTTTGCCCAACGGAAAGAAAGGAATCTATTTCTTTGAAGAACGCTGTTATCTGCGTGAGTGTACCAGAAAAAGAGTAAATATTGGAGGTAGTGTGCAAAAAAATAGTGTGAGATTGCCCTGTTTCAAAAAATATAATGTTTTCATGTGGTATAGAAAATTCTTTTTTCTTTCTAGTGAAGGTAAAACATGGCTTTGCTTTCTGCAAAAGAACATTACAACGTATCATGGCATTTTCAAAATCTTTGCGTTCATAAGGTTTTTGAAGGTAATATAGTGCATAAACTTCATAACTTTCCATAGCATGTTCAGTGGAGGAAGTCGTAAAAATAATACCTCCCTGATAGTGCATATTTCTTAAATATCTTGCTACTTCGATGCCATTTAAGTTTGCCATGAAAATATCTAAAAAAATGAGTTCTGGTTTTTGATTTGCTTGTTTAAAAACAGTAAGCAGTTCATCACCAGAAGAAAAAGAGACAATCTCAAAACATAATTTCATTTGTTTTGCATATGTATTTAGATAGTGTTTCAGACGGAGAGTATCACTTTCAGAGTCATCACACAAGTATATTAACATAGAAAATTCACTCCTTTTAATAGCTTTGTTCTAAATCAGTATAGCATATTATTTATATTTTTTAAAAATCAATTAGGTAATTTTTATGCCAGTTAGGTAAATAATATATAAGATAATGATATTTTAACATCATTAAATAAGTCCCCTGTTTCAATATCATAGAGATATAAACGGGGGACTTGTGCTGCAATGACAGCTATAAGGTTATGAGAAAGTAGCAAAGTAAATGAATATTCTTTGACATTTATTTTGTCTTTGTCAAATCAGTCTTTCGCACAGCATCCCGTACTTTAAGCACAAATGTTGGCGATACAGAAAGTTCATCAATTCCCATTCGCAAAAAGTTTTCTGTAAGTGTTGTGTCAGCGGCAAGTTCTCCGCATATGCCAATCCATGCACCGTGCTTATGTGCGTTGACAGCAGACATTTCAATTAAACGCAAAATAGCTTCATGGTGTGTATCGACAAATTCTTCAATATCGGAGTTTTGTCGGTCACAGGCAAGCGTATATTGTGTAAGGTCGTTTGTTCCAACACTGAAAAAATCGACCATTGGTGCAAGTCGGTCGCTTATGATAGCAGCGGCTGGCGTTTCAATCATAATGCCCAACTCAATATTATCAGAATATTCTATTTTTTGAGCTTGAAGTTCCAATTTTACAATATTGCAGATTTCTAGGATTTTTTCAAGTTCTGAAACACTTGTAATCATAGGGAACATAATTCCTAAATTGCCAAATACAGAAGCTCTGTACAATGCCCTTAACTGTGTTTTAAAAATTTCAGGGCGTTTAAGGCAGATACGAATTGCCCTATATCCAAGTGCAGGATTTTCTTCTTTTTTCAATTTGAAATAGTCCACCTGTTTATCTGCACCAATGTCAAGTGTTCGGATAATGACTTTTTTGTTTGCCATACTTTCAAGCACTTTTTTATATGCACTGAATTGTTGTTCTTCCGTAGGATAATCTGCATTTTCAAGATAGAGAAACTCACTTCTAAAAAGACCAATTCCACCTGCGTCATTTACAAGAACGGCTCCAATATTATCAACGCTTCCAATATTGGCAAAAATATTGATTTTTGTTCCATCAAGAGTAACATTTTCTTTGCCTTTAAGTTCTTGTAACAATCTTTTTTTATCTTCATCTTCTTTTTGTTTTTGCAACATTTTTTCTTTTGTTGCGTCATCAGGGTTGATAAAGATTTCACCTGTAAATCCATCAACAATAGCTTCATCACCATTTTTTATTTTTGCAAGAAAATCATCACCCACACCTATAACGGCAGGGATATTCATATTTCTTGCAAGAATAGCCGTATGCGAATTAGATGAACCATGTGCAGTTACAAATGCAAGGACTTTTTCTTTGTCAAGAGCGACTGTTTCACTAGGTGCAAGGTCATCTGCACATATAATCATTTTATCATTAGAAAGCGTTTCTGGTGAAATTGCCCCTGTAAGGTTTGCAATAATTCGATTAGAGATGTCTTTTACATCAGCGGCACGAGCCTGCATATAGGCATCGTCCATAGATGAAAACATTTGGGCAAAATTATCGGCAGTAACAGCAACAGCATACTCTGCATTAACGCTTTGAGTGTCAATGATGTTTTCAATGGATTCGTTATAATCATCATCGTCAAGCATCATAATATGTATATCAAAAATTTGAGCGTGTGTTTCACCAACTTCTTTTAACGCCTTGTCATAAATTTCTTTAAGCTGCTGTGCTGAGGCTTCTCTAGCAGCGATAACACGTTTTTTTTCTGCTTCTGTATCTTCTGCATGAACACGTTTTACAACGGTGTCTTGTTTTTTAAAGATAGAAACATTCCCCATAGCAATAGCGCCATACACGCCTTTACCTATGAACTGAATCATAGCATACACCTCCTATTAGAGATTTTCGTTAAAAAATGCTTCCATTTCAACAGCGGCTTTTTCTTCATCAGCACCTTCAACAGTAATGGTTACAGTTTCACCGCATTTTACACCAAGTCCCATAAGCATCATCAATTTGGTGGCATTAACCGATTTTTCACCCTTTTGGATGGTAATGGTACTTTCAAATTCCTTTGCTTTTTTTGCAAGCAAGCCTGCTGGTCTTGCATGAATACCTACTTCGTCCTTGATAGTGTAATTAAATGTTTTCATATGAATCCTCCTGTTCTTCTCAATTTATTTTTATTATTTCATCGCCTGCCAAAATAGCACCTTGTGCAGCAGGAGTGATATTTGAATAATCGTCTGTGTTGCATATAATTAATGGTGTTGTCAATTTAAAGCCTTCTGCTTTGATGGCTTCCATATCAAAAGATATAAGCAAATCACCTTTTTTAATATCTTGACCGTCAGAAACATGCGTCTCAAAATGTTTGCCTTCTAATTTAACAGTATCAATTCCTATGTGAAGCAATATTTCAGTGTTATTGCTAGAAACAATATTAATTGCATGTTTTGTGTCAAATACGGAATCAATTTTGCCGTCACATGGAGCAAACAGTTTTCCTTCCTGAGGTTCGACAGCGATTCCATCGCCAAGTATTTTTTGTGAAAAGACATCATCTTCTACGTTTTCAAGAGGAACAACTGTTCCATTCATATGAGCAAACAGTGTAATGGTATCGTTTCCAGAAGATGATGGTTCAGGTTGATTATTTGAACTATCCTTTGCTTCCGCTTTTTGGTTAGCCGGTTCTTCGGATGGAATATCTAAAATGCTGTCAAGATTGTCGGACAAAGGAGAATCCATAAAGACCTCAAGATTTGACTTGACAACAGAAACTCTTGGTCCATATATTACCTGCACGCCATTTCCTTTGTGTATAACGCCTGAAGCGCCGCTTTGTTTAAGCAGGCTATCGCTTACTTTTGAAACGTCAATAACGGTTATTCTAAGACGTGTCGCACAACAGTCAACATCGGAAAGATTATCTTTTCCGCCAAGACCTTTTAAGATAAGTGCGCTGATGGTATCTGTGTTTGTGCCAGAAGCTTTTGCTGCTTTTGCTTCATTTACATCACTTCGTCTGTAAAGTTTTGGTTCAACGTCATCTGGTTCACGACCTGGTGTTTTTAAATTTAATTTTGTAATCATAAAGTAGAAAACAAAATAATATACAACGGCGTAAATTAAGCCTACAACAATAATCCAAAGCCAATGGGTCTTTTCATTGCCCTGAAGAATACCAAACAGCGTAAGGTCAATAGCGCCGCCAGAGAACGTCATACCGACGCCTACATTTAAAATGTGCATAAGCATATAAGAAAGTCCTGCAAGTACACAGTGTACACCATACATAAGAGGTGCAACAAAGATAAATGTAAATTCAAGCGGCTCTGTAATTCCTGTAAGCATTGAAGTCAGCGCTGCTGAAAGCAACAGACCGCCAACCACTTTTTTCTTTTCAGGACGAGATGTTCTATACATGGCAAAAGCAGCAGCAGGCAAACCAAAAATCATAAATGGGAATTTGCCAGACATAAATCTTGTTGCAGATACAGAGAAGACCTCTGTTGATTTTGAAGCAAGCTCTGCAAAGAAAATATTTTGTGCGCCTGTTACAACACTTCCGTCAATTATCATAGAACCACCAAGTTCGGTCTGCCAGAATGGCATATAGAAAACATGGTGAAGTCCAAAAGGAATAAGAGCGCGTTCCAATATTCCATAAACCCATGTTCCTGCATAACCAGAATTTAATACAAGTACGCCAAGTTGAGAAATTCCATACTGTACAACTGGCCACAAGTAAAACATGATAATGCCGACAATAAGATAGACAACCGTTGCTACAATTGGCACAAACCTTGTTCCGCCAAAAAAGGAGAGTACCTGAGGCAGTTCAATTTTATAGAATTTATTATGTAGGGCGGCAACGCCTAGACCGACAATAATACCTCCAAATACACCCATTTGCAGGGTTGTGATACCTAATACAGAAGTGGTTGAGTTTTCTGCCATCGCCTCTACGCCGCCTTTGGCGGAAATTAAAACGCTGATAGCTGTATTCATAACTAAAAATGCAATTGCACCTGAAAGTGCAGCAACTTCTTTTTCCTTTTTTGCCATTCCAATGGCAACACCCATAGCAAAGAGCAGGGCGAGATTGTCGAAAACAGCGCTTCCTGTTTTGCTCATAATATCCAAAATGGTGTAGAGAATACCACCTTCATAAATAATGCCGCTGAGATTATAGGTCTCAATTGTCGTTGGATTGGTGAATGAGCTGCCTATACCAAGAAGAAGTCCTGCCACAGGCAGCAACGCAATAGGAAGCATAAAAGAACGACCAACACGCTGCAATACACCAAAAATCTTATCTTTCATAAGTAGTCCTCCTTATTCATATTAATTTATTGTTGCAGGCAATAAGCCAAATGTTTTGTTTAAAATAAATGGTTTTCATTTAAGCATATTGGCAAATACCGCAAATTATCATTGCATAGGCGCCACTTGCAATGATGGATAAACTTATAAGAAACTTATTCACTAATTTTTTTTAGATGAATAGCAAGAGTGAGCATTTCATCTTCGCATATGGTTTTTGCATAATTTTTCAAAATATAGTCTTGTATACATTTTGCACATTTGTAATGCTTTTTAAATTTTAGTTTTATAAGGGATAATATCTCTTCATCTTTACTTAAAACGTTTGGAAGTTCCTGCGAGCTAAAAAGCCGTTTGGCAAGAAATTTTAAATGGACAAGAAATCGGTCATATGCCACTTTTGTCTTGTCAATTTTACCAGAGTAAAATCGGTCTGCAATTTCAGCACACCCATTTATCATTTTTGTTATATCAGGAACCTGCCCCATAGTTGTTCCCATACGGGCATTGATAATGTGCATTGCTATAAAACCAGCCTCATCTGCATGAAGTTCAATACCAAGTTTTTCTTTGATTTCATTAAGACAATACTTTCCAAGTGCAAGTTCATCAGGAAAACAATCATGTATGGAATCCATCAAAGGATTTGAAAATTCCATTCCCTGTTTTTTTCGTTCAATTGCAAATGCAATATGGTCTGATAATGTTACAATAAGCGAGTTATTTAATGAACCCTGTATTTGAGAAGAAATATATCGTACTAAGTCATCTGTAAGTTTTATATATTCATAAGGAATCTCAGATAAACATTCAATTAATTTTTTTCGGAGTGTTGAATCCGTAACCATGTAAATTTTTTCAATGTGTTTTGAATCGACTTCATCACCATATTTTTTGCCAAAGCCAATGCCTTTGCCAGACATAATTTGTTCTTTGCCTTTTTCATCCAAAACACATACGGTATTGTTATTTATCACTTTAATGATTTTCATAATTTCGTCCGCCTTTTTTGCCAATAAAAATAAAAAAACCAACTTTAATACAATTGCAAAAAACATTCGTACAAAAGTTGGTCATGCCCAAGTCAACAAGGAAAGGTAACACTCCAATATCACATGTCATATAAAATACATTAAGTATATCAATTTGTTGTAATTAATTTAATATATGCAAAATTATTTGTCAATATATTACATACAATATTTGTTAAGTTCAGCTTTTTTAATAAAATTTAACTATATTTTATGGTAACTATTTACAATTTTTTGTTGAATTAAGATAAAATTTGATTTTATCAAGAAAATAGCAATGAAGTTCTAGGCGAGCAGCCAAATGAATTGCGAATATTGGCTTGGCTAGTAAATTTTCAATATAAAAATCTTATCTGAATTTTATTGTAAACAAAGGAAAATTCTTATATAATTGAGATATAGCAAGATAGAGGTGATTTGGAAATAGTAAAGATTATATGTGGAATAGATGAATAGAGTTATTTTGCAGTATTAAATAATAACAGAATAGGAGAAAAAAATGAAAAAAGCTGTAAAATATGAAAATCAATATGATAAGATGACAAAATCTCCGGTGGCTCCATTAGTCGTGAAATTAGGAGTACCAACGACAATCAGCATGTTAGTAACCAATATTTACAACATGGTTGATACAATGTTTGTGGGAAAATTGGGAACAAGCGCTAGCGGAGCAGTTGGCATTGTTTTTGGTTTTATGGCGATATTGCAGGCTTTTGGCTTTATGTATGGACAGGGAGCGGGCAGTATTATTTCAAGACGACTTGGACAAAAAGATAATGAGACATCGACAAGGATAGCTTCCACTAGTTTTTTTATGGCAATTGTCACAGGTATTATTATTTGTATATTGGGTTTTATTTTTAATGATAGGTTAATCTATTTAATGGGCAGTACAGATACTATTTTGCCGTATGCAAAGCAGTACATAAGATATATTTTGCTTGCCGCTCCGTTTATGACAAGCACGTTTGTTATGAATAATATATTAAGATTTGAGGGGAAAGCTTCCCTTGCAATGATTGGTTTGATGGCTGGAGCGCTTCTTAATATAGCAGGTGACCCATTGTTTATGTTTGTGTTTGATATGGGGATTGCAGGAGCAGGATTGTCTACGGCATTATCACAGCTTGTCAGCTTTAGTATTTTATTGTTTATGTTTTTGTCAGGAAGGTCCCAGAGTAAATTATCTATCTTTAAAATAACAAGAAAATTTGGCGATGTGGCAGAGATTATAGCAACAGGATTTCCAAGTCTTGTAAGGCAGGGACTTCAAAGTATTGCTACAATGGCGTTAAATAGGCAGGCAAAAATATACGGCGATGCCGCTGTTTCAGCAATGAGTATTGTATCAAGAATCAGTATGTTTATCTTTGCGGTTGGTTTGGGAATCGGTCAAGGTTTTCAGCCAGTGTGCGGCTTTAATTATGGTGCGGGGAAATATTCCAGAGTAAAAAAGGCATTTCGATTTACACTGATTGTCAGCGAGGTTATGTTAGGTGCATTTGCAGTTATTGGGTTGATATGTTCGCCTCAAGCCATATCCGTATTTCGTGATGATGTTGATGTTATTGCATTTGGAACACCCGCATTACAGTATCAATGTTATGCTTTATTTTTGCAGCCGTTGATTGTGCTGTCCAATATGACACTGCAAAGTACAGGAAAAAAGGGAATGGCTACGATTCTTTCTATGCTTAGAAGTGGAATATTTTTCATTCCTTTGATATATATACTGAGTGCTACTTTAGGCGCATTGGGTATTCAGCTTTCACAGCCAATATCGGATATCTTATCCTTTTTTGTGGCAGCGCCTGTTATTATTCACTTTTTAAAGAAATTGCCAGAGGATAAATTGGACGCTAATAATTATGATTAGAAAATTAAATTATGTGTTGTCATGCTTTAAAATTCTTGTTATAATTTATGTAAGATTGTTGGAATTTTAACAATCTATAAAATAATGTATAGGAGGTATATTTTAATTATGACACGTTTTACTTTACCAAGAGATTTATATCATGGAAAAGGAGCATTAGAGGCATTAAAGACACTGCAAGGCAAGAAAGCTATTATCTGCATAGGTGGGGGTTCTATGAAGAGCAATGGCTTTTTACAAAAAGCAGAGGATTATTTAAAAGAGGCTGGAATGGAAGTAGACCTGATTGAGGGGATTGAGCCAGACCCTTCTGTTGAGACGGTTATGAAGGGTGCAGCAAAGATGCAGGAATTTCAGCCAGATTGGATTATTGCAATGGGTGGCGGTTCTCCAATCGATGCTGCTAAAGCGATGTGGATTAAATATGAGTATCCAGAGACTACCTTTGAGGATATGTGTAAAGTATTTGGATTGCCAAAGCTTAGAACAAAGGCAAAATTCTGTGCAATTTCATCAACATCTGGCACAGCAACAGAGGTGACAGCATTTTCAATTATTACAGATTATCAAAAAGGTATCAAATATCCAATTGCCGATTTTGAAATTACACCAGACGTTGCTATTGTAGACCCAGAGCTTGCACATACAATGCCAGTAAAGCTTGTTGCACATACGGGAATGGATGCAATCACACATGCAGTTGAGGCGTATGTTTCAACGGCAAACAGCGATTATACAGACCCTCTTGCGCTTCATGCAATTAAGATGATTGATAAAGACCTTGTTAAATCATATAATGGTGATATGGATGCAAGAGATGCAATGCACAATGCACAGTGTTTAGCTGGTATGGCATTTTCTAATGCACTGCTTGGTATCGTACATTCAATGGCGCATAAGACAGGCGCCGCATTTGAGGGTGGACATATTATTCATGGCGCAGCAAATGCAATGTATCTTCCAAAAGTTATCAAATTTAATGCAAAGGATGAGACAGCAGCAAAGCGTTATGCAGAGATTGCCGATTTTATCCATCTTGGAGGAACAACAGTTGAAGAAAAGATTGATAAGCTTGTTGCAATGCTTCGTAAGATGAATGATGATTTGAATATTCCACATTGTATTAAAAACTATGGCGAGGGCGGACTTCCAGCAGAAACAGGATTTGTCTCAGAGGAAGAGTTCCTTAAGAAGCTTCCAGATATTGCAGCAAATGCACTGCTTGATGCTTGTACAGGTTCAAATCCAAGACAGCCAAGTCAGGAAGAGATGGAAAAACTCCTTAAATGCTGTTATTATGACACAGAAGTTGATTTTTAAGCTTGTATAGTAAAAAGCTTTTAAGCAAGAATCCAACACTTCAAGCGAAGTTCAATAGTAGGGAGTTCACAGAAGAAGTATCTACATAAAAATATTAATTTTATAAAACAATAATCAATAGAAAAATGAGGCGTGCTTTGGATTTAGTATTATCTTGTACAAGATGATATTAATAAAAAAGCGACGCCTCTTTTTTCTTTTTTATCAAAAATGGCATCACTTAAAAAGAAAGCTGTAAAAAAGTTTTTGTAAAATATTGGACCAGATGGTAAAATGCTTCGTATATAATTAGGAAATGGTTATTTAACAGAAGGTACAAAAAGCTGAACAAATTTTTGTTAATGGGGAGGTCCATATGAGTGGGAAGAAACATGTCATTTCTAAATGGCTTGAAACGGACCAATATTTAATAGAGCTGATAGTAGATAGCAGTGATAAAAATGCCGCTGAATTGTTGATTAACAGGTATTATAAATACGTTTATAAAGAGATTTATTTAAAAACTTCCGATAGAGAGTTAGCGATGGATTTAACACAAGAAACATTTATTGCTATGCTGAAAGGGCTAAAAAGCTTTGATATAAAAAAAGCTTCTTTTAAGACGTGGCTGACGCGAATAGCAGGAAATAAAGTGATTGATTACAGAAGAAGCCGTCAAAACCATGAATCACTTTTAACGGAAGTTTTAAAAAATTATGATAAACCTGGCGAGGAAGACATTGAAAACAATGTGATTAATAAAGCTGCAAAAGAAGAGATTATGAGAAAGTTAAATGAGGAGGATGAAAACACAAGACAAATATTTGTGATGAGAGCAGAAAAAGGATATTCGTTCAACGATATTGCGCAGCAAATGGACATGAATCCTTCAACGACAAAAAACAAATATTATACGGTAATAAAAAAATTGAGAAAGGGGTTGAGTGATTATGAGTAGAGTAAATTATCCGAAACAGCGACAAATTGACAGACAGATACAAGCTATTATTAAAAATTCAGGTATGTTTGAAGATGATTTGACTTATAATGGCTTTACAGAGTTAAAGCCAATACAAAAGAAGAATGATAAAATAATCCGATTGTTAAAAACAGCTTCATCAATAGCGGCAATTGTCTCTTTGATTGTGTTGGTTGATTTTATGAGAAAACCTGTAAATACAGTACAGCCTCTTAAGAATTGTGAGTCTGTTCTTGAAGATAGTCAATTAAAAACGACAACAAAATCTTATTTGATAAATGATTCTATTGAAATTGAATATGTAGCATCTAGTAAAAATGTAGAGTATAAAAATGATAATAGTAAACGTATACAATTTGAATTTAATAATCAATTTTATACAGATTCGGTGTTTTCAGCTCAATATGATACTAGTAATTGCGGACGTTTAGAATGTACTTATCCTACAATAAAATATAATTCACAAGAAAAGGCTGAACAATTGTATATTGAGGAATACTATAATAGTGTTATTGAAACATTAGAAAATAATATAAGAAAAGAATATTTAAAGGGAATATTGATGGGAGCAAACTGCTATACAACAATTTATTATCATGTGCAAAATATAGATTCTATCAATGAAAAATTGGCAACATTTATAGCACAGGAAGAAGTTGTCAGTGAATATGACAATATGACAATACTTTATAATAACACATATGCACGAACTTTTGATGTGCAAACAGGGGAACCAATAGAATTAGAGAAATTATTTAATGAACCAGAAAAAAGTATAGATTATATTTTTGATTATCTTAATAATTATAATAATAATAGTGTTGAGAATTCTGGAAAAGAACAGTCAATAGGTATAAATGGACTTGTTGATTTGTATTCTAATGAAGAAGGAGAATCAAATTGGTATCTTACCTCAGAAGGGATTGTTTTTTTGATAAATAACATGTATTATAATAGTGGTGCCGAAGGAAATACGCAAATTTTAAATTCTGGAAGTGTACTGATAAGCTATTCGGATTTTTATAATCAGGGATTTAGTTTTAACAGCGCATATATTAATTACTTACCACAGTAATAAAATCGTGTGCTGTTTTGCGGCACACGATTTTATTAGATGATGGGTGGAGTAATGAAAGAACAAGATTACTATTTGAATTTAGCAAGAAATGTTCTTGTGGAGGTAAGAAAAACAGTAGTTGGAAAAGATGAAGTGCTGTGCAAAGCGCTTATGGCAATGCTTGCAAGAGGGCATATATTGATAGAGGATATACCAGGTGTGGGAAAGACAACGATGGCATCGGCTTTTGCCACAGCTTTAGATTTAAAGTGCAATCGAATGCAGTTTACGCCAGATGTAATGCCTTCAGATATTATCGGTTTTAATATGTATAATAGAGTGACAAATTCATTTGAATTTAAGGAAGGCGCTGCACAGTGCAATATATTTTTAGCAGATGAGATAAACAGAACTTCCCCTAAGACACAGTCTGCATTGCTTCAAGTGATGGAGGAAGGAAAAGTATCGGTAGATGGCAAAACAATGAAGTTACCAGAACCGTTTATTGTTATAGCGACACAAAATCCATATGGTTCTACGGGTACCCAGAAATTGCCTGAGTCACAATTAGACCGATTTATGGTAAGATTAAATATGGGTTATCCAACAATTGATGATGAGGTAGCTATTCTTCGTATAAAACAAAATAAATTAAAAGAAAATCAGAAGCCTGATAATATACTATCTGCTAAAGAATTTGAGATTATGAGACAATTGGTTGATGATGTATATGTTGATGATAGAGTATTAGAATATGTAGCAAAAATTGCAAAAGAAACACGCAACTCTCCAGATATTATACAAGGAATCAGTCCAAGAGGCAGTTTGGCATTGGTCAGAATCGCAAAAGCAGAGGCTTTTTTAAGAGGCAATAATTATGTATTGATATCAGATATACAATATATTATAAAGGATGTATTTGTACATCGACTAGTTATGAACAAAACAGTTAAAAGAGGCAAAATTTTAGAGGAAGATATAATTTCTGAACTGATGAAGAAAGTTGAGGTTCCAAAGGCTGTTGCTTCATCACGATAAAAAATAAATAGATAAGAATAGATAAAATTAAATGGTTTCCAAAATTGGTTGCTCCAGTATGGAGGATTTAAATGAAGTTAAGAAAGTTTGCATATATTGTTGGTCTTTTAATTGTTTTTCTGGTAAATTGCCTTTTTATCAATTATGAATTTATGATAGTATTATGTATATTAATCATTATTCCTTCTATTTCATGGATTGTGTATAAGTTTTCTTTAGCTGGCATGAAATTATATGTATCAAATGATAACATAAGGTATACATATGGCAGTAATTTAGATATAGTTATCTGGTTTGGCAATAAATTTAATATGAAAATTCCATGGTGCAGATGCAAAGTTATAGTAAATTATTCAAACAGTGACAAAGAGTATGAAAATGAAGTCTTTTTTCAGGGGCTAAAACAATTTCAAAAAAATTCAATAATGAACTTAAATTTAGAGCATATTGGATTTATTACAGTGCATGTGTGTGAGTTTGAAGTACGAGATTATCTTGGAATGTTCTCAAAAAAAATACAGTACAATACACAGAATGCTTTTTATATATTTCCAGAAAAGGTCGAAGCGGTTGAAACAGAAATAAACTATATTCATCAAGAAGACCAATATACATTGTCGCTTATAGAATTGGATAATACAGAAGTACAAGACTTGCGCAATATGATTGAGGGTGATTCTCTAAATCATATTCATTGGAAAAGAAGCATCATGTCTGAAGATTTTATTGTAAAACAATTTGGAGAAGAATTAAAAAGACATCACTGTATTGTGTTGGATTTGTCATGGTATAATGAACAGAATTTTCGCCATATTCTTGACAATATTTATCGGTTGACATATTCTGTGGCAAACACATATGTCAGTGCAGGGATTGAGACAAGCTTTATATATTGGGATTCTCGAAAAGGTGATATAGGATTATTTGATTTTAACAGTATAGAAGGGCTATATGAAGCGATGGAAACGATTATGCAAATAAATTGCAGTTCATATTCGTTTGACTTGCTGTTAGAGAGTGTACTTTTAGAGAAGGATAATTTTGGCGAAAATATTGTTGTTATAACTTCAAAAGATTATAAAATAGCAGAACTTAATATTTTAAATGTGGTTGAAAGGTTTAGCAATTCAATATATGAACAATCAGGAAAAGAAATATAACATATCTATTATTATATGGCAGATTATTGTAGCATTATTAGGTGAAATTGGCATTGTAGGTACATTATATACGACAAAAGCACTCTATATAAATCCATATATTGTATATAGTATACTTGGTCTTATGACCATTGTATTTATGATAGGAATCCATATTAAAAAGATAGGAAAGATAATGATTCCGGTCTTTGATGGAACGCTTATTTTAATATTAATATTATTTGGAAAGCGTATGGTACAAGGTATTATTTATTTAGTAAATGATATATATGACAGCATTTTTAGAGGGAAAATTGTCACACCATCGCCCGAGCAGCTTGATATCATTAAAGTAAATGAATTATTAGCAATACTGATGTTTTGTATTGTTGTAACTTTTTTAGTATGTGCTAATATTTATTATGTTCGCAGTGTTGCACTGTCATTAATTATGGTGCTTCCCCTTTTATGTGTCTATACGATATGTTTAAAAATACCATCTTGTGTGATATGGATTTTTTGCGTCACTCATGTCTTGTGCGTTTCATCTATGGATGAAAAAATGGCGGATAATGTGAAATTTATTATAGCAATGAGTGCAGCGATATCCATTATTATGTTATTGATAACAAACACAAAAGAATATAAGCGTCCGCAATTATTTGTTCAGATGAATGCAAATATATTATCTTTTATCAATTCTAATGAATATTTAGCTGAACTTACTTATTATGTTGATAATATGGTTGGCAATACAGGCAGTGGAGGAAGCAGTCTTTTTGGTGATAATAGTGTTATATATGGAAATAATTTTTCACATTCTCAAAGTTTAAAAGGCGGAGAACTTGGAAAGGTAGATGAAATTGTTTATAAAAATCAGGACATATTTACAATGCGTACACCCAATATAGGAAATCATCAGTATATTACAGTATTTTATGGTAAAAATTATATAGAAAATTCTAATTATTGGACGAAGAAAGAATCGTATGAAATATGTGATGAGTATACAAATCTTTTATTGACTAGGATTAAGGCAACGCCTGGTTGGAAAAATTATCTTGAAAATAATGGTTTGGATATGGAAAACAATTTTTATAAGTTTGACCGTAGTTTTTCTAATAGAAATATTAAAGATACAAGCGGTATAAAATTAAGCAGTGATTATTATGATAAGCTGCAAAAGATATCGGAAGGATATATTGACAGTGAAGGTGTAGAATATAAGAACGTAAATAGTAATTATAGTATTGTACGTTCTTCTAGGAACGCTGAATTTGATGCCATAGATAATTATCTTCAAATATCATCGGAACAAAAAACGTTAATTCATAGTATTGCAGGTATTAGAGTTGTAGATACATTAAAGCAAAAAATGGATTGTGTAGAATATATTAAAAATTTTTTACAAGATAATTATTCTTATACCCTTTCACCAGGAAAGATACCAGACGGACAAGATTTTTTTGAGTATTTTTTGAGTGAGAGCAAAGAGGGGTATTGTTCTTATTTTGCAACTGCTGCAACATTGATGTTTCGTGCATATGGGATTCCGGCAAGGTATGTGGAAGGATATGCAGTTCCATTTGATAGAGTCATACGGTCTACATATGAGCCAAATAAAGAACGCTATGTTGTTGAAGTAAAAGATTCCGATGCACATGCTTGGACACAAATATATCTGGAAGGAATCGGTTGGATTAATGTTGATGCAACTCCAGCGGGAACAGGAATTGCCCCAGTAACCACAACGAATTTTCCAAACACAGGACAGGTTGAAGATGATTTGAATTTGATGGAAGATGATGAAGAAGAAAATCAAGAGAATGATTTGATTGATGAAACCGATGAGGAAGAATTTGCAAACCCTGTTTTAAATGTTAATGGAGAGGATGTAACTCAAAACAATGGCTTTATAGGAAACGTTATTTTTACAATTGTTATCGCTATTTGTGTTTTGGCTTTGGGGATTGCTTTTTATATTCTTATGAGAAAAAGAAAGGTTAATAAAATATTTAGTTCATGTAATGTTGTAGCAATGTATAATTATTTAGAGAAAATTATGGTAAAGGCAGGATTTTTAAGACCAGAATATATGGAATATGAAAGTTTTGGCAACTATATGGAACAGACCAATTCATTTTTTAGACGGATGAAATTTTCTAAAATGTGTAATATAGTGACCAATGTTGATTTAAGTGGCGGAAGGTATGTTGTCAATACCAAACAAGTGAAAGAATTTACATATAATGCTAAACAGTTAAGAAAATATATTGTTCGTAATATATCATGGTATATTCGTTGGTTATATTAACTAATGCAGAATGTGGCTGAGGCGTTAATAGGTTATGAGCAAGCAGTATAGCGGATTGCGAATATCCGCTTAACTGTATAAATGCTGTAAAAATGGAGAAATGATATGTTTGATTTAGATGAAGAATTAAAAAAACTCCCGGATTTGCCGGGAGTTTATATTATGCACGACAATATAGATACAATTATATATGTAGGAAAAGCAGTCAATTTGAAAAATCGTGTCCGACAGTATTTTAGGGAAAGTACAAAGCATACTGCTAAGATTAAACAGATGGTGTCCCATATTAGTTATTTTGAATATATTATTACGGATTCTGAGCTTGAAGCACTTGTGTTGGAATGTAATTTGATAAAAGAGCATAGTCCTAAATATAATACGATGTTAAAAGATGATAAGACATATCCGTTTATCAAAGTGACAACGCATGAAGCATATCCAAGAGTGTTTGTCTCAAGGGACATCAAACATGGAACAGGGCGTTACTTTGGACCGTATACCTCCTCAAAAGCAGTGAATGATACGATTGAATTATTATGTAAGCTGTATAAAATTCGCACATGCAATAGGCGTCTTCCTAAGGACACAGGTAAAGAAAGACCTTGTTTAAATTATCATATTGGACAATGCAGCGCACCATGTCAAGGGTATATTGATGAAGAAACGTATAAAAAAGCTATTGATGAAGTGATTGAATTTTTAAATGGCAATTATGCTAAAATTTTGGGAAATCTTATGGATAGCATGAAAGAGTGCGCACAAAATATGCAGTATGAGGAGGCGGCGAAATATAGAGACCTGATAGGCAGTGTAAAACAGGTCGCTCAAAAACAAAAAATAACAACAGATGATAATGCAGACAGAGATGTGATTGCTTGTGCCAGCGATGGCAGTGATGCGGTTGTTCAGGTGTTTTTTATAAGAGAAGGAAAACTGCTGGGGCGAGACCATTTTCATATGTCCGTGGCACAAGGAGATGGCGTAAGTGAAATTCTTTCTCAGTTTATTAAACAGTATTATGGAGGAACGCCATATATTCCAAATGTTATTATGATACAAAAAGAAATAGAAGATGTAGATGTTGTTGCTGCATGGCTGACGGATATTAAAAAAACAAAAGTGAAAATTATTACACCGAAAAAAGGCGATAAAGAAAAATTGGTTGAACTTGCATATAAAAATGCTCAAAATGTTTTATTGCAAGATACGGAACGAATAAAAAATGAACAGAAAAAAACGATTGGCGCTATGACAGAGATTGCAGTATTAATAGGACTGCCTGAAATAAAAAGGGCAGAAGCATATGATATATCCAACACAAATGGTGTAGAATCGGTTGGTTCTATGGTTGTGTTTCAAGACGGCAAGCCTCAAAAGAATGATTATAGAAAATTTAAAATCAAAACCGTAAAAGGACCCGATGATTACAAGAGTATGAAAGAAGTGCTTACTAGACGTTTTAAACGGGCAATTGAGGGGTCAAAAGGATTTGAGATATATCCAGACCTGATTATGATGGATGGCGGTCGAGGGCAGGTCAATATTGCATTGGATGTATTAAAAGAGCTTGGTCTTTCTATACCAGTCTGTGGAATGGTCAAAGATGATAATCATAATACCAGAGGACTGTATTATAATAATCAATTAATTGCAATTGATACGCACAGCGAAGGATTTAAGTTAATTACTAGAATACAAGATGAGGCACATCGATTTGCTATTGAATATCATCGAAGCCTCCGAAGTAAACAGCAAGTACATTCCATATTGGATGGTATCGAAGGCATTGGACCTGCAAGACGCAAGTCTTTAATGAAACATTTTTTGGATATTGAAAAAATCAGGCAGGCATCGGTTGAGGAACTGATGAAAGTAGATGGCATTACAAAGAATATCGCACAAAATATATACAGATATTTTCATTGATTCATAAATGTGTTAAAATAAATTGATACACTAAAAAATGTTATTAGAATAAGTTTGTGTTTATGCGTTGCTTGACACAAAGTTACAAAAAAGAACAAAAGGTTCTTTGCACAAAAAGCAGCGTAGAAATGAGGATTTTATGAATTCAACAGAAAGAGTGAGATTATCAAAAGTAATAGAAAAGATGGAACTGGTAAACTTAACTCCAGATATTGACACCAAAGGAATTTGGCTTAATATACCTGAAGTCAATAGACCAGCATTACAGCTTACAGGATTTTATGACCAGTTTGACAACGACCGAATACAAATTATTGGAAATGTAGAGTTTGCTTATCTTAAAAGTCTCTCACAAGACATACGCTTTGAGCGTTATATGCAGCTTTTATCAAGCAATATACCATGTCTTGTATTTTGCAGAGATTTAGAGCCAGAAGAAAAGATAATCGAGTTAGCAAATAAATACAAAATACCAATCTTAAAATCAAAAGCGGCGACGTCAGCGTTTGTTGCTGAAGTGACAAGATGGCTTAATGTCGAGTTGGCTCCATGTATTGTTATTCATGGCGTTCTTGTTGATGTATATGGTACAGGCGTGCTTATTATAGGAGAGAGTGGCATTGGTAAGAGTGAAGCAGCGCTTGAGTTGTTAAAGCGTGGACATCGCCTTGTAACAGACGATGCTGTCGAAATCCGAAAGATAAGTGATGAGACGTTAATCGGTTCAGCGCCAGGCGTCACCAAATATTTTATTGAATTAAGAGGTATCGGCATTATTGATGTCAAGACATTGTTTGGTGTTGAGAGTGTCAAAGAAGAACAACAGATTGATATGGTAATCAAGTTAGAGGATTGGAATAAAGATAAAGAGTACGACCGACTTGGTTTGGAAGAAGAGTATACAGAGTATCTTGGAAATAAGGTGGTATGTCATTCACTTCCAATAAGACCAGGACGTAATCTAGCTGTTATTGTAGAAGCGGCTGCGGTTAATCATAGACAAAAGAAAATGGGATACAATGCGGCAAAAGAGTTGTACAGAAGAGTGCAAGAAAATCTTATGCGTGGCGGTGATGACGATGAGTAAGACAATATTTGGTATTGACATAGGAGGCAACACCATTAAATGTGGTGTTTTTGACGGAGAGGCAGAGCTTGTCATCAAGGAGGAAATTCCTACTAGAACACAGGAAAATGGTCGATATATTTTAGCGGATATCGCTCAATATATTAATCGAACCATTGAAAAAAATGCGATTCAAATTTCTGATATTTTAGGTATTGGTATTGGTATTCCAGGTGCAATACGAAATGATGGCGCTGTTAATAAGTGTGTCAATTTGGGCTGGGGAGTAGTTCATGTTGCAGATGAACTGTCTGCAATGATACATGTTTCTAAAGATTGTATTCATATCGCAAACGATGCGAATGTTGCCGCGCTTGGAGAATTTTTCAAAGGGAGCGGAAAAGGATATCATAGCATTATGATGCTTACGATTGGAACAGGTGTCGGAGGCGGACTTATTCTTGATGGACATATTGTTAATGGATTTCATGGCGCTGCTGCTGAGATAGGACATCTTCCAGTTGTGGAAGGTCTTGACTATGCGTGTTCTTGCGGAAATACAGGGTGTCTTGAGCAAGTGGCTTCCGCATCAGGAATTGCAAGGCTTGCAGGGACAAACAATGCAAAAGAGGCGTTTGATAAGGCGATAGCTGGTGATAAAGCAATGGATGCTGTAATAGAGAATGTATCGAGATATCTTGCAAAGGGAATGGCTTGTATAGCGGGTGTTGTCGACCCTGAATGTTTTATTATAGGAGGCG
Source organism: uncultured Eubacterium sp. (assembly GCA_947088865.1). Classification (GTDB taxonomy): domain Bacteria; phylum Bacillota; class Clostridia; order Lachnospirales; family Lachnospiraceae; genus Lachnospira. Next base: position 57,814 of record CAMUHY010000013.1, on the reverse strand, counting down.
GTGTATCGGCAGCAGGCGAATATTTTTTAGAAAAAATCAGAAAATATTATCAAATGTTTGCATTTCATGCCAGCAAAGATACTAATATAGTAAAGGCGTTGTTAGAAAACGATGCTGGTATATATGGCGCAGCAAAATTGGTATTGGGGGATTTGCAGTCTGTTCATGGAGAGAGCGAGAATGATTGATGAGCATATAGTACAATACATACAAAAAGTTGTTGGAAAAGAACATGTAAAATTGTCAGAACCCATGAAAAATCATACGACTTTAAAAATAGGCGGACCAGCAGATTGTTTTGTCACTCCGACAAATTTGCGGCAAATTCCACCATTAATACAAGCGTTGAAAAGATTTAATATGAATTATTATGTAATTGGTAATGGCAGTAATCTTCTTGTCAGTGATAATGGTTTTCAGGGCGTTATCATACAATTATACAATCATTATTCAGATTATAGCAGTTGTTGGTGTAATAACAAAAAAACAGTACGATTTAAAGCGCTTTCAGGTATTAGTATGGTAAGGTTAGCAGCTATGGCTGCAAAAGAAGGCTGTACAGGATTCGAGTTTGCCAGTGGTATTCCAGGAAGTTTGGGCGGTGGTGTCTGTATGAATGCAGGGGCATACGGCAGCGAGTTAAAAGATGTTATTGTGTCAGCGACGGTTTGTGACAGAGATGGAACATTAATGGAATTATCAAAAGAAGCGTTGGAATTAGGTTATCGAAAAAGTATTATTCAAGAAAAAAATTATATTGTGCTTGAGGTGGTTATTGAACTTAAACAAGATGACCCAAAAGCAATTAAGGAAAAGATGGAATCGTTAGCCGCTCTTAGAAAAGAAAAACAGCCATTAGAGTATCCAAGCGCAGGCAGCACATTTAAAAGACCACAGGGGTTTTATGCCGGCAAACTAATAGCCGATGCTGGTCTTAAGGGATTTACAGTCGGAGGCGTTCAAGTTTCTGAAAAACATGCAGGTTTTGTTGTCAATACAGGGATGGCGACAGCACAGGACTTTATCAAGCTAACGGATGAAGTAGTGCGCATTGTGCAGGAACAAACAGGAGTAAGGCTTGAATTAGAAGTGAAAAAATTAGGATTTATTGATAGCTGAAAATGGAGTTATTAGCTGCTCTTAAAATCAGTCGTAGCGCGAAGGCTAAATATGTATTTGGAAAACAGATAGTAAAAACAAATATTGAAGATATATATACTAAAAAATATAAGTGTATTTTTTGAGAATATTGGAGATAAACCATGAAGATTATAATAGTTACAGGAATGTCTGGGGCTGGCAAATCAACAGCACTTAATGTATTGGAAGACTGTGGATATTACTGTGTAGACAATATGCCTATTGAGCTTATTCCAAGATTTGCCCAGTTGGCAGAAGGACAAAAAGGGTATGCTAATATTGCTTTGGGTGTTGATATTAGAAATGCGGCTTCTATAAATGATATGGAACCCATTTTAGATGAGATGAGGTCTGGAAATTATGAATGTAAAATTTTATTTTTAGATGCCAGTGATGATGTTTTAGTAAAACGATATAAAGAGACAAGAAGAACACATCCATTAGCAAAAGATGACCGCGTTGACCATGCTATTGCTGTTGAGCGAAAACAGATGCAGTTTTTAAGAAATCGTGCCAATTATATCATGGATACCAGTCAAATGCTTACTAGAGAATTAAAACAGCAATTAGAAAAGTTATTTGTTGGTGAAGAGTCTTATAATAACTTGTTTGTTACTGTATTATCGTTTGGCTTTAAGTATGGGATACCATCGGATGCTGATTTAGTGTTTGATGTGCGTTTTTTGCCTAATCCCTATTATATAGAAGAGTTAAAATATCAGACAGGAAATGATAAGGCAATACAAGATTATGTTATGGGATTTGAGGCGGCACATGTTTTTTTGTCCAAAGTAACGGATTTAATTGCGTTTTTACTTCCAAATTATGTGGCAGAAGGCAAAAACAGCCTTGTTATTGCCATTGGATGTACAGGCGGAAAACATCGTTCTGTTACGCTTGCAAATGCGGTTGCAGCAACATTGAAGACAAGCAAATACGGCTGTAAAGTGGAACATCGGGATATTGATAAGGATTCCAAACGAAAGGGTTGAAATGTCTTTTTCATCACAAGTTAAAGAAGAATTGAAACATAAAATTGATACTGCCAAACATTGTCAGATAGCAGAACTTGCCGCTATTATGGCATTTTGCGCAAATGCCTGCAATCAGTGGGAGGGGCTTTGTGCGACAACAGAAAATGATATTGTGGCAGATGTTTTTGTACAGTTAATAAAATGTACATTTAATGTAGCAGACAAGGATATTACATTACAGCATGAAGGCAAAAAAAATAATATTATCACTATAAAAATACAAAGTAAAAGTATTACTGAAAAAATATTAATGGCAATCAAGTGGAATGATTCGGAAAGAAAAATGCTGAATAATTCCTTGCTTGTACAAAAGGAGTGCTGTAAGAGAGCCTTTATAAGAGGGGCTTTTTTAGCAGCAGGGTCTATAAGTGACCCCAATAAATCCTATCATTATGAAATTGTGTGTACCAATCAGGCGGATGCAATGCAGCTTAAAGAAATGCTTGCATTTTTTGAATTGGACGCCAAAGTCATTGCTAGAAAAAATAATTTTATTACGTATATCAAAGAAGGCAATCATATTACAGACTGTCTTAATGTTATGGGAGCGTTTGTCTCACAGATGGAGTTGTATAATGTAATGATTTTAAAAGGTATGCGCAATGATGTAAATCGAAAGGTAAACTGTGAGACTGCCAATATTAATAAGACTGTTGAAGCAGCAGTAAAACAGATTAAAGATATAGAATATATAAGAGATACGGTGGGACTTAGTTCTTTGAAAGAGCCTTTGTATAATGTGGCAGTGATTCGTCTTGAAAATCCAGATATGAATCTTAAAGATATTGGAGCAAAGCTTTCTCCACCTGTTGGGAAATCAGGCGTAAATCATCGGCTTAGAAAGATAAGCGATATTGCACAAGCACTGCGAAAAGGGTAATTTCACAGTGCTTGTAATAAATTATAAAGTTGTTGATTTATGATATTTTTTGTGCTGTTGATGTGAGGTAATTGCAAGTGCTATTTTGCGAGGTGTTTTTTGCATTACCCATACAGCAGCTTTCATATAAAACGTTGGTATAATAAGAAGTTTTTTTTGAAACATTTTTTTAAGTCCATACGCTGCACAATACGAAGCAGATATTCCATTTATAGAAAATTGAACATTGGCAACATTGTTAAAATTTGTCCGGACAGGACCTGGACATAATGCGCAGATATGCACATGGCTTTTAGCTTCTTTTAATTCTTGATAGACAGAACAAGTCAAACTTGTGACATATGATTTTGTAGCATAATATGTTGCCATATGCGGTCCGCCAGGCAATAATCCTGCACTGGAAGAAACATTCATAATGTAGCCGCTGTCACGTTTGATAAATTGAGGAAGCAGCTCTTTTGTAAGAATATGGGTTGCTTTTATATTGACATGAATCATATCAAGGTCTTTTAAAAGGCTTGTCTTGCTTAATTCCCCCAAATCTCCAAATCCAGCATTGTTAATTAAGATATCAATATTGTATTTTTTTAATTGATTAGCAAGGCTACGACATGAATTTTCATTGGATAAATCACAATAAATGATTTTACATGTGGTATTTAATTTTTTTGCTAGTTTTTTTAATTTATAAGTATTTCTTGATATCAATATAAGATGATATCCCATTTTGCTTAAATGAATTGCAAATGCTCGACCAATGCCAGAACTGGCGCCTGTGATACATGCTGTTGCCATAAGAATCCTCCATTTTTTGATTTTTTTAACCTCATCAAGGAAGTCCCCACTTCAATGCTGCAAAGGCATAAGTGGGAGTGGGGACTTCCTTGTTTCAATGGGAGTATAAGCTCCCACTAAAAAGCTACGATAGTAGCTAGTGGGTTTGAGCAAGTAGCGTAGCGGATTGCGAATATCCGCTTAACATATATAAGAATAAAAATTTTAGCCTTTTTGTGTTAAGTATAAATTTTTCGGAAAGGAACGTCAATAATGGTTATTAAAAATACAACCACTTATACAGATAAAACATTAGAAAAAGCGGCAATAGCCAGTAATTATAACAATGAAATATATAAAAGAAAAAAGTTATTGTTTAATTTTGCAGGACTGACATCAGGAATGGTAATGGTGAGTATTATGGCACGTAATTTTGCGGCAAATGAATCCATTAATAGGATTGCTGTTGTTTTATTTGGAGTAATATGTGTTGGATGTCTTTTTATTGGAATGTATTATCTTGATAAAAATAAACAGATTGTTTTTCGAGAAAAATATTCATCTAAAATTGGGCAAACTTTTTATTATGAAATTGATTCTGAAAATATTGAGGTGAAAAAAGCGGCAGATGACAAAGCAGCAATGATTCATTGGCAGGATATAAAATTTTTAAGTGAGGATAAAGATAATATCTATCTTTTTAGTGGAGAATATGAGTGGGAAGCGTTGTCAAAGAAAGGTTTTACAAGTTGTGATGATAAAGATTTAAAGCAGTTATATAAAGCTATTTTATGGGAAAAGGGTACAAAAAAATGAAATATAAAAAATTTAACAAGATTAAGAAGTTCTATTTTTATAGATATTTAATCTTATCAAGTAAGTCTCCCTCCGCTTTAATATTATAAAGATATAAGCGGGAGAGACTTGTGTTGTGATAGCAGCTAGGAGATTGAGGCAAGCAGCGAAGCGGATTGAGAATATTCGCTTAAATTTGCAGCTTTTTGAAAATGTTATTTATATGAATAAATTTTTTATTTTTAATAGCAAATGTTAAAATAAATTTAAGAGTTTTTTTGCATTTTTTCAATTATATCAATAGAAATACCTGTTAATTGAGCAATGGCATCAATTGGATAACCTTCATTAATAAGATTTTTAGCCACATGTTCAATGCCCTGTTCAAACCCTTGCTCAACGCCTTGTTTCATGCCTTGTTCAATGCCTTGTTTTATGCCTTGTTTTATGCCTTGTTTCATACCTTGCTCAATGCCTTGTTTCATACCTTTTTCAGTTGCTTCAAGAACCATCTGATTATGGTCAAGAATAGCTTTTTGACGTGCCTCATATTCCATTTGTTTTTGTTTGTCTTGACTGATAATTTGTAAGCGTTCATAAGCGCTGTCAATATAAGTGTTTTTAGAAGCTAACATTTGAAATTCCTCCTCTCGTTCGGCGTTGATAAATTTAGCCCATAATAAAATATCTGTGCTGTTTTCTTTTAATTCTTTTGGAAGTTTGGGAAGTTCTATTACATGAAATTCCATTTTATCAGTATATAGAAAATGATGGTTATCTTCTCTAATATGGAAGCAAGAATAAAATTCGTCATCAAGAATTTTATCTTTGTCCGAAATATTCTGCTTATTTTTTAAATTATCAGGAAATAGATTAAAATTTAAAATACTAATGCTAACACATTTTTTAAATTTAGCATAATCTTGCCCTGCTTGAATTTGGTCAACATACATTTTAGATATATAAAAAAGGGAGCGGTCAGCCCATACCTTTAATTCAACAAGCTGAATTTCAATGTCAATTTCTGTGTCATCATTCATTAAAATTCGGACATCTAGTATTCCCTGTTTATCTTTCTTATGTATTTTGCGCAGATTTGTATTTAAAATTGTAGTTTTCTTAATATCTTTTGGATTTAGTTTTAATACAGCTGATAGAAAGCCAACACGAGCTTTTTCATCAGTCATGATTTCTTTAAATGCAAAATCAATTTTTGGTTTCATTAAAAATTTGGACATATGGATTCCTCTTTCTGTATTGATGTGTATTTTAATCTCATCAAGGAAGTTTCTCACTTCAATGCTGCAAAGGCATAAGTGGGGAACTTCTTTGTCTTAGTGGGAGTATAAACTCTCACTAAAAAGCTACGATAGTAGCTAGGTGGTTTAAGCAAGCAGCGTAGCGGATTGTGAATATTTTATCAACTAAAAATAATATTTTCTTATAATAAAAATAGTTTTGTTTGTTAATTGTATATTTTTATTATATATTATTTTTTATTTAATATCAATAGTAGACAGTATAAAGGTGGCATAAATTAATTATAAATTACAATTACAGTATATAAAATAACATAATAAGTAATTTATAAATTTTGTAAAAGGGTCTGATTGTGTTGTTTGAATTTACAGTAAAAAAATGATATGATAGAGTCATTAAACAGCAAAGGATTAAAGCATGGAAATATAGATGATGAGATATTTTCTATAATAAAGGCCGTTTGACAAAATCGTGTAAATATTGCATAATTACTAGAAATTGGTGTTTGGAGGTGTTGAAGTGTCTGATAGCGAAAAAATAAGTGAAATTGCTGATATGGCAGAAGATTATTTTAGAAAAGGATATAATTGTAGTCAATCAGTATTTGTGCCATTTGCACATCGATATGGCATTGATGAAAAAACAGCGCTTAAAATGTCGGCATCGTTTGGCGGAGGAATGGGAAGAATGAGAGAAGTCTGTGGCTGTATGTCCGCTATGGCACTAGTTGCAGGATTTGAGTCTGGCTGTACAACGGATTATAATCCAAAAGGAAAAGAAAAAAATTATGAGATGGTTCAGCATTTGGCACAGGAGTTTAAAAAAATTTCAGGAGGCAGTATTGTATGCCGAGAACTGTTAGGTCTTGATAAGAAAACAAAAGAGTCAAATGATAAGGAAAAACAGGCGGCACTAGGCAGCATTTCGGAAAATATGACAAGTCCAATACCATCCGAACGAACACAGGAGTATTATAAGAAACGACCATGTATTCAACTGATACGTGCAGCTTGTGAAATTTTGGAAAGCCAAGTAGGAGGGAAAAAGTATGAATAATCAACAGATGATGGAACTTACAACAGTTGAGAAGAGCTCATTTGATGAATTGGTAGCGCAGTGTAAGCGTTCTGGCTCCATCAATCAAGAACTTTATGTAGAATATGATGTAAAACGAGGACTTCGTGACAGCAATGGTAATGGAGTGCTTACGGGGCTTACTGAAATTTCAGATGTTGTTGGAATTAAAAGTGAAAATGGCAGAAAAATTCCAGTAGATGGATGTCTTTATTTTCAGGGATATAATGTAGAAGAGCTGATAGAAGGCTTTGGAAATGGACGATATGGCTTTGAGGAAACGACGTATTTATTATTGTTTGGCAAGCTGCCAACAAAAGAACAAAATGAAAGTTTTATTCATATCTTGGCAGACCTTCAAGAGTTATCAGGGGCATTTATAAGAGATGTTATTATGAAGGCAACAAGCGCCAATTTGATGAACTCCTTGATGAAAAGTATATTAAGCCTTTATTCTTATGATGAAAAGCCTGATGATATATCAATTCCAAATGTATTGCGCCAGTCTTTGCAGCTTATAGCAAAGATACCGCTTATAGCGGTATATGCGTATCAAGCATATAGACATTCAAAGTTAGATGGTACGCTTCTTATTAAAAATCCAAAAAAAGATTATTCCATAGCACAAAATATTCTTTATATGCTTAGGGAAGATGGAAACTTTACAGAGTTGGAAGCAAAGGTTCTTGATACTTGTCTAGTATTACATGCAGAGCATGGCGGCGGTAATAATTCAACTTTTACAACACATGTTGTCACTTCTTCAGGAACAGATACATATTCAGCAATTGCTGCTTCCATCGCATCATTGAAAGGTCCAAAACATGGTGGCGCCAATATCAAAGTTCAAAAAATGTTTGCGAATATTATGGAGAATTGTCAAAACTGGGATGATGAGGAAGAAGTTTGCAATTATTTAAATAAGATTCTAGACAAGGAAGCATTTGATAAAGCTGGCTTAATTTATGGAATGGGACATGCCGTTTATACATTATCCGACCCGAGAGCGGTTATACTAAAAAGGTATGCAAAAAATTTGTCGGAAGAAAAAGGAATGCAAAAAGAATTTGCTTTATATGAATTGGTCGAAAAGAAAGCTGGAGAATTGATTATGAATAAACATCAAATGTTTAAGCCAGTATGTGCCAATGTCGATTTTTACAGTGGATTTGTCTATTCTATGCTTGGTATACCAGATGAATTATTTACACCTATCTTTGCGATATCAAGAATATCTGGCTGGTGTTCACATAGACTTGAAGAACTTGTCAATGCAGGAAAAATTATACGTCCAGCATATAAATATGTTGGCAGACATAGACCATATGAAAATATGGACGATAGGGTAAATGAGTAGGAAAAACAACTTATAGCGCAAAAGATGAGCAATGGAGCAAGCAGAAATGTATAAATATGGACAGCAAAGTGAATAGATACAGTTTAAAAAATATTAATAAAAAAGCAAATAAATAGAGAGGCGACTATGTCACAATATACAGTAAAGCCAGTAACGTGTCCTATTGATTGTGTAGTGGAAGTTCCAGGTTCAAAAAGCATAACAAACAGAGCTTTGTTGATGGCGGCACTTGCTGATGGTGTGTGTCAGTTAAATGGTGTTTTATTTAGTGATGATTCAAGACATTTTTTGTCATGCCTTGAACAGTTGGGATATAGGTTAAGAATTGATGAACATCATTGTAAAGTAACTGTTTTTGGAACGGGCGGAAATATTCCTTGTAAAAATGCTGTTATTAATGTAGGCAGTGCTGGAACGGCGGCAAGGTTTCTTACAGCAATGCTTGCATTATCGGATGGAGAATATAAAATTGATGCGTCAGAGCAGATGAAAAAGCGTCCAATGAAGCCGCTTTTTGAGGCATTGACAAGCATGGGGGCAACATTTACCTTTTTAGAAAAGGAGGGATTTTTACCGGTTCTTGTAAAGGGGGCTTATTTTGAAGGACAAAAGCCTTCTAATACAGTGGATATTGACATTAGTAAAAGCACACAGTTTTTAAGTGCGCTTATGATGGTTGCGCCAGTTTTAAAGGATGGGCTAAGTATCCATATTACAAGTGATAAAAAAGACGGTTCATATATAAGAATTACAGCTAAGATGATGGCAGAGTTTGGCTGTAATGTATATCATAAGGATAGTCTTTATCAAATTAAGGCTGATGAAAAGTATAGGAGAGAACAGTATCAGATTGAACCTGATGTGTCTGCTGCATGTTATTTTTATGCCGCCGCTGCAATCACAGGAGGAAAAACACTTGTAAAGCATGTACATGCAGATTCTATGCAGGGTGATATAAAATTTATTGCTCTTTTAGAAAAATTGGGCTGTACGGTCTATGATACAAAAGAGGGGATATTAGTTATTGGCACAAAAGATGGTAAATATGATGGAATTGATGTTGATATGAATGATTTTTCAGACCAATCAATGACTATGGCAGTTGTTGCAGCATTTGCGCAGACTCCAACTTATATTTATAATATTGGACATATCCGATTGCAGGAATCGGATAGAATTGCAGGAATTGTCACAGAGCTTAGAAAACTTGGCATCATAGTAGAAGAGCAGCAAGATGCAATAAGAATTATTCCGACAAAAATGCAGTCAGGAATTGTAAAGACATACGAAGACCATAGAATGGCGATGGCTTTTGCGCTGGCAGGGTTGCGTACAAGTGGTATTGTAATAGATGATTATCAATGCTGCAAAAAGACGTTTGAAAATTATTTTGAAGTATTAGAAAGTATTGTTAGGTAATTGTAAATATCCGCTTGACGTATATATTATGCGAAATAAAATAATTAACTATATGTAAAATGTTCCCACATATCGTTTATGATATATAAAAGTTAAAATCTAATACTTTTACAGCATTGAAGTGAGGGACTTCCTTGATGAGGTTAAAATATTTTGCAATTGTATAAATATATTTATAAAAATAAATATTATTATAAAATAGGGAAAGGATTGAGGTAAAATGACAAAAGTAGATATTATATCAGGATTTTTGGGAGCTGGTAAGACAACACTTATCAGTAAGCTTTTAAAAGAAGTGTTAAAAGATGAACAAGTTGTGCTGATTGAAAATGAATTTGGTGAGATTGGCATTGACGGCGGATTTTTAAAAGATTCTGGCGTTGAGATAAGAGAGATGAACTCTGGTTGTATATGCTGTTCTCTTGTGGGTGATTTTGGCACATCCTTAAAAGAAGTGGTTGATAAATACCACCCAGACCGAATTATTATTGAACCTTCTGGCGTTGGCAAACTGTCTGATGTTATCAAAGCTGTAAAAGACCTTCATATTGAAAATGAAATTAAGTTGAACAGTGCTTCAACAGTTGCCGATGCGTCAAAAGTTAAAGTATATATGAAAAACTTTGGTGAATTTTTCAACAATCAAATTGAACATGCAGGCACTATTATTTTAAGTAGAACACAAAATATTAATGAAGAAAAATTAAATAAAGCTATTGAGATGATTCGCAGTTTAAATCAAAATGCCCATATTATCACAACAGCTTGGGACGATTTGGAGGGCGCACAGATTTTGGCTGCTATGGAAAATGTAACCAACCTTGAATTAGAGATGTTAGCAGAGCAAGCTGAAAAAGAACATGCCAAACATGAACATCACCATCATGAGCATGACGGAGAGTGCGGCTGTGAACATCACGAGCATGAACATCATCACCATGAGCATGACGAAGAGTGCGGCTGTGAACATCATGAGCATGAACATCATCACCATGAGCATGACGAAGAGTGTGGCTGTGAACATCATGAGCATGAACATCACCACCACCATGAGAATGATGGAGAGTGTGGTTGTGAGCATCACGAGCATGAACACCATCACCACCATGCAGATGAAGTGTTTACAAGCTGGGGTGTTGAGACGCCTAACAAGTATGAAAAGACAGCGTTGGAGGAAATATTAAATAAACTTGCCAATACCGATGAATATGGAAATATTCTTCGTTCTAAAGGAATGGTTCCAGCCAGTGATGGAACATGGCTGTATTTTGATTTAGTTCCGCAAGAATATGAAATCCGCGAAGGAAAACCAGATTTTACAGGGAGAATCTGTGTCATTGGTGAAAAGTTGCAAGAGGACAAGTTAAAAGAATTATTTAGTTGTTAATGGAGGGATGATATGGCACAGGAACAGTATCAAATTCCAATATTTTTAATTAATGGACAGCTTGACAGTGGCAAGACACGATTTATAACAGAAACGATTGAGATGGGGCAGTTTGCAGAGGCTCAAAGTAAATTGCTGATTGTGTGTGAGGAAGGCGAGGAAGAATACGACGCTCAAATGTTAAAGGACAATGGCGTCGATATGGAAGTACTCCAAAAAGAAGAATTTACAACCGAAAAGCTGAAAGAATTGAATGAAAAATATGCCCCATGGCTTGTTATTATTGAATATAATGGTATGTGGGAGCCTCAGCTTATAGCAGATATGTCCAAACCGTTTGGCTGGCTGATATATCAGTCTATAACGTTGTTTGATGCAATGTCATTTAATTTACAATGGGCAAATATGAAGTCCATTCTTGCAGAGAGCGTTAAAAATGTGGATTTAGTTGTATTTAACAGATGTAAAAGCAGTATGCAGCTTGGCAATTATAGAAGAAGTATAAAAGTGTTAAATCCTGCTGTTCAGATTGTTTTTGAAGATGAAAAAGGCGAGATGATGTCCATTGCTGAGCAGCTTCCGTATGATATCCATGCCAATGTGATAGAAATTGATGATTGTGATTATGGCATTTGGTATATGGATGTGTCAGAACGACCAGACGTATATAAAAATAAAACGGTTCAATTTAAAGGACAAGTTCTTAAAAATAAATATTTCAAGGATAAAAATTTTGTGCCAGGACGCAAGGTTATGACTTGCTGTGCAGATGATACACAATTTGTAGGATATATCAGTTTTTATGACAATATTGCATCGCTTGAAAACAAGCAGTGGGTTACGGTTACAGCAACCGTTCAATTTGAGTTTCAAATGGCTTACAAGAAAAAAGGACCTGTGTTATATGTTAGCAAGGTTGTTGAGGCAGAAGCGCCAAAAGACGAATTGGTCTACTTCTAATTAGAAATGGGGAATTACAAATGATTCAAGATATAGAACCAAAGCATTTGTATAATCAATATAAACCAAACAAACCAAGAATTATGGATACGATTTTTTTGTTTGAAGGCAGCAGTATACTTGGCAGACAAACAGGCAATGTGATTACTTATCCAAGTTATGTGGAGTTTGTAGGAAAAGTAGAAAGTACACAAAAATGCAGTGTTGATAAGCTGTATGATTTTATCTATTTATTTTCAGTTGATGAGGATAAATATTTTTTGGCTATGGCTAAAAATATGGTAGAAAAAGGTACATTTCAAGGAGAATTGGCAGATTCAAATGTTCATAATGAATATGATGATATTTTAGAAGGTTATTCCTTTATAGGGGTAAATATATTTAGAAATTCATTGCCAAAAGCAGTTGGTTTTGCTGCCATCACAGCGTTTCATCTTCATTGTTGGTATCGGGATAATCGATTTTGCGGGCGATGTGGAAAAGAAACGATACATGATGACAAAGAAAGAATGTTAAAATGTCCTTCCTGCGGCAATATCATTTATCCTAAAATTTGCCCGGCAGTGATTGTGGCAGTTACAAACGGTGATAAAATTCTTCTTACAAAATATGTGGGCAGAACTTATAAAAATTATGCTCTTATAGCTGGTTTTACAGAGATTGGCGAAACAGTGGAAGAAACGGTGATTCGTGAAGTAAAGGAAGAGGTTGGAATTGATGTTAAGAATATAAGGTATTATAAAAGTCAGCCTTGGGGATTGTCTGGTTCATTATTGTATGGATTTTATTGTGAATTGGATGGGAGCGACAATATTACACTTCAGCAAGATGAATTGTCTGTTGGTAAATGGTTTTCGGCTTCAGAATTGGATTTAGAAAAAGATGAGATTAGCCTTACTAGGGAAATGATATGTAAATTTGTTGAAAAGGTACGTGGGATTAATAATTAATAAATAAGACAGAAAGAAGCTGTTACAAAAAGACTTCTTAATACCAGATATAGCTTTGATTGATAGCTATATATCAGGTATAAGATTTCTATTTTGTAACAGTTTTTTTTCTTGACAATTAGTACGGTTTTGGACTATAATATAAATGGTACGGAAATGGACTAAATTTAAGGAGGGAAACTATGATAAATAATACAGACTTTATGGAACAATTAAACAAATATTATACCGTATGGCAAGAATGTAATTATGTGTATGAGGAATGGGCAAAAGCACATGATTTGTCTATCAATGGTTTATTAGTTTTATTAGCTATTCATGGAAGCAAAGAAAATTGCACACAGAAAAAAATTAGTCAAAGATGGTTGATACCTAAGCAAACCATTAATATGATTTTGAAAGATTTTGAAAAAAAAGGCTTGGTTGAAATGCTCCCTATGCAGGAGGATAAGCGAAATAAAACGGTTCAGTTTACGATAACAGGAAAAGAATATGCGGATACAATAATTACTAAGCTGCGAGAAGTTGAATTGTTTGTAATCGAGGAAATGGGAATAGACCATATGAAGCAATTAAATGATAATATGGCGTTATTTGTAGAACTTTTTAGCAAAGCGGTGGTAAGAAAGGAGTAGTGAAATAAATGCGTGATATAAAAATGTTTTTTCAATATGTTATCCCCTCTGTATTTTCCTTTGCATTATCAGGCGTTTATGCCATTGTAGATGGATTTTTTGTGGGAAATAGTATAGGTGATTTGGGACTTTCAGCCGTTAATATAGCTTATCCTATTGTTGCGGTTATTCAAGCGCTAGGCACAGGAATTGGCATGGGCGGCGCTATTTATTATTCCATTAATAAAGCTGAAAAGAAAGAAGCTAGAGCGAGAGAATTTACAGCGGGTGCATTGTGGGTATTGATTATTTCAAGTATTCTTTTGACATTTTCAATATTTTGTTTCAATAATGTTCTTTTAAGAATGTTAGGCGCTAATGGACAACTGCTTGCTTTGGGAGAAGAGTATATTGCCATTATTGCTTTGGGAGCGGGGCTTCAGGTTATTGGTACAGGGCTTATACCATTTATTCGTAATCATGGCAGTTCATTTTATGCAATGATTTCAATGATTGTTGGGTTTGTCACAAATATTATTCTTGATTACTTGTTTGTATGGATATTTGAACAAGGTGTTGCAGGAGCTGCATGGGCTACTATTATCGGTCAAGGAGTTACCATGTTGGTTGCATTGATTTATCTATTGCACAAAAAACAATTTACATTAAAAATTCCTTTTTCAAAAATGGGAGCAGTGTCTGTTTCTATTATTAAAATTGGAATTGCACCTTTTGGACTTGCCATGACTCCCAATATATCCCTAATCATTATCAATCGTTTTTCAATATCCTATGGTGGAGAACAAGCAATAGCTACATATGCGTGTATTGCATATATGATATGTATAATTTATTTGATTTTGCAGGGTGTTGGAGATGGAAGTCAACCATTAATAAGCCGATATTATGGTGAGAAAGATTTTGAACGGTTAAAAAATGTAAGAAAATTAGCCTATGGGTTTTCAATGATTTTATCCTTAGTTGGCTGCATTGTTATGTATTTAACAAGAGAGCATCTTGGCATATTGTTTGGTGCATCAAGTGAAGTAAATATAGAAATTGCAAAGATAATACCTATCTTTTTGGTTTCAGTGCCGTTTGTTGCTATTAACCGCATTACAACTGCAAGTTTTTATGCAACAGAAAAAAGTACATTTTCGTATGTTTTAACGTTTGTAGAACCTTTATTTATGTTAATTCTTATGCTTATTTTACCGCCATTGTTTGGTGGGCAAATAATGATTTGGTGGAGTACCGTTTTTGCAAGAATATTGTCTGCTCTTTTGGCAATTATGCTAAAATGGCATGTTGATAAACAAGAAATGCTTATAAAAGCTATTTCTTAAAAAAGAGATTCAAACAAAATATAAAAATGTCGCATTAAAAGTTGGATATACAAGATATTGCTTGATATTATATGTTGCATCTCTTGTATCCATTATCTTTAATGTGACATTTTTTTATTGGTATTTAAATCTTTATTATTGGATAAATTCTTCTTTTTTTTCACAAAATGAAGATACAACCTGTATTTTTCCTATAATATGCTGATTAAAGATTTCAAGCTCTTCAGCCAAAACCCATAATTCTTGGTGATACGTTGCACCGACAATGTGAACTTCAAATTGTTGAAAATAGTTGTCGTCAATTTCAAATTTGGTTACATAGCCTTTGTGGTCGCTATTATATTTTACATTCCACTGTGAAGCTATCTCTTTTGCATACTGTTCATTTAATACAGGATAAAAAATAGGCTGCTCTGGCAATCTTGGCGGATATTTGGTATAATCGCTTGCCGCTATTAATTCAAGCTCTTTTGTTCCAACAGGTCGGTATAATATCATTGTTTTGCTCCATTTTATGACCAAGTTTTAAAGGATATATCTAAATCAACTTTTCCATTGATACCATCAATAGAACCAGAATCTGAATATTGCCACATTGAAAATTCATAAGGCATATAAGGAACATCTGCATAAAAAGCGTACCATTTTTCATAGTTGTCCAGTCGTTCCATTTGAAGTTTTCCTGCAAAATAGCGCATATTTGCATAAATCATAGGCGTATATCCAGCCGATTTGATTTTTTCACAAAATGCAATTACAATATCGGTGAGCTGTTCATTTGAAAGAGATTCTTGTCTTGCCGTGTCTTCGGTAATTTCTTCGATATCAATAACAATAGGATATGTGATATTATAAGGAGAAATTTGATTTAAGACATATTCTGCTTCTTCTTCAGCTTCAGCAGTGGTAATTGCCTGTGAGAAAAAATATACGCCAACATCAATGCCGTTTCGTATAGCGTCTTTTGCATAGGTATCAAAAGAAGTGTCTTTATTGAGCGTACCACCTGTATAACCACGATATCCAACACGTAACATAGCATATTCAACACCGCTGTTTTTTACTTTTGAAAAATCAATAGTTCCTTGATATTTTGAAGCATCGATTCCTTTATGAGAAGTAATCGTTCCATTGTCTTTATAGACAATCTCTCCGTTATCTTGTGCGACAAAGTTCGCGTTGACAAGTTTATTTTGTTTTAATTCATAATTGATAGGGGTAAAGTAATAACGTCCGCCTACTGTATATACAAACTGGTCGGCAAACATATTGCGGACTAAAGTATTGATGCCAATTCCAGAATCAAGTTGTTTTTTGATATCGTCAATATGAATTTGCTTTCCATTTTCTGTGGCTAAGGACTCTATTTTTTCAATTTCTGCTGGCGAATAGACACGTGAGCCACGATTTGTGATAAATTTTCCCATATCTAATTTAAAAAACGCGACTAATCCAATAGTCAATCCTAAAATAATAACAGCAGCCATTGTTATCATTGTAATAATGGCAATCTTTCTTTGTTTTTTACTGTTCATAAATAATCCTCCGTATAAGATATTGTTAAAATAAATATATTGTGGTATGCTGTGTTATAAGATTTATAACTTAACATAAATTATTAAACACACACATATATTATCTTATCAGATTTAGCTTAAAAGATAAATAGTTTAATGGAGGAAAAAGTATGAGAAAATATATTGCGGAGTTTATTGGGACGTTTTTATTGACATTTATAGCCTGTGGCGTTGCCTCATTTACGGGAGGATATCAAGGATTTTTGGGCGTTGTTGGAATTGCTTTGATATTTGGACTAACTGTCACTGCTATGGCGTATTCGATAGGAAATATATCGGGGTGTCATATTAATCCAGCGGTGTCTTTAGGCGTATTTATCAGTGGAAAAATGTCGCTTATTGATTTGTGCGGCTATGTTGTATCACAATTACTGGGTGGTATTGCAGCAGGCTTTGCAATGCTTGGTCTGTCAAAAACATTTAATCAAGAAATTATTGAACAATACGGAAGTTATGGTTATGATTTATTAAGTTTTGGGACAAACGGATATGGTGAAGCGTCGCCATTTCTTGAGGTTAATATGTGGGGTGCGCTTATTATTGAAATTATTTTGACATTTGTTTTTGTGATAACAGTAATCGGTGTGACTTCAAAGGAGGCATACAGCAAAGTTGCCGGCGTAGTAATTGGTCTTGCGTTGACAACCGTTCATCTTTTTGGTATTCCATTTACAGGAACAAGCGTTAATCCTGCAAGAAGCTTTGGTCCTGCTATTGTGAAAGGAATAACGGGTGATGTGACCGCTTTAGGGCAAGTGTGGGTATTTATTGCCGGACCATGTATAGGCGCTATTATTGCGGCTGTTACATATATGTTTCTCACAGCACCTAAAGCAGTGATAACAGAAAATAAAGAAATTTTGCAAGAGGATAGAATTGAAGATAAAGTAAAAGATGAAAAAGAAGATAATTTAAAAGATATAGTTCAAAATGAAAAGAGAGAGCGTATACAAGAAGTAGAAAAGGATAACACTACAACTATAATACAAGATGAACATAACGATATAAAGGTAAATGGAAAAGAAGAGATAATACAAGATATCATGAACGATTTAAAAAATGATGTCACACAAAATAAAAAAGAGGGTTTTAACAGTTGAAAATAAGTTATAAAAAATTATAAAAATGCTATTTGTTTTTATAATAAGGTGTGTTATAACTATGTATAGAGGTGATAAAATGAAATATTACACTATACATGAGATGACAGAAATTCTTGGAGTAACAGCACAGACTTTAAGGAACTGGGACAAATCGGGAAAGCTGAAACCACATCACACAAGTCCTAATGGTTATCGTTACTATTCACAAGACGACCTGAATCAGATATTATATAAACCTGTAAAAAGACAGGAGAAAACGGTAGGTTACTGTCGTGTCCGTTCTGTGAAACACAAAGACGATTTAGAACGGCAGAAAGAGAATATAAGAACATATCTGCTTGCACAAGGAAAACCATTTGAAATTATTTCGGATATTGGCTCTGGAATCAATTACAAAAGAAAAGGCTTGCAGGAATTGATAAAAGGCATAGTAAACAGAAGTATATCGAAAGTGGTTGTGCTTTATAAAGACAGACTGACAAGATTCGGATTTGAACTGATTGAATACATTGCCCAATTGTATGACTGTGAAATTGAAATTGTTGACACAACGGAAAGAAGCGAACAGGAAGAACTTATAGAGGATTTGGTGCAGATAATTACAGTATGCAGTTGTAAATTGCAGGGGAAACATGCAAACAAGGTAAAGAAGATGATAAAGGAGCTTACAGAAAATGATTAAAAGCATAAAAGTAATGCTCTGTCCGAATAATAAACAGAGGACAAAGTTGTTTGCCTGTGCAGGACTTGCAAGATTTGCATACAATTGGGCATTAGACTATGAAAAGCAACATTATGAATCAGGAAATAAATTCATTTCCGATGGTGATTTGCGAAAAATTTTTACCATTATGAAAACAGAAAAAGCATATCAATGGCTGAATGATTACAGCAACAATATTGCGAAACAGGCAATCAAAGATGCTGTAAAGGCATATCAGAACTTTTTCAAAGGAATGGCAGGTAGTCCGAAATTCAAGAGCAGACGGAAGTCAAAACCGAGTTTTTATGCGGACCCATGTAAGATACAGTTTACAGGAACGCATGTGAAACTGGAAAAGCTGACAACAAGCAGAAAGACAAACAGAAATTCAATTCAATCAGACTTGCAGAACCAGACAGAATAGCTGTAAATGCAACCTATTCAAATCCGAGAATTACATTTGACGGCTTGAACTGGTGGATTTGTGTGGGAATTGAATTGGAAGAAAATACAGAGCAGCCAACCAATCAAGGAATTGGAATAGATATAGGCATCAAGGAATTGGCAGTTTGTTCTGATAAAAACATTTACAAAAATATCAATAAGACCGCAAAAGTCAGAAAACTAAAAAAGAAAAAGCGTCGATTACAACGCAGAGTATCAAAGAAATACTCAAAAAACAAAAAAGGAGAATGTTACTGTAAAACACGCAATATTGTAAAAAGTGAGAAAAAGGTTTTAAAAATCACCCATAGACTAACAAATATTCGACATAATTACTTACATCAGACCACTTCTGAAATCGTAAGCCGAAAACCAAAGTTTATTGTTTTGGAAGACTTGAATGTAAAGGGTATGATGAAAAACAGGCATCTTGCAAAAGATGTTTGGGAACAGTGCTTTTATGAATTTTACAGGCAGATGAAATACAAATGTCGTTGGAACAATATTGAATTTGTGACAGCAGACCGATACTATCCGTCCAGTAAATTGTGTTCGTGCTGTGGATATATTAAGAAAGATTTAAAGCTTTCGGAACGTATCTATATCTGTCCGCAATGTCACAATACGATTGACAGGGATTATCAAGCAAGTGTGAATCTAATGAGATACGGATTGGCAGTATAGCAAAAACAAGTGCTGCCAATGTGTACCGATACGTTAGTCGGGAATTTACGCCTTTGGAGTGTCATACCAAACGTTAGTAGATTTTATCAAAAGCGGACACGTTGAATAAGGAATGACACATAAAAGTTTATTTATAGCTTTTTATAAGTTTTCAGTAACGGACACCATATAAATGTTGAGTAATAGAATATACACAGATAAACAATAGTAAAACTTAAAATTCTTTATTATATTTATGCAAAATAAACAATTACTAAATATATTTTAGTTATGTTTATTTTGCTAAATTATGTTTTTGACCTTATTAAAGAAGTTCTTACTTCAATGCTGCAAAGGAATAAATTGGGGGGGGACTTGCTAAAAGTTATGAAAATTGTTTGTAAAGATAAAAATAGAAAGGGAATATAATGTTTAAGATTAAAATAGCAGAGTTGGTTATTGAAATTGATAATCGATATAGTGCTGTGGAGAAACTGTGCAAAGATTATATTGTAGAGAGTGGAGACAGTATATTTTGTGTGCGTGCAAGCGATGAAGATATAGCAAAAGAAAAACAGTATGGCGGAAGTTTAGACCAGTATTGTGAGAGTGTATGTATATATAGAAATATTGTAAAAAAGCTCCCACTTTATGATGTCTTTTTTCTTCATGCAGCAGTCGTTGAAGTAGATGGACGTTCATATGCGTTTATGGCAAAGAGTGGAACAGGCAAAACAACGCATGTAAAATTGTGGTGTGACCATTTTGGCGAGCGGGCGCGTATTGTCAATGGGGACAAGCCTATACTAAGATTTTTAGGAAAAGAATTGATGGCATATGGCACTCCATGGTGTGGAAAAGAAGGCTATAATATCAATACATCGACACCAATACAAGGCTTGTGTTTTATTGAGCGAAGCGAAAAAAATGCAATACGAACAATGAATAGTACAGAGGTTATTAGCAAGATATTTCATCAGATGGTTATGCCAGAAGAGGAACAGTGTGTCAGCAAAGTTTTGGAATTTTTAGATAATTTAGTGCAATTAAAAAAAATATGGGTTTTAGAGTGTGATATTTCACAGGAAGCTGTAAAGGTATCGTATGAGGCAATGAGCAAAAAATCGTATGATGAATAATAAAAACGTTTGTAATTGTTAAATAGATGTTAAGTAGAAAATAGTACAGATAAATGGTTGGTAGATTAAAAATTAGTCGTATATAAATTTTATAGATGTAAAAAAATATAAGTGTACAATGTGCAGAAATGAGGCAAAGATGAAGATTAAAAAAGGGTTTATTGTAAGGCAGATAAATAATGATTATGTAGTGGCGGCAGTAGGAGAACAGAGCAAAAATTTTAATGGAATTATTCGACTTAATCAAAGCGCTAAATTTATATGGGACATGCTTGAACAAGGCAGCAGCAAACAAGATATTGTCCGTGCATTGTTAGAAAATTATGAAATTGATGAAGAAAAAGCTTCAGAAGATGTAGACCATTTTATACAAAAGCTAGAGGAGGCTGAAATTCTTGAATAAAGAATTTAAACTAAAAGAGTATGACAACTTGATAAAAGAAGTGATAAAATCTGGCGGAGAATTTAGAATGTATCCAAAGGGCGTTAGTATGTTGCCAATATTAAGGCAAGGTAAGGATTCCGTAGTATTGGTAAAACCAACATTTCCGCTTTGCAGAGGACAAATTATTTTTTATCAGCGAAAAAGTGGTCAGTATGTCTTGCATCGGATTGTAGGAGTTAAAAAAGAATATTATGTGTTATGTGGGGATAATCAGACTTACAGGGAAGAAGGCATTACACAAGATATGATTATCGCTGTTGTAAGCAGGATATATCGTGGTGATAGAGAAGTCCCGCAAAACGTTCATAAGATATATGAATTTTTATGGCGTCCATTTATAATACGAAGAGGTATACATTTCTTGGGGAGGATTTTTGGTGAAAAGAAAACAAAAAGATAACAGTACACTTCATTGGATATACCATAATACAAAAGGTCAAAGAATTAGGATATGCTGTCTGATTGGCAGTAATATCCTTTTTTCTGCGCTTGGAATTATATTTGCTTTGTTGTGTAAAAATGTTATTGATGGGGCTGTTTCTGGTAATTTGACAGCTCTTGTTAAAAATCTTGTTGGACTTGGGGTTGTTGTGTTTGGACAATTAATCATTCGTCTTGAATGCAATTCAATAAGAGAATATACCAAATCCAAACTTTCAATTAATTTGCGGGAAAAATTAGTGAATGGTATTTTACAGAAAGAATATTCCAATCTGTCTGAATTTCACAGCGGAGAATTGGTCAATCGAGTGTTTAGCGATGTTCAAATTGTCGCAACTGCCATTGTGGGAATTATCCCCAATATATCAAATGCTGTGACAAGATTGTTTATGGCTTCCGGAGTACTTTTGGCGCTTGATGGGTTATTTGCAGGCATTTTGCTTGGAAGTGGAATTGTCTTGTTTTTGTTGGTAAAAGTACTTAGAGGACGATTGAAGGGTTTAAGCAAAGCTGTGATGGCGCAGGAAGATAAAACACATTCTCTCTTTCAGGAAATCCTTGAGAATATCAAAGTTTTAAAAGTATTTGAAGCAGATATGGTGATTAGAGAAAAAATTGTTCACCAACATCATAAGTTGTTTAAGGCAGAGATGAAGAAAAGGACAGTTTCTATTATTGCAAATGCAGGATTTAATTTAATATTTCAGATGGGATATCTCTTTGCATTGGCATGGGGAACGTTTGGAATATATAATCATACGCTTACTTATGGAACGTTGACCGCAATGCTTCAATTAGTGAGTCAAGTTCAGGTTCCATTGTCGAATCTGTCTGGGATAATGCCTCAATGGTATAATATGATGGCTAGCGCTGAAAGACTGATAGAGTTAGAGCAGTTAAAGGCAGATGGTTCGACAAGGCAGTATGCGGCAGAAGATATATGTGACAAGGATTCTAGGATTATTATTGACAATGTAACATTTACATATGACAGAGAAGCTATATTAACACAGGCTTGCGCTTCTGTTAAGCTTGGTGAAACAACAGCAATTATGGGGCTTTCAGGAGGCGGAAAAAGTACGCTGATGTACTTGTTAATGGGATTGTTTGAACCACAGGAGGGAAGAATATATCTTCAAAATAAAAATGCTCAAGTAGAGATTAGAAGCATTAGAGGATTATTTTCTTATGTGCCGCAAGGGAATTGTTTATTTTCCGGAACAATACGTGAAAATTTAACGCTACTAAATGCAGACACTAGTGAAAAAGATATGTGGAAAGCGCTTGAAACAGCGTGTGCGGATGGATTTGTCAAAACCTTCGGCGATGGCTTAAATACTTATATTGGTCAAGATGGTCTGGGGTTATCCGAAGGACAAGCACAGCGTATTGCCATAGCGAGAGCAGTGCTTAAAAAATCGCCCGTATTGCTGCTTGATGAAGCTACCAGTGCGCTTGATGAGTGGACGGAAAAACAACTGCTTATCAATATTGAAAAACTGGGCAGAGCGTGCATTTTAATAACGCATAGAAAAGCAGCTTTAAGTATATGCAGCCAGAAAATAGTAGTCAAGGAAGGTCAAATATATGAAACAGATTGTTCATACAAATAGTAGTTATCTTATTCATCTAATAGGTTGTGCGCTTAATAATACAAGTCCAGAAGAATTGCCAGAAAATGTCACATGGGAAGATATATATAGATTGGCAAAATATCATTCAATTGATAATCTTGTCTTTTACAGTATAGAAAAGCTGGAAAAAAAGCCCAATGAAGAACTGTATAAAAAATGGAAAGAATCAAGAGACCGAGCAATCTTAAAAGGAATAAACCAACTTTATGAAAGAGATGTAATTATAGAAAAACTTACAAAAGCACAAATTGATATATGTCCGTTAAAAGGCTGTATTATAAAAGAATTATATCCAAGTCAGGATATGAGAACAATGGCGGATTTGGATATTCTTATGGACAGCAATAAAGCAGATTTAGTGAAAAAAGTTTTTAAAGAGATGGGGTATGTGTTAGACCATATTGATGAAGAAGGACATGATGTATATAAAAAGAAACCTGTTATGAATATTGAAATGCATCACTATCTTGTGCCATTAGATATTTTGCAAAAAGAAATTTTGCAGTATTATGAAAAACAATGGGAACGATTAATACCAGATAAAAATAACAAGCATTTTTACCATATGACAAAAGAAGATTTTTATATATATCATATTGCACATATGGTAAAGCATTATAAATTAGGCGGTACAGGTATTCGTTCGTTTATGGATATTTATATATATAAAAAACAGTACAAAGATATATTAAACTGGAAATATATATATGATGAGTTGGATAAAATGAAAATCAAAAAACTTGCCATTACATTTGAAAAGGTAGTAGAGGCATGGTTTCAAGATGGTATAATAGATGACGAAATTGAACAAATTACAACATATATTATTACAAGTGGCACATATGGGACATTAGAGCGCAGTCATAAAGCTGTTGTGCAAAATAAATTAGAAAAATCAAACAATACATTTATCTATGCAATAAGAAGAATTTTTCCTAATATGAAGACTATGAAAAGAAGTTATGTGATTTTATATAAATTTCCAATCGCTTTGCCATTTTGTTGGCTGCATAGAGGGATAAGAGCATTAATTCGTAAAGATAAAAGAAAAAAAATAAAGATTGAAACGGATTTAATGAAACATAAAAAAGATTGATAAGAAAAGTAGTGTATGTATTTAATTTTAACATTATCAGAGAAGCCTCTTGTTTAAAAAGCAGGGACTTCTCTGTTAATATTATGAAGAGACAATGCAATTGAGCAGTTAGTAAAACCTCTTGTATTATTTGCTCGATGAAGGCATTGTATAAAATCTTGCAGAAGCTCCGCAGGGAAGAAGCAGACCATTAGAAGAAACAGGCAGACACACTTCCTGAGAATCGACGTGTCCTTTAAATGATTTTAATGCAGTATTTAGCATATAACTTAACACAGCAGGCTGCAATCCAGTTGTATAGGAGTTGATTAAAAAAAAGAGCGGTTCTTCACATAAAAGTGTTGCACATTTTTGAATCAGCTCATAAATAGCATCTTCAATTTTCCATATTTCACCTTTAGGACCTCTGCCATAGGAAGGTGGGTCCATAATAATAGCGTCATAGTGATTACCGCGACGAATTTCTCTCTCTACAAATTTAACGCAATCATCAACAATCCAACGGATAGGTTTATCTGAAAGATTAGAGGAAGCAGCATTTTCTTTTGCCCAGTTTACCATACCCTTTGAAGCATCAACATGTGTAACATGAGCGCCTGCTGCCGCACATGCCAGTGTAGCGCCGCCTGTATATGCAAAGAGATTAAGAACCTTGACATTTTTTCCATTTTTTATAGATTCTGATATAAGTTTACAAAACCAATCCCAGTTTGCCGCCTGTTCAGGAAACAGTCCTGTATGTTTAAAACTAAAAGGTTTTAAATGAAAAGTAAGAGGTTGTGCTAAGGAAGGACTTTGATATTGAATATGCCACTGTTTTGGCAAATTAAAAAATTCCCACTCTCCGCCGCCTTTGGCACTTCTGTGGTAATGTCCGTTAATATGATTCCAACGCTTATCTTTTTTTGGGGTATTCCATATTACTTGCGGGTCTGGACGCACTAGAAAAAAATCACCCCAGCGTTCTAGTTTTTCTCCGTTCGATGTATCTATCACTTCATAATCAATCCAATTTTGTGCAATAAACATAATTCCTCATTTCTGTGAAAAATTCACAATTATAATAGTGTTTTTAAAGATAGTATGATTGTAAATGCAAGATAAGGGGATTGTCAAAGGGATTTTTAGGGGAAATAATGATGATATATGTTGATTTGATTTGTTATTTTTAAATATGGCATTTAACTTTATCAAGGAAGTTCCCACTTCAATGCCATAGAGGCATAAGTGGGGACTTGTGCTGTAATAGCAGCTAGATGGTTTGAGCAAGCAACATAGCGGATTGCGAATATTCGCTTTAACTATTCATTAAAAAAATTTAAAATTTATAGAACAAAGTAAAATAAATTTCGTATATATTATAAGATGTATATTTATAAGTTTGAATTTATTAATATATGATAAATAAAATTTTAGTATAAAACCAATAATAAAGTAGCAAAAAATATATATAATATATACAAAATTAATAATTAAGTTTACATATATTAATAAAAGTGCTATAATCTAAATGGAATTAATTTCTAAATAAATTATTATAAGGGAGGATAAAGTAATATGGTAAACAAGAAGAAAATTTTTAAAACATTAGGGTTGACTATGGTGGCTGCAATGCTGATGGTAACACCTGCAGTTGCAGATTTTACTTCATATCATTTTGAGGTTGATATGGAGTATGGTAATGAAGAGCATACAGATGTAGTAGAAAAGGATAATGATAGGGATTGTGCTTATGTAGTTATTGATGATAGTAATATAGTAAGCACAGATTTATTTTATATGAGTGTAAATGGTCCTTATTTTTATAATTATAATTATACAGGAGATGTGCGAATAGTTAGATCAAATGGATGGGCGTCTCTTAAATATAATCAACCAGAAAAGCCACAAATGTTTAATAATTATCGTTTAAGAGGAGTTACAAAAAATTTAAGTGTTTGGATAGAGGGTGAATGGGAGTCATAATTCATAAAATAAAAGGTTTATAATAAAATAGAAGGAGCTGTTGCAAAATGAAGAAATTTTTGTACAAGATATGATAAAATATCGTTTTATCAATGTTTATGTGTTGTATGAAAAATTCATTTTGTAATGGCTTCTTTCTTAATAGATACTCTTTTATTAATCTATGGAATAATAAAGATTATAAGTGAAATAAGGTGAATGTGATGAAATTGTATAAAAAAATCAAAAAATTTAGTATGGTTATTTTTTGTATTAGTATGGCAATATTGTCATCTTGCAGTCTTTATCCAGAAGGAAGAATTGATAATATAGAAGGAAAAGCAGAGGTGCAAGTTGATTCTGAAACAAAAAATGCTACGGGAGTACTGAATGATTCAATGGCAGTTGATGCAAAAATATCTGTGCCAAATGGTGTTACATGGAATGCCTATACTGTAAAAGGAAGAGAATTTACAGAAGAAGAAGTAAAGAAAATAGCCGATTATTTGTCAAATGGCAGTAATATAACAGATTATGAAGCAAGGCAAGATCATAATGGGGCAATGGTGTATGGGATTGATTTTGATAATAATTCACATATAGGCATCAGAAGTGATGGAAGCGTGTCATTTACTACACAGGAAAAACAAGACAGAAAATTTGAACTTTATATTCTGGGAGGAACAAGTGGTCTTGTAAGACCTGATTATAGGGAATTGTATCCGTTAGATGAGCTTGAAAGTTATAGTAAGGAAGAGGCACTGAAAGAGGTTGAGACATTATGTCAGTTAATGAATATAAAGATAAGTGAAACGAGTCAGACAATTGTTGCATTAGATAAAGTTAATGCTGAAAAGGTTCGGCAGGAAAGTTCAAATGTAATGATAAAAGGAAAAGTAGAGGTTGATAGGGATAAAGAGGAACCATATGTAGAAGAAGAAATACCATGGACAGAAGAAAATGAAGTGTATTATATGCAGTTTTTAATTGATTTTGAAGGCGCGCCATGCGTCAGTGTCGGTCGAAATGGTGATGATAGAGGAACGAAACAGAGTTCTTTAACAATTGTTATTGGTAAACAAGGTTTGATAAGTGTAAGGCTAAACGCCTATGAACCAATAGAGCAGTATAAAACGGATATACAAATATGTGATATGTCAAAAGCGTTGGAAGCATTGGCAGCAGACTATCATTATGCAGAAGGTATTGGGCAAAATAATAAAGTTGACAGTATTGAGTTGAGGTATGCGGTTGTTTATGACAATGATAAGCGTTTCGACTGTTTAAGACCATGTTGGATATTTAGGATTATTAATACCAGCACAAAAGTAAAAGAGGGAAAAGAATATATCAACAATTCAATAAA
This sequence comes from uncultured Eubacterium sp., assembly GCA_947088865.1. Lineage (GTDB taxonomy): Bacteria > Bacillota > Clostridia > Lachnospirales > Lachnospiraceae > Lachnospira. The sequence continues at coordinate 30,269 of CAMUHY010000013.1, read as the reverse complement.
GGTGGTATATGTGGATGCTCAAACTGGAAAGACGTATGCAGGAGGTCTTAAATGAGTCAACGATTCATCAAATACATAAAAAGTTTAAAAGGTGCATTGCGTCAGGAAGTGTTAAGAATATGTACAAACTGGCGAATATATGTATGTATGGCGAGTATAACATTAATTTGTTTTTGTATAAAATGGGATTCTAGTATGCGTGGCGCTTTTTGGGCAATAGAACAGATAACAGGTATTAATAATATCAGCTATCTAATGGCAATTGTGGCAGCATTTCCAACAATATGTTGTTTTTGTGATGACTGGCTGGGGCATTATACATTTCCAGCGGTGTCAAGAAGCGGAAAAAATACATATCTTCATGCAAAGGTTTTAGTAACATATCTTACTTCTTTTTTAATTACGTTTATAGGTATGATGGTATATGAATTTGCAGAACTGTTATGGCTTAATCCAGGAATCGAATCGAATGTATCTTCAGAACAACCATATTATGATATTTTACAGCTATCACCAGCACTTTTTATTATGGTGCGTATTATGATGTACTCGGTAGTGATAGCGCTTCAAAGCCTTATGGGGCTTATGATTTCAGCCATTCTTCCAAACCGTTTTGTGGCGGTTTTATCTCCAGTTGTTATGTATATATGTTTTGAAAATGTAATGGATATTCTTCCTAAAAATTTTAATATAGGTATGATAGAGGGGGGAAGAAAAGTACTAGAAGCAGGTTCAGCAGGAAATCTTATCTTTTCTCTGTGTGTGATACTATTTTATGCAGTAATCATAGCAAGCATATTTTGCAAGATAGCAGGAGGGAGGATAAAAAATGAAATCGTTTAGAATATGTATTCAAAATATAAGAAAATGGACGTCAAACAGCCGAATATGGATGTTGTTTTTTGCTGCGTTATTGTTTGTATATACCTATACAAAAGGGGTAAGACAAGTTGCTGATGTTATGGATAGTCCAATCAGTATATGGATTTATCCTTTTCTTTTTACATATCGATATATGAAAATTATATTTATGTCATTATTAATATTTATATTTTGTGATGCGCCTTTTATTGATACAAATCAGCCTTACGTTATGCTTCGTACCAAAAGGTCAGTATGGAGCGTTGGACAGATTCTATATATTATGGTAGGTTCGTTTTTATATGAACTTTTTTTAATCGTATCAACCATTGTTGTCAATATAGGAAATCTTGAATTTACGACGGAGTGGGGAAAGGTATTAGGTGCAATGGGGACAACCTCTGTGGCATCAAAAGCGGGAGTGATTTATACAACGGTGAATATAAGTAGACAAATAATTACTTGTTTTACACCTATGCAGGCAATGTTTTTTTCCATGCTGGTTACATGGCTTAGTTTTGTTTTTATTGGTCTTGTGATATATGTTGTCAATGTGGTAACAAAGACAAAGATTGCAGGCGCAATTACGGCTGCTGGATTGGTGATTTTTACAGCGGTTGCCGATGTGGCTGCTTTTGATGGAAATAAAGCTGTGACATGGTTTTCACCAATGAGTTGGAATTCACTTAACAATATTGATATAGGCGGCGTAACACAATATCCAACAATTGATTTTGTGCTTGGATTTTATATCGTATCCATTGTCATATTAAGTATTATAGCAGTTGTTGTTGGAAAAAAGCAGAATGTAGAGGTTTCAGTAGTGCAATGATTTGTGTCTGTGCATTGGTTGACACAAAGTTGTTAAGAGATTTTTAGATAAAAAGCAGCACAGAAATGAGGATTTATATGGAAAATGTTATTGAAGTCAATCAGGTGACGAAAAGTTTTGGCAATGCAACAGTTTTAAAAGATGTTAGCGTATCTTTTGAAAAAGGGAAGATACATGGACTGATAGGGCGCAATGGTTCTGGCAAAACAATGCTGATGAAATGTATATGCGGCTTTGTGCCTGTTACAAGCGGAACTATTACAGTAAATGGGAAAGTTATAGGAAAAGATGTTGATGTGCCTGATAATCTTGGAGCGATAATAGAGACACCCGGATTTTTATATAATTACAGTGGTTATAATAATCTGAAGTTTCTTGCCAGTATTAATAAAAAAATTGATAAGCAGGCAATAAAGGATTCAATAGAATTGGTAGGACTTGACCCAAATTCAAAAAAGCATGTTGGGAAATATTCTTTGGGAATGCGACAACGATTAGGGTTAGCACAGGCAATTATGGAAAATCCAGAAATATTGCTTTTAGACGAGCCTATGAATGGATTGGATAAGCATGGTGTTGAGGAGATGAGAGAATTATTTAAAAAGCTTGTCCATGAGGGCAAAACAATTATTATGGCAAATCACAGTGCAGAAGATATTGAGATGCTTTGCGATACGGTGTGTGAGATGGATTTGGGAGAATTGACAAAGGTGAAATTTTAAGCAAACTTCCAGCTTTTCACTATGTATAATATTATGATATAATAACCACAGCAAAGCTGTGGTATAAAAGTTTGTTTCGCAAACTTCTGTCTTTCCACCATATATAAACTTATGGTATAATAACTGAAATGAATTTTTTGGCAATATTGTGGAGGAACAATGTTTAAAAACTATAAACGTGAATTTCTTAAAAAAGATATCATTTCAGGAATTATCGTTGCACTGATATCCATTCCTATCTCTATGGGATATGCTCAAGTAGCAGGACTGCCTGTTGTATATGGTCTGTATGGTTCCCTCTTTCCAGTACTTATTTTTGGGCTGTTATCATCGTCACCACAGTTTGTTTTTGGGGTGGATGCAGCACCAGCCGCACTTGTTGGCGGAACGCTTGCCAGTCTTGGGATTGCAACAGGTTCTAGCGAGGCTATGCAAATTGTGCCTGTTATAACTTTTGTGACTGCTTGCTGGCTGTTGCTTTTTGCGCTTTTACGATCTGGAAAATTGGTAGGATATATATCGAAACCAGTGCTTGGAGGGTTTATATCAGGAATTGCAAGTACCATTATTTTGATGCAGACAGCAAAGTTATTTGGAGGAGCGTCTGGAACGGGTGAAGTTGTTGAGCTTATCATTCATATTGTGGGAGAATTCAAGTATTTTAATGGTTTATCCTTTGTTATGGGGATTGGCACAATTATTATTATTTTGACAGCAAAGAAATGGTTTCCAAAGTTTCCAATGTCAGTGGTAATGTTGGCAGCGGGAGCATTAAGTACGCTGGTTTTTCATGTGGATAAATATGGCGTAAAGTTATTGCCAAAAGTAGAGGCAGGATTGCCTGCTTTTAGATTAATGGATTTTTCGGTAATAACAGCAGACAATATACAGGAGATTGTTATGGGAAGTCTTACGGTTGCGCTGGTTATTGTTTCATCTACACTGCTTACGGCTAATAATTATGCCATTAAAAATGATTATAAAATAAAAAATAACCGAGAGATTGTCGCCTATGCCGCTGCAAATTTATGTGCGTCATTTAATGGGTGTTGTCCTCTTAATGGGAGTGTTTCAAGAACCGCTATCGCTGAACAATTTGGTGTGAAAAGTCAAGTGATGTCATTGGTTGCTGGTGTTTCTATGATAGGAATACTGTTGTTTGGCACAGGGTTTATTGCTTATCTTCCAGTGCCAGTCCTTACAGGAATTGTGCTTTCAGCTTTGATTGGGATTCTTGAGATAGGTATGGCTAAAAAGTTATGGAAAGCAGATAAGAGAGAATTTTTGATTTTTCTCGGCGCATTTCTTGGTGTTCTTATATTTGGCACGATATATGGCGTTGTCATTGGTGTGATATTGTCTTTTGTATCCGTTATTATCAAAGCGGCAGTTCCCCCAAGAGAAATGCTTGGTGTGATACCAGGACAAAGTGGTTTTTACAGTGTCAAAAGAAACCGCAATGCACATCCTATTTGCAATACGGTTATCTATCGTTTTAGCGGCACTTTATTTTTTGCAAATATAGGAATCTTTCAACAGGAAATAGAAGATGCAGTAAAACAGGATACCAGACAGATTATTGTGGATGCAAGCGGCATGACAAGTATTGATATTACGGCGGCAGACAGACTTCTTATCATGGCAGATAAATTTGATAAAAAAGATATTAAATTTTATCTTACAGAACATGTGGGCGGTGTCAATGACCAGTTAAGACAGTTTGGAGCAGGAACATTAATTGAAAAAGGGCATGTCCGAAGAACGATAGAACTGGTGCTGAGAGCCGCAGGTGTAAAGACACCCTATGAATTGGAAGATAAAGATGGTGTAAGCGCTGATAAAAAAATTTTGGTGGGGAGTGAACAGTTGGCAGAATTTGAGTGGGCATTTGGCGAAGATGCGCAAAATCAAATGGAAAAATTGGCTATGGAGATTGCAAAAGAGGTTCGCAATAGTGATTTATCGGATAATGAAGCCCTTGTCGAGGCAGAGGAACATACATCTTGGGGAAAAATTGGACTGTTTGATGAAGATGAGATTCTTGACCGATTAGAGATGTATTTAATGCAGATTTCACAGAAACAAGACAATGCAAAATTGGAGGAACGAATTGAGGAGAGACGCGCTATTGTTGAGAAAAAATTGATGAATATGAATCCAGAAGCAATTAAGGTGTTATATAATCATAGGAAGAAATTGGCACAACAATTTGAGAAAAGCAATCCAATGGCATATAAGCATATGGTTGAACTTAGAAAAGAACATATTATGAAACTTGAAAAGTCAGACCCACAATTAGCACAAAAATTAAAAAAATTGTATGCGATGGATGATTTGGAATAAATTGATTATAATTTTTGTATCTAAAAAAAAACAATAATTTTATTGATTTTATGGAATATATTGTGTATACTATCCCTTGCTGTGACATTGATAGCTATGAAGCGTGAGGTTGCTGCTAAAAGCAGGTTTTCCGTGGAGCGAATGTCAAGGCCGGATAACGGCTAATAAACTGGCGACAAGTCACTGTACCAAAAGAATCTGTAAATAAAGCAGAAAAACGTGTGTAGGTATGTCGAGAATTTTCGATACACACGGGAGTGTGTACAGTCACCGCTTGTCGTACTTAAGGTAAAAGTGCGAAAAGGAGGCGACTTTTTTTATGGCAAATCAGGTAATCAGAATTACACTGAAAGCATATGACCATCAATTAATTGATCAGTCAGCTAAAAAAATTATTGAAACTGTTAAGAAGACAGGAGCGCAGGTGAGCGGTCCAGTACCTCTTCCAACAAAGAAGGAAGTAGTTACTATTCTTAGAGCTGTTCACAAGTATAAGGATTCAAGAGAACAGTTTGAACAGAGAACACACAAGAGACTTATAGATGTATTGACACCTAGTCAAAAGACAGTAGATGCATTGTCAAAGTTGGAGATGCCTGCTGGTGTGTTTATCAATCTTAAGGTGATGAACTAATCATTACCCATGTATTTTTTTCATTATTTTAAAGCATTAATCCTAAGGGTTTAATATAGAAGTAACAGGCAGTGGTGCAGGTTCCACTTATATTAGCTGTTCTAGGATGACAAGATGCTCTGTGAGATGTATTATGATTGTTTGAAGAAAATTTTTTCTTTCATTCATTTATAAGAGGCATATTCATCTTGTCCGCTGTAGATTAAACAGGAGGAAAATCAATGAAGAAGGCAATTTTAGCTACAAAAGTCGGAATGACTCAAATCTTCAATGAAAATGGTGTTTTGACACCTGTAACTGTTCTTCAGGCAGGACCTTGTGTAGTAACACAAGTAAAGACTGTTGAAAACGACGGTTACGCAGCAGTTCAGGTAGGCTTTGCTGATATAAGAGAAAAGCTTGTCAGCAAACCTGTTAAAGGACATTTTGATAAGGCAGATGTTCCTTACAAGAGATTTGTAAGAGAATTCAAATTTGAGAATGCGTCAGAGTATTCAGTTAAAGATGAAATTAAAGCTGATATCTTTGCAGCAGGCGATAAAGTGGATGCAACTGCTATTTCAAAGGGTAAAGGTTTTCAGGGCGCAATCAAGAGATTAGGCCAATCAAGAGGACCTATGGCTCATGGTTCTAAATTCCACAGACATCAGGGTTCAAATGGATCAGCAACAACACCTGGTAGAGTATTCAAAGGAAAAGGAATGCCTGGACATATGGGTTCTAAGAGAATCACAATCCAGAATCTCGAAGTAGTAAGAGTTGATGTTGAAAATAATGTAATCTTAGTAAAAGGTGCTGTGCCTGGACCTAAGAAATCATTAGTGACACTGAAAGAAACAGTAAAAGCTGCAAAGTAGTTTTTGCTAAGGAAGGAGGACCACACAGATGGCAAACGTATCTGTTTACAATATTGAAGGCAAGGAAGTTGGTTCTGTTGAATTAAATGATGCTATATTTGGTGTTGAGATTAATGAACATCTTGTACACATGGCAGTAGTGAATCAGCTTGCAAATAATCGTCAGGGAACACAGAGCGCAAAGACACGTTCAGAAGTTTCTGGCGGTGGAAGAAAACCTTGGAGACAAAAGGGAACTGGTCATGCAAGACAAGGTTCTATAAGAGCTCCACAATGGAAAGGCGGCGGCGTTGTATTTGCACCAAAGCCAAGAGATTATTCATTTAAGATGAATAAAAAGGAAAAGAGAATTGCTCTTTTCTCATCATTGACATCAAAAGTAAATGATAAGAAACTTATAGTTCTTGATAATTTTAATCTTGACGAAGCAAAGACAAAGAAATTCGTTAAGGTTATGGATAACTTAAAGGTTACAAAGGCTTTAGTAGTCCTTGAGGGCGATAACAAAAACGTAGTTTTATCAGGAAGAAATATTCCTACGGTTAAAGTTTTGCCTATTAATGGAATCAACACATACGATATTATGAAGTATGAGACATTGGTTTGTACAAAGGCTGCTATCGAAAAACTTCAGGAGGTGTATGCGTAATGGCAAATATCCAGTATTTTGATGTAATCCTCAAGCCAGTAATTACAGAAAAGTCTATGGCTGATATGGCGAATAAAAAATATACTTTTTTAGTTCATACACAAGCTAATAAGATAATGATTAAAGAAGCTGTTGAAAAGATGTTTGACGGCACAAAAGTTGCCAGTGTCAATACAATGAACCGAGCAGGCAAGAAGAAGAGAAGAGGCAGAGTAGAAGGTACTACTGCTAAGACAAAAAAAGCAATTGTTCAGTTGACAGAGGACAGCAAAGATATAGAAATTTTTGAAGGTCTATAAAAAAAGAGTTGCACAGCAGCTCTCGCAAGCTCATAAAATGAACTTGCTGATAAATTGTATTTCTTATAATATAAAAAATACAAGAATTTGTCTTGTATGTAATGTGTAGAAAACAATATTACACAACTTGAAAGGAGAGAATATAATGGGAATTAAGACATATAACCCATATACACCTTCCAGAAGAAACATGACTGGTTCTGATTTCTCTGAAATTACAAAGACAACTCCTGAGAAGTCTTTACTTGCATCAAAGAAAAAGAATGCAGGACGTAATAATCAGGGTAAAATCACAGTTAGACATCATGGTGGTGGAAGCAGACAAAAATATAGAATTATTGATTTTAAGAGAAATAAAGATGATGTTCCTGCAAAGGTTATTGGTATTGAATATGACCCAAACAGAACAGCTAATATCGCATTGATTTGCTATGTAGATGGTGAAAAATCATATATTCTTGCACCACAGGGATTAACTGATGGCATGATAGTACAAAACGGTGCCAAAGCTGAAGTAAAGATTGGCAATTGCCTGCCTCTTTCAGAAATTCCAGTAGGTACGCAGATTCATAATATTGAATTGTATCCAGGCAAGGGCGGACAACTTGTTCGTTCAGCTGGTAATTCAGCTCAGTTAATGGCTAAGGAAGGCAAATATGCTACGCTTCGACTTCCTTCAGGTGAAATGAGAATGGTTCCAGTAATATGCCGAGCAACAATCGGTGTTGTAGGCAATGGAGACCACAGCCTTATTAATATTGGTAAGGCAGGACGTAAGAGACATATGGGTATCAGACCTACTGTTCGTGGTTCCGTTATGAACCCTAACGACCATCCACACGGTGGTGGTGAAGGTAGAGCGCCAGTTGGTCGTCCATCTCCAATGACTCCTTGGGGCAAGCCTGCTATGGGTCTTAAGACTCGTAAGAAGAAAAAGCAGTCTAACAAGTTGATTATTAGAAGAAGAGATGGTAAAGCTATAAAGTAATTTGTAAATAAACAGTATTGTAAGGAGGTTTGAACCTATGGCTCGTTCACTTAAGAAAGGACCATTTGCAGACGAGAGCTTACTCAAGAAAATTGATGCAATGAACGCATCAAATGATAAGCAAGTAATTAAAACATGGTCACGTCGTTCAACAATATTTCCATCATTCGTTGGACATACAATCGCAGTTCACGATGGTAGAAAACATGTTCCAGTATATGTAACAGAAGATATGGTTGGTCATAAGCTTGGTGAGTTCGTTGCAACAAGAACTTACAGAGGACATGGTAAGGACGAAAAGAAGAGCAGATAATATAAATTTCATTAAAATATCCGTTAATTGAAAGGAGGCTTTAATCATGGCTAAAGGACATAGATCCCAGATAAAGAGAGAGAGAAACGCCATTAAAGATACGAGACCAAGCGCAAAGTTATCATACGCTAGGGTATCCGTTCAAAAGGCTTGTTTTGTTCTGGATGCAATTAGGGGTAAAAGCGTACAGGAAGCGTTGGGTATTGTTATGTACAATCCAAGATATGCTTCAACACTTATAGAAAAGTTAATTAAGTCAGCAGTTGCCAATGCTGAAAACAATAATGGCATGGACCCTGACAAGTTATATATTGAAGAATGTTATGCAAACAAGGGTCCTACAATGAAGAGAGTTAAGCCAAGAGCGCAGGGTAGAGCTTATAGAATTGAGAAGAGAATGAGTCATATCACAGTAATACTCAACGAGAGATAATTCCGGACGCGCTTTAAAGCGCCTGCCGGAAGGCTTAAAAATAGAAAGGAGATTCAAATGGGACAGAAAGTTAATCCTCATGGTTTAAGAGTCGGCGTTATCAAAGATTGGGATTCAAAGTGGTACGCAGAAGAGACATTCGCTGACAACCTTTTAGAAGATTATAATATTAGAAAGTTTCTCAAGAAAAAGCTTTATGCAGCGGGAATTTCTAAGATTGAAACAGAGAGAGCTTCAGATAGATTAAAAATTATTATTCATACAGCAAAGCCAGGTGTTGTTATTGGCAAGGGCGGTGCTGAGATAGAAAGTCTTAAGAAGCAAGTTGAAAAACTTACTTCAGCTAAGAAATTAAGCATTGATATTAAAGAGATTAAAAGACCAGATAAAGATGCTCAGCTTGTTGCAGAAAATATTGCACAGCAGTTAGAGAATCGTATCTCATTTAGAAGAGCTATGAAGTCTTGTATGGGAAGAACAATGAAGCAGGGTGCAAAGGGTATCAAGACATCTTGTTCAGGTCGTCTTGGCGGCGCTGATATGGCTCGTACAGAGTTTTATAGTGAAGGTACAATTCCACTTCAAACACTTCGTGCTGACATTGAGTATGGATTTGCAGAAGCAAATACAACATATGGAAAAGTTGGTGTAAAGGTTTGGATTTATGAAGGAGAGGTACTTCCAGCTAAAAAAGCAAATGCGAATAAGGAAGGGAGCGAACAATAATGTTACTACCTAAAAGAGTGAAATATCGTAGACAATTTCGTGGTTCTATGGCTGGTAAGGCAACAAGAGGCAACAAGATTACTAATGGAGAATATGGTATTGTTGCAACAGAACCATGCTGGATTAAATCCAATCAGATAGAAGCTGCCCGTATTGCTATGACACGTTATATCAAGCGTGGTGGTAAAGTATTTATTAAGATTTTCCCAGATAAGCCGGTAACAGGAAAGCCTATCGGTGTTCGTATGGGTAAAGGTAAAGGTAACTTGGAGTGCTGGGTAGCAGTAGTAAAACCTGGACGTGTAATGTTTGAGATTTCAGGCGTTGCTGAAGAGACAGCCAGAGAAGCGTTGCGTCTTGCAACACACAAGCTTCCTTGTAAGTGTAAGGTTGTTTCACGTGCAGACTTAGAAGGCGGTGATAACAGTGAAAATTAATAAATATGTAGAAGATTTAAGAGCAAAATCAGCTACAGAGTTAAATGAAGAATTAGTAGCTGCTAAGAAGGAACTTTTTAATTTGAGATTCCAAAACGCAACAAATCAGTTGGATAATACTAGCAGAATCAAAGAAGTTAGAAAGAATATTGCTAGAATTAAAACCGTGATTGTACAGAAAAATGCGTAATTTATTGATAGAGATTGATTCCTAGAAAGGAGAGCGAACTGTGGAAGAGAGAAATCTTAGAAAAACTCGTACAGGCAGAGTCGTAAGCAATAAGATGAATAAGACAATCGTTGTTGCAGTAGAGGATAATGTAAAACATCCGCTTTACAACAAGATTGTTAAAAGAACATATAAGTTGAAAGCACATGACGAGAATAATGAATGTTTAATTGGTGATACCGTTAGGGTAATGGAAACAAGACCACTCTCTAAAGAGAAAAGATGGAGATTAGTAGAGATTATTAGTAGAGCTAAATAATAATTATACTGAAAGGGGTAGTATTATGGTACAACAGGAAACCAGACTTAAGGTTGCTGATAACACAGGTGCTAAAGAAATTCTTTGTATCAGAGTTATGGGCGGCTCTACAAGAAGATATGCGAACATTGGTGATATTATTATAGCTTCTGTCAAAGAAGCAACACCAGGCGGCGTTGTTAAAAAGGGCGATGTTGTTAAAGCTGTTGTTGTTCGTTCTGTGAAAGGTGTACGTCGTAAAGATGGTTCATATATTAAATTTGATGAAAATGCTGCTGTAATAATTAAGGATGACCAAACGCCAAAAGGAACTCGTATATTTGGACCAGTAGCAAGAGAGTTAAGAGACAAGAAGTTTATGAAGATTGTATCCTTAGCTCCAGAAGTATTATAAGGAGGTGCCACAATGTCCGCTGTAAGGATAAAGAAGGGCGATACAGTTAAGGTTATCGCAGGTAGAGACAAGGGCAAAGAAGGCAAAGTATTGTCTATCAACGCTAAAAAGCATACAGCAATAGTTGAGGGTGTAAACATGGTAACAAAACATGCGAAACCAAGCGCAACGAATCAGCAGGGTGGAATTCTCCACCATGAAGCGCCAATTGATATTTCTAATATTATGTATGTTATTAAAGGTAAAACAACAAAGATTGGCTATGAATTTAAAGATGGTAAGAAAGTTCGTGTTGCTAAGGCAACAGGCGAAGTGATTAACTAATTACAGGAAGGAGGCAATTAAAATTGAGTAGACTTAGAGATTTATACGATAATGAGATAACGAAGAAAATGACAGAAAAATTTGGTTATAAGAATCCTATGATGGTTCCTAAAATTGATAAAATTGTCATTAATATGGGCGTTGGCGAAGCAAAAGAAAATTCAAAGCTTCTTGACGCAGCAGTAAAAGACCTTGAAATTATTTCAGGACAAAAGGCAGTTCTTACAAGAGCAAAGAATTCAATTGCTAACTTCAAGTTAAGAGAAGGTATGCCAATCGGTTGTAAGGTTACTCTTCGCGGGGAGAAGATGTATGAGTTTCTTGACAGACTTGTAAATCTTGCACTTCCAAGAGTACGTGACTTTAGAGGTGTAAGTCCTGATTCATTTGATGGCAGAGGCAATTATGCTTTAGGTATTAAAGAGCAGCTTATCTTCCCAGAAATTGAGTATGATAAGATTGATAAAATCAGAGGTATGGATGTAATTATAACAACAACTGCAAAGACAGACGAGGAAGCTCGTGAGTTGTTAAGATTCTTTAACATGCCATTTAAAAATAGTAAGTGAGAGCAAAACAAATTGATAATATGAAGAAAGGAGAAGCTACTTAGGTGAGGTTTATTGAAATCACCAAACATATACGATATGTTGGTATATATTTATATTTTTAATATATATTGGTATATGTTTAGTAGCAAGGGTATAATGGCTAAAACTTCAATGAAGATTAAGCAGCAAAGAAAACCAAAGTTTTCTACAAGAGCGTATACTCGTTGTACAATCTGTGGCAGACCACATTCTGTTTTAAGAAAATATGGGATTTGTAGAATTTGCTTTCGTGAATTAGCTTATAAGGGTCAGATTCCAGGTGTAAAAAAGGCTTCTTGGTAAGCATTTACACAAAATATTGTATCTGATAGAGCAGTTACAGACTTTTATTAGCACAAGTCCCATTTTGGGAAACCTGTTAATTAATTAAGGAGGAATTTACAATGACAGATCCAATTGCAGATATGCTTACAAGAATCCGTAATGCCAATACAGCAAAGCATGATACTGTTGATGTGCCATCATCAAAGATGAAGTTGTCTATCGCGAAGATTCTTTTAGATGAGGGATATATTAAGGCATATGACCTTGTAGATAACGGTAATTTCAAGGATATCCATATCACATTAAAGTATGGTAAGGATAAGAATGAAAAGATAATCTCTGGTCTTCAGAGAATCTCTAAGCCAGGTCTTAGAGTATATGCAAGTAAAGAAGAATTGCCTAAAGTTCTTGGCGGTCTTGGTATAGCAATTATTTCTACAAATCAAGGCGTAATTACAGATAAAGAAGCTAGAAAAATGGGCGTTGGCGGAGAAGTACTTGCGTTTATTTGGTAATAGATTGAAAATCTTTGATTTTCAATCAGAAAAATTACATTTTTCAATCAAAAAAATCAAAGATTTTTAAGTTGAAGATAGGTGCAAGTTTAGATTATTATATATTAATGGTAGAAACCAGTTAATATCATTAGGAGGTGCGGCATGTCACGTATAGGAAGAATGCCTATCGCTATACCAGCAGGTGTAACAGTTGATATAGCAGAAAATAATAAAGTGACTGTAAAGGGTCCTAAGGGAACCCTTGAAAGAATTTTACCAGCAGAGATGGACATAAAAGTGGAAGGGTCTGAAATTACGGTTTCAAGACCAAACGATTTAAAGAAAATGAAGTCATTACACGGTTTGACAAGAACACTTATCAATAATATGGTAATTGGTGTAAATGAAGGATTTGAGAAAAAACTGGAAGTTAATGGTGTTGGTTATAGAGCCCAAAAACAGGGCAAAAAGCTTGTTTTATCATTAGGATATTCTCACCCAGTTGAGATGGAAGACCCAGAAGGCATTGAGACAGTGCTTGATGGTCAAAACATCATTATAGTGAAGGGTATTAATAAAGAAAAAGTTGGCCAGTACGCAGCTGAAATCAGAGCAAAGAGAGCTCCAGAGCCTTACAAGGGCAAAGGTATCAAGTATGCTGATGAGGTTATTAGACGTAAAGTTGGTAAGACTGGTAAGAAATAATTAAAGGAGTGAATGTTATGGTTAGTAAGAAATCAAGAACGATAGTTCGCAAGAATAAACATAGAAGATTACGTAATCGTTTCAGTGGTACACCACAAAGACCACGCTTGGCTGTGTTTAGAAGTAATAATCATATGTACGCTCAGGTTATTGACGATACAGTTGGCAAAACTCTTGTGTCAGCATCAACACTTGATAAAGATGTGAAGGCTGAATGTGAAAAGACAAATAATCTCGATGCTGCTGCGGTTGTGGGCAAAGTTGTTGCAAAGAGAGCATTGGAGAAGGGCATAACAACTGTTGTCTATGACAGAGGCGGTTATATATATGAAGGTAAAGTAAAAGCATTGGCAGAGGCAGCTAGAGAAGCTGGTCTTGAATTCTAAGCGGAAGGGAGAAACGGTATGAAACGTACAATCATTGACGCTAGTCAGTTAGAGTTAAATGATAATGTTGTAGCTATCAAGCGTGTAACGAAAGTAGTAAAAGGCGGACGTAATATGAGATTTGCTGCTTTAGTTGTTGTTGGTGATGGCAACGGTCACGTTGGTGCAGGTGTTGGCAAGGCATCTGAAGTTCCTGAGGCAATCCGCAAAGGAAAAGAAGATGCAATGAAACATTTGGTGGAAGTTCCAATTGATGAAAATGGTTCTGTGCCACATGATTATATTGGTAAGTTTGGGGGAGCAACAGTTCTTCTTAAGAGAGCTCCAGAAGGTACTGGTACAATTGCTGGAGGTCCAGCACGTTCTGTACTTGAACTTGCAGGTATTAAAAATATCCGTACAAAATCACTTGGTTCTAATAATAAGCAAAATGTAGTTCTTGCAACGATTGCAGGTCTTACAGCAATGAAGACACCTGAGGAAGTAGCAAGACTTCGCGGAAAATCAGTTAGTGAAATTCTTGGATAGTAATATTGAAAATAGTATTATAAAATAAATTTATTGTCCTACAAGTTTGTGCGCACGCTCAAACTTGTGTAATTGAAAAAAAGGCGTGCGCAAATGGAGGTAGAAATGGCAGATAAGAAGTTGAAAATAACTTTAGTAAAGTCTCCAATCGGTGCTGTTCCTAAGCATAGAAGAACTGTTGAGGCAATGGGGCTTAATAAGCTTCACAAGACAGTTGAACTTCCAGATAATGCTTCAACAAGAGGACAGATACAACAGATTGGTTATATGTTAAAGGTAGAAGAAATCTAATCTGATAAATTATTAAAAGGAGGTGCAGTGATGGATTTATCTAATTTAAGACCTGCGAAGGGTTCAGTAAAGAGCGATAATTTCAGAAGAGGCCGCGGACATGGTTCAGGAAATGGCAAGACAGCCGGCAAGGGACACAAAGGTCAAAAAGCGCGTTCAGGCGCACCAAGACCAGGCTTTGAAGGTGGTCAGATGCCATTATATAGAAGAATTCCAAAGAGAGGATTCACAAATAGAAATCATCTTGAAATTATTGGAATTAATGTCGGTGTACTTGATAGATTTGATGATGGTGCAGAAGTAACTGTAAATACATTAATCGAAACAGGTATTGTTAAGAATCCGAAAGATGGCGTTAAAATTCTTGGTAATGGAGAAATCAAGAAAAAGCTTACTGTAAAGGCAAACGCTTTCAGTGCTTCAGCTAAGGAAAAGATAGAAGCTGTTGGTGGAACATGTGAGGTGATCTAATGTTAAAATCACTAGTCAACGCATTTAAGAATAAGGATATTCGCAAGAAATTATTATTTACTCTTATGATGCTCGTTGTTGTTAGGGTGGGAAGTCTTCTTCCTATCCCTGGTGTTGATACAGAGTATTTTAGTTCATTACTCAGTGGGATTAATAATGGTGACTTAAGTTATTTAAGTGCATTTACAGGTGGTTCATTTGAAAAAATGTCACTGTTTGCTTTGAGTATCACACCATATATTACATCATCTATTATTATGCAGCTCCTTACAATTGCGATTCCAAAGTTGGAAGAAATGCAAAAAGAAGGAGAAGATGGAAGAAAGAAAATCGCTTCTATCACAAGATATGTAACCGTTGGACTTGCTCTTGTAGAATCCATTGCAATGTCTGTTGGATTTGGAAGACAAGGGTTGATTAAAGGATATCAAAGCATGAGTACAATTCACTATATTGCATGTATAGTTGTTGTTGTTGCTACGCTTACAGCAGGTTCAGCAGTTCTTATGTGGATAGGTGAAAGAATCACAGAGAATGGTGTTGGTAATGGTATTTCTATTGTATTGTTAATCAATATTATTTCAGGTATGCCAAATGACTTTGTAACATTATTCAACACATTTGTTGCAAATAAGAGTATTGCAAGAGGTGCTACGGTAGGTCTTATTATTGTAGCAATCGTAGTCGTCGTTGTGGTATTGGTAATTATACTTCAAGATGGTGAAAGAAAAATACCAGTTCAATATTCTCAAAAAGTAGCTGGTAGAAGAATGGTTGGCGGACAGGCTACAAGTATACCGTTGAAAGTTAATACAGCGGGTGTTATGCCTATTATCTTTGCTTCTTCAATAATGCAGTTCCCTGTTATTATTGTTCAGTTGTTTTCAAACAATTCATATGAGTGGACTAGATATCTTAGTCAGTCGTATTGGTGCAGAGTAGAGATGCCACAATATTCACTTGGTTTGCTTCTTTATATCATATTAGTAGTTGTATTTGCATATTTTTATACATCAATTACTTTTAATCCAATGCAGGTTGCAGACAATTTGAAAAAAGCAGGCGGTGTAGTACCAGGTATTACGCCAGGTAAATCAACAAGTGAATATCTTAACAAGATTCTTAATTATATTGTATTTATTGGTGCTGTAGGTCTTATGATAGTTGCATTAATACCAATTTTATGTTCTGGATTATTTAATGCAAGCGTATCATTTGGTGGAACGTCAATTATTATTATTGTCGGCGTTGTTCTTGAGACAATGAAACAGGTTGAATCAAAGATGGTTAATATTAATTATCGTGGATTTCTTAGTGAGTAATAAACTTGCAGCAGTAATTATTTTTTTTAATGACTTGCCTAGAAATTTCTGGGCGAGTCGTTTGTGTATAGAATGGAAAAAAAGAAGCACAACAATGGAGGGTTATTATGAAAATAATTATGTTGGGAGCTCCTGGTGCCGGAAAAGGAACACAGGCGAAAAAAATTGCATCAAAATATAATATTCCACATATTTCCACAGGGGATATATTTCGAGCAAATATTAAAAATAATACAGAGCTTGGCAGAAAAGCAAAGGTTTATATGGATAAGGGAGAGTACGTTCCAGATGAATTAGTCGTTGCGCTTATTATGGATAGATTTAAGGAAGCGGATTGCAAAAATGGTTATGTACTTGATGGTTTTCCAAGAACAATCCCACAGGCAGAAGCGCTGGATAAAGCTCTTTTGGAAAATGGTGAACAAATTGATTTTGCAATTGATGTTTTGGTTCCAGATGAGCATATTATTAAGAGAATGTCTGGAAGAAGAGCATGTGTAGGTTGTGGTGCAACATATCATATACAGTATAATCCAACAAAGACGGAAGGCGTTTGTGATGTTTGCGGCGAAAGTCTTATTTTAAGGGATGATGATAAACCAGAAATTGTCCAAAATAGATTAACTGTTTACCATGAAAAGACACAGCCTTTGATTGACTATTATACATCAAAAGAGATTCTTGTAGAAGTAGATGGCACAAAAGATATGGAGGAAGTATTCTCTAATATTGTAAATGTGTTAGGAAAGTAGTGTTGTATGTCTGTTTCAATAAAATCGAAAAGAGAAATTGAATTGATGACAGAGGCAGGTAAGATTCTTGGAACAGTGTTAAATCATCTTTGTGAAGAGATAAAACCTGGCATGTCAACTTGGCGCATTGATAAAATAGGCGAAGATATGATACGAAGTTTTGGGTGTATTCCATCATTTAAAGGATATGGAGGATTTCCCGGTTCAATATGCGTATCTGTAAATGAACAGGTTGTACATGGTATTCCATCAAAAAAGTGTATTTTGAGAGAGGGAGACATTGTAAGTCTGGATGCGGGCGTGATATATAAAAGGTATCATTCCGATGCCGCAAGAACAGTTGGTGTGGGACAAATAAGTGATGAGGCAGCAAAATTAATAGAAGTGACCAAACAAAGTTTTTTTGAAGGCATAAAGTTTGCTAAGGAAGGCTGTCATTTGCATGATATTTCCAATGCGATTGCTGATTATAATGAGCGTTTTGGATATGGTGTAATACGTGATTTAGTAGGGCATGGAATAGGTTGTGAACTTCATGAAGAACCGCAGGTTCCTAATTTTAGACAGACAAAAAGAGGAATGAAGTTATATGAAGGTATGACTTTAGCCATAGAGCCAATGGTGGCAGCAGGAGATTATGCGGTAAAGACATTAGATGATAAATGGACTACGGTTACGGTTGACCAGTCGTTGACAGCACATTATGAAAATACAGTGCTTATCACGAAAGATGGACCACAAATCTTGTCTTTAGTAGAATAATTGAGAAATAAAGATTTGTAGGTCGCACAGGAATGGGGGATTATTATATTATGATAGAAGAGGCGGTAGGCTGTTTTGCTTATTCCTTAGCAGGACATGATAAAGGACATATATATTTAATAATAAAAGAAGAAAAAGAATATGTATATTTATCGGATGGAAAGATAAGAACAATTAATAATCCTAAAAAAAAGAATAAAAAGCATATACAGATTAATAAAAAATATAAAGAAAATATTGCGACAATAACGAATGAAAATGAAAAAATTGCCGATGAAATCATTAGAAAAGCAATTAAGACATATCTTGCAGGTAATGCAGATTTTTAATTCAATAAGGCGGCTCGCGAAGCGTGTCGACGTTTGATATTATGAAGGAGGATATTAAATAAATGTCAAAGTCAGATGTAATTGAAATCGAAGGAAAGGTAATTGAGAAGCTGCCCAATGCTATGTTTCAGGTAGAATTAGAAAATGGGCATCAAATACTTGCTCATATAAGCGGTAAGTTAAGGATGAATTACATTAGAATACTTCCTGGCGATAAAGTAAAAATTGAACTTTCCCCATATGATTTAAGCAAAGGCAGAATTATTTGGAGAGATAAGTAAAAGTTTTTATTTATTAGATAAATAAAAATAAAAAAAAATCTTGCACTACCAAAATAAGGTGTGTTATAATGCTATACGAACTTGTCTGAAAGGAGGCTTTTACAATGAAGGTTAGGTCATCAGTTAAACCAATTTGTGAAAAGTGCAAAGTTATTAAGAGAAAGGGTAGTATCAGAGTTATCTGTGAGAACCCAAAGCACAAACAAAGACAGGGATAATCCTAAAAAAGCAAAGATGTTTAAAAAGCAGCAATGCTTTTTTGTTTGTGTGTTTTGATATACAATTGTACAAAAGTACAGTTTGTATATTATAGAAATCTCATTTATGGGTCACTAGCATAAATGTAGATTGTTGTTTTGCGGCTGCAGTAATGAACCACACGGCATAGTTGTAGGTGGTTGATTGCTTTATTATATATAATTTTTAAAATAAATCATATGCGACGCACACATTTCAGACGTCAAGAATTGACGGGCTGCGCCTGTATTTGATTTATTTGTGTGAGCAATAAGTCAAATGCTGATATTTAGTTTATTTAAACATATTGACATAAATAGTAAGCATATTGATATATGTTGCGCAAGGTCAGATATGTTCATTTTGCTATGAACAAAGATTAAAGTTCGGCAGTTTAAGCATATTTGACTTACAAAAGATTGTAACAAAGGATTTAAATAAAGAATTTGTACAAAGAATTTGTTGATAACTGAAAACATTATATTTTAAATATAAAGAAAGGAGAAGCTACAAAAAAGATGATATCCTACATTGAATTAAAAAGTTTGTAGGTATGTTAAAATAGCAAGAAAAATCATCTGCTGTATACGTATTTGTATATAGTATTCGTAGCAGGTTAAAAAACACATGGCTCGTATTTCAGGTGTAGATTTACCAAGAGAAAAAAGAATTGAAATCGGTCTTACTTATGTTTATGGTATAGGCAGAGTAAGAGCAGCAAAGATTCTTGCTGAAGCACAAGTAAATCCAGATACACGTGTAAAGAATCTTACAGATGAGGAAGTAGCAAGAATTGCTAAGATTATCGATGCAGATACAGAGAACTTAGTGGAAGGTGACTTGAGAAGAGAAGTTGCCATGAATATTAAGCGATTAAAAGAAATTGGCTGTTATAGAGGTATTCGTCACAGAAAAGGACTTCCATGTCGAGGACAGAAGACTAAGACAAATGCTAGAACTTGTAAGGGTCCAAAGAAGACTGTGGCAAATAAGAAAAAGTAATAGATAGACGATAAATGGGAAACGAGTTTTCATAGGAGGTTTGTTAAAAAAATGGCTGGTAAAGTTACAAAAAAAGTGACAAAGAAGCGTGTTAAGAAAAATGTAGAAAGAGGACAGGCACATATTCAGTCTTCTTTTAATAATACAATCGTTACGTTGACCGATGCTGAAGGCAATGCTTTATCATGGGCAAGTGCTGGTGGTCTTGGTTTTAGAGGTTCTAAGAAATCTACTCCATATGCTGCACAGATGGCTGCAGAGACAGCAACAA
Source organism: uncultured Eubacterium sp. (assembly GCA_947088865.1). Classification (GTDB taxonomy): domain Bacteria; phylum Bacillota; class Clostridia; order Lachnospirales; family Lachnospiraceae; genus Lachnospira. The sequence continues at coordinate 10,260 of CAMUHY010000013.1, read as the reverse complement.
AGGCAGCATTAATTCATGGATTAAAGTATGTAGACGTTATGGTTAAGGGACCAGGCTCAGGAAGAGAAGCTGCTATTCGCGCACTTTCAGCTTGTGGTCTTGAAGTTACTAGTATTAAGGATGTTACACCAGTTCCACATAATGGTTGTCGTCCACCAAAACGTAGAAGAGTTTAATAGGAGGTAGATTAAAGATGGCTATTAATAGAACACCGGTTCTCAAGAGATGCAGGTCTCTTGATTTAGACCCTGTATTTTTAGGAATAGATAAAAAATCCAGAAGAAAAGCTAAGAATGCTGGAAGAAAGATAAGTGAGTATGGTTTACAGCTCAGAGAAAAGCAAAAGGCTAAATTTATATATGGTGTATTAGAAAAGCCTTTCAGAAATTATTACAAGAAGGCTGCAAAGATGAAGGGCATGACAGGTGAGAATCTTATGGTTATGCTTGAGCTTCGACTTGATAATATTATCTTTAGAATGGGTTTTGCTAGAACAAGAAAAGAAGCAAGACAGATTGTAGACCATAAGCATGTATTAGTGAATGGAAAACGTGTTAATATTCCATCATATCTTGTAAAAGTTGGCGATGTTATTGAGATTAGAGAAAAATCAAAGTCATGTGCAAGATATAAAGAAATTCTGGATTCAACGAATGGAAGACTCGTTCCAGAATGGCTTGAGGCAGATAAGGATGCTCTTAAGGGAACAGTTAAGTTGTTGCCAACAAGAGAAGTGATTGATGTTCCTGTTAATGAGATGCTTATTGTCGAGTTGTATTCTAAGTAATAAGGACAGCACTATAAAACCTAGAAGGAGGGTCAGATATGGTTGATGCAGATTTTAATTTCAAGATGCCAAAGATTGAAATGGTTGAACAGTCACCAGATGAAAAGTATGGTAGATTTGTAGTTGAGCCACTTGAAAGAGGATATGGTTTAACGCTTGGCAATTCGCTTAGAAGGATTATGCTTTCTTCATTGGTAGGCACTGCTGTCAGCAGCTTAAAGATAGATGGAGTTCTGCATGAGTTCAGTTCAATTCCTGGTGTAAAAGAAGATGTGACAGAAATTGTTATGAATATTAAGCAGTTATCTATTAAGAATAATAGCAATTTGACAGAGCCAATCATTGCACATATTGATGTCAGTGGTGAAGGTATAGTGAAAGCATCAGATATTAAGGTAGACCCAGATATTGAAATTATGAACCCAGACCTTGTTATTGCACATTTGAATGGCGGTGCTGATTGTGAGCTTTCAATGGAGCTTACAATTACAAATGGCAGAGGTTATGTAAGTTCGGAAAAAAACAAACATAAGGATATGCTTGCAGGGGTTATTGCAATAGATTCAATATATACACCCGTTGAGCGTGTGAATATGTCCGTAGAGAATACACGTGTAGGACAAGATACAGATTTTGATAAATTGACATTAGAGATATTTACAAATGGAACAATTGCGCCAGACGAGGCTTTAAGCCTTGCGGCAAAAGTTTTAAGCGAGCATCTAAATGTGTTTATCAATCTTTCTGAGAATGCCGTTAACGCAGAAGTTATGGTTGTTCAGCAAGAAGATGAATCAAGCAAGGCACTTTCAATGAGTATTGAAGACCTTGAGCTTTCGGTTCGTTCGTTTAATTGTCTAAAGAGAGCAGGTATTAACACCGTTGAACAGCTTTGCAATAAAACGCCGGATGATATGATGAAAGTTCGTAATTTAGGTAAAAAATCGTTAGATGAGGTACTTTTAAAGTTAAAAGAGTTAGGATTAGGTCTTAGCGCAAGTGAAGAATAATCATATATAGAACGCGGCATACAGTAAGACCGAATGCGCTTGTATGTTCGTAGGATATGGAGGATAGTACAAAATGGCAAAGTATAGAAAACTTGGCAGAACTTCTGCCCAGAGAAAAGCTTTACTTAGAAATCAGGTAACAGCACTGATTCAAAATGGAAAAATCGTTACTACACAGGCTAGAGCAAAAGAAGTTCAAAAGCAGGTTGAAAAGCTTATAACACTGGCTATTAAGGAAAAAGACAATTTTGAGACCGTTACAGTTACAGCAAAAGTTGCTAAAAAAGACAGCGATGGCAAGAGAGTTAAAGAAGTTGTTGACGGCAAAAAAGTGACTGTATATGAGACTGTTGAAAAAGAAATCAAGAAGGATAAGCCTTCTAAGCTTCATGCAAGAAAGCAGATGGATAAAGTCCTTTATAAGGTGACAGAAGTTCCAACGGAAAAAGCTGGAAGAAAGAGAAACACAAAAGTTGTTGACCTTACAAACAAAGTGTTTGATGAAATTGCACCTAAATATGCTGACCGCAAGGGTGGTTATACAAGAATTGTTAAGATTGGTTTAAGAAAAGGCGATGCAGCAATGGAAGTGCTTCTTGAGTTAGTATAATATAGAAAAGTACTTTGTGCGTGGATATTGAATTAGCTCAATATCCACGCTTTTTTATAAATATAAGCGCTAAAAAAGAAAGGAGCAGGCTGCTTGGTAAAATATTGAGCGGCATTTAATATGGGGATTATAAAAGCAAGAGATGTGACATTTGAGTATATTCAAAGAGATGAAGAAGGCAATGTTGAGGGAATCATCACGGCAGTTGACAATGTTAGTCTTGATATTCAAAAGGGCGATTTTATTGCCATATTAGGACATAACGGCTCAGGTAAATCCACCTTTGCCAAACATATTAATGCGCTCCTTACACCGACAGAGGGAACATTGTGGGTTGATGGTATGGATACATCGGATGAGGATAAAGTGCTTAATGTACGTCAAACAGCAGGGATGGTTTTCCAAAATCCAGATAATCAGATTGTATGTACACTTGTTGATGAAGAGGTAGGATTTGGACCTGAAAATATTGGCGTTCCAACAAAAGATATATGGACAAGAGTAGAAGATAGTTTAAAAGCTGTGGGAATGTATCAGTATCGCAATGCTTCACCAAATAAATTGTCAGGCGGGCAAAAGCAGCGTGTAGCAATTGCAGGAATTGTGGCAATGAAGCCTAAATGTATTATTTTAGATGAACCAACAGCAATGTTAGACCCGTTGGGAAGACAGGATATTTTAAAAGTTATAACAGAGCTGAATAAAAAAGAAGGCGTTACAATTGTGTTGATAACACATTATATGGAAGAAGTTATCCATGCAGATAAGGTGTTTGTGATGGATAAAGGCAAAGTTGTCATGGAGGGTAAACCACGAGATATATTTTCTCAGGTAGAACAGTTAAAAGAGTTAAGGCTTGATGTGCCGCAAGTTACAGAATTAGCATATGAACTGCGCAAATCAGGGCTTGATATTCCACAGGGTATATTGACGAGAGAAGAGTTGATAAAAGCTCTTGTAGGAGGTGTGTAACATGCCTATCATTATTGATAAAATTGATTATACCTATGAGATAGGAATGGGATTTGAAAAACATGCTATACGCAATTTAAGCTGTGTGATAAAAGATGGAGAATTTATCGGATTAATAGGTCATACAGGCTCAGGAAAATCAACACTAATACAGCATTTAAATGGTTTGGTAAAGGCGACAAAAGGCACAATTTACTATAATGGACAAGATATATATGATAAAGATTATAATATGAATTTGTTGAGAAGTAAGGTCGGTCTTGTATTTCAATATCCAGAACACCAATTGTTTGAAACGGATATATTTAAAGATGTATGCTTTGGTCCTAAAAATCTTGGACTGTCAAGAAAAGATGTAGAATTGCGAGCGTTTGAGGCATTGAGACTTGTTGGGCTAGATGAAAGCTTATATTATCAGTCGCCGTTTGATTTATCAGGCGGGCAAAAAAGACGTGTAGCGATTGCAGGCGTGCTTGCGATGAAGCCGGAAGTATTGATTCTTGACGAGCCAACGGCTGGATTAGACCCAAAGGGCAGAGATGAGATATTAAACTGTGTAAAAAAGCTACATGATGAGATGGGTATTACAGTCATTTTGGTATCACATAGTATGGAAGATGTTGCAAATTATGTCAGTCGAATTATGGTGATGAATGATGGTGTCTTGACTTATGATGCAGCGCCAAGAGAAGTATTTTCACATTATAAAGAATTAGAAAATATAGGGCTTTGCGCTCCTCAGGTAACTTATATTATGCAGGATTTAAAACAGGCAGGTCTTGATGTGGATACATCTGCTATTACCATAGAGGAAGCAAAAAATTCTATATTAAAGGCGTTGGGAAAACAGCAGTGAAGTTGTAACAAGCAGTAAAGCGGATTGCAAATATCCATGTTTAGCTATGAAAAATTATAGATTTTCTTGTAAAAAATGCGACTGAACTGTTATTGTTATATATTTTTAGACATAAAAGCATGTCAAGAAAGGATAAGCATGATTCGAGATATAACTATTGGTCAATATTATCAGACAGAATCTCCAATACATGGATTAGACCCCAGAGTGAAATTAATGGGAACATTGGTATTTATTATATCGTTGTTTGCAGGAAAAAGTATATGGGCATATCTGTTTATTACTGTATTTTTATTGGCAATTATAAAAATATCCAAAGTACCATTAAAATTTATTGTCAAAGGACTAAAAGCGATTCTTATTATTATCATTATAAGTGCTGCATTTAACCTTTTTCTGACAGACGGAGAAGTTGTTGTGCAATTTTGGAAGCTTACAATAACAAAAGAGGGAATTTATCAGGCTGTATTTATGGTTGTGAGACTGATATATCTGATTATGGGTTCTTCCATTATGACACTTACTACAACGCCAAACCATTTGACAGATGGTTTAGAAAAAAGTATGGGATTTTTGAAAAAAATTAAAGTTCCTGTACATGAAATTTCCATGATGATGTCAATTGCATTAAGATTTATACCAATATTGATTGACGAGACCGATAAAATTATGAAGGCGCAGATGGCAAGAGGTGCGGATTTTGAGCATGGCAATATACTGAAACGTGCAAAGGCAATGATACCAATTTTAGTGCCATTGTTTGTATCCGCTTTTAGAAGAGCAAATGAGTTAGCAATGGCAATGGAGGCAAGGTGTTATCACGGTTCACAGGGAAGAACGAAAATGAAGCCATTGACATATTGCAAAAAGGATTATTTAGGTTATTTGATATTGGCTGTATATCTTACCTCTGTAATTGCAATAAATGTTGTTTTGGGATAAATTTTGCAGTGTAAATGATTCATAATGAAAGGTAATAAAGCTGTTCTAAAGTTTTAACAAAGCTTGGGTCATTCATTGCTTCTAAAAATAAATGATAGTACAGGAGATTGGAAATGAAACGTATTATGTTGACAGTAGCATATGATGGGACTGCTTATAGCGGCTGGCAGATTCAGCCTAATGCCCCTACGATAGAAGGAGAACTAAATAAGGCTATTTATGCAGTTACAGGTGAAAATATACAGGTCATAGGTGCAAGCCGAACGGATGCAGGTGTTCATGCCTATGGAAATATTGCTGTTTTTGATACGCAGTCAACCATTCCGCCAGATAGGTTTTTATATACCATAAATAGATGGCTTCCGCCACAAATTAGAGTGCTTCATTCATGTGAGGTGGCTGCTGATTTTCACCCAAGACATTGTGATACAGTAAAAACATATGAGTACACCATTTTGCAATCGAATATTGAGTTGCCGCAATTTTATAACCGCGCATGGCATGTAAGAGGAAATCTTGATATCAATAGTATGAAAGAAGCTTCTGCATTTTTAATTGGCGAACATGACTTTAAAAGTTTTTGTTGTGTAAGAACACAGGCAGAACATACGATTAGAACCATTTATTCGATTGAAATTTTGACAGAAAGCGTCAATGCTGTATTAGATAATACATATTTGGTAAAAATTAGAGTTACAGGCAATGGTTTTCTCTATAATATGGTAAGAATTATAGCAGGTACTCTTGTACAAATAGGAAAAGGTCAATTCTTGCCACAGCATATTGCAGATATGTTGGAGAAAAAGGAACGCGGCGCCGCTGGACAGACAGCGCCGCCGCAAGGACTTACATTGATGGAGATAAAATTGTGTAATAAATATGTTTAATCTTTTATTACAGAAATTTACTGATTCTTATTGACACGCGTGGTTGTGTGTTATATAATTTCAAAATGTGGCGTGGAAAAGTACGCCCAATTGAATATTTACCAGTATTAAATGTTTTGCCAGCCCCGAAGAAACATTTATAATAAAAATATCAATTTTAATATGGTTGCTTTTGGACATTTTGTAACCAGTAATAAATATGTTTGATTTTTAAGATTATTTCAGGAGGAAAACCAATGAAAACTTACATGGCTACTGCATCAAGCATTGAAAGAAAATGGTATGTTGTTGATGCTGCAGATTATACACTAGGCCGTTTGGCATCACAGGTTGCGGCTATATTAAGAGGAAAGAACAAGCCTACTTTTACTCCTCATATGGATTGCGGCGATAATGTAATTGTTATCAATGCAAGTAAGATTCGAGTTTCAGGCAAGAAGCTTGACCAAAAGGTTTACTATAATCACTCAGGTTATGTTGGCGGTATGAAAGAGACAACACTTAAAGAAATGTTGGCAAAGAAGCCAGAGAGAGTTGTTGAACTTGCTGTTAAGGGAATGTTACCAAAGGGACCTTTGGGAAGAAAAATGTACAAAAAGCTTCATGTATATGCTGGTCCAGACCATGAACAAGCAGCTCAGAAGCCAGAAGTATTAAAGTTTTAATCAAGAACTATTAAGGAGGAAATAACAGTGGCTAAAAAGGCAAACGGAAAGTTCTATGGAACTGGTAGAAGAAAAAGCAGTATTGCTAGAGTATATTTAGTACCAGGCAATGGTACAATAACGATAAATAAGAGAAGCATTGATGATTATTTTGGTCTTGAGACATTGAAGGTTGTAGTAAAACAGCCATTAGTGCTTACACAGACAATTGATAAGTATGATGTTATTGTCAATGTACATGGCGGTGGATATACAGGTCAAGCAGGAGCTATCAGACATGGTATCTCTAGAGCGCTTCTTGAGGTTGATTCGGACGAGTATCGTCCATCACTTAAGAAAGCTGGTTTCCTTACAAGAGATTCTCGTATGAAAGAAAGAAAGAAGTATGGATTGAAGGCCGCAAGACGTGCTCCACAGTTTTCAAAGAGATAATAATATATACAATAAAAGATTTTATAAACCCCTTGAAATATCATTTTCAAGGGGTTTTTTGTATTGATATTGTAAATATATAGTGATTCTACACCTATTATTTTTGATTTTATTTTCTGTTAATCAATATTCGTTCATGTAAGATATCGTTCAAAAAATGTCAATAAATCCTGAAAATTCAAAGACTATAAATAAGTAATGTGATATAAATATAAATGTATAAAAAGTATATTTTAAGTATTGACATACAAAAATAGATATGTTATTATTCTTACACAATACATCATAAATAACAAGTATACAAAAGGTATCGCGATTTTTAGCGATTTATAAAGTTCCACATTCGCGAGCTTTTTCAATCAGATATTTGTATCTTTTTTGCTCAGAATTTAACTGATAAATGTAACAGTCAATTAAGTCCGGGTCTGTTGCGTTATTGAAGTTTGAATATGCAATATTGATTGCATTTTGAGTCATTTTTATTTCGTCCTTCAGATATTTTTCGTTGTAAGTAGCTGGTGGTGATTTCTTTTTTATGAATCCCATAATTAAACCTCATTTCTATATAGTTATTGCATATAGTGATTTATTTTAATTATAGTCAAATTGTTTTTATTTTATACAAATTTTGGAAAGGAGATTTTTAGCAATTTTAAATGAATATTATCACTATGGAATTGTTGACTATCATTGTCTTGATAGCAGTTTATGATGACCTTCTAAGGTATAAGATATCAAACAAAATAATTGCTTTAGGGATAATCGTAACAGCAATATTTTTTGGAGTATATCTTTTATGGGGAATCGTTGTAAATAAAGAGATTTTGGTATCTGTTGATATATTGATAAAAGATTCAATTTTAGGTCTGTTAGCTGGATTTTTTGGGATGTTTGTTATGTATGTATTGAAAGCGGTAGGTGCTGGAGATGTTAAATTAATGGGGGTGATAGGTTTATTAGGCGGAATAGAACTTGTTAAATATGTATTGTTATATTCTTTGATAGCGGGAGGAATTTTAGGAATATTGGGAATGTTGTTAAAACGATGTGATAATATCAGCAAATATGGGATGAGAGTACATATTGTACATTATAGCCTTGCGATTGCAGCAGGGCTGGCTTTAGGAATGTTAAAAATATGTTGGCAGGAGGTGATTTAATTTGAATAATACCTGCATTATATATGACAATAATGAGGTATATGCCAGAAAATTATTAAGTGGGTTTAGTGAACGAGCAGAGTCGAGTTTTGGTGTATTGTTATTTACAGACAGAGAAGAGTTAAAAAAATATTTGCTGGATAATAATCCAGCAGTAATGATTATAAGTCAACATGGATATTTTAAAGAATTGGAAAAGTTATTTAAAGGACAGCTTTGTATATTGACAGAAAATTCGTTTATAGCGGAGGATTCATGTATATATGGTGAAAATACAGTTGAAATATTTAGATATCAATCCATTGATAAGATATTTAAAAAAGTAATGGAAAACAGTAAATTGCAGGCAAGAGGAAAGCTGGATTTTCGTGAAATTATAGGCATATATTCACCTATTTATGTAGAACAAAGAACAGCCTTTGCGTTAAATATTGCAAAAGCCATATCTGAAAAATATAGAGTTTTATATATTAATCTTGAAGAATTTTCTGGATTAGATGAAGTTCTTATTTCAGATAATGGGACAACATTATCCGACGCATTTTATTATTATAGACAAGGCAAACAACAATCCTATGAAAAGATTAGCAGTACTATTCATTGTTATGAGGGTGTGGATTATATTTCTCCTGTTGTTTGTGCAGAAGACATTTCTTTTATGGAAATAGAAGATATTGTTGGATTTATAGAATGCGTGGGAAAGGGCGGAGACTATGAGATTATTGTATTGGATATATCAACAGCAATAAGGCAGTCATGGAGGCTTATGGAATGTTGCAATATTGTATATATGCCTATAAAAAATGATTATTTATCTTGCAGAAAAATAAATGCTTTGGAATCGTATTATTATAGTATGGGGGTTGATTCTATTATTAAGGTTATAGAAAAGGTGCGTCTGCCAGAAGGTGAAAATGCGGTTGATAAAGATTTTATAAGTAAGATAACAGCAAGCGGTATGTATCGATATGTAAAAAAATTGTTAGAAAGTTCATTATTTACAAACAATATAAAATAAGTAACAAAATTTTAAATAAGCAAATGGTAAGGAGAAAATAGTACAATTGTATGATACATCAAATTATACTTCAAGGATAAAAAAAAGAGTTTATGAAAAATTGGATATGTCAACAGATATTGATGATAAGGATTTGCGCAATGTTATTGAAGAATGTGTGCAGGAGGAGAGCAAAGTTTATATTATTCCGTTAAGGCAGAGGGAAGTGATTGAAGAATCGGTGTTTAATGCCATACGAAGATTGGATATATTGCAGGAAATTTTAGAGGATGATTCTATAACAGAAATTATGATTAATGGAAGTAAAGATATTTTTATTGAAAGAGACGGCAGCCTACAAAGATGGGACAAGCATTTTGAAACAACAGATAAGCTGGAAGATGTTGCACAAAAGATTGCAGCATTATCAAATAAAATTGTTAATACATCTATACCTATTGTTGATACAAGGCTTGATGACGGCTCAAGAGTTAGCATTGTATTACCACCTATTGCAATAGATGGTCCAGTGATAACAATAAGAAAATTTTATGATGACCCTCTTACGATGGATAAGCTTATTGCACTTCATTCTGTGACACAAGAAGCGGCAAAATTTCTTGAAAAAGCAGTAAAAGCGAAATATAACATATTTATTTCAGGAGCTACTGGAAGTGGCAAGACAACGTTTTTAAATGTATTGTCCAATTATATACCAAATGGTGAAAGAGTAATTACGATTGAGGATTCCGCAGAACTGCAAATTAAAAATATTGATAATCTTGTGCGGTTAGAGGCTCGAAAGAGCAATATTGAAGGGAAAAATGAAATTACCATAAGGGATTTAATTAAAGCTAGTTTGCGCTTGAGACCAGACCGTATAGTAGTAATATATGGAGCAACCGCCCCTATAATCCCTTATTTTCGGTCTTTATTACAGGG
>CAMUHY010000012.1 GCA_947088865.1 uncultured Eubacterium sp. | reverse complement strand
TGATTTTTATGGGGCAGGGAAGCATTGGAAAGCGGGAATATGAATTCTGGAAAGGAATTATCGGATATGAAGTGATAGCAAGTGAAGGAAAATGTTTTCGGACAACTATGAAAAACGTCAGGGAGTTATTGGACAAAGAAATACCAGTCATATTGTTTGGCTTGGATATGTTTCATTTGCCTTATCAAAGGAAGTTTTACCATAGGCAGCATATTCCGGGGCATGTTGTTCTCATGACAGGCTATGATGAAGCAAATGTATATGTTCATGATAATTCCAAAGCAGAAGTGCAGACCATTCCGATTGCAGAACTGGAACTGGCATGGGCAGAAGACTATATAGGGATAAGCAAGAAAAATGCATATTTGGGGATTGATATGAAGTCCCCAGAAACAGATATGGCGTGGATTGTACGAAAGGGGATAGGGAAAAATGCAGAAACCTATTTGTCTTCACCGTTAAGTTTTATAGGACAGAAAGGGTTTGACAGATTCATCGGGGAATTTTCAGAATGGAAAAACATATTTTCTGAAGAAGAATTACAGAAAATATATTCCCACTTTATTGAATACACAGGAAGCATTCTTCCAGAGCTGCCCTATGAAATCAGTGGGCGAAGATCGGGAATTATTAATCCTCATAGGGCATCCAGAGATAAATTTGCGCAGACACTTGTGAAGTATAAGAATTTCTTTGGGGAAGAAGACTGGGAAGAGGCGGCTCATCATTTTCAGAAGGGTGGGGAAATTATTGAAAAAATCGTAGATGGTTTTATAGAGGATGTAACGAATTGTTCTTTCGGACAGCCAGAGAAATATATTCCGCTATTTCAAGTATTGAGAGGCTGCGAAGAAGAAGCATTCTGTAAAATTCTATATACTCAGAATTAAATAAATAATCGGCAAAATTGTTTTGTTTCAAAAAATTTGACAGAGGAGGTGAGTGCTGTGGGAAAGCTAATAGTCCTGTCATTGGACGAATCAGAAAAAGGATTATATGATAAAATATTAGAAATCGTAAATGAAGCTGATATCAGCATAGACAGAAAATTAGATGAGAGTCAAAGTAACATACAAATCGGCAGATTGAGCATTATGCCAAGGCAATATAAAGTAATAAAGCAAGGTAAAGAAATCAATTTGACCAATATAGAATTCCGTATTCTTTATGTTCTGGCACTTCATCAGGGCATAACGCTTTCCAAACAAAAGATTTACAATTATGTCTGGAATGGTGAATATCTCCAGGATGACAGCAATATTACTTCCCATGTCCGCCGTCTCCGAAAGAAAATTGAAGATAATCCCAGCCAGAATATATTCAGACGGTACGTGGGGTTGGATATAAAATGAACCAGATAAATAAGAAATAGGCAGTGTTCTAAGCAAAAGGCTTGGAACGCTGCCTGTTTCCTTTTTAAGAAACGGTTTAATTTGGGATGGAGTAATATCTGCGGATATGTTAATAATTATAATAAGATTTGAAGGAGGGCATGGATATGCAGAATAAAATATGGGAACAGGTTGGGCAGTTTTTAAACCGGCTGCGTTGTGAGAATACAGCAAGGGATACTGCAGTAGAGGTGCCAGGATATAATGAAACCCAGGAGGAAATGGAAAGGCTTCGTGAAAAGTGCGAAGCAGCGATGCAGCGACTCCCACAGGAACAGCGGCAGTTACTCTTAGAGTGGATGGCAAAGCTGGAAGATATGAATTCGCTGGAAGGACAGAAAGCATACTGCCAGGGATATGTGGACTGCATCCTCCTGTTAAGCGGTATGGGGCTTTTGCGGCAGGATTTGTCCACGGAAGAATTTATGAAACGGATCAGACAGTAAAAGAGGCTCATTTTTGCACGGGAATCCCGCTGCAGGAATGAGCCTTTAAAATGCAGAGAAAAAGTGACAGAAACACCGCCTGAACACCGCATTCATCTGTTACTCTGGTTCTGAGGGTTTTTCATTTACGGACAGCAGCGCCTCTGTGGTGGCAAGGATGACTTTAAGCTGTCCTTCGTCACAGCGGGTCAGCAGACGTCCGATCTTCTGGTATGTATCGTCAGCCTGGTTCTGGTTGGGGTAGATCACGGTGTCTGCTGACAGGTTGAAGTAACGGATGACCTTTTCAAAGACCTCGTAGCTTGGGCTGTTGCGGAAACGTTCAAGGTCTTTCAGGTATGAAAGGGAAATATCCAGTTTTTCAGCTAATTCAGCCTGTGTAAGCTTTTTGTCCATGCGTGCATTTTTCAGCACCATGCCAAACTGTTTTGGATGAAGAGCCATAGTTTCACCTCCTAAAAGTAGGATAGTGCCACACCCTGCAAATGTAAAAATGGCGTGGCAATACTATTTTAGGACGGTGCAGCCATACTTGTTAAAGAGAAGGAGTGTTTTATGATGGACAGGGGAGCAGTGATGCGGTCAAAAAAATCCAGGTGACATCCGCAGGTATCTGCACCATCAATGGTATGGCTGTACCATACTCTCATAGAGGAAATCCGTATACAGGGAAAAGACACAGAAGCAGTTCCATCTGCTGGAGTGTCTTTTCCCTGCTTTTTGTTATGGATAAAAGGGTCAGGTGTCGTTCGCCTACTGCATGGCGGGCATTCGGATGGATGAAACAGCATTGTGGGATACACAGTCAGAGATTTTGTGAAAGGAACAAAGCTATGGAAACAGATTTAAGGGATCAGCCGGATGCTTAAAAACAAGCATTATCTTGGAGATGAATATTATCCGGCAATCATAGACAGGGAGACATTTGACAGGGCGGAACAGGAACGGATGAGACGGGCGGCAGCCCTCGGCAGAATAAAAGAGCCTGCGGAGCAGGAGGGGATTCTGATTCCAACAGTGTTCCATGCAAAGCCGATGGAGCAGACGTTTGATGACCCGTTCCTGCAGGCGGAATATGCCTACAGCCTGATAGAAAGCGAGGGAAAACAATGGTGACGAACAATAATCCAAATGTGACAGTCATCCCGGCAAGATACCATGCCGCAAGACAGGAAAAGAATGAGGATAGGCCAAAGCTACGGGTTGCCGCTTACTGTCGTGTTTCCACGGATAGTGAGGAGCAGGCAACAAGTTATGAGGCACAGATTGAACATTATACGGAATATATAAACAAGAATCCCGAATGGGAACTGGCCGGAATATTTGCGGATGAAGGACTATTTGGCACTGACACCCGTAAGCGTGGGGAATTTAACCGCATGATCGAGGAATGCATGGCAGGGAAAATCAATATGGTCATTACCAAATCCATCAGCCGTTTTGCGAGGAACACATTGGACTGCCTGAAATACATCCGTCAGTTAAGGGACAGGAATATCCCCGTGTTTTTCGAGAAAGAGAATATCAATACTATGAATTCCAAAGGGGAGGTGCTGCTGATCATCATGGCATCGCTGGCGCAGCAGGAAAGCCAGTCCTTAAGCCAGAATGTGAAGCTTGGTCTGCAGTACCGCTACCAGCAGGAGCTTGTGCAGGTCAACCATAACCGATTCCTTGGATATACGAAGAATGGGGAAGGGCGGCTGGTTATTGAGCCGGAAGAGGCAGAGGTTGTAAAATGGATTTACTGGGAATACCTGGAAGGGGCGAGTCTTGCACAGATTGGGAAAAGCCTGGAGGCAGATGGCATCCTAACAGCGGCAGAAAAGGCAAAATGGCGGCCGAGACGTTGAAGAAAATATTGCAGAACGAGAAGTATATCGGGGATGCCCTCCTGCAGAAAACCTATACAGTGGATTTCCTTTCCAAGAAGCGGGTCAAGAACAATGGCATTGTACCGCAGTATTATGTGGAGAACAGCCATGAACCTATCATTCCCTGTGACCTTTATATGCAGGTGTAGGAGGAGATGGTGCGGAGGGCAAATCTTCATAGCGGGGCAAAGAGGAAGAAACGAGTCTATAGTAGCAAGTATGCTTTATCAAGCATTGTTTACTGCTCGAAATGCGGGGATATTTACCGCAGGATTGCTTGGAATAATAGAGGAAAACATTCTACGGTCTGGCGGTGCTGCACCCGTGTGGAGCATGGACCGAAGAAATGTGATGCACCGACCATTCAGGAATCGGATTTGAAAGATGCGGTTGTAAAGGCGATTTAGGAAATATTTGGCGGAAAGGATGTATTCCTGCCTGTTTTAGAGAAGAATATCAGAGAGGTGCTAGAGAGTGAAAGCGGGGAGCAGATTGCGGAGATTGACCGTAAACTAAAAGGACTGCAGCAGGAGCTTTTGCAGCTGGTAAATGGTAAAAAGGAATATGGAGATGTTGCAGATGAGATTCATAAGCTGCGGGAGCAGCGGCAGGATGTTCTGACGCAGGATGCCGAAAGGGATGCTAGGCGGCAGAGGATTGAGGAAATGAGGGGATTTTTAGAGAAGCAGGCGAACGAGTCACTGGCATATGATGAGCAGTTGGTGCGGAGGTTGGTTGAGAAAATTACGGTGTATGGGAATAGGCTGACGGTGGAGTTTAAATCGGGATTGGAAATAGATGTGGAGAGATAAAATATAGGAAATGACTAAATGCCTTGCAGTTCGACAATGAATTGCAAGGTTCTTTATAGTTCGACAAAGTATGGTGTAGCCATATTGCAGTTTCAATTAGAAAGTTTATAATAAATATAGGAAAATGTCAGTAGTACAGTTTTCTTGCTGAGTAAGCGCAAAAACTTAAATTTATGATATGTTTGAGTTGAGTGGAGGTGAGTGTTTTAAATGAGACAAGTTCTTTCGGGTAGGTGCTTATGGGATTTTTCTGTTAGGGGTGAGGTGGTTGTTTTTGATGACGAGATATCATTACCTATAGAAACGTATGCAAATCGAATAATTATTGCACACTCACCATCACCGGATATTTTTTTGTATATGCATCAGGCATTGGCAATAGTCACGGAAACAGGCGGTGTTCTCTGCCATGCTGCTGTTTTGGCAATGGAGATGGGTTGTCCAATAATTGTGGGAGCAGCAGGAGCAATGCAAAGTGTTAAAAATGGGATGACGATTGGTTTAGAAGGTAAGAATGGAATAGGTATTGCATATGAAGCAATTATATGTTGATGTTTCGGAACCTATAGGAGAATTATCTGAATTAGTTTTTAATCATTTTGGAAAGGTTCCTATGGGATGGACAGGAATTGATAAGCTTACAGAATATGCTCATAATGAGCAATTTGTTGAAAGAGTATTTGGATTGTATAATTATTTGTCTAATACAAAAGATTTTTTGGCAGGAATTAATCCAAGCCAATATTACAAAATAATATATAAATTTCAACTTGCATCAAAGTCCTTAGAATATAGTGTGGATAAACTTACAGAGTGTTATTTTTATTTGTCAAATTATGCGGTTCGCGTATATAACTATTATTTTGAACAAGTAGAGCAATTTGTTCGAGAGCATGCATTTGCTGATATTGTGGATAATAAAGAAGCTAAAAAAATAGCTCTTTTAAGTGCTGCTCTACGTAGTTATAGCGAGACTTTGTATTGTGATGAACATACAATTGCTGGAGAAATATACTCTCCTATTATTGTGCAAGATGGTGTTGTGATAGCTAGAAAATATCGTTGGTTAAACGCAAAAGAACTGAGGGACGAATTAGTCGGCTGTCCATATAAGGCAATTAATATATATATAAAATATAAAAATATTGATAAGCCGCCATGTACAGATATTGTTGGAAATTTATTAACAGAAATAAATATCTCAAAATATATGTGCGGATTTTATATAGAAATTGTTAATATTGATGATGAAGTTACTATGGTGGATTCATGTGACGCTATTGATGAAGTTATACAATATTTTGAATATATAATTCCTTTATTATTTAATAACTATAAAAAGATGAGTTTGCTGGATAGATTGTGGATTAAAATATTGTGTGAATATTATGCAATGAAACCATATACTGATGTATGTGGAAAAGACTGGAGGCCAATTTTGTATCCACTTGATATAAAAGCGTTTGAACATATAAATAGACCTATTGTAAATGCTAATTTGAAAATTGAAAACACATATGATGAACAAGAAATCAAAAAAATGCTCTTTGAGTTAAATGATCCTAGAGTTCATTGGAATGAAGAAATGGAGGTAAAAAGATGATTTTAACAGTAATTGGATCTTGTGCAAATCAAATTTCTAATCGTGAGGGTGTTTCGTTGCTTATTGAAAGTGGACATGATAATCTTCTTATTGATTGTGGCCCTGGAATTGTTGCAGCTTTTGGACGTTGTTGTAGAAAAACAAGTGAGATAAACAATGTTCTTCTTACACATGTACATGCAGACCACATGGCAGGTTTTCCATATTTTGTGTGGAATAGAAATTTTGAATGTATGGGAAACACGCCGCCAGAAGATTTACATGTTTATGGAGAAAATGAAACTTTGCGTTTAGCCAAGTATATGATAGAACACTGTTATCCGGAATTAGCTTTCCCTTTTAAAGTGATATATCATGAAATAAAAGCAGGAGATTCTTTCAACAGTGGTATTCTGAATATTGAAACAATATGTGCTAATCATGCAGTTCCTTGTATTTCTGCTGTGATTAAAGGTGAGGATAGGAAACTGGTATATACTTCTGATACTTTATATAATGAACAGCTTGTAGATAAAGCTCAAAATGCTGATGTCTTAGTGCATGAAGGTATGATGCCAAAATCAATGGATGCTCTTGCAAATAAGGTCAAGCATTCCACCGCTTTTTCAGCAGGAAAATTTGCAAATGATGCAAAAGTAAAACAGCTGCTTATGGTTCATATTGCTCCAAGTTTACTTGGACAGGAAAATGTTTTGATTGACGAGGCATCCTTAAATTACCAAGGTGCTATATCAATTCCATATGACGGATCCGTTTATAGGATTTAATTATTAGAAAATTATTGATATAACTGGATTTGTAAATATGGAAATGCTGGTTAGATTCTAGTGGGCAGAACCTACTCATATAGAAATTAACCAGCATTTTTTGACAAAAAGTATGCATAACTTTTTAAATGGTAAATATACAGGGAGGTGAAACTATGGCAACTGGAATATGGCAAGGTAGATTTCAGTACATCCATAATGGACATTACTATATTTTTAAAAATGAGTTACCTAAATTTGAGCAGAAAATGGTGGCTATAGTAAACCCAAATCCAAGCAATCCTGCATGTAGTAACTTTGCTCGTTTTAATGACAATCGAAATCCATTTACTTATTTTCAGCGTATGTTATTATGGAAAAAGATTGCGGATTATGAGGGGATTCAAATTATAATTGTTCCATGTTGGCATGCGAGGTATAAGATAGAGCTTGAAAATGATTTTCTGCCTATACAAGATACAAGGTATTGGATTATTCCAATCACACAAGATGATGCGGAAGAAGATAAAGCAAATGATTTGAGAAGTAAAGGTGAAAAAATTCATAGTGCAGATTTTGAAAAAGAAAATGACGAATATGCAAGAATAAATGCAACAATGATTCGACAGAATATTAACCAAGGGAATGTTATATATAGGGAATATGTACCAAAATGTATATGGACGCTTACAGAAGATCTTTTTTGTGGAGTTGATAAAAATAGATATTTTATGGTTCCTTTTATTGACAATAAGATGGACATTTATTCTATTCAAAGTGCTATAGAAGCTGTTAATCAATTGGAAAGGGATAGTTATATATTATTTACAATTACAGTACATGTTTCAGATGGGGAAATGGAGTGGAAGGATGAAAATAAACTGCCTTGGTGGTTTAAGCCGGCAAGACATCCAAATGGAGGGAAAACATTCTATAAAAAGGCCAAATTAATATCTGAATTAATGGAGAATTTGAAGATAACAAAGTATTTAATTACTCCTATATTCATTATGGGTGAAGATATAGATATTTTGAGTAAATATAATAATGCCTTTTTGCCTTCTGTTAATAATACTAAAGTTATAATAAACAAATCTATTATGGAAGGCGATTTTTATAGATATAACTTTCTTTCTTGGTTAGATAATATTGACTTAAGCGATAATATAGTGTATACATCTTTAGATATAGAAATAGACAAAAAAATTAAAGAGTTTTTTTCTCATATGTACACTGATTATGTTGTTGATATAAATAGCGATAAAACGTATGCAGTTATAAGGGATGTGCTTATAGAAAATGCAAGAGAAGAAATTAAGGGACGAGTTGAAAATTTGATTAATAAAGCTCGTCAGGATATTGAGAATGGAGGATTGACAAGCACAGAAAAAGGACATTTGATGAATCTAATTAATGTCACATATCCAAAAATCAAAGTTGACTATTTAACAATGCTCAATATCCTTAATCTTGATTTTAATATGTATAATTCGGAAACTAATGCATATGTACTGAGACAAAAAATTAACGAGTTAGAAAACCAATTACAAAATGCACTCGAATCTGTAGGGAGTTGATGACTATGAGAAGACGGTTTCGTTTTAAAGAAACATTTTATTCTTTTTTAGGTGGCACTATTGCTTCCTTTGCATGCACAATTATATATGGGGCGATAGATCAAATAAGTAATATGGAAGTTTCAGTTTTGGCATATATATTTGAATGGAGTTCTGGGATAATAATGTGTATCTCCTGTGCTTGTTTATTGTGGTTAGCCTCGACTCTAGGAAGTATTGAAGCTAAATTTAATGAAATGAAGAATTTGAAAAAGGATATTGATGAATTGTGGTTTCGTTCAATTAGGGCTATTGCAGAAAATAAGATAGTAGATAACAATTCGACTTTTATGTCTGATAATCTTGATGATTTAGTAAAGAAAAAAGCAGATAAAATATATTGCAAACTTATTATGTTTTTAATAATTGGTTGTTTTTCTTTTGTTTTTGGGTTAGTTTTACTTATTATGTCAAAGGTGGTGTAGATAATGAAAAGAGATTTCCCAATAATAGAGTTTGATGCTGTATCTGATAATGTAATTAGTGCAACTGCTAATGTTGATTTGTCGATAATATTGCCAGAACGGTGTGTTATTTCTTTTTTTGGTGATGCAGTAAAAGCATTGATAAAAGAAAAGAGTGGTCGATATATAGGAAAACTCGTGATGGAATCTTTTGAGATTCCACTTTATGTTTATGAAAGTGAAAATGGACATGATGTTGTAGTGCTTCACGGACTTGGAAGTGGACCATATGCTGCTGGACAAATGGAAAAACTTATTAGTCTTGGGAGCAGATATTTTATGGTATGTGGAGGATGCGGTGTGTTAGAAAAAGATTCTAAGACTGGTGAAATTTTTATTCCAATATCTGCTGTTAGAGATGAGGGGACATCCTATCATTATATTGAACCTTCACGAGAAATAGAAATGAATATAAAAGTTAAAGAACAAATAAGTACTTTTTTAGAAAATAAAGGGATTTCCTTTAAATGCGTAAAAACATGGACTACGGATGCTATGTATCGTGAAACTAGAAATATGATAGATTTACGAATTAAAGAGGGATGTCAAGTGGTAGAAATGGAGTGTGCATCTTATCTTGCAGTAGCTCAATATAAAGATGTTATGTTGGGGCAATTGCTATATGCTGGTGATGATTTAAGCGGAAATCAATGGGATAGCAGAAATTGGAAAAGCAAGACTGACATTCGAAAATATTTATTAAAACTTACAATGGATTTATGTGGTATGATTTGTTAATAAGGAGTTGCTATGTTTATTTTTACAGGTCGTTTTCAACCATTTCATAATGGGCATTTAAGTATTATTGAGTACTTAAGCAAAAAATACCTAAATGAAATTATATGTGTGGCAATAATTAAGGATTATCCTTTTTTAGGAGAAAAAAGTGATTTTGATAAAAGAGTAGATATTGAGTTGTCGAAAAAGTCAGATGCACTTGACGCAGAAAAAACATTACATATTATTACAAATATCTTACAAAATAGAGGATATAAAAATACAGTTGTGACATTAATGCCACGTGCTTCTTCCGAATCTTGGAAAGTTATTGAATCTTTGTTTGATTGCAATCGAATATGGGTATTTACAGATAATCAACAGCAACCAGATTCATGGGAAGAATTGAAAAGAAATTTTTATGTTTCTATGAATGAGGATATTATTTTAGTTCCTATTGAAAAAACTGTAAATGGAACAGATATTCGAATTAGATTAAAAAATAAAGATTATGAAATATTAAGAGAATCTCTTCCGAAAGAAGTCATTGACTTTTATAAAAAATATGATTTTTATGAAAAGTAATTGTGTGACTTCAATAGTACTTATTTTAGGATTGTACTATTATTATATAGATTTGTTTCCATAAAAAAGTTACAAATATATAAAGCGGTTGATATGTTCCCACATATGCAAAAGTAATTGACATTCATTCCGTCCTCTCGTTCCATGTTGAAACTTGTTGCCTTTTATCCCTCATAAAATAAGGATTTTAAAGGTTTATATAAAATAAAAAAGGTGGTTTTTCCACCCGTTTGCCACTATTGAATTTGATTTTGCGTTGAAATAAAGAAAAGAGGTTGAACACATTGAACTTTGTGGAGACTGTCCTTTAGGACAGTCACTTTTGTTTCAACCCCCAGTTTTTGTATTTATATTTTGTAACATTCTTATAATATTAAGAAAAGTTGTTATTCTATTTTAATATAACAGAATTGAATCATAATAGTAAAATAGATATACTATTTATTATATATTAAACATTGAAAGGCTCTCTTTTAAAAATTTTTTATAAAGAATTAATGCCGAAAAAAGAGAAGATTATTTTTGAAGCATAGTTTCGACTCATATGTATTTTTGTATTATTGGTAAGAATAATATAATTATTACAAATTGTTTTAATTTTTTTTACAGAAACAATACAACTTTGATTACATTTAATGAAATTATAATGAGATAAAAATTTTAATTCATTATTTAAAGAGCCATATTTTTTATATGTACCATTAGTTGTATAGATAGTAATATTGTGTTTTTGTATTTCTAAATAGTAAATATCACAAATGTTAATTTTTGATATTGATGTTTTGTTTTTACATATGTATTCCTGTTGACAATTAATATAAGCTTCTAAAGCTTGTTCTAAGCCTTGTATTCCATATTGCTTTAAAAAACTAATTAGATTAACTTGTTTTTTTTGTCTAATATAAATTCTTGTAACTTGTTCATTTTTATGTCCTTTTAGTGTTTTTAAAAAGAATGTTATATATTTTTGATAAAAAATGGGGTTATTTTTTAATGGTGTAAAATAATACAGTTTTTCCTTAAAAACATGTACAAAAATAATTATATAACTATTTTTTATATATTTATTATATACGTATTTGCTATATTTAGCAAGGTAAGAAATGAAATTAAATAATTTAGAAGTGAATGGTAAGGCAGTAGTATTTGATGATTTGAAGATAAATTCAATATTAGAAGAATTAAATGCAAGTGTGCAAAGAATGGATAAAAATTCTGATGAATATTATAAAATTCAAGATATATTACAAGAGAAACAATGGAATGAGAAAAAATTTATTAAATGTGTTAAAGAACATGTAAGTAATTTTTCACAAGGAGTTTTAGCAAGTATAGTAGCCAATTTTTTGACAAACTTGTAAATAAAGTCAAATTATATCATATACATAATTATAAAAATTAAAATAATAATTAAACGAAAATTAAGATGATGCAATTGGTAAGCAGATTAGTGGTCAAAGATAAGACGCTGATTTGTTTACCAAATTTTATTTTAATAATATTTAATATTAAGATTTAGTCGCTTTAAATTTGTATTATTTTATTATAAAATATTTAATATAGATATGTACGATTTTAATTTGATACAAAAGTATAGGGAGGTGTATATGGCACATTTTAAACAATTAATATCACTTTATACAGATTATATATTTTTAAATTGTGATATTGAGATTATTAAAGGAGATTTATTGATAAATTCAAATAATGGAGATATTGTAGCACAATTATTATTTAATAATTTATCAACTAAATTTTTGAAGTCATTATATATTGAAATTGAACAATATGATGAAAAGGGAACAATATTAAACGAGGGTGAAAGAGTAAAGTTTGTGTATTTAAATTTAAATATGGAAAAAAATCATACGTTTGGTGATAATACATTTATTTTACTTAATAATAAGCAAACAAGAAAAATTAAGATATATATTATTAAGTATACATTAGACAATGAAGTAATTGAGATGACTGAAAATAACATTTTAGATTATGGAAATCATTTAAAAGAATGTATAGTTTTGCCAGAAATCAAAATAAAAGAATTTGAAAGTAAATATAATAATTTAGTAACAACACAGAAAAAGATATATTACCCTAAAATATTTGATAATGGGTGGTTATGTTCTTGTGGAAGGTTTAATTGTGATAAAGGTAAATGCAGAAGATGTGGTCTTGATATACAAGTTCAAGTTTCTTTAATGACTCCTGTTGAATTTGATAATATATATATTAATAAACAAGAAAATATGAGTAAACAAAAAATTATAAATCAAGAGAATATTTGCAATCCGATTTGTTATTTTCCTGATAAAGTTAAAAAAAAGAATATTAAAAAGACAAGTATAATAATCAGTATAGCTGTTATAATTGTATTAGGTTTAGTGTTTGTACAATATGTATATCCATATGTTATAAGACCAGCTGTGGATTACAATAAAGCTGAAGCACTTATGAATGCACAACGGTACAAAGATGCTCAAAGTGCCTTTTTAAAATTAGGGACATATAAGGATTCATTTGATAGAGCAATAGAAGCGCGTGAAAAACATTTGGAATATTTATATAATCAGGCAATTTTAGCAGCAGAAAGAGGTCAATATCAAATTTCTTATGATTTTTATTCACCGTTAGTTGATATTGATTATAAGGATAGTAAGGCACAACAAGAAGAAGTTTATAAGCATATTTATAGAGTGGAAGAAGAAAATATAACTCTTACAGTAGGGTGTTGTTTAAACACTACATTGATATATTCCGTTGGTCGTACACTAACAAAAGATGTTGATGCTGTCGTAAGTGTTGTGTATAAAAATGATATTCCTGATTTAGATAATGTTATTGTGGAGTTTTTGTCTCCAAGTTGGGGTGGGACCATGAATGGTTGGTATAATCTTAGGTGTAAATATGTAGGTAAGTATTCTGATATAGAAAATGGAACAATTACAGGAGAAGGTGTTTTATATAAGCATAGGTTGGATTATGATATAGTATTATATAAAGGAGAATTTAAAAATGGTCAGTATGATGGAGGTGGAGTATTATATAATGAAGATTATCTAGAAAAGAAATATTTAGTAGGGATATTTAAAGAAGGAAATGTTGTTGGTCACTATACTAGATACTATTCAGATGAAAGTGTAAATGATACAGGAAGTGTGACAAAAGATGGACAAGTTTCTAGTTCAAAGTATGGTGATATGGATTATGCAAAGATGACTTCTAGTTGTTTAGATTATTTAGATGAATAAAAATAAAGGGTAGGTAGATTAGTTTGTAAGAATGGTTATAAGTTAATTTACCTACTATTCTTTTATTGCAAATTTATTGGGGCGATTTTTGTTTGTAATGGACTATAATTTTATAGAAACTTTATGATATAATAGTCTCGGCGAAGTCGAGCCATGCAAGTTTGCTCTGCAAACTTGCTTATGTGCAAAAAGATGCACTAAATTGTGGTATAATAATCTCTGTAAAAGCTAAGTTATAAAAATTTACTTTGTAAATTTTTGGTATTTTACGATGTAGAAATTATGATATAATATTACAAAATGTGGTGCTAATGTGCAAAAGATAGCGTATATTAGCGCAAATAGGCACATTGGAGCATGTGAAGTGAAAATGCTTGTGTACGTTTTAAACAGGTATAAGCAACAAAAAAGCATCAATAAGAAGGGAGATTGTGCAGCTATGCTTAAGAAAATGTTTAAAGATAAGACAGGAAAAAAGAAACTAAAAATTAAGGATTTTATTTTTGTGATATATGTTATTGCATTTTGTATAGGTAGTTTTGAATTAACAGGTTGTGATGGCAAAATAGATAATCAAGTCTTGCAAGAACCCGACGGAAAATCGAATTTGAGAGTTCCAAGTGATGAAAGTAATGAAACCAGTGAAGGAATTGCCAATATAGTAGATTTTAACCATAAGCTGGAGGAATATAAACCTTTAAAGAAAAAATATAATTTTTATTTTACATATAAGGTGGTACATCCTTGGTGGGATGCGGTTGCGCTTGGTATAGAGGATGCGGCAAAACAATATGAGGAGCAAGGAATCATTATAGATTATGAATATCTTGCGCCAAATGCAGCCTCTGCTCAGAATCAAATCAAACGTTTGTCGGAGGCATCCTTGCAAGATTTCGATGTTATAGGAGTGGATGTGGCAGATGTTGATGTTGTTACTCCTGTGATTAATGAGTTGATAGAAGATGGGCAAAAAGTGATGACTTTTTCAAGCTCTGATGCGGCAAAGGAAGATGGGTGCAAACGAATTGCGTATGTGGGGAATACGCATAATTATGAAGATGGTGTTGAGCTTACAGAGGCTTTGTGTGAAAAACTTGGATATTCTGGAAAGGTGGTTGTTCTGGTAGGAACAAAGGGCGCACCTTGCCATGAAGATAGGGCGCTAGGCGCAAAAGATGTCATTGCAAAATATCCTAATATGGAAATTATAGAAATGGCATATGATGACGATATTGTAGAAAAGGCTTACGATTTTACAAAGGAATTTTTAACGCGTTATAAAGATATTGCGGGAATTGTCTGTTGTAATATGAGTAATCCCGTTGGTGCTGCTAGAGCTGTTATTGAAGCAGGACGACAAAATGATATTATAATTGTTGGAATGGACCATGACCAGGAGGCGCTTCGTTATCTTAGAGATGGTGTTATTTATGCTTTAGGAGTTCAAGATTGCTATTCTATTGGTTTTGATACAGTTCAAGTAGCGATTAAGATTGCAGATGGACTTTTACCAGGTGAGGCTTATCCGGAAAAGACCGAAGAAATAACAACGATTATTTACCAAGATGGTGCCAAAGAGATGCTTCGGACACTATATGGTGAAATTGATTAAGAATGGCGGTAACAGAAAATGAATCAATCACAGCAAAATAATATGAATAAAAAACAAAAAAAGCAGACCATTACTTATGGTATAGTAGGCGGAATTATAATTGCAGCGATTCTTCTCATTACAACAATCTGGGTGTCAAATAGTGCAAGAGTTGGCACAAACCAAGCAGTAAACAAAGTTAGTGAATTTTATTTAGAGGAGCTGGCTGGACGAAGAGCTCAAGTCGTTTCTGAGGAATTAAAAAACAATTTTGCTTACATAAAAAATGCACTTGAAGTATTGAGAGACTTAAATTTAGAGTCTCAAGAGACATTACGCACATTTCTTGGCAGAGTTAAAAAACTTTATGGTGTGGATAAATTTGCATTGGTGGATGAAAATGGGATTGTCTACACAGAACACAGTACATCATCAGGGCTTAGTCGATATCCTTTTCTTTCTGAGGAATTGGTCGAGCCTATTGTCAGTACAGCCAATCTTTATGGAGCAAAGAAGCAAGTGATTCTTGCTGTTCCAGTAAAGGGCATTGCATTTCAAGGTTCGCAGATAAAGGTATGTTTTATTCAGATTAATATTGATGAAATGTTAAGTTCTTTAACGTTGCAGACAAATTATAATGAGACATACTGCAGTTTATATCACCGTAATGGTGAGGATTTAACTGGGGGTGATTTTGGGAATTTTAAAGCAGGAAATAATCTTCTATTTGCACTTAGGGAGGCAAATATTGATAATGAATTTAGTTATGAACAGGTGGAAGATGATTTTACAAATGGCAGGTTAGGACAGATATCATTTAGTTATCAGGGTTCGCCGCAGACGCTTTGTTATATTCCAATAGAAGATACCAATTGGATGATGACAATTTTAATTCGAGATAATGTTATTAGCAATCATATTAGTTCTATTAGTTCAGATATGATGCGTCGTGGTATTATTCAGCTTATTATTATAGTGCTTGTTATCATTGTCGTGTTTTTACAATTAATCCATCAATCTAAGAAAAATTCAAAAATTCTTTTGGAGCAGGCAAAAGCAGATGGAGATAAGATAAGAACTGCTTTGGCACAGATTGAGAAAGAGCAGTCCGCTATGGAAAATATACATGCGGCGATGGGTTCAGGTCTTTGGAGCATGGATTTTAATGAAAAGGCACAGATGATATCTTGTACATGGACGCCCGTTTTTAGGGAAATGATAGGATATGAGAGTGAAGAGGATTTTCCAAATAAGCTGGAATCTTGGATTGATTTGCTGCATGAAAAGGACAAAGATTGGGTTACAAAAGAATATTGGGATACAGTAAATGATTATAGTGGTGAGAAAACGTATAATGTAGAATATCGCCTTTTGACAAAACATGCTGGTTGGAGATGGTTTCATGCGGCTGGCAGGCTGTCCAGACGTGAGGATGGCTCGCCGATTACTTTTGTTGGACTTTTTGTTGATATAGATGATGAGAAAAAAATGGAAGAGCAGCTCGAAAGACATAAGTTTGACCTTGAGGACGCACTTGCAGCAGCACAACATGCCAATAAAGCAAAGACGACATTTCTTAACAATATGTCCCATGATATCAGAACGCCGATGAATGCAATTATAGGATTTACGTCACTTGCAGCGGCACATATTGATAATATAGAGCAAGTTCAAGATTATCTTTCAAAAATTACGACATCGAGCAATCATTTGCTTAGTTTGATTAATGATGTCTTAGATATGAGCCGTATTGAAAGCGGAAAGGTTAAGATTGAGGAAAAAGAAACGTCTCTTCCAGAAGTTATGCACGATTTAAAGACGATTGTGCAGGCAGATATTACATCAAAGCAGTTGGAATTTTATATTGATACGGCAGATGTGGTAAATGAACATGTTTTATGTGATAAACTTCGATTAAATCAAGTTTTATTGAATTTATTGAGCAATGCAATGAAGTTTACAAAGCCAGGCGGCATTGTAGGTGTGCGTATTTTGCAAAAAGGAAATGCGCCAGAAGGCTGGGCTTCTTATGAATTTCAGGTAAAAGACACTGGAATTGGAATGAGCAAGGAATTTTTAGAGCATGTGTTTGAACCGTTTGAGCGAGAACGAACAAGTACTGTTAGCGGAATACAAGGCACAGGGCTTGGAATGGCAATTACTAAAAATATTGTTGATATGATGGGCGGCAAGATTTCTGTTGTCAGTAAAGAGGGAAAAGGAACAACCTTTACTGTGTCATTACAGTTTAGGACTTGTTCAAGTCCTGTCGTACAAGAAATTGTCCCAGAATTAAAAGGACTCCGAGCGCTGGTTGCAGATGATGATTTTAATACATGTTCTAGCGTTACTCAAATGCTTTCTGTGATTGGAATGCGACCAGACTGGACGACTTCAGGTAAGGAGGCAGTGCTTCGTGCAAAGCTTGCAGAAGAGCAAAATGACGAGTATGCAGCATATATTATTGATTGGCTGATGCCAGACATGAATGGTATTGAAGTTGTCAGACGCATTCGTGGAATTATTGGAGAAGATAAACCAATTATTATTTTAACAGCTTATGATTGGGCAGATATTGAAGAGGAAGCAAGAAATGCGGGAGTTACAGGCTTTTGTTCAAAACCAATTTTCTTATCTGAACTTCGGGAATTACTGGAGTCGCCATTTATTGTCCAAAGTGCAGAAGCTGGCAATGCAGAAGAAAATACCTCTTTTGAGGGAAAGAAAATTCTTCTTGTGGAGGATAATGAGATTAATCAAGAAATTGCCATAGAGATTTTGCAGGAGGCAGGTTTTATTATGGATCTGGCTGACGACGGCTCTGTTGCAGTGGAGAAGATAAAGGCGGCAAAGTCTGGTCAGTATGATTTAGTTTTGATGGATATCCAGATGCCAATTATGGATGGCTATGAGGCTACAAGACAAATAAGGGCATTAAAAGATTGTGAATTTACCAATATTCCTATTATTGCAATGACAGCGAATGCTTTTGATGAAGATAGAAAAGCTGCATTTGCAGCAGGTATGAATGGACATATAGCAAAACCAATCAATATACCAAAGTTGATGGAGTTGTTGAGGGAAATATTGAAATAAGCATATAGAATTAGTCAACAGGGCTATCGTATAAAAGATTAAATATACATCATATTGTATTATACTTTACAAAATATGATGTATTGGATTTTCTTAATAGGATAGCTTTTTTGATTTATAACAAGTAAAAGGATAGACTATGAAAAATAGTGATAAAAAATATTTTATAGTTAAAGAAGGTGATAGCTATGTATGAATTATATCAGGTTGGTGAAAAAAGTTATTACATAGATTGTCCTGCAAAAATTGGAGTCTATCAGGCAACTGAAAATGCTGTTTATTTAATAGATAGTGGAAGTGATAAAGATGCGGGACGCAAAATTCGTAAAATATTAGATGAACATCACTGGCAGCTTTTGGGTATTCTTAATACGCATTCTCATGCAGACCATATTGGAGGAAATCATTATTTGCAGCAGCAGACAGGCTGTAAAGTGTATTCAAGCGGCATTGAAAAATGTTTTACAGCGCATCCGATTTTGGAACCTTCTTTTTTATATGGCGGGTATCCTTGCAAAGAACTGCGTCATAAGTTTTTGCTTGCGGCTGAAAGTAAAATTGAAAGTTTTTTAGACGACAGTTTTCCAAAAGAGATAGAAATTATACCATTGCAAGGACATTTTTTTGATATGGTAGGTTTTCGTATACCAGATAATGTTGTCTATTTGGCGGATTGTCTGTCAAGCAAGGAAACGCTTGATAAATATAAAATTGTGTTTCTTTATGATGTCGAAAAATATTTAAGCACACTTGAGAGAATAAAGACTTTAAAAGCAAAGATATTTATACCTGCTCATGCTCCTGTAACAGACAATATTGCAGAACTTGCGGAATATAATATTTGTAAGGTAAATGAGATTGCAAACCATATAATAGGACTTTGCAAAGAATCTATTTGCTTTGAAACAATTTTGCAAAAATTGTTTGATGATTTTGGGTTGAAAATGAATTTTGAACAGTATGTTTTAGTGGGAAGTACGGTTCGTTCCTATCTTGCATGGCTGAAAGATACAAAAAAAGTAGATGCCTGCTTTGAAAATAATAAGTTGATTTGGAAAGCAGTTTAACCTCATCAAGGAAGTCCCCCCTCCACTTCAATATTGTAAAGGTATAAGTGGAAACTTCCTTGATGAGGTTATGAGCAAGCAGCGTAGGGAATTGCGAATATCCTATCCACTTAACTATAAGATAATTTATTATAAATGATTTCTATGATTTATTTGTTTAAAAATAATTTGATAGCAAAAATAAAAAATAAACTGATTAAGTGTAAATGGATATTGTTGCATAATATAAATAAGTGGTATATAATAAATTAATATATATGTTATTGAATTTATAAAAATAATTCAATGATTATGTAAAATATTTTGGTTGTAAAAATGACGAGTAGAGTTTATAAGCTTACTTGTCATTTTTTGCGTAAAATCAATTTGAATATTATATTAATATTAAATGTAAATTATTTTATTAATAAGATGGAAAAATTAAATGATGAGTAAATTTATTTTATATAAAAATAGATCAATATTGCGTAGAACTATTAATTCATAACACAGAATTAAGTTTAATAATTTCATTCATTATATCATTTTTTCTTTAAAAGTCAACAATGTAAATTGTTTATTAAGGGAATAAAAGAAATATTTTATTCAATATGGTTTATATTTTTGTTTAAAAATATAAACATTTTTAATTTATTGGTGTCAAAATAGGGTCATAATAAATTTTTATTTGACAAGAAAGGAGATATTATATGCCAAGAAGAGGCGAGCATATTCATAAACGAAAAGATGGTCGTTGGGAAGGTAGATATAAAAATGGAGTAAATAATTATGGTAAAACTATATACACCTCTGTATATGGAAAAACATATACAGAGGTGAAATCAAAATTATCTGCATGTAAATTAAAAGACATTAATGAAATTACCAATAATGATATTATCAAAGAATGGACATTAAAAGAAGCCATTTTACTTTGGCATGAAGCAAATAAAATTAAACATAAAGGTTCAACAGAATTAAAATATGAAAGTTTAATAGAAAAACATATTCTTCCAGAACTTGGAAAAATGAAATTATCGAGTATAACGCCAGTTGTTTTAAATAATTATATGGATAAAAAACTTACAAATGGAAGAATTGATAAACAGGGAGGATTATCTCCTTCCTATGTTCGCAGTATAATGTTAATAATTACAGAAGTATTAGATTATGCGGCAAGTGAACAGATGTGCAAACCTATAAGAAATCCAATTCATAAACCAACAATACAAAAAAAAGAATTAAAGGTTTTGGAAGAATTAGAACAACATAAATTAGAAATTGAATTAATTAGAAAAATGGATAGTACTCGATTAGGAATTTTATTATCATTATATACAGGTCTTCGTATTGGAGAAGTATGTGCCTTAAAGTGGAATGATATTGACCTTGATAAAAAAGTCATTCATGTTCGGTCAACTATTGTAAGAGTTAGAAATAGAAATGTGGAAGGTTCTTTTGTTACAATGCTTGTTGTTGATAAACCTAAAACAAAATCATCATTAAGGGATATTCCAATTTCATCAAATTTAATGCCTATACTTGTTTCCATGCAGCCATCTATTCAATCTATTTATGTTGTTTCAAATACAAATAAATTTATGAGTCCTCGTACGTATGAATATAGATTTCACCGTATTCTTGATTTATGTGGGATATCTTCTATTAATTATCATATTTTACGGCATACATTTGCTACAAGATGTATAGAGGCGGGAGTAGATGTAAAATCATTAAGTGAAATATTAGGACATTCTAATGTATCAATAACATTAAACACATATGTTCATTCGTCTATAGAATTAAAAAGAACACAATTAGAAAAGCTTTCTTTTATTTTGTCATAAATTTTAATAGTGGTCAAATAAATGGTCATAAAGCCAAAGGAAATTCTTATATTATAAGGATTTCCTTTAATTTTGTGTAGAATTAATAGTTCTACGCAAAAAAAGTTATTTTTATAGTAAATTAAACAAATGTTTGGAAAAATACATATGAGAATATATTTCTTAAAAATTTAAGTAAAATAATACATACGAAATTAATATTAGAATGTTCTTTAATTTAATAAAATCTATAGTCATTTTTCTAAATATAATGTTCAATTTAAAAAAATTTAAAAAATATCCCTTATAACTATTTTGTAGTATTTATAAAATAGTTAATTTGTTAAATAGATTAACCTAAAAAATAAAATTTATTCAATAAAATTTTTAATATATTTAAATTTAATTATAAATAAAATATGAAGTTTTATTATAATATATAAAGTAAATAATATACGAAAAATAAGGTAAATGAGGATTTGATATGAAAATCAAGCTAGCATTATTAGAAAAAGATAAGAATTATTTAAATCGAATTGTAGCTGCATTTAGTATGAAATATGCTGATAAGTTAGAGATATATTCTTTTACAAATATTGAAGTGGCACTTTCCTCATTAAATAATATAAGAGTAGATGTTTTTATTGCAAGTACTGTTTTTGATATAGATATAGATATATTACCTTCAAAATGTGGATTTGCCTATTTTGTAGATTCTATAGATGTAGATACATATAATGGGCAAAGAGTTATTTGTAAATTTCAAAAAGTTGACCTTATATATAAACAGATTCTTAGTTTGTATTCTGAAGTTGCAGGAAATGTATCAGGTCTTAAATTTGGAGATGATTCCTGTAAGATAATTGTATTTACTTCACCAAGCGGCGGAACTGGAAATTCCTCTGTTGCAGCAGCATGTTCTTTGCATTATGCAACTCAAGGAAAAAAAACATTATATCTTAATTTAGAAAGATTTGGTTCCTCAGATACATTTTTTTTTGCAGAAGGTCAATTTGATATGAGTGACATTATTTTTGCAGTAAAGAGTAAAAAGACAAATCTTTCAATAAAACTTGCAAGCTGTGTAAAACAGGATTCACGAGGGGTATATTTTTATTCTCAATCTAAAATTGCTCTTGATATGTTAGAGCTTAGTGCAGATGATATTATTTGTTTAATTTCAGAATTAAAACATTCAGGATTATATTCTTATATTATATTAGATATGGATTTTAAAATAGATAAAGAATTTTTAAAAATTCTTCATAAAACACATGCTGTTGTTTGGCTTGGAGATGGTTCTGAGACATCAAATAATAAAATTATTCGTACCTATGAAGCACTTGCAACTGTAGAGCAAAATGAAGATTCACCATTAATTAACAGGTTATATTTAATGTATAATAAGTTCAGCAGTAAAACTGGAAAAGTTTTATCAGATATTGGAATAAATATTATTGGCGGTATACCACGATATGAACATGCGACAACAAGTCAGGTTCTTGAACAATTAAGTCAAATGCCTATATTTGATAAGTTGAATTAAATTGGAGGATTAATAAATGGATTTTCAGCAGGAACAACAATTTGTTGTTGAGATAAAAAAATATGTAACAGAAAATTTGCCATTAAGTAAGATGGAAGATGAAGAATTAGAAAGAAAAATTGAGGAGATTGTTTTTCAAAAAATAGGTGATAAATATTGTTCTATTGAACAAAAAGTTTCAATAGTTCAGCAAGTATATAGTTCTATTCGGGGGTTTGGACTTCTTGATGCCATTATAAGTGATGATACGATTACAGAGGTAATGATTAATGGTCACAAAAATATTTTTATTGAACAAAATGGTCGTTTATTTAAACTTGATAAGCAATTTGAAAGTCAAAGACGATTAGAAGATATCATTCAAAGAATTGTTGGACTTGCTGGTCGAGAAGTTAATCAGGCAAATCCTATTTGTGATACAAGACTTCCTGATGATTCACGTGTAAATGTTGTACTTCCGCCAATTGCATTATGTGGGCCAACACTTACAATTCGTAAATTTTCTAAAACACCAATGACAATTGAAAAACTTATAGAGTATGGTTCAATAACTCAGGAAATTGCAGATAAACTTGAAATTCTTGTCAAAGCTAAATATAACATTTTTATCAGCGGCGGAACAGGAAGTGGCAAGACTACTTTTTTAAATGCTCTTTCTAATTATATTCCAAAGGATGAACGTGTTATTACGATTGAAGATTCAGCCGAATTGCAGATTACAAAGATTGAAAATCTTGTTAGACTGGAAACAAGAAATGCCAATGCATCGGGTGTAGGTCAGATTACTATTCGAGATTTAATAAAATCTTCTTTGCGTATGAGACCAGAGCGTATTGTAGTAGGGGAAGTTCGTGGCGGAGAGGCATTAGATATGCTTCAAGCAATGAATACGGGACATGATGGTTCTCTATCAACAGGTCATGCTAACTCAACACAAGATATGTTAAGTCGTTTGGAAACAATGGTTCTGCAAGGTGCAGCAGGACTTCCTTTAGAGGCAATAAGACAACAGATTGCTTCTGCAGTTGATATTATTATTCATCTTTCAAGACTTCGTGATAAGTCAAGAAAAACAATGGAGATTTGTGAAGTGGTTGGATATGAATATGGAAAAGAAAATGAATCAGGATGTATTATACTTAATCCTCTTTATGTTTTTGAAGAAAATGAAAAGAGTACGCTTGAGAAAGTTTCAGGGTCGTTAAATCGAACGGCTAATCCAATGCAAAATACACATAAATTGATTCTTTCAGGTTATAAAGAAGTTTTTTGATTAAAGGGGATTGAATAACGAAAAAATTTAATTTTAAAACGATATTTACTTATATTTTAGTAATATTTATGTTCTTAATTTTGATTACTTATAGTAACAACAAAGTTTGGTTAGATAATAAGGAATTAGGAAATCGGCAAACACAGAAACAAGAAAATATAGATACTTCAAAAATAAAATGAGATATTAAAATTGATAGAAAAAGCGTTGCTTTGTCTTGCACATTTGCAAATTTGATAAAAATACTATTCTCTAAGTTCGTTTATTGATGATGTGATTTAAACATTTGAAGATGATTATAGGCTGTCTGGAACTATGAGTGAGGATATCATAGTAATTATGTTGTTATTAATTATGATACAAAAGCAGATGGCAATATGTTTAGTTTTCAAAATAGTGTATTGAAATATATAGAGATATTGGCAAATAAAGGGGAATAATTATGACTAAGAAAGAAAAAAAGCTAATAGAACCACAAATTTTATATTCTGCAACAAATCAGGAGGTGTTAAATTACAAAGTCTGTTACTTAAAAAAAAGAGAAAAAATTATATGGGGGGTTATTGCTTTTATTGTGGGTACTGCTGTTGCTTATATTTTCTATGGTGGTATAGGGAAAGACTCATATGGTTCACCAACACTTATTACTTATATAATGAATACAATTATTATGGTCATATGTGGAAGTATTGGTATTAAGCTCTTTCTTCCAATAAAACAGAATCAGATACTTAATAAACGCAAGAAGATGTTACATAAGCAGTTTATTGATTTATTAGACTCTCTTTCTGCATCACTTGATGCTGGTCAAAATGTTCCATCCGCCTTTTTGTCAGCAAAAACTGATTTATTAGTTCAATATCCAGAAGATGCCTTTATTGTAAATGAAGTAAATCAGATTATTGATGGTTTTAATAATAATATATCAATTGAAGACATGCTTGCAAGTTTTGGAGAGCGAAGTGGTATCAAGGATGTATCTGATTTCGGAAAAGTATTTGAAACAGCTTATCGTAAAGGTGGAAACATTAAGGATATAGTTCGTAATACACATGAAATTCTTAGTACAAAAACACAATTGGAAATGGAGATTCAAACAAAGGTTATATCTAATAAAAACGAACAGAATATTATGCTTGTTATGCCAATTGTTATTGTTGGAATGATAAAGATGATGGGTGGGGATTTTGCAGCTAATTTTACTACTCCTTCAGGATTGTTGTTTACAACTATTGGCATAAGTTTATTCATTTTTGCATACTTCTTAGGACAATATATTCTTAAAATTGATGTTTAGGAGGTGTAGAGATGATTTCAAGTATAATTATTTTAGTTATAACAATATTGGCAAATTTATTATTTGTTATTTTTCTTTTAAAATCTAGCCAGTACAATGATTATATTAATATATTAGATGATAAGGAATTTCCTATAAAAGAGATTTATGGTGTTGGTTTTGTTTTAGCGGACAAATTGAGATTAGAGTATAAAAGCAAATTTGTTAATGATTTACGGCAACAAGTTATTATTGTCTATGGCAAAAAATACAGCGAGTTTTATATTCGAGTTTTATACGCTCAAAAATTTTCAATTTGTTGGCTTATTCTTGTAA
Source organism: uncultured Eubacterium sp. (assembly GCA_947088865.1). GTDB lineage: Bacteria > Bacillota > Clostridia > Lachnospirales > Lachnospiraceae > Lachnospira. Next base: position 75,851 of record CAMUHY010000012.1, on the reverse strand, counting down.
CAAGTGGAATTTTCGCGTGCTTTGCGCAAGGGGTTGATAGCCTTATTATTTTTGGATTAGGTTTAGTTATAGTAGGTATAATGTATTATTATTTTAACACTATGATATCTATAAAGATTAAGAAAAAAAGTGCAATTTATTTAAAAGATTTTCCAAATGTTGTTTCTACAATTGCTTTGTTAGTTAATGCAGGTATGATGTTGCGGGAAGCATGGACAGAAGTAGCCTACTCATCTACTGGTGAATTGTATGATCAGATGCAAAAAGTAAGTGAAGATATGGATAATGGTATGTCAGAAAGTGCTGCACTGTATGCGTTTTCTCTACGTTGTGCAACACCTGAAATCAAGAAATTCACATCATTTATTGTACAGGGGCTTGAGAAAGGCAGTAAGGATTTAGCTTTTTCACTAAAAAATCAATCAGATGAACTTTGGGAAATGAAAAAGCAAAAGGTTTTACAGCAGGGTGATCTTGCTACAAGTAAGCTATTAATACCAATAATGGTTATATTTATAGGAATTCTTATTATTGTAATGGGACCTATAATGACTAATATTGGTATTTAATAAAATATTAAAGAAAGGATGAAAAGTCATGTTAACAAATCTTTATGTCATGGCACAATCTCATGCAATCGTATTTAGGAATAAGGTTGCAAAGTTCTTTAGAGATGAAAAAGGAGAAGTCAATATTATTGTAATAATTGTCATTCTTGCAATAGCATTGGCATTGGCAATCGTATTTAGGAATCAGATTGTCAAGTTGTTTGACTCTATTTGGGATAGTATTTGGCAGGATAACAATCAGGATTACAATGGTAAGTATAGTTAAGCAGATGCAAATGTATGTACAGGCTCTAAAGAGCCTGTACATACATCATAGCAGTTAGGAGAAATTGATTATGGATTATATAATAGCTTTAAGTCTTTCTGTGATGGAAATATTTCTTATTATATTGTATTTTAAAAAACTTGATATATTTAGTAATGTTTACATAGAACAAGACAGTAGCTCATTTTCTTTGATAAAACTGAATATAAAGACTTATATTTATATTGTTATGAACATTGTGTCTGTTGTGTTATTAGGAAGTTCACTTTTGCTTGTAAATCAAGTTTCAAATATTCTTAATATGATAAAGCTTATAGTTTTAATGGGCATTCTTGCAGCAGCAGCAGTAGTAGATTTAAAGAAGACTATAATTCCAAACTTTCTCATAATGATTGGCTTGATTGTTAGAGTTGTAATATATGTTATGGAATGGTTGTTTTATAATGATATTTTTGTTCCTCAGTTGTTCAGTGATCTTCTTGGATTTGGTATTGGATTTGGTATTTTATTTATAGCGTCTGTTTTATTTAGGGGCGCTATTGGTTTTGGTGATGTTAAGCTGTTTGGTGTGATTGGATTCATGTCTGGTGCAATTTGTACTTATTCAACGCTTATTTTTTGTTTGCTTATTTCGACAATCATCTCGTTTATTTTGATAATAATAAAGAAAAAGAACAGAAAAGATTCCATTCCATTTGGACCTTTCATTTTTGGGGGCTATGTTATAGCGATTATTTTATCTTGTTATTGAGGTATGAATATGAAATTAAAAAAACAGTTAATCATTGCATTAGTTTTAATATTTACCATATTGGCTGTTATTATGGTCGTTCCAACAATATTAAATAATGATAATGAATATAAGGATTTGCTAAATAAAGCAAGAGCATATAATGAAAATAATTTATGTCAAAAAGCTATGTTGATGTATGACCAAGCATTAACAGAAAAAGATACTTTAGAGTTGCGTCTTGAAATGGCAAGAAATTATAAACAAGCAATGGAGAATGGAGAATTTGATTCTTATTATAAATATTCAAATTTCTTATTTGAGATTTTAGAGAAATATCGTAAAGAACCTAAAGCATATGATGTTGTTGTTCAGTATTTTTATGATTTTAACAAAATAGAAGATTGTGTTTTAGCCATATACCAAGCTGAAAAGTTTAACATTAGTACAGAAACTGTCAATAAGATTCGAGATAATATTAGGTATTTGTGTGAAACAAATTTTTCTACTTTTGAAAATGTATTGCTTACTTTTGAAGATTCTTATTTAATTAAAAATGAGAAGTATAGCATGTACAATTCAAATATGAGTTCTATAAATGGAAAGAAATTCGATTATGCTACTCCAATGCTTAATGGTTATGCTTTAGTAAAGGATAATGAATATACATACTTAATTTCTTTTGATTCAATTAGACAAGCCTATTTTCCGAATGAAATAACAGAGGCAACTGGTGTTGGCAACGCTCAAATTGCATGTAAGATTAGTGATGTATATTCTTATTATGATTTGACTGGTAAAAAACTTTTTGGTTCATATCAATTTGCTGGCAGATTTGCAAATGGTGTTGCTCCAGTTAAAACTGACAAAGGCTGGTTTTTGATTGACACTGAAGGAAAACAGATTGGCGACACTTATTTTGAAGATATAAAAATAAGTCAGTCCAATGATTGTTCTCAAAGTGGCATAATTATTGCTAAAACGGACGGCAAGTACAATTTGTATGATTGCAAATTAAAACAGATTTCCGACTATTGTTTTGATAATTCGGATGCATTTATAAATGAAAACGAATTGCTTGCCGTAGAAAAAGATGGAAAATGGGGATTTATCAACACTTCAGGTGAAGTTGTAATTGAACCACAATATGAGTGTGCAAAGTCATTTTCTAATGGTTTGGCAGGCATCAAAGAAGGTGAATTTTGGTCATTTATTAATACAAATAATGAAAAAGTAATTGTTGGTGAATTTAATGATGTTAATTATTTTAATAGTAAAGGAAATTGCTTTGTAAAAAATGATAATTATTGGTTTTATTTATCAAGGTATTATAACAGATAATAACCTTTTGCCAATATAGAAATGTGAGAAGGTAGAGATTTATGAAAGATTGCAACGAAAAAGGCAATGTGATAATTGAGGCATCAATTGTTATGACTATAGTGGTTGTAATGGTTGCTGTTCTTATCAATCTTGGAATAATGTTGTACAACAGAAATCTTATGGATTCTGTTGCTACGGAGGCTGCTATAAATGTAGCAAATGTATATTCTTCTACCTATAGAGATCCTCTATATGGTTATATGGATGATAGTGAGTTTTATAAAACAGAACTTTACCGATATGTTTCCAATTTTGTTTTTTCTTCTCAAGATGATTCTGCACAGAGAAAGGCAACATGGTTTACATTATATAGTTTGAAGAAAAGGTCTTTGTCAGAAATTGAAAGTCCCAAAGTGGAAGTTAAAGTAGTTCGAAAACAGGGTACCATTATTCAACATCAGATAATTGTGAGAATTGAAGCCAAATATGAAATGCCTTTAACTGCAATTTGGGGTGGAGACAATAAAACTTCTTATGTTGCGGAAGGTAGAGCCGATTGTTTAGATTTGTTAGATTATTTTAATACTGTTGGGACTGTTAAAGAAACCGTTTTATCAAAACTGGATAAGTTTTTGGATCATTTTATAAAATTTATTAACATTTTTGATTTAAGTTCATTGAAAGGATAATACATTATGAAAAAGGGAATGAGAGGAAAACTCAATAAACTTGCAAAAGGCTCTGTTTCTATTTTCTTAGCTTTTTTAATGTCAGGAATTTTATCGTTAAGCGCCTTACTTGTTGAATCTGGGCGTTATCAAGAAGCAAGGCAGCAGTTAGAGGAGTCGTGTATTAATTCAGCAGTATCTTTGTTAGCATGTTTTGATTCTGATTTAGAGAGTAGATTTGGATTATATGGCATAGATTCAGAGACTATATCTTCAGATGTGTTTCTAAATTATCTGCTGTTTAATTCTGATGCAACCGATTCTGGTGTTTACAGCGCAAATAATATTTCTCAACTATATACTATTACATCTGGTCAGTACGAGCTTAAATATGATCTTGCAAATTACCAAGTTTTAAAAAGGCAACTATTAGAGTACGAGAAATATCGTACTCCTTTGAATATTGCTTCTGATATGTTTGATGTTGACAAAATGATTAAGGAACTTAAGAAAAATATTGAAAAAGCAGTACCAGGTCTTAAAAATATGCTTACAATATGCGACTCAATTTCTGATATTGCTGAAGCAATAAAGGTTTTGTATTGTCTTTATAAAGATGTTCAACAGTTGCAGTTAACAATTAATTCTGGTGGCGAAGAAGATATTGGTGAGATACTAAATGATTGGATAGGTAAAGGCTGGGAAGCTGTGGAAGGATTATTCAGCGATAAAGATTGGCCTGCACATAATCCTTCATATATTGTTGCTTATAATGCCTTTAAGGATGCAGTTAATAATAAGGTTAATTATATGAAAGCAAATTCGCAGCCGCCAAATCCTGGTCCTAAGCCAACTGCTGATGTTACTGCATTAAATACTGCTTATCAAAATGCAAAAACAGCATATGAAATGGCAGATTTAATATTAAGATTTTTAGAGACTGCTGATGAATTGGATTATTGTAATAATGATGGGATTGTTGATTCGACCAATAAAATTTCCGACATTCTTAATAAAGAAATTACAGAAGATGAACTTAAAAAGTTAAATCTTACTGAAAATAGTACAAGACAAAAATTTTTTGATGTTATAAATGATGAAATCTCTTCTATTCTTGGTTTGGAAAATAAGTTTAGTTCATTCAAAGACAGTGAATTGGCAACAATTATATCATCATTGTCTGCTAAAGTAACATCTTTGCAAAGCAGTATGCAACAAAAAAAGGTTGCCTACACTACTGCAGAAGCAGAATTATCTGCATGGAACCAAAAAAATCAGGCATGGATTACATATAACAATAATATTTCTTCCTACAATACTAAAATAGATGATAAAAAGGCTTCTTTACTCGAAGTAATTGGTGTTGTGGCTGGAGAACTGAGTAGTTATAAATCTTCGATAATCAAAGTATCATCTTGTTTGGATAAAGCAAGTGAAGCGCTTAAGAAGATTGACGAAGCGAACAAAAATTTTCATTCAGTAGATAAAGATACAGAGCCTGACATTTTTACTGAGATTAAGGCACAATTTATTATAGGAGAGGAACAAAAACCTAATAATGGAATTGCTTTTTTAAATGAACAGCGAAATAAATTGAATGGATTGAGTGCAGACAGCATTACAGATTCTTATAATTTTGATAGTGAATTCAATACAGGTGATTTGTTGCATGATAGTAGTTACTACATGACTAAATCAAAAGTTACAAATTATTGTATAGAATTGGCCGCAGTAAATGTACTTGAAGGAATGTCTGAGCTTCTTGATATTTTCAAGGCAATGGGAAAGCTGATTAAAGTTATGCAGCCATTTCCAAGTATATATAATTGGGATTGTGTTGTAAATCTTAATTCTTCTACTACTGATATTCTTCCTAGCAAAATTAATGGTGGTGCAGGAACAACAGAAAGTTCTAATGGTAATGATATTGCTGATATTTCTGCAATGTTAGAAGAAGCTAAACAAATGTTGGGCAGCGGATATGTCAATGATATTAATATTGTTGACCCTAATATTCGAATTGAAGAAGCCGAATTGTCAGCAGAGATTTCAAATAGAATAACAAAACTGGTAAATAATTTTACTAAGTTAAGCACAAGCCAAACAACAGGCGGATTAATTGGCAGTACAAGCTGGGGTTTTATTTCAACGGTATTTCAACTGTTAGAATTGGTACCTACTTTAGTAGAAATTATAAATGATTTAGTTTTTGTTGCACAACATATTGAAGAAGCAATTCAGATTATGATTAGTTCACTTGGTGAAAACTTCCTGCTTAACCAATATATTGTGGAGAAATTTCCAAATCGAACAACAGATACAGATGGTAATAAACATAATAACGAAATTAGTGGATGCACAAGCGAGCCAAGAACATATTTTCCTGATAATTCAAAACAAGTTCAAACATTTTCGGGAGCACAGGTTGAGTATGTTATAGGTGGATCTTATAGTGAAAAAGAAAATCAGCAACACTGTTTCTGGTCAACTTTTGCAATTCGGGCATTAAATAATATTTTCGGCGTTCTAAATGATGAAATAGCAATGAAATTAATTAGTTCATGTAATATTGTTGCTCCGTTTGTATTTATACTTTGGGTTTATTTGGAATCCAATATTGACATGAATATGCTTGTATCAAATATGGAGGTTCCGCTAATTAAGGAGGAAATTATTTTGTCTCCGCAAACATTAATGGATAATATTGAACAGATTTGTGTAGCTTTTGATGATATTGATGAAACGAAAGGAAAAGAGCAAGAACTTTCTCACGCAGCAATGAAAGTTGATTATGTTACAGGGCAACTTCTTGAAGTAAAAGGATTGTTCAAGATGAAGTATGAAAATTACCTATGGTTTTTCTTATTCTTTACTCCAAATCAAACTAAAACGATACGAGTGGCAGATTTAATCCAAATGGAAATGAGATACAAAAAGTATTCTAAGGGGACAAGTTTTGAACTTAAGAATCTTCACACATATGTAAGATGTCAAGCAGAAGGCTCATTTAACTCAATTTTACCAGTGCTTTCATTAAGTAATAATACTTTAAATGGAAGAGGTTTTAAGGTTAATTGTGTGAAGTATGTTGGATATTAAGGAGGTATAATGTGAACACAAAAAAGGGGTCATTAACAATTGAGGCTTCGATAGCGTTAACTGCTTTTATGTTTATTGTTGTTACCATCTTTAGTTTTTCGACAGTATATAAGGCACAGAGTATAGTAGCACATGCAACATTACAAGTCAGTCAGTCTTTAGCTATTGAATCATATTATAGAGAAACTATTTCAAAAAGTGGTTCAGCAGATTTATTAAGTAAATTAATAAAATTTGCTGAACTTTTAGGGGTGGATGGCTATTCTGAAGTAGATGATGGATATGCAAGCTTAGGTGATAAAGATACTAATTTTTATAAAATTGTGAAAAAAACTTTTGTATATTCTATTGCTGATAATTTTGATTTGGCAGATGAATTGCTTAAAGAGATAGGAGTCGAAAAAGGATTGGATGGGATAGATTTCACGTATTCTTCTGTTTCAGGTGGAGATATTATTATTAATGTCCAGTATAAAGTAAAATTGCCATTTTCTTTTTTTGGTGAAAGAACAGTAACTTTATCAAAGTCTGCAAAGACAAAAGCTTTTAAGAAAATAGCAGATGATAACGGATATCAAGAATCGGTAGAAGATAAATAATAAATAAAAGGAGGAGACAAATGAATTTTACATATGAAAATCAAGGTATAAATACTTATCTTGTTTATCAAATTAGTGAAAATGATAGTATTGATTCTATGAGTTTAGGTATGCTTACAAATAATAAAATATTAGGGTTTGCCACTGCTTTATTTACACAAATGGATACAGAAAAATTTATAAAGTATAATATATCGGCAAAAATTTCTGTTAAACAATTTTTTAGTGGAACGGTAAACAAGAAAAGACTTATAGGAATATTTCATAGCATTGTTGATGGGCTTCTTTCAGCAGAAGATTATATGATTGATTTGAATACGATTTTACTTGATATGGATTATATTTTTGCTGATGTTTCAACGTGTGAAGCTTTTCTTATCTGTCTGCCAATTTATAGTGCAGAAATGGCATCAAATGATTGGGGGTTGTTTTTTAAAAATATTATGTTTACAACACAGTTTGACCAGACCGAAAATTGTGATTATGTGGCAAAAATTATTAATTTTTTAAACCGTTCTTCGATGCTTTCATTGATTGATTTTAAAAAGATTCTTGATGAAATTAAAAATGAGTCCGTTAAAAGTGAATCTGCCAATCCTGTTAGGGAGCAATATAGTGTACAAAACACTACAGAACCCCCTTTGCAAAACACAAATATTCAATCAGCAGTTCAAGATAGTGAGCTGTCTCAAATATCTGTACAAACGGAACAATCGGAACAAAATAAGATTTTTCAAGATGAAAAACAGGAATTAAATGAAAATAAAAAGAAAATTGGCATGTTAGGATTTTTAAGAAATCATAATAAAGAAAATAAAGAACTATATCAGCAGCAAAAAGATGAAAAAAGACAGCAAAAAATAGAAAATAAAAAGAAAAATTCAATAACTGCTGCTGAAAAACAAAAATCAAATAAGAAGGATTTTGCGATTCCCGGACAAACAGGTATGGATACTCAATCGAATGTTCAACAGTTTGAAACAGATGCAAATCCGAATAAAAAGACACAGCCTAATATAGAGATTGTGCCAAATATTCAGCCAACCGTTCAACCAACAAATTTTGGAGAGACAACAGTCCTTAGCAAGGAAAAATTTGGTGAAACAACGGTTTTAAATGGAAATTTTCAACAAAAACGAAATATAGAAGCATGTTTAATTCGTATGAAAAACAATGAAAAAATTGTATTAAATAAACCAATATTTCGTATTGGGAAAGAAAAGAGTTATGTTGATTATTTTGTCAGTGATAATACTGCTGTAAGTAGAAGTCATGCAGATATTATTACTAGAGATGATACATATTTTATTAGGGATACAAATTCTACAAATCATACATTTATTAATGGAAATATGATTCAAAGCAGTGTTGAAGTTCAAATAACAAATGGTGACAAAATAAGACTTGGAAATGAGGATTTTGAATTTAAATTATGTTGATATTAAGGAAGGAACATAAGAAAAATGAATTTTATAATTTCAGCAGTAACGGATATAGGCATTAAAAAAAATACAAATCAAGATAGTTTTAATGCGCGTGTACTTACAACAAAACAAGGAAAAATGGTATTTGCTGTTCTCTGTGATGGTATGGGTGGTCTTTCAAAAGGAGAAGTAGCCAGTGCATCTGTTGTTAATGCTTTTTGTAAATGGGTTGAGATGCGACTTCCAGTTCTTTGTGAATCAGAAATTACAGATTCAAATATTTCTTCTGAATGGATAGATATTGCAACAGAATATAATAAAAAAATTAAAATATATGGCAAGAAGTGTGGAATTGTCAACGGTTTAGGCACAACTTTAACAGCTATGCTGCTTACAGAAAATAGATATTATATTATCAATGTGGGTGATACCAGAGCATATGAAATTATAGACAAAGTTTCTTTATTGACAAAAGACCAGACAATTGTTGCAAAAGAGGTTGAACTTGGATATATAACAGAAGAACAAGCGAAAAATGATGTTAGAAGAAATGTTCTTCTTCAATGTATTGGCGCTTCTGATGAGGTTTATCCAGATTTCTTTTCGGGTGATATTAAACAAAATGCAGTATATATGTTGTGCAGTGATGGGTTTCGACATGAGATAACGAACACAGAAATATATCGTTATCTTAATCCAAATGTTATGCTTGATGCTGATGGAATGAAAAAAAACATAGAGACATTAATTGAAATCAATAAACAGCGTAAAGAACAAGACAATATATCAGTAATCACGGTCAGAACATTTTAGAATTGGAGGGCAAACATGCTTGAAATAGGTTCACTTGTTGATGGTAAATACAAAATATTAAATGTAGTTGGAAAAGGTGGAATGAGCGTCGTTTATATGGCGATTAATGAAAAAGCAAATAAGATGTGGGCGGTAAAAGAAGTTCGTAAAGATGGCGTGTTGAATTTTGAGGCAGTCAAACAAGGTCTTGTTGCAGAAACAGATATTCTTAAAAAGTTAGACCATCCAAATCTTCCTAGTATTATAGATGTTATTGATAAAGATGATTCATTTATTATTATTATGGATTATATTCAAGGTAATTCATTAAATAAAGCATTGGATGAATTTGGAGCACAGCCACAAGAGAATGTTATAGAATGGGCAAAACAGCTTTGCAATGTGCTTGGATATCTTCATTCAAGGCAACCTGCAATAATTTATCGAGATATGAAGCCAGCCAATATTATGTTAAAACCAGATGGAAATATTATGCTTATTGACTTTGGTACAGCTCGTGAATTTAAAGAAAAAAATTTAGCAGATACCGTTAGTCTTGGCACAATAGGATATGCAGCTCCAGAGCAGTTTGGAGGAATGGGGCAAACAGATGCCAGAACTGATATATATTGTCTTGGCACAACCTTGTATCATCTTGTTACAGGCTGTATTCCTAGTCCATATGAAATGAAACCTATTCGTGAGATTAATCCAGCATTATCCAGTGGATTAGAAAAGATAATTCTTAAATGTACTCAACAAGAAGCAGCAGACCGTTATCAATCAACGGCAGAACTTATGTATGCACTAGAATCTTATAAAAAAATTGATGATGAATATAAAAAAAAGCAAAAGAAAAAACTAGGTGGATTTATTATAACAATTGCTTTAAGTTTTCTGTTTGCACTTAGTGGGGTGACATTAAATATTACTGCAGCTCAAAAAGCAGAAGATACATATCAAACGACATTACAAGATGCACAGGATACTTCTGATTATTCGCAGAAAATTAAATTATATAATGAGTGTATTGCAATTCCAAATCAACAAGGCAATAAAGAAGCCTATTTAGGACTTATATGGGCATTTCGAGATAATGACCACAATTTTACGGATGATGAGGCAAATATGTTGGACAGGCTAATTTCCAATAATAGAGACGCATTATTGGAAAATCCTGAATCATATGCCGAAGTATGTTATGAAACAGGAAAACTTTATTGGTATTATTATCAGCAAAATTTAAATAAGTTGACTTCTGCATTGGCAGCAAAAAATTGGTTTAGCAAAGTTATTGAGTATGCTCCAGAAGGCTATGAAAATAAAGGAACTGCCGATGTTTACTTTGCGGTTGGAGATTTTTATTCATCGATTACAGAACTTCAAAAGACTGGTGAAGATAAAGGCTTGTATGGGGAATTTTTTAGTAATCTTTCTAATTTAATGGAAACTGTAGGAAAGAATGAGGAAGAAACAGAAATCGTTAGACTTGAAATGCTTGAACTATCAAGAAGTGCTGCTCAGCAATATGCTACAAAATTTAAGCGTGATGCAGTTGCTCTAAATGATATACAAGGTATGTTAAATGATATTGAAATGGTTGCAAAATCTATGGATACAGATTTGGAACTTAAAGATACAATTTTAAATTTAATTGATGATACAAAAAGTGAAGTAACTCTTGCATACAGCACAAGTACGGAAGGAGATAATAAAAATGTCAATTGAATTATTACAAACCATTTCCTTAATATCATATATCATTGCAGGTATTTTCTTTTTGATTGCTATTGCATTATTTTTTTTGCTGGATATTAAAAAGGTGATTGGAGAGGTATCTGGCGCAACAGAACGTAAAGCAATTGAAAGTATTCGGCAGCAAAATGAAGCAGATAATAATAAAGTATATAAATCTAGCACTCCCAATACAGAAAGAAGTCGTCTTACAGACAAAATTTCAAATTCAGGAAAATTAATTTTAGAACATGATAATATAGAAAGTTCATTAGAGACAGAAAAATTTGACACGACCAAGCTAAATCCTTCCGAAGAAACGACTATGCTAGAAAAAACAACAAGTTATGAAACAACGGATTTATCACCAGAAACAACATTGTTGACACAAAGTGACCAAACAGTTGAAACAACAAATAAGGTTACAGTTCAAGTTGAGATGGGTTTTACTGGAAGTTCAGAATTAATTGAGTAAGTAGGTGAAATAATGAGTAAATATTCAGTAGTATCTTTAAAACAGCGAAAGAAAATGCTGTATGTATATTCTATATTTTTATTTGTTTTAGCATTGTCCATTGCTTTTATGCCCATATCAAGTATGGTAAAAGAAGATATAAATATTTTGTTATATTGTACAGGAGCTTCTTTTTGGATAGGTATCATTGGAACAATATTTATGGCGGTAAAAATTAATTATTGTCGCAGAGTGCATGTTCACTTTAACGGACAAAATATAAAATTAAAGCAATGTGGTTTGTTTCATTTTTTTCAAAATAAAAAAGCAATGATTGCGGATATCCTATTGTTAGTTTCAATTGCTGGAATTGTTATTGACAAAATAATGATAAAAAATATATTTGTATTATTTATTTTTAGTTCGAGTTTGTTATATTCATTTGGAATGCATTGTATGTTGAATGGGATAAATTATAAATATATCAATTACCAAGAAGAGAGGAATGAAAATTATGAATCCAATTAAGATAAAAAAAATAAATCGTATGTTGAGTTTTATTTTGTCATTAATAATAATTACTGCTTTGATTCCAGTTGATATGATGATGGCAAAAGAAAAGGAAAACAGTAGTTATGGAACGGTTTATACATATACAGGAGGTACTATTACTGGTAATGGAACAGAAAATATATCTGTGCTTATTGAAGAAACAACATTAGAATGGGTGGAGGCTGCCGCTGACAGAAGTGAAGGCTGGTGGGTTGGTATCTGTGCTAATGCTCCAGAAAGTGCAACTTTAGAAATGCTCGACAATGCGAAGTATAAAAGTTACAATGGCGCTGTATGGACCGATGAAAAGAATTTTAAAGATTATAGAGATGGTGATAATTATATAGGTTTGTGGTTTCCTATCTCGGCAGAAAATCTTGATAAATTTGCACAACAGGGGCGAAACCTTACTACGATTTATCAATTTGATTGGGATAACGACAGCATATTTGAGCAGACAATTGAATTTTCTGTTGTTCCAAGTGATAAAATAGTTTTGAAAAAAGGTGAAGAACAGATTTATCCTGTGCCAACTGCTGCAATTGAAGTAAATAAAAATGAAGGTGGTAAAGTAACTCTTAATGGAAGTTTGGGTGATGTTTTAACAGTTGAAAAAGGCAGCAGTGTTGAAATTTTGGTAGAAGCAGGTGAAGGCTATTTAATTTCTTCTGTTGTTGTGGGAGATAAAGAATATAAAGGAGCCAAAGATACTGTTAAGTTTACTGTCAATGAAACAATAACAGAGGATATTACTGTTTCTATCGAATTTATAAAAGTATATATTGTAACTATAAAGAGTAATGAGAATGGCACTGTTGATATTACTCCTGCTGTTGATGAAAGCGGCTGTGTAACTATTAAGTCAGGAGAAAAAATTGAAATTAAAGCAAAGCCGAGTGAACATTATCATGTAGAACAAGTAATAATAAATGGTGAAAAAGACCCAACCGTTACTGGCGCCAATGATTCTGGATATGATAAGGAACTTAAGATTGAAGGTAAATATGATATTGAAATTATGTTTGCACTTAATTCATATACAATAAGTACAAATGAACTGGTAAATGGAGCGGTTGAAATTGAAAAAAAACTTGTTCCTTATGGCGAAAGTACTAAGGTATCTCTTATTCCTGATGACGGATATATGGTTGATAGAGTTAAAGTAAATGAAACAATAATTCCTAATATAATAAAAGATGAAAAAGAAATTTATTTTATCATTGAAAATATTTCAGAAAATCAACGAATCGATATAACATTTAAAAAAATTGTAAATGCTTTTGAGTCTGACGTAATTATTGATGATAAATCAGCTCTTAGAATAAATGATGATAAAACACTTTATGTTATTAAATTAGGGTCATCGATTGATTTTTCTACGAAGAAGTCTGGAATAAGAATATATGACAAAGATAAGCTGATTGCCGGCGATGAAACAACAGAAAGTATATCTGTAAATGATACAACAACAATTACAAAAATTGAACTTTATTATCAGGAAGATAATGAATATTATGCGCAATGGCATACAGTAGAAACAGCAGCTAAGAAAGTTGTTGTTGATGAAGAGAAAGCAGATGTATCTTTAATACCTATGACAGCTCCAAATAAGAATGGTTATTATAATGATAATGTTATTTTTGAAGTTGAGGTTGAAGATACAGGGGACTATTCTGGTATTAAATGTATTGAGTATTGGGTTACTTACAATAATAAAGAAGAGAATGTAAAGGAACTTTATAGTTATACAGATGGAGAAGAAATTAAATCTGTATATTCTAGTTCAGAAGATATTATTATTGATGCTGCTTTATATAATAGTCAAGATGTAAAAGTAACATTACGAGTAATTGACCGAGCAGGAAATCGCACAGAAGTTGAAAAAAACTTGAAAATTAATTCAACGGCACCAAGCATTGCATTAGATATGGAGGATGGGATTAATAATCCAGATGCTCTTGACGGATATTATAAGAATGCAAGAATACTTACAATTACAGTGACAGATAGAGATGATACTTTTGATGCCCAAGCTGTTGCTAATGGTATGAATATAAAGGCTAATGGTTCTAAAATTGACGTTAAAGAGTCTGATATTAAATGGGATAATTCTCAAGAGAATATTCATATTGGCACCTATAAATTTCAAACAGATGCACAATATAATTGGTCTATATCCTATACAAATAAAGCTGGGAAGACTAACGAAGGTGTTACTATACCAGATGATAAACATATTTATAATTTTACTATAGATAGTGAAATGCCAAAAAAACTTGACATTTCTTACACTCCTGATAGTTTTTGGAGTGGCGTTCTTGAAAATATTAGTTTTGGGTTTTATAAAGCAAATTTAAAAGTAACGATTAAAGCGGATGATGATACATCTGGTATTGAAGAATTTGTTTATTCTTATACTGTTCAAGAGAATGTAAGTACAACCAATAAGGGAAAAAGTAATATTTCTGTTAAAAGAGGCGATAAGAAGTTTGAACAAAATGGCAATGCAGCAAGCACGACTTTTAAAATTCCTGCACAGTTTCGTGGAAATGTATCCTTTTATGCAGTTGATAAAGCGGGAAATAAAATAGAATGTATGGATGAAAAAGTTGTCGTTGTTGATGATATTGCACCTAATATTACGGTTGAGTATGATACCGATGGTCAAATGTATGGAAGTTATTGCAATGCGTCTAGAAAAGCAACCATTTATATTAAAGAAGCCAATTTTTTTGGAACACAGGAATGGAATGCAGCAGACCTTTATGACTTTATTTCAGAAACGAATGAATATCTTGTTATTACTGTTGAAAAAACATTGAACGATGGTACACATAGCAAAGAAAAAATCAAACCTACTTTTAAAAAATGTGATGATAAAGATGATAAAGAAGATACTTATTTTGCAGAGGTAGAATTTAGTGAAGATGCAGATTATAAGTTTAATATTCAATATACAGACCGTTCAGGGAATAGTTTTGATTTCGTTGATGAATTTACGATTGATACGATAAAGCCAATTATTAAAGTTGTTTATAGCAATGAGAATGTTTTAAATGGAAATTATTTTAATAAGGAAAGAACAGCAGTTATTACAATAGAAGAACGTAATTTTAATGCTGATTTTGTAGAGGCAACTATTACTGCAAATGGAAAGATAATGCCAGATGCTATAAAGTGGGAGCATGATGGAAATAACCATACTGCGACTATAACTTTTAATGAGGATGCCCATTATACGTTTGATATTCAATGTGTAGATTTGGCAAAACATGAAAATGATAGTGTAGATTACGGTAAATCCATAGCTCCAACAAAATTTATTGTTGATAAACAAGGACCTGAAGAGTTATATATTTCATATACACCTGATTTTTTAAAAACATTGATTGAAAATATTACATTTGGATTTTATCAAGCTCCAGTAACAGTGAAAATTGAAGCAAATGATATAACTTCTGGTATTGATTATTTTCAATATAGCTATATTGTTAGCGAGGGGGCAAGTGAAATTAATGCAGGTGCAGAGGATATTATTATAAGCAACAATAATGTTCAATATGATGGTTCTAAAGCATATGCAGAATTTCCTATTCCCGCACAGTTTCGTGGAAATGTATCCTTTTCTGCAGTAGATAAAGCAGGAAATTCTGCTTTTTGTTCTGATTCTAAAGTGGTTGTAATTGATGATACGTCGCCAAGTATATCTGTTTCTTATGATAACAATAATGTAAAAAATGGAAGTTATTATAATGCAGATAGAAAAGCAACGATTTATATTGAAGAAGCCAATTTTTTTGGAACACAAGAATGGAATGCAGCAGACTTTTATGATTTTATTCCAGGAACCAATGAAAGGTATCTTGTTATTACTGTTGAGAAGACATTGAATAATAATGAAGAGCCTATTAAAAAAGAAATTCAACCTACTTTTACAAAATGTGATGATAAAGAAGATACTTATTTTGCAGAGGTAGAATTTAGTGAAGATGCAGATTATAAGTTTACTATTCAATATACAGACCGTTCAGGGAATCCTTCTTGTTTTGTTGACGAGTTTATAATTGATAAAAAAAGACCTCAAATATCTATAACACAGGCAAATGGGGCTTATTTTCAAACAGACCGAGAAGCAATAATTACCATAGTTGAACATAACTTTCGTGCAAGTGACATTGATTTTAATATCTCTGCAAAAGATGTAACAGGAGATAAAAAAGTTGATTTAAGTGCTAAAGAATATGAAAATTATTTAAAAAATCAGGCAAATTGGACTCCAGATAAAGAGAATAAAGATACATGGATTTCCAAGCTAAATTTTGATATTGAGGGAAATTATGAACTAGAAATGACCTATTCGGATTTAGCAGGCAATCCTCAAGAAAAGATTATTACAGATACATTTTGTATCGATAAAAAAGAACCTCAAAATCTTAAAATTACATATGAGCCATCTTTTATTGGAACAATTCTTGAAAATTTAACATTTGGATTTTATACAGAGCCATTAAAGGTAGTAATTGAAGCCACAGATGAATATGCAGGTATTGATTATTTTACATATAGTTATACCGTTCAAACCAATTCAAGCAAAACAAATGTTGGAAAAACAAACGTTATAATTGACAGTTCGGATAGCAGTTTTGATATAAAAGGAAATAAGACAAGCGCTTTTTTTGAAATTCCTGCACAATTTCGTGGATTTGTTTCTTTTAAAGCCACAGATAAATCGGGCAATTTTAACAGTATTAAAGATGATAAGGTAGTAGTTGTTGATAATGTGGCGCCAGATATTCATGTGGTATATGATAATAATGCTGCAAAATATGATAAATATTATGCAGCAGACAGAACAGCAACCATTACAATAACAGAAGCTAATTTTTTTGAGGAAGATTTAAAAGATGAACATCTTGTAATTACAGTTGGAAAAATGTTAGATGATGGTACTTATACAGAAGATAAAGTTAAACCTACATTTAAAAAGAATGGAGATGAATATACAGCAAATATACATTTTACTGAAAATGCAGATTACTCTTTTGACATTAAATATACAGACCGTTCTGGCAATGTATATGATTCTTACAAAAAAGATGAATTTACAATTGATAAAACCAAACCAATTATCAATGTAGCATATGATAATAATATTTGTAATAATGGCGACCAATTTAAAGCAGATAGAGAAGCAACCATCGTTATCACAGAGCATAATTTTAAAGCTTCTGATATTGTTGCAAATGTTACAGCAAATGGATTAAATGTTGAAAGATATAAAGAATATCTTACAAATGATAATAATTGGATTCATAGTGGCAATGTACATACAACAAAAATACAATATACAGACGAAGCCCATTATACATTTGAAATTGATTATATTGATATGGCGGGCAATAAGAATAGTACTGTAAATTATGGTGAATCCATAGCTCCAACAAAATTTACTTTAGATAAAACTGCTCCTACAGACCTTAAGATAAATATTAATGATAAATCAGTTCTTGGAATACCAAATAATATTGCATTTGACACATTTTATGCACAGTCTGTAAATATTAAACTTTCAGCTGCTTGTGATATTAGTGGTTTAGAATCTTTGCAATATCAAAAAGTATCGGCTGTATCGGAGTATAAAATAAATGGGACATGGTTGGATTATAATGAAAATACAGGAATTGTTGTGACTCCTAACGAAAAATTTATTATTTATTTTAAAGCGCAGGATAGGGCAGGCAATGTAAGTATTGTAAATTCTACAGGAATTGTTGTTGATAATAAAGCCCCTGCTGGTGAAATCAATGCACCAAACATAGATATCTTACCAGAAGTTCCAAATGAAAATGGATTTTATAATGGAAATGTAATAGTAGATTTAAAAGTAGTTGACCCTAAATATATAAAAGATGTTGAAAATGAAAATGGATTTTATTCAGGAATTAATAACATTTTTTATAGAATTTATACAACTGATACAGATATACAAGAAACGGGCGTTTTATTTAGTGTTAATGACATGACAGATGGCGCTGTATATGATTTAGATGGACTTGCAAATACTTGGAATGGAAAAATTATAATTGATTCATCAAAGTTCAATAGCAATAATGTGTTTGTTGAAATTACAGCAACAGATAATGCTGGAAATACACGTACTACATTAACAAAAAATGGTGAAATTAAAATTGATATTACAGAACCAACCATTGATATTATGTATGATAATAATGATGCAGATAGTGATACCTTTTTTAAGGCAGACCGAACAGCCATAATTGTTATAACAGAACGTAATTTTAGTCCAGATGATGTTAAGATTAATATTGCAAATACGGATGGTGAAATTCCAAATATTTCAGATTGGGAAAAAGCAGAGGGAACTAATAATCTTGATAATACAACTTGGACTTCTACAATTACATATAATACAGATGGCGATTATGAATTTTCAATTGAATACACAGACCTTGCAGATAATTCCTGTATAAGTGAAAATTATGAAGATGGTACTGTGGCAGCTAAAGAATTTACAATTGATAAGACAATTCCTGTAATTGATGTATCATATGACAATAATGTTGCAGAGAATGGAAATTATTATAAAGAAATACGTACAGCAACAATTGTTATTACAGAACATAATTTTGATGAAGAGCGTGTAAACATTACAATGACAGCAGAAAATGATGGAGAAATAATAGATATCCCTGTTTTAAGTAATTGGACGAGTGATGGCGATAATCATACGGCAACTATTACTTATGGGAATGATGGATTTTATTCTTTTGATATTGATATGAGGGATAAGGCTGGGAATGAATCTGTTGATTTTGAAATGCAGAATTTTTATATTGATACAACAGCACCATCATTAAATATTTCAGGTATTGAAAATTTTTCTGCAAATAGTGGTGATATTATTCCAATAATTTCTTATTCGGATACTAATTATGACGACGGACAAGTACAAATTACACTTTATGGTGCAAATCGTAAAAATGTTGAATTGAATGGATTTTATACCGACCAGCATAATGGCAAAATTTTTACTTTTAATAATTTTGCAAGAGAAAAGAGTGTTGATGATATTTATACTTTGATAGCAGCGCTAACAGATAAGGCAGGAAATTCAACAACAGAAACAATTATTTTTTCTGTAAATAGATTTGGTTCTACATATTTACTCAGTGATGATACCGAAAAATTAAATGGTTCATATGTAAAAAATTTAGAAGATATTGTAATTACTGAAATTAATGCAAATGAATTGAAAAATATTAAAATTACGCTTTTTAAAAATAATGAAACCATTATATTAAAAGAAGGTATTGACTATAAAATAGATGTTGTTGGTTCTAATGAACAATGGTATCAATATACGTATGTTGTTCTTGCTAAAAATTTTACAGATGACGGTGTGTATAGAGTTGCTCTACATTCAGAAGATAAAGCTGGAAATATCGCTGAAAATATACTTGATACAAAAAATATGGAAATTGGATTTGGTGTGGATAGTATATTTCCTGTTATAAATATTAAGAATCTTGAAAGTAAAACGACATATGCGTTGGATAATATGACTGTAAAAATGACTGTAAAGGACAATTTGAAACTTGCAAAGGTTATTGCTGAATTGGATAATAAGAATTATAAAGAGTGGAGTGGTGATGAGCTTGAAGAGATTATTAATGATGGAGGAGATTTTGTTTTTGACATTTCAGGCGATTCTACAGATGCTCATAGGTTAGTTGTATATGCAGTGGATGCCGCTGGAAATGGTGAGAGAATCTCTGAGAGTGAATTGCCTGCAAATGCACAGGTTATTGAAGAGTTTTATGTAACTACAAATCTTTGGGTTCGTTATTATACAAATAAGCCATTGTTCTTTGGCTCTATTGCTGGTGTGATTTTTCTTGCAGGATTCATTGTATTTATTATTGTTTATAAGAAGAAAAGGAATGAAAGTAAGCAATAATGAATTTTGGAGTAAATAATGGAAATATTTTTTTGTTTTTACTAAAAAAGATATTAAGATTACAATAACTATGAAAGGAAATAATATGCCAATAGAAATTATAAGAAAAGATATAACGAAAGTAGAATGTGATGTTATTGTTAATGCGGCTAATAGTACTTTACTTGGTGGGGGTGGAGTAGATGGAGCAATTCATAAAGCAGCAGGAAAAAAGTTATTATTGGAGTGTATAAAGCTTAAAGGTTGCAAAGTAGGTCAAGCAAAGATTACAAAAGCATATAAACTTCCTTGTCATTATGTAATACATACCGTAGGACCGAAGTGGAAAGGCGGAAAAAATGGTGAAAAAGAATTGTTGGAAAGTTGTTATAAAATTTCTTTAGAATTGGCAAAACAAAATAATTGTCAATCGATTGCTTTTCCTTTAATATCAAGCGGTGTATATGGTTATCCTAAAGACCAAGCCTTTTGTGTTGCAATAGATGTTATAAATTCATTTTTAGTTGAAAATGATATGTTTGTATATATGGTAATATTTGATGAAGATACTTTTAATGAATGTACAAAATTAATATAAGATTGAGAAATGGTTTTGAAAGGCAGAGTCAATTTTTTGATTCTGCCTTTTATATATTATGAAAAATATCGCTTGTTTTAAAATATAAAAGTATAAATAAATTTTATTATAAGATGTTTTCTTTTTGTCATAACTATCCTATTTATTGGCTATAATATTCTGAATAATTAGCACTTAAAAGGACACTGCCTCCATTGTCAAGTTTTACAAATATCAAATTTGGATTATCCAACACACTATATAACTCTCCGTCTACTCTGTTTGATGGATTTTGCGATTCCAATACTTGTTTTTTATAGCAACCTTGAAATTCACTGGCACAGCCTAAATATTTATTTAGTTGAATATTTGATATATCACCAATTTGTAAATATATTCTTCCTTCATATACAATCCAACCAAGTGAATCACTTGACTGAGATTCTAATTTATCAATTTGTTCCTGTAATTCTTTTGAGACAGCATGATTAGAAGAGGATATAGTTGTGCTATTCTCGTTGTTTTCATAATTATTATTTTTTTCTTTGACATCCGCTGCAATCGTTAAAGGTTCAGGGTGTTTGATATTAAATTGCCTGCCTTGCCATAATCCAAAACCAAGTAAAACAATGAAAGCAACACAACACAAAGATGTGACAATATAAATAGTCTTTGCCTGTTTTTTCTTATGTGTGGTTTCATATTCATCAATACGGCGAATGACATCATTTGCCATTTCTTTATAATTTTTCATCAATAAAACCCTCCATTTCAAGTTGTGATTTCAGGGCGTTGCGGGCGCGGTAAACAAGTGTTTCGATATTGTGTACACTTTTTTTCATCACGATGGCAGCTTCTTTGTTGCTTAGACCTTCAAAATAAATAAGCCATAATACTTGTCGATATTCCAGTTTTAGTTTAGATAAAGACTGGTGAATCATGATTTTGCGTTCTTCTTGTATATAGGATAATTCAAGACTTTTTTCCTCGCTGATAAGGTCTTCATATTCGTCAATAGAAATTTCAGCAGTTTTTGAGTTTCGTCTTAAATAATCAATCGCTACATTCCGACCAATTGTGTAAAGCCATGTTTTAAATGAACTTTTTTCTTTGTTTTTGGGTTTCTTTATTCCAAGCAATACAAAGGTGTCTTCTGTAAGCTCTTCAGCAGTATGAATATTGCCAACAAAGCTGTTAAGATAAAAAATTAAGCCATCTTTATAATCTCTTATAATTTCCACTAATCCGCTTTCATCGCCCTCGTCACGGAAACGGCGGTAGCTACTTGCACCGTTATCCATTGACACTCTCCTTTCTGAAAGAACTTTTTTGTCCTTTCACTTATTACACGAAAAATGGGCTGAAAACCTCACAGTAATATTGTAATATATTTAAAAAAGTTTTAAGCATAAAAAATAATAAAAATAAGAAGAACGATTACGTTTATTTTATATGAATTTCACACCATATAAGATAAAAAATCAAATATTTTGCCGATAAAATATATAGACAGCGCTTTATAAATGTTAAGTATTAAAGTTGTCAAAAATAAAATGAAAGGAGTAGTAAAAATGGATTTTGGAGTGACAAGTAAATGGATAGCGTATTCTTTTGACAATTTGAGCAAACAAAGTACTAAAACAGACAAAAGTCAAGGGATGAGCTTTTTGGAGCTGGCGGCTTTAAAAGCGGCAGAAAAAGCGTCAAAACAAGAAAAAGCCTCAGATGGCAGTTTAAAGGAAATGTGGCAGACAAGATTTCCAGGAGGATATTATCATGTGATGGACGTCTCAAAGTCGCCAGAGTATGCTTGGGGCAGATATGATTTTCCATTTGAAAAGTTTTTTAGTGACACAGTTGATGAGTCCATATTAGATTGGAAAGCAAAAGGTGCGCCGCCCAAATTGACAGATTCATCTGTACAGTCAAGGATTGATTCAACACTTGGCAAAAATGTTATTATCGTACCGCCAGCATTGGAAGAGAAAATGAAAAATAATCCAATATTGGCACAGAAGATAATGACAAAGGTGGAAAATTTTATTGTTAGAGATGAAGCGATGGTACCAGGCAGAATATGCTCTCATTTGATTGTGTTGGATGAAAATGGAGAAATTTCTTCACGCAGTATAGCATCGAGCGGCGGCGGCAATATTGTCGGACCGACAGAGGAGGAACAAAAACAGTTTGAGGAGGAGCAAAAAGAAAAAGAGAAACGGCGAAAAAAATATGCTCAGTTAAATGAAGAAAGTGCATTGAAACGTAAATTACAAGAGCAGGAAGCTGATAAGGCATATTATCATAATAATCTTTTTGACAAGGACGAAAATAAAAATGCTTGGACTTATTATAAGGGAGCAAAATGGTTTGGACTGACAGAAGAACCAGTAAAAAATAAAAAAGATTAATTAATATTGTTATATAAGATGATTATATAGATGATTATATAATGGAGGATTTTAAAAATGAATATTGGCAGGATAGGAACAACGAATTATCTGGCAGCAAGATATTCAACAAAGAGTGAAGAAAAAAAGGTGTCAGAAAATCAATTTTTAGATGCAGTGTCAAAAAAAACAGCTAAAAATCCAATTGATTATGAGGAACAATTGTTACAAAGTATTGCGCCAAATGCGCCAGAGGAAGTAAAAACAGCATGGAAGGAAGCTTCTAAAGAAGTTGGCGTTAATGGAATGGGAATGAAGAAAAATGGAATGTTAAGTCACATTTCACAAATGCTGGTGCAGCAAGTTATAAATGCCCATAATGGCATCCCAAATCCACAAGATATTATGGGAGATTCCGTAGAATCTGCTTGGCAGGCGACAAAAAAGGCGCTTTATGCTTTAGAAAATCCATTAGCACCGATAAATCAGCGAAAGCTTGAAGTGCAGGAGCAGATTAAAAAAGAAAAGGAATTTTATCAGACATTTATAATGAAATTAGAACAATTTTTATAAAATAAAGAATTGGGTAAAATTTTTACTATGGGATAAAATTTATTTCGATGAAATCAACATTCAGACTGGAAGAAATACTTGTACTTGATATTGCCTTTGACTTAGTAAATCAATATTTAGAACATGGACAGTATGTGGTTAATTTAAAAGAATATATATGATAATATTTTGGGACTGTTACATTTTGGCAGGATTTTATAATGGTTTTGCGCTATGTAACAGTCCTAAGATAAAGAGGTTAAAATTGGAGCAATGAGGCATTTTTAAATTCTTGCCAGCGTTTGTCTTCTTTTAAAAAACCATAGCTTTCTTCATCACAAAAACATTTTAGTAAATTTTGTTTAAGTTCTTTTAAAAATTCTGTTCTCACTTTTTGAAATTTCATATGTTCATAGAGCGGGGATTGACAAAAACTGTGTATTTGTTCAATAGAACCAAGCATTTCTTTCATAGTAGTAATTATAGTGTCTGCATCTTTTTCAAGGGTTGCAATTTCAAGCTGGCTTGAGACTTCATAGTATTTCCCCATCTCAAAACATTTGGCAAATTCTTTTTGCTTATCAGCAAGGATATGTACTTTTTTAAGGTTGTTTTCGTTCATTGCTAACATGTAAATACCATGAATAGTAATACTTATCATTCCATAGTATGAGAATAAAAGTTCTTCATAGGTTTTATAAGCTTTATTAATTTGATTCGTTTTGCTGTAAACTTCTGCCTGTTTTCTTTTTCTTTCTGGATTTTGTTTAGAAAAGTAATCTAAACATTCTTCTGCTTTTTCATATTGATTTTTCCGCATATAAAAGTTAAACAGAGCGTCAGCGGCATGGCTGCGGATAGTTTCATTGCTGCTTTGAAGCAATTGAATATATAGAGAGTGAAAATAGGTATCATATTTTTGAGAATCAGAAATTTCCTGTATTCTAAGCTGTGCTTCAAATATTACTGCTATTTGCCATATAAGCTGTTCACAATTTGGATATTCTTCTAATTTTTTCTTAGCCCATTGAAAAGCTTGTTCATAAGATTTTTCTTTTAATAGGGCATCTACTTTAAGAATTATTTTATGGATATCTTGTGATGTCAATTCTTCTTGAAAAGACAACAAGGTATCTAATGAAATATCTAACAATCTTGCAATAGGCGATAATAAGGTAATGTCGGGAAAAGAATTGCCATTTTCCCATTTATTGACGGCGGGTGCTGTGATACCAAGTCGATTTGCCATTTCCTCCTGCGTCATATTTTTAATTTTTCGATATTTTCGGATTACTTCTCCTAATTTCATAAAAATTCCTCATTTCTGCGCTGCTTTTTGCGCATAAGCAACTTTGTGTCAAGCAACGCACAGACACGAATTGTTAGTTAAATTTTATTTAACTTGTGAAATAATTTATTTTTCACACTAATCCTCCATTCTGAAGTGTAGCGTAGCAAATCTTATTTGTGACGTTTCGGCACAAATAGATAACAAACTTGTTTGTGAAATAATAAGCGTATTGGTTTTTGTTAAACTTATCATATCAATTTGCCAAAAGCATTACAATTGAGTTGTATTTAATTATTTGTTAAAAAAATTAACGGCTGTTCACTATTTTATTATTGTTTTATAGTATTTTTTAAGTAGGCAAAAATACTTGAAGATATGGTTAAAAAAGTTTAAAATATAAAGGATTTAAGTGATTATTATTTTAATGGATAGGTTATAAGAGAACGAGGTTGTCTATATGTCAGAATACATATGGAAGAAGAGCAATTATAAAGGCGGGCGAATGGGCGTACTGCTTGAAGCAGGATATCAGATGGCATCCGACAGACCAACAGATGAAAGTATAAAAATAACAGAAAAAATATATTTTAAACCAATGCTGCTGCCATATCCTAAAAGTGAATGGTTAAAAGATGAGGAAATAAAATATTTTTGCGCAGGTCTTCAATTAATGAGTCAATCTTTATCAGAAGAAGTACAAGAAGGTTTTTATTTAGTTATTGGAATGAGAAGTATCTTTTTTTCAGAGTGTGATATTCAAATAGAAGATTTTACAGGTTCTGCTATTCTTTGGGTAAGTGAGACATTTAACATTCCAATACCAGATGTAGATGTGTATTCGGATAGTTGGAAAAGTGAGTTTCTTTTGTGAATAAATATTTATTATTTTATATTAAGATTCGTTAAGCAGATATTTGCAATCCGCTACGCTTCGGAATGGGGAAATAGTGTGAAAAATAATGCTGATGCGCTTATTTTTCACACGCCTATTTGTGCCGAAGCGTCACAAATAAGGCTTGATGCGACAATAGAAATCGCCTACGCGAATTTCTATTGCGCAATTCCTATGCTACGCTTCGGAATGGAGAAACTTTATGTCCAAAATGTCTTGTACTGCAAAAGAAATATCAGAACTTTTGGCAAAGTACTGTATCAAAATATGTACTATAAATGAATTGGATACGTATATTATTGAACCAAAATATTATGGAGCTATATTGGCAGATACAGAATTGTTGGGCAAATTAGCTACATCCATATTTGCATCGACGGATTCAATAAAAAATTTTATTAATATAGCAAAAAAGGTTGACAATCAATTATTGCTGGCGTTTGTTTACCATAAAAGTTATATTGATAAATTTGCATGGATGCCACTCAATTGCTATGAAAATGAAAACATATTTTATCCTATTCATTATCGTAATTCGTGGCTGTGCAGAGAGTGTGGCTATTCATTGTGTGCTAATATTATTATGCCAATTGATGAAGCTGACTCCATATTTTATAGTGGAACCAAAAATCAATATCCTCCAATACCATCTATTTTTAAGAAAATCCCATGTCTAAAGTGCGGCAAATTATTGCAAAATCATTTGCTTATTTTGAAGTGAAATTTATAGGCATAAAAATTAATCGCTGTATAGATGTGCAAAAACAGTGCGGAAATGAGGGCAAATATGATATATGGAATATTGATTTTGTGGAAGCGTTTTAACAAGTCTTATATGAAAAATGAATTGATGCCTGAAATTGAAAATTACTGTGTAAAACATGGCATATATTCACAAGCTGCCTATGACAATTATCAAAAAAATAAGTTTGCAGAAAATAGCTTGTATCTTTATCATGGATATGCCGAAAGTGATATACCCACAGGGATAGAATATGAAGTGATTGCGCGTATGGGTAAATATGGCGTAATACAGCCCGATTCTGTTTTAAAATGCCATTCAAAGGTGCTAAGCTTTTTTACACAGTATCCAGTACAACCATTTTATCAAGCCGATTCGGGTTATCATGGACTTAGTTTAGTACAGTTTGAACAAGAAATTCCGCCAATGATATATGAATTAGAGGAAGTCACGCAAAAAGAACCTCTGGATTGGACAACCGAGATTTGCTTAGGTTCAAAAGAAGGAATACAGCGAATGATAAATAAAGATATGGCATTGAGAGAACTATCTAAAATATTTAGAGATTTTGATATTAAAAATAAGAACGATTTATATTCTATTTGTTATTCTTTTGATATGAACGATAATAGTTATATGGATGACAGTCAAATGGTTTATGGGATTGTTCATAAAATTAGAGAAGAAGAAAATAAAAGTAAGCTTTATCAAGTGATAGAGGAACAGATTATAAAAAAATATAATTTGAATCAAAAAGAAACCGAAGAAATTATTGACAAAAGTTTAGACAGTTTTTGGCAAAAAAATTTACATTTATAAAAATATAAAAAATAGAATGGAGGATTGAATTGATGAAGGAGAAAACATTTTATTCTTCTTTTTCTGAGGAGGAAAAAGAGTTTGTCGTTGCTATGATAAGCGGCGTATCGGGCGGAAAGGCAGCAGGTGATACCTGTTGGACGATGAATGCTGATTTTTTGGCATATGAATGTGATGGTGAAATTTTTGAAAACAGGGGGGTTCTTTGTTGGTTAGCTTCTAATGATGATGAAGAAAGAGGACGTGAAAGCAATAAATTTGAAGGCAATATGATTTATCGAATTAAGGCAAGAGAATTAAAAGAAAAACAAACAGACCGATATCGCAATCGTTTGCTTGTCACACAAATTCTTGACTGTAATGTGAAATCACCACAATTAGAAACGATATTAGCAAAGTATAATGAACCAGTTACAATCGAAGATGATATTTTAGGAACCCTTACTTTAGATAAACAATATTTTGAATTGAGTACAGAAATTTCGTTTGGAGACAATGAAGACGTCTGTATATCAATGGATGTTGATGATGAAGACAAGGATAGTTGGAAAGAGCCTATTAATGTGGCGCGCAAGTTGGTTCAAAATGCAAAACAGCTCGATATGAATATGAGGAAGTTTGCAGCAGAAGAACTTACAAACAATGCAAATGACTGGCAGGATAATTTGGGTGAAGATTTACCAGAAATAACACAAGAACAATTTGCTAAGCGTATTGTGTTAGAAGCCATCCATGTAGATGAAGAGGGCGATTATACGGCTTATTATGATGACGATGACATGTTTTATGGACATGTGGTTGTCGTTGACGGAAATATTGATACAGGATTTGAGTCATCCTACATTGAGGGATAAAAGTTATATCATTTAAAAACCTGAAACATACAAGCTCCATCTTCACAATGTATAATAAGCCATGAATAGTCTTTTGGAGACAGGTAAAAATCCTCCATAAAAACAGGCATTTCATATAGCACTTTTTTGATTTCGGTGATGGTACCCTCATACACCCAACCACCGTCCATAATGAGATAATATTGTGTAGATGGATTTTTGTCAGGGATAAATGGATTGATTTTATCAATATATGCGTTCCAATCACTCCAATCGGTTCTAATTAGTTTGCTGGTTTTTAGATTATCGCGCAGTCTTGTCCACATATATGCAAATTGAATATCAGGGTATTTTTGATAATTGCAAAATGTGTAATAGATATGGTGCTGAACTTTCTTATAATAAAATTTATCTACCTCATGAAAAGATTTTCTGTCAATATTATATTTTTTTATGATATTTTCTATTTCGTTGCGATATTCGTAGCGTATTTTTTGTTGTTCGGTTTTAACACTCATCATTTTTCCTTATTTTTTTAATATATATTTTTGAATATGGCATTGTGTAGCGCTGTATATTCCTGCATATAATTCCTAATTTTGCATTACCTAACAGTTGTGCAAATAAAAATTTAATAAAATCAATTGCCTAAAAATTTTTGTGTAATCTGATTATAAAATATTGAACTGTCATTTGCAATGTATATTTATTGCCTTATTTTCAGTGGCTGCATAATTCTATATTGTTTGTAAGAATACATTATAGTGGACTGATATAGTACAGTGATAAAGTATAAAGACATGTATAGAGAGGACTTGAAAATGGGAATATTTATGTTATAATAGCCCATAGCGTTGAGCGCTCAATCAAATGTTTCGCAGTAAGTTCGAGACATGAGGATTGCTTGGAAAATAAATATAAACAATATCACACAGGGGCTGTCGCATGAAGCAAAAGTATTTTATCTTAGTGCGAAAGCCCCGTTTAAAGTTTTTGTAGAAAGCCTTGAAGTAGAGAAGAAATGATATTTGTATAATAGGTACAGAAAGGGAAATAATGTTGACAGTATCTTTAGGCGTAATTGCATTAAATGAAGAAAATTATATAGGAAATTTGCTGCAAGACATTATCAATCAAGATTATCCACATAAACAGATGGAAATTATTTTAGTGGACGGCAAATCAAAGGATTGTACAAGACAAATAATGAATCAATTTCGTAAAGATAATAAGGAGAATTTTATTGATATTAAAGTTCTTGACAATCCAAAGAAAACACAGCCATGTGGCTGGAATGTTGCATTGGATGCATATAGTTGTGATGTTTTTATCAAAGTAGATGCACATGGTTGTATTCCATATGATTTTGTAAGTAAATGTGTGACGGCATTAAATGAAGGAGAATCTATTGTCGGCGGGCAAAGACCCTGTATTTTGGATAATTCTACACCGTTTTCAGAAACGCTGCTTCTTGCCGAAAATTCAATGTTTGGCTCAAGCATAGCTCCATATAGGCATAATTCGGGCAAGAGATATGTCAATTCTATGTTTCATGCAGCATATAGAAGAGAAGTATTTGATAAAGTTGGCAAATATAATGAGAATTTAGTAAGAACAGAAGATAACGAAATCCATTATCGAATGAGGCAGGCTGGATACAAATTTGCTTTTTATCCAGATATTATTTCGTATCAGCATGTGCGTAATCGTTTGGGAAAAATGCTGAAACAAAAGTTTAGCAATGGATACTGGATAGGTCTTACGTCGGGTGTCTGTCCAAAATGTCTGTCCATCTATCATTTTGTGCCATTTGCGTTTGTAACAGCCGTTTTTTCTTCAATTATAGGGCTTTTTATCACAGGAAAAGCAAAATTAACAGCGTTCAAAAATATGCTTTCTAAGCTTACAAAA
Organism: uncultured Eubacterium sp.; assembly: GCA_947088865.1. Lineage (GTDB taxonomy): Bacteria > Bacillota > Clostridia > Lachnospirales > Lachnospiraceae > Lachnospira. Next base: position 45,681 of record CAMUHY010000012.1, on the reverse strand, counting down.
CTTATGTGGGGGTTATATGGAGCATTGGCTTTTATTATGAGTGTAACATCTATATATAAAGCAAAAGAGAAAAGAAATGCAACTAATTTTTTGCTTCCCATCATATTTTTGTTATTGCATTTTAGTTATGGAATAGGCACGATAGCTGGACTTATGAAAATGCCAAAGTGGGTGAAAGGACTAGATAAAAATGGAAGAGACTAGGAAAGACAAGCTGCAGTTGCTTGTCAGAAGAGTATTTTTAATTATTACAGATATTCTTCTTATTAATGGGGCAGTTTACTTGTCATTGATTATGAGATTTAATGTTGAGATATCAAGCATTGAAGAACAATATATTAGAAACTATGAAAAGGCTGTTATACCATTTACACTGATTACATTGGTTATATTTTGGTCTTTTAGAATGTATCACAGTCTTTGGCAGTATGCCAGCATAGCAGAGTTGTATAAGATTGTAGAGGCATGTATTGTGGCAGAGCTTATGCATCTTGCATTAACTGCATTTATGGATTGGATGCTTCCCCGTTCTTGCTATTTTATGTCGGGTGTATTTTTAATTATGGCAATGGGTGCAAGCCGATTTATGTATCGAATGCTCAGAACAGTTATTCAAGAATACAGGCACACGTCAGAACAGACTAAAATTATGATTATCGGTGCAGGCGAAGCGACCAATATTTTAATGCGGGAAATATCCAATTCAAGATATCTTGACAATTCTAAGGTGGTATGTATTATCGATGATGACCCTCAAAAAATTGGAAAATATATAAGAGGCGTTAAAATTATTGGCAACCGTGATAAGATTAAGGAATGTGCCAGATATTACAGTATTGATGAGATTATCTATGCGATTCCTTCCTCTGATGTAGATACCAAACACAAGATTCTCAATATATGTAAGGAGACACCTTGCAATCTTAAAATTCTTCCTGGTGTATATCAGCTTGTGGATGGGGAAGTCAGCATCAATGACATCCGAAACGTTGATGTATTAGATTTGCTTGGAAGGGAGCCTGTTAAAGTCGATATTGAGTCGATTATGGGCTACGTCAAAAATAAGTGTATTATGGTAACGGGCGGTGGTGGTTCGATTGGTTCAGAGCTGTGCCGCCAGCTTGCAAGTCATCAGCCAAGATGTTTGATTATATTTGATATATATGAAAATAATGCTTATGATATACAACAGGAATTAAAAAGGGATTTTCCAAAGGTCAATGTTGTAACGCTGATTGGTTCTGTAAGAAATATGTCGCGTCTTGATGGTGTTTTTAAAGAATATCGACCAGATATTGTGTATCATGCGGCGGCGCATAAGCATGTGCCATTGATGGAGGACAGTCCAAATGAGGCGGTTAAAAATAATGTTGTCGGTACATGGTATCTTGCACAGGTAGCGGACAAGTATCATGTGAAAAAGTTTGTTATGATATCAACCGATAAAGCGGTGAATCCAACCAATGTGATGGGAGCGACAAAGCGTATCTGTGAGATGATTATTCAGGCATACAATGAACGTTCAAAAACAGATTTTGTTGCCGTTCGATTTGGCAATGTTCTTGGCAGTAATGGTTCTGTGATTCCATTATTTAAAAAACAGATTGAATCAGGCGGTCCGGTAACAGTTACGCATCCTGATATTATACGATATTTTATGACAATTCCAGAGGCGGTTTCTTTGGTGTTGCAGGCAGGGGCATATGCAAAAGGCGGCGAAATCTTTATTTTGGATATGGGCGAACCCGTTAAAATTGATGATTTAGCAAAGAATTTAATTCGATTATCAGGTTATACATTGGGCGTTGATATGGAGATTCGATACACAGGACTGCGTCCAGGTGAAAAATTATATGAAGAACTGCTTATGAAAGAAGAAGGACTGCAAGATACAGCTAACAAACTGATTCATATAGGAAAGCCAATAGAGTTTGACAAAGAACATTTTATTGATAATCTAAATGAGTTAAAACAATGTGCTTATGATGAGACACAGGATATTAGAAAGTTCATTCAAAAGATGGCGCCAACCTATCAGCCACAGGGAAGAGGCTAAAATAGGACTGTTGCCATAAAAACTTTATATAGTAAATTTACAATAAATAAATTTATGTGCAAATAAATAAAAGTGCAGAAATGAGGAAATATGCGTGTACTACAAGTAATAGATGATATGGGGTTAAACAGTGGCGTTAGCTCTATGCTGCTCAATTATTACAGATATATAGACCATGATAAGGTAAATTTTGATTTTATGGTATATAATACGGTGTCCGATGATGTAAAAGAATACTGTAAACGCAATCATTCAAGGATATATGAAGTTGGTCCGTTGTCAGGAAAGACCGTGTTAAATGGCACACTCTACAAAAAAGTAGAAGGCGTGATGAAGCGATATGCAAAAAAATATGATGTGATACATGGACATGAGTCCAACACGGCATTTATTTATATGAAGCTGGCAAAAAAATATGGCATAAACCATAGAATCATTCACAGCCATAATGCTAAAGGTGCTGATGGTATGGTGAAAAAAGTACGCAATTTTATATTAAATCATTATGGCTTAAAATATGTTACAGACTATTGTGCATGTTCAAAGAAAGCGGCAAAGTATCTATATGGAACAACAAATCATGTCAATATTATCAATAATGCAATTGATATCAACAAATTTCAATTTCAGCCAGAAGTAAGAAATCGTATGCGCAAAAAATTGGGTGTGGAAGATATGTTTGTTGTAGGGCATGTTGGAAGGTTTGCGCCACAGAAAAATCACGAATATATAATTGATGTTTTTTGGAAGTTTCACCAAAAAGTACAGAACAGTAAATTAGTACTGATTGGTGACGGTGAATTGATGGAGGCGATAAAGCAGAAAGTACATGTATTGCATTTAGACGATGCTGTTTTATTTGAGGGTGTGCAAAACAATGTCCATGAGTATATGCAGGCAATGGATGTATTTGTGCTACCTTCAATGTATGAGGGACTTCCGGTGGTATGTGTTGAGGCACAGGCAGCAGGGTTGACCTGTGTGGTGTCAAAGGAAGTGACAAGAGAAATAAAAATTACGAAAAATGTAAAATTTATAGGTATAGATAACAAATGTCCTGTATTGCGCTCAGCCGTACAGTCTAATCAAAAGAATCAAAAGGATATAAACGATTGGGTTCAAACATTAATAAAGATAAGAGAAAAAAAGAATGTTGACAGCAGAAAATTATGTGCAGATAAAGTTGCAAAAAAAGGGTTTGATATTCGAGAGCAGAGCAAGAAGTTAGAAAATTATTATATAAAATTAAGTAATCATATGAAGTGTTAATATATAGAATAATTTATTTAAGTATCAGAATAGGAGAATTATGGATGATAAATGTGTTGTTATATTAATGGCAACTTATAATGGCGGCAGCTATCTTTCACAGCAGTTGGACAGTATTCTTGCACAGACGCATAAAAACTGGAAACTGTTGGTAAGAGATGATTGTTCTACGGATAATACGATGGATATATTAAAAAAATATAAAGAAAAGGACGAACGAATTACAATTTTAGATAATAAGGCAATTAATCTAAAAACCATTGGAAATTTTTTTGAATTAATCCAATGCGCGCCTGACAGTGATTATTATGCGCTGTGCGACCAAGACGATTACTGGTATCCAGATAAATTGAAACGTGCCATTTTATGTCTTGAAAATAAGTTTCGTGATAATAGTATACCATTGTTATATTGTGGGGCAAAGCAAATTGCAGATGAACATTTAAAGGGTTTAGAAATCAGTGTTATTTCCAATCCAAAGCTCACTTGGCAGAGTGCGCTTGTTGAAAATATCTGTACTGGCTGTACCTGTGTCTTTAATCATGCTTTAAGACAGAAAGCTGTTTTGTATACGCCAAAAAAATGTATTATGCACGATTGGTGGCTTTATCTTTTGGCAGTTGGAATGGGAAACGTATATTATGATAAAAAGCCTTTTATTAAATATAGACAGCACAGTAATAATGTTTGCGGGGATATTGATTCTGGCTGGAAATTATTTCGGTATCGTGTGCAGCAGCTTTTTAGTAAAAGAGGGCAGACATATGAACAGACAGAGGAATTTTTAGATGCATTTGGGGGACAGATAGGAAAAAGAGAGCGAAAAATTGCAGAGTTGTTGGTTTTGTCAAGATACCATATAAAGGCGAGAATATACTTGATACATAAACAGTTGGTGTACAGACAGGCGAAAAAAGATAATAGAGTTGTAAAATTTCTTGTATTAACTGGAAAACTTTGATAGAATAACTTGAAAAATTAAAAAACTACTGTTAAGTATAATATAAATTAAAATATCAAATTATTAATAAAATATTAGAGATAGAATTTTAATTTATATTTCATTAGAATGGAGATGGATGGTGAAAGGTATAGTAGATATATTTCATAATAGAAAAATGATAGGAAGGCTTGCTGTTAATGATTTTAAAAATAAATTTGCAGGCTCTTATTTGGGAATATTTTGGGCATTTGCACAGCCAATTGTCATTGTATCCATATATTGGATGATATTTGAGAAAGGATTTCGTTCAAGACCCTTGCCGGAAATGCCAGATTTTCCATATTTATTATGGTTGATAGCAGGCATGTGTCCTTGGTTTTTCTTAAATGATGCCGTCAATAACAGCACCAATTGTCTGATAGAATATGGCTATATCGTTAAGAAAATGAAATTTAATATTGATATTATCCCTCTGATTAAAATTGTATCAGCGGCGTTTGTTCATGTTTTCTTTATGGCTTTAGTGATTGTCGTATATATATTGTATGGAAAAGTGCCAACAGCTTATGCACTGCAAATGCTCTATTATACGTTTGGAACATTCTGTTTTTCGGTGGCGTTAGTCTATTTTACTTCTGCAATTAATGTATTTTTTAGAGATATGGCTCAGATTGTGGGAATTGTTCTTCAATATGGTATGTGGGTAGTGCCTGTTATGATTGCTGAATCGCAGTATCCAGAGTTTTTAAGACCGCTTTTAAAATTTAATCCAATGTATTATATTGTGGAAGGGTATAGAGATTCTCTTATCAGACAAGTTGGTTTTTGGGAAAATCCAATGATGACATTGTATTTTTGGGTTGTAATCCTTTTGTTGTTTTTAATAGGCAGATTTATATTTAAACGAATGAAGCCGCATTTTGCAGATGTGATGTAAAATAAAGGAAATATCCAGAAATGAGGAAAGAATGGAATATAGTATAGAAGTAGATGGTGTTAGTAAAGTATATAAATTATATAACAAGCCTTCGGATAGATTAAAAGAGGCGTTATCTCCTATAAAAAAGAGTTATCATACCGATTTTTATGCACTACATGATTTAAATTTTAAAATTAAGCCTGGAGAGACAGTTGGTTTTGTTGGCAAAAATGGTTCGGGAAAATCAACATTGCTTAAAATTTTAACGGAAGTATTAACCCCAACAACAGGGAGTCTTAAAATTAATGGTAAAGTTTCTGCACTATTAGAGCTTGGGGCTGGTTTTAACGGCGAATATACAGGTATGGAAAATATCTATCTCAATGGAACGATTATGGGGTACAGTCGAGAAGAGATGGATAAAAAAATTGATGATATTGTAAGTTTTGCGGATATTGGCAAATATATTAATCAGCCGGTAAAGACGTATTCAAGCGGTATGTTTGTCCGTCTTGCATTTGCGGTTGCCATTAATGTTGAACCGGATATTTTAATTGTAGATGAGGCGTTAGCAGTTGGCGATATTCGTTTTCAGTTAAAATGTATGGATAAATTTCTTGAGTTTAAAGAAAAGGGAATCACCATTTTGTATGTAAGCCATGATGTCAATTCAATTAAGCGGTTTTGTACAAGAGCAATCTGGATTAATGAAGGACAGCTTGAGGCAGATGGTGATGTGGATACAATTACAGATAAATACCTTGATTATTTAAAGACATTGGATTCACAAGATAATACAAGTGACAAGGTTGCAGATAAAGGTATGGATGACACAGACAATGGCAATAATGAAGCAGTACGAGATATGGAAAGCAGCGTTGATATTGCAGAGATTGTCAGTCTTACAGTGATAAACAGCAAGAAAGAAGAAACAACCGATATTGTGCATGGAGAAGATATTAAACTGACGTTGAAATATTACGTTAATGATACATCTATAAAAAAGCCAGTCGTTGGTATTGCTCTATTAAGGCTGGATAATTTGTATGTGTGTGGATTAAATACATTGCTTGATAAAGTGGACGTGCCATGGAAAAAAGGATATAATGAAGTGACATTAGAGTATAAGAACTTTAATCTTGTCGGAGGCGGATATTATTTTGATGTGGCATTATATGACCAGACAGCTTCCGTTCCTTTCGATTACCGAACAAAATATAAAGAAATATTTGTGAAGATGGGCTATATTGCAGAAGGTATAGAGATACTGCCGCATAAATGGCAAATAGGAAAGGTTTCGTATGAAGTATGCAACAGAGATAAAATTTGATTTTAATAATACAATGACGATTTTTATTGACAATATTGAGCCAAATTCAACAATTCTTGAATTTGGACCGGCAAGCGGACGTTTGACAAGATACTTGAAAGAAGAAAAAAAGTGTGACATGTATATTGTTGAATTGGATGAGGAAGCGGGCAAAATTGCAGCGCAGTCGGCAAAGGATTATGTTATTGGGGATATTCAGGACTATGTGTGGGTTGAAAAGTTTGCGGATATCCAGTTTGATTATATATTGTTTGCCGATGTTTTAGAACATCTCACAGAGGCGGCGAATGTTGTCAGGGAGGCGGCAAAGCTGTTAAAATCGACAGGGCAAATTTGTCTTTCTGTGCCGAATATCGCGCATAATTCTGTTATAATCGATATGATAAATAACAAATTTGAATATAAAGCAACAGGAATTATGGATAATACGCATGTACATTTTTACACAAAAGATTCTCTGGATTTGTTTGTGAAAGAATGTGGTTTATATATTGAAAAGAGGTTTGGAACATATACGCAGGTAGGATTAAATGAATTTGATAATTCCTATGAAAATATGCCAGAGCTGTTTAAAGAATATTTAAAATCCAGAAAATATGGAGAACTTTATCAGCTTGTATATGTGATATCAAAAAATCCACAGGCAAAAAATGAAGATTATATTGTTGAATATGCCGATTATCAGTATGTTCAAATCTTTTTGGACTATAAGGGCGAGGGGTATGTTGAGCATAGCAAATGGTATATACATTCTGATGAAAAGACCATAAAAATTCAAATAAATGATATTCATGATGCCAATAAACTAAGAATTGACCCTGCCAATTTTCCTTGTATTGTTCATGTAAAGAAGGTGGAAGGGATAAGAAATGGCAAAGTAAGCGCATTGGAATTTGATTCAAGCAATGCTGTATTTGTCAGCAATAATAAATATATATTTGATATTGATGATTCCCAGATACATTATAAACTTTCAGAGAACTCTTATGACAGTTTTGTGATAGAGATGGAAATTACGACTTGCAGAGAGTCTGATTTAGATATATTAGAAAATGTAAAACACAGTGTATATGAACGAGAACAAGAATTATTAAACATGATAAAAGAAAATGAACAAGAGTTTTCTAAATGTAAAGACGAAAATTTCTTTTATCATTGTTTTGTATCGAAAAAACCCATTAATTTATTATATAAATTATACTGCAAAAAAAACCACAGAGAGTAGGTTGAGCAATTTCGACCGCAGATTGGAGAATGATAATGGCTGATAGAAAAAAAGTAGCTGTATTGAATCCATATGTTTCTACAAGAGGTGGTGGAGAGAAGCATATGGGGTATCTTTGTCAGTTTATTGAACAATATTATAATTATAATGTCGATATTGATATTTTGGTTAGTGACAATGAAGCCTTTGATGTGTATGCTGATGATTTTGTTACCATTCAAGACCTCAATAATCAGTTTGGATTAGAATTAACCAACACGTCAATACGTATTTTAAAATTGCCAAAGATGGTTGACCGTAAATCCTATTTGAAAAGTAAATCCATGCTTGAAAAGGCAACAAAAGAATATGATGTATTTATCAATTTTATGTTTTTAAGCAAACATGTGGGAAAGGCAAAAAAGAATATTTATGAGGTGATGTTTCCGCCATTGAGATATCGATGGGAGCTTAACAAAAATATATTCTATAAGCTTTTTGGAACATTTTTAGACTGGATTTATTATAGAAGTTATGACGTCTATATTAGCAACTCTCAATTTACAAATAAATGGCAAAATGAATATTGGGGAGAAAACCATAATCACCGTTATGTGTATCCTCCTGTTTTTAGTGAAAAAGATATTGAAAATCGCTATGATGAAGAAAAAAAAGAAAATATTATTGTGAGTGTGGGGCGTTTTTTTGTTTCTGCTCACAGTAAAAAGCAGCTTGAGATGGTGCGTTTTTTTGTCAATCATCAGAATATATTTAAAGACTATGAATATCATTTGTGCGGCGCTGTTTCAGATGACCCTGACGACCAGCACTATCTGTCAAAAGTACAAAAAGAGGCAGATAAAGTAGACAATGTGTTTATTCATCTGTTTTGCCCTCATGATAAATTGATGGAGCTTTACAGCAAAGCAAAGATATTTTGGCATGCTACGGGGTATCAGGTCAACGAAGATAAAGAGCCGGAGAAGATGGAACATTTTGGTATCACAACGGTTGAGGCAATGAGTTATGGGGCGGTTCCCGTAGTTATTAACAAAGGCGGGCAAAAAGAGACCGTCTGCGAGGGTGTCAATGGCTTTCGTTGGGATACAGAGGAAGATTGTGTCGGCAAAACAAAGATGCTGATTGAAAACGAAGCATTGAGAAAACAGTTTGCTTCAAGGTCTGTCGATTTTGCAAAAAATTATTCTATAGAAAAATTTAATGAAGCGAATAGGAGAATTTTTGATGAGTACAAAATATGATGTATCTGTTATTGTAATTAATTATAACAGTAAAAAATATATTGATAATTTATTTGATTCATTAGTAAGTCTTGTTCACAGTGATTTTTCGTATGAAGTAGTAGTAGTGGATAATGCATCGACGGATGATTCAATAGCTTATCTTCAAAGCAAACAGTATGATTCAAAAATTAATCTTAATATTGTGTTGTCGGATGTCAACAGAGGGTTTGCAGGCGGTAATAATTATGGCGTCAAACATGCAAAAGGTGAATATATTGTCTTTTTAAACAATGATACAGCCGTTGATAAAATGTGGCTTGAAGAATTATATCATTTTATTAAAAATAATAAAAATTGTGTGATAGCAAATTCAAAGCTGCTGTTTTTTTATGATTATATTGAACTGACATTTAAGACTACGGATAAGATTGAATTAGACCGAGATATTAAGATTAACAATCACACCTATTATGCAGATGGGAAATTTATAACCAACTGTCTGTGTGAGGAAAAAAAGCTTGTATGCTTTGGGCATACAACAGTAAAGCTGCCATTGCTTGACGGTAAAGCGGCTCATTCTTTTTGCATTCATACCAAACTATGGAATGAAGATACGGATAGCATTGTTGTTGGTCAAAAAGAATATAAAGCGGATAAGAATGGTGATGTTAAAATTGAATTAAATGATGAAGAGGTAAGACAGCTTAAAATTACATTGATTCAAAATGCAGGTTCAGGAATTGACAAGGTATATAACGGGTATGATATTGGATTTTGTGAGGAAGACAGCGCTAAATACGATAAGCCGTATGAGATTAACAATGGATGCGGCGCTGCTATTATAATGAAAAAAAAGGATTTTGTCGCCTGTAAAGGATTTGATGAACGTTTTTTTATGTATTATGAGGATACAGACCTCTCTTACCGAATGAAAGCGGCAGGCGGTAAAATTCTGTTTTGTCCCACAGCGATTGTAAGACATATTCATACGGGAAGCAGCACAGAATGGTCGCCGTTTTTTACCTATCATGTATATAGAAATAAATTGTTGTTTTTATATAAAAATTACAATAAGAAACTATTTTATATGTATTATTTAAGACAGTATCTTGATGGAATAAGAAGCCAAGATAATGCGAAAAAAATGGGCTGTAAAGATGCATATCGAATAGCAGTAAAAAAGCAAAAAAATATTCGGTATAAAAATTAAATTCAATATAAAAGTTGACATTATTTTCCTATTATTTTACTATATTTCATATTGTGAAATAAATGTGAATGATTTGTATAAAAAATACATTATTTCACAACTTCAACCAAATTGAGCAAGAATACAGTATTTACAGAAAGGTTTGTCAATGAGTAATCAAAAAAATTCCGATAAAAAAGTAGAAATAATATTAACGATTTTTGCATTGCTAACGATTGCTTTTTTAGAGTATATGTTTTTTGCAAAAGTGTTATTTAATGATAAGTTAATAGGCGAGACAAATGATTCAAGACTGAACAATCTTTTAGTGGAACATTGGTATCATGCGTTTTGCAGACAGGAATCATTTAGCATAGTCAACATTTTTTATCCTGTGTTAAATACCGTAGCATTTACGGACATGTTGGTTGGGTTTGCCATTCCATATAGCATATTAAGAGCATTTGGCGTAAATATGTTTCTTGCCAATAAAATTGTACTTATCTTATTTCATGTATTTGGAAGCTACTCTTTCTATTATTTATTAAATAAAAAATTTAAAATAAGCAGTTTGTGGGCATTGGTAGGTGTTGTTATCTTTTCGTATTCAAGCGCGTACTATATTAGAATTGGACATACACAGCTTATTGCAATTAGTTTAATTCCGCTGTTTATTATTATGTTATATTCCTTTTTTGAATATTTTTCTAACACAAAGAAGCGGATTATTTATGGCTTTCTTACAGTGACTTCCTATGTTTTTATTATGTATACAAGTTGGTATACCGCATTTTTTACCGCTTTGTTTATGGTGACAATTGCCCTTGTCTATTTGGTTGTATCATTGGCAAATAAAAATAATATTATAAAAATCGTGTGGGGTTATGTAAAAAAATGTTATAAAGAAGTGCTTTGCTATATCGTGTATACAGCAATTATTGCCACGCCGTTTTTTATGTTGTATCTTCCAGTAAGCAAGATGTTTGGCAAACGAACATATGCTGAAATTGTTAGTCAGCTTCCAGAACTAATTGATTTTTTTAATGTGTCAGCAGACAATCGTATGTTTGGCTGGGTTATGCAAAAGTTAGACCTAGACGGACGAGCTGAGACAAATGGGTATTTTGTATGGGAATTGATGGTTGGATTTTCTATTTTTGTTATTGGCTTATTGGTCGTTTTGTTTTTCTATATTAGAAGAATATATTTAAAACAAAAGTATGTTGCATTAGAAAAAGAAGGAAAATATACTAATACAAAGATGATTTTTAGAGTAAGTCTTATCTATTCTGTTTTTGTTTCCTTTTTATTATTGGTACAATCGAACGGGGCATCCTTATGGTTGTTTGTATATTTGATTGTTCCAGGCGCTTCCGCTATTCGGGCAGTCGTGCGGTACAATTTTTTCCTGACAATTCCTATTGCAATGATTATTGCAACAGAAGGATATTATTTTTGTAAAAAATATAATGTAAAGATGGCTTATAAAATCATTATTCCAATTTTATTAGCAGGACTAATATGGTACAGCAATCTAACGAAAGATGGAATACAGTCTGTGTGGACAATAACGGAAGAAGAGCGGCAGTTAGGTACAGTGAGCGCGCCTCCAAGCGATTGTGAAGCAATGTATATTGTAGATACCAATCCATCAGGACATACGTATTATGGAAAAAGTTATACATGGATAGATTATCAGCATTTTGCATGGGAAATTTGTGAAAAGTATAGCTTGAAAAACTTAAATGGCTATTCGGGACAATTTCCTATTGGCTGGAAGCTTCAAAGTGCAGATGATGCGATGATTCATAAATATGCTTCCGATTGGATTGATGGAACAAATATTAATTTAAATGTATATTATTATGATTGTGGAACAGATACATGGCATAAACATGTCGCACAATAAAATTGGTAATTATTTATTTTTGTAAATAAGTGGTTAAAAAGTATGTTTGTATAAGTAGCTGGCTGTGAAAAATAATTATAGGGAGAAATGAATTATGAGTAATATGGATACAAAAGTATTATCAATTGTTATACCTTGTTATAATGAAGAAAAGAGTATTTTAAATCTTGTCAATAAGGTGTTGGAGTCGCCAATTCCTAATAAAGAGATTATTATTGTAGACGACTGTTCTACGGATGGGACAAGAAGGGTTTTGGAAACGGATGTAAAGCCTCTTGTAAGTAAGATTGTCTATCATAAGAAGAATCAGGGAAAAGGCGGTGCGTTAAAGACAGGGTTTAAAATGGCAACAGGGGATGTTGTGATTATTCAAGATGCTGACCTTGAATATGACCCTATGGAGTACCCAAAGGTTGTAAAACCTATTTTTGATAATAAGGCGGATGTCGTGTATGGTTCACGATTTAAAAAATCAAAAATGAAAGGGTATTTTGCCAACAGAATGGCAAATTTATTTCTTACAAGGTTGTCCAATATGTTTACACATCTGAAATGTACAGATATGGAAACTTGTTATAAAGCGTTTAAGCGTGAAATTATACAATCGGTTAATATTCAAGAAAAACGCTTTGGTTTTGAGCCAGAAATAACAGCAAAAGTGGCAAAAATGAATATACGATTTAAAGAAGTTCCTATTTCATATTATCCAAGAACAAACAGCGAGGGCAAAAAGATTGGCTTTAAAGATGGCGTCAGAGCTATTTATTGTATATTAAGGTACAGAAAATAATGAGAATATCTGAGGAGAAACAAAATTTGAATCATAAAAGCAAAAATATCATTCAAGATAAAGATAGCATGAAGGGTAATATAAAGCAGTTTATATCCTATTTTTTTGTGGGCGGCGTGGCCGCCGTAGTTGAATGGATTATGTTTTTTTTGTTTGCCAATGTGATAACATTAAATTATATTTTGTCAACGGTGCTGGCATTTATCTTTTCTACTACAACAAACTGGATACTTGGGAGAGTGTTTACATTTAAAAATAGTAAATCCTATAAAAATAATGTTGGAAAAGAGGCATTTGCCGTTTTTTTGGTAAGCGCTATCGGGTTGTTGTTTAATATGTTTTTGATGTATATTTTTGTTACAGTGATGGGGTTTGAGAGTGTTATCGGCAAAACCGCAAGTAAGATTGTGGCAACGGGCATTGTGTTTGTATGGAATTTCTTAATACGAAAATTGGTGGTTTATAGGGAGGAATAGATGATTACAAAATGGAAAGTGGTTTCATACCTTGTTGTACAACTTGTGTTTTAAACAAGCTTTAAATTTTGTAATATCAATAAGAAAGAGAGACTAATATGAAAATTGCAGTAGTGGGAACGGGATATGTTGGGTTAGTAACAGGTGCATGTCTTTCCGATATGGGAAATGATGTTTGGTGTGTTGACGTCAATAAAGATAAGATTGAGGCGCTTACAAGAGGAGAAATTCCTATTTATGAGCCAGGACTTGAAAATCTTGTATCCAACAATTATAAGGCAAAAAGATTAAAGTTTACAACACAGATTAAGGAGGCATTAGAGGATTCCAATATCTGTTTTATTGCCGTTGGAACGCCTATGGGTGAGGACGGAAGTGCAGACCTTCATTATGTGCTTGGTGTTGCAGAAAGCATTGGTAAGCATATGAGCCATCATATGTATATTATTGATAAGTCAACTGTTCCAGTAGGCACTGCGGTTAAAGTCAGAGATACTATTCAAAAAGAGCTTGACAAAAGAGAGAGCAGTCTTACATTTGATGTGATTTCTAATCCTGAATTTTTAAAGGAAGGAACAGCAATTACAGACTGTCAAAGACCAGACAGAATTATTGTAGGCACAGATAATAACAGAGCCGTTAAAGTGATGAAAGAACTGTATCTTCCATTGGTTCGCAACACAGAAAATATTATATTTATGGATATTGCAAGTGCAGAGATGACAAAATATACAGCCAACGCTATGCTTGCGACAAAGATTTCTTTTATGAATGAAATTGCTAATATTTGTGAGCGTGTTGGAGCAGATGTCAATAAAGTCCGTTTGGGCATTGGTTCGGATAAAAGAATAGGGTATTCTTTTATATATCCTGGCTGTGGATATGGTGGAAGCTGTTTTCCAAAAGATGTACAGGCATTGATAAAGACAAGTAAAGATTTTGGCTATACAACCAAAATTCTCAATGCTGTGGAAGAAGTGAATTTTGAACAAAAACATATAATTCCTCAAAAAATTGTCGCACGTTTTGGAGATGACCTGACGGGGAAAACTTTTGGCGTATGGGGGTTGTCGTTTAAGCCGGACACAGATGATATGAGACAGGCTGCCTCCATTACAATTATTAATGAACTGACAAAGAGAGGCGCCAAGATTAAGGCATATGACCCAAAAGCAGAAAATGAAGCAAAAATTTGTTACTTAAAGGATAACGATTCGGTTGAATATTTTGACAGCAAGTATACGGTATTGGTCGATTCCGATGCGATGATTCTTGTTACTGAGTGGAAGGAATTTAGGCAACCAGATTTTGAGGAGATGAAAAAGCGTTTAAAAAATCCTATTATATTTGATGGAAGAAATCAATTTGATTTGGAATCGCTTACAGAAAAAGGCTTTGAGTATTATCAAATTGGCGTAGGCAGTAAATTTTAAGGAAGGTATCGTTGTTAAGATGAAAAAAAGAATATTGGTTACAGGGGGCGCAGGATTTATTGGCGCCAACCTTGTAAGAAGATTACTTTCTGAAGAAAATCATGTTATATGTGTGGATAATCTTTATACAGGGCGTATGGAAAATATTGAGGAACTATTATCCAATCCTGAATTTGAGTTTATCAATCACAATATTATTGAACCGCTTTATATAGATAATTTGGATGAAATATATAATTTGGCTTGTCCGGCAAGTCCACCGCACTATCAAAAATCACCTACTTATACAACAAAGACTTGTATATTGGGAATATTAAATATGTTGGAATTAGCAAATAAAAATCATGCAACAATTATGCAGTTTTCAACAAGTGAAGTATATGGCTCTCCATTAGTTCATCCACAGGTTGAGACATATAGAGGAAATGTTAATCCAATTGGTATACGTGCTTGTTATGATGAGGGCAAAAGATGTGCAGAGACTTTATGCTTTGATTATAACAGAGAATTTGGCACACAGATTAAAGTTATTCGGATATTTAATACGTATGGTCCGATGATGGACCCTAAAGATGGAAGAGTTGTGTCAAATCTTATTATACAAGCATTGAAAGGTGAAGATATAACACTTTATGGGGACGGCACACAGACGAGGTCATTTTGTTATGTTGATGATTTGGTGGAAGGAATTATCCGAATGATGAACAGTACACAGGATTTTTTAGGACCAGTCAATCTTGGCAATCCGCAAGAGTTTACAATAAATGAATTGAAGGATTTGATACTTGAAATGATTGATACCAATTCTAAGGTTGTATATAAAGATTTACCAAAAGATGACCCGCTTCAGAGAAAACCAGATATAACCATAGCAAAAAAAGTGTTAAACGGATGGGAACCTAAAATTCCTTTGAGAGAGGGATTAAAAAAGACCATAGAATACTTTAAAGGGATTATCTAATTGGGAAATTTGAGTTGTTAGCTGCTTCTAAAATCAGTCGTAGCATGGAGGTTAAATATGAAAAAAACAGCACTTATTATGGCGGGAGGAAAAGGCGAACGGTTTTGGCCAAAAAGCAGAATTAGCCTTCCAAAACAGTTTTTGTCGCTCACAGACGACGGCAAGACCATGATTCAATTGACGGTGGAGAGAATTAGCTCTATTGTTGATATAAAAGATGTGTATGTTGCAACGAATCAATTATATAAAAATTTGGTATTAGAGCAGCTGCCAGGTATTCCAGAAGAAAATATCCTCTGTGAGCCAGTGGGAAAAAATACAGCGCCATGTATAGGTCTAGGCGCAATACATGTACATGCTCATTATGATGATGCAATTATGATTGTCCTTCCATCAGACCATCTTATTAAAAATCAAAAGGCATTTGTTGAGACATTAAAAGAAGCCTTTGATGTGGCAGAAGAAGGCGAAAACCTTGTCACAATAGGAATTACGCCAAATTACCCTGAAACGGGGTATGGATATATTCATTATGATAAGCAAAACTGCCTGTTATCAGCCAATGCGGTAAAGAAGTTTGTAGAAAAACCCAATATAGAACGCGCAGAGGAATATCTTAAATCAGGCGAGTATCTTTGGAACAGCGGTATGTTTGTATGGAAAGTATCAACCATTCTTCACAATTACAAAGAGCTTATGCCCGATATCTATGAGGGGCTTTGTGTGATTGAAAAAAGTATTGGTACAGAGTCTTATACAGATACATTAAATAAAGAATTTCAAGCATTTCGTTCAGAATCGGTCGATTATGGCATTATGGAACATGCTAAAAATATTTATAGCCTGCCGGGCAATTTTGGCTGGGATGATGTTGGGTCATGGCTTGCCGTTGGCAGAATCAAAGAAAATGATGTAAATGGTAATATTGTAAACGGCAATGTTGTTACGGTGGACACAAAAGACTGTATTATTGAAGGACAAGATAAATTGATTGCAACGGTTGGTCTTTGTGATATTGTTATAGTAGATACAAAAGACGCTCTTCTTGTGTGTGACAAAAAGAGTACAGGAAACATAAAAAATGTATTGAGTCAATTAAGAGACTTCGATAAAACATGTTATTTATAGACGCAGGATAAGGTTTTTTGTTATATGGAGGCTTAACATGTCATTTATTTTATTGGGGTTTCTGGTATTTTTAGTTATTTCAATTATTGTATATTATCTCATTCCCAAAAAATATCAGTGGATTTGGCTTTTAATAATAAGCTATTTCTTTTATTTATGCTCCGGAATAAAAACAGTTTTTTTTATTATATTTACGACAATAACTACATTTTTAGGAGGCATTGCACTTAGTAATATTCATATAAAAAGGAATGAATATTTTTCTAAACATAAGTCTGAAATGTCTTCCGATGAAAAAAAAGAGTATAAAAAATTTACAAAGAAGAAAAAAAGGTGTACACTTATATTGATTTTGATAGCTAATTTTGGCGTGTGGGCTGTCTTAAAATACACAGGATTTGCAATTGACAATCTTAATGTGATTTTAAAAGAGTTTCTTCACCTTGAAAGTACGATAAACAGAATCGATTTTATTCTTCCTATGGGAATTTCTTTTTACACATTTCAGGCGATGGGATACATTATCGATGTCTATCAGGGAAAGTACGAAGCGGATAAAAACGTATTGAAATTTGCATTGTTTGTATCATTTTTTCCGCAGATACTTCAAGGACCAATCGGCAGATACAACAAATTGGCGCATCAATTTTTTGAGAAACATTCATTTGACTGGGTAAGGATACAACACGGTGCTCAGTTAATTGCTTGGGGATTTTTTAAGAAGATGGTGTTGGCAGACCGAGCAGCAACAGTGGCAGATAGTGCTTTTCGGTATGTTCATTTATATTCGGGTATTCCTATGCTGTATGGGGTATTGATGTATGCAGTACAGGTTTATGCCGATTTTGCAGGCGCTATGGATATTGTTGTGGGTGCTGCTGAATTGTTTGGCATCAAATTAGAGGCAAACTTCCGTCAGCCTATGTTTGCTGTGTCCATATCAGATTTTTGGCATAGATGGCATATCACACTGGGAACATGGATGAAAGATTATATATTTTATCCGTTTTCACTTTCTAAAATGATGAATAAATTTGGAAAGTTTGCAAGGAAATTATTTGGGAATACCGTAGGAAGGATTCTTCCGATATGTATTGCCAATCTGTTGATTTTCTTTATTGTGGGCGTTTGGCATGGTCCGGAGTGGAAATATATTGCCTATGGCATGTATAATGGTCTTTTAATTTCGCTGACAAATCTTTTAGAACCTTTGTATCCCAAAATGTTTCAGCTTACCCATATTAACCCTAATACGAAAGTGTGGAAATGTATCAAGATATTTAGAACATTTCTATTGTTTTACATAAGTTTATATTTTGAGAGAGCAGTGAGTGTTGAGGCTGCATTTATTATGATGCGCAATTCGATTACTGGTTTTACATTTTCGGCATTAAGTGATGGTTCATTAGAAAGTTTGGGGCTAGGCGTAAAAGGAGCCTTGATACTTTTTGTAGGATGTGGGGCATGGTTTATTGTAAGTGTACTAAAGGAAAAAGGAATTAATGTAAGAGAAGCCATTGATAGAAAGCCGTTGATTATAAGATGGGCGATATATATTGCACTTGTGTTGGCGATACCTTGTTTAGGCAAAATTTCTGAGACGCAGGGAGGCTTTATGTATGCGCAATTTTAAAAAGAGTTTTAAAATCATTATAAGAAGTGTAATTTTTTTTAGCATTGTAATTCTGTTAAATGAGACATTTCGGTTTATTGTTATGCCGCCAAGTTATGCAAGGTACATACTTGGAGAGCTAAACAATAAAAAAGATAATTATGATTGTGTTGTTCTGGGTGCATCGCATGGGCGCAGTGCAATTAATCCATATAAACTGGATGAGGCGTTAAATTGCAATGCAATTAATATGAGCATACCAAGCGAAACTGTAAAAGATTCCTATTATCTATTAAAAGAAAGTTGTAGAAAAAATAATCCAAAGACAATTATTTTTGATATTGATTATCAGTATTGGTACAAGCTGATACAAAATCAATATTGGGAAACTTTTATCTATGAACAGTTGGATTTTTCACCGGTGAAGTTAGAGTATATTGCTTATAACTTGTTAGAAAAAGATTTTCGTGTTGGATTGACAAGGTGGGCTTATTATTTTTTTAATGGAAATATTAATCTAAAAGAAAATGCAAAGCTTAAAATGAGCAAAGCATACTGGAATAATGAGCTTAGTGTGGTAAATAATAAAGATGCGGGAGGCAGTTATGTCGGTAAGGGATATTTTTACCGAGATGATACCAATGGCGGAAAAGGAAAAATTAAAAAAGTTCGTTTTGATACAAATGATTTAGAACAAGAGGCTGTTCACTATTTTAAGAAAATGGTTCGGTTTTGCAAAAAGAAAGGAATCCGTTTGGTCTGTATTACCTCGCCAATTACACCAGCTACGTTAAACTATGGAGATTATGAGACCGTGCATAATTATTTTGTTGAGCTGTGTAAAGAACAAGGTGTTGAATATTATGATTTTAATTATGTAAAGGATTCTGTGCTTCATTTTGATAATGCGGATTTTGTTGATTATGACGGACATATGAAAGGGCGTCTTGCAGAACAATTTTCGGTTGTACTAGCAAAAGTAGTTAAAGAAGCGCCTAATAATTCAGATATTTTAAATCAATATTTTTATAAAGATTTTCAGGAGTATTATTCTAACGTCAAAAAGATAGTAACAAATGATTTAAATTATGCTTTTGATTATGCGAAAGAGAAAAACAAATATAATTTTAAGTTTAAAAATATTGTTATTGGCGCACCAAATACAAAAGCGGAAGTTCGAGTGATAGTAAACAATATAAATAGTAATAAAACGATTTATGAAGATAAAAAGTACTGTGACTATGAGCCTTCAAAGGAGTATAGTTTTGACGTGGAAGAGGGCAGTTATGAAATAGTGATTTATGCCAGAACAAAGGGAACATCTTTAGAATATGAAGAGCTTTGTCGAAAGCCATTTAAAATCGATGCAAACGAAGTGCAAGTGTATAAGACAAAGCTAGCAGTTGGAGATATTGATTATGAATAAAAAAGCTTATATTAAAAAATTAAATCGTGACAAAAGAAGAAAGTTACCCTATATTATTGGATTAATCTTATTATTTATAGGGTTACTTCTTGCATTTTCTGTAAAATGGATATATGATACCTATGGGAATATTACCATATATTCCATTTTATATTTGATAAATTCACCAATGAGCGGAACGGACTCAACCTATATTATAAGCTATATAAAACAAAGTCTGCTGCCTGTATTGGCAATTATGGTATTGGTTGTATTTTTAACCAATAATTTTTATAGAAAAAATATTGTATTAATTATAAAGAAGGCGTCAAAAAAGATGAAAATTACTTTGTTTCCATTTATGTGGCTGAGAACGGTTTCCTTGCTGATTGGTATTGTTACAGTTGGCGCATCCTGCACATGGGGGTATTATAGAACAGGACTAAATATATATGTTCAAAATACATTGACCGTCAGCAATTTTTATGAGGAATACTATGTAGACCCTGCAACAGCAAAGCTGGAATTTCCAGAAAAGAAGCGTAACTTAATATATTTAAGTGTGGAATCTTTGGAAAAAACATTAGAGGACAAAGAAAATGGCGGAAATAAAGAGCCAAACCATTTGCCTTACTGCACAGAGTTGCAGAAAAAATATATTGCAGTGGAAAATGAAAAAGGCGGTCAAGGATATATTGTTGAGGGCGGAGGCTGGACAATGGCTGGTATGGTTTCGCAGACTGCCGGCGTGCCTCTGTTGTTTGTGACAAACAGTATGGAATTTAACGAGGGCGCTCAGTTTCTTTCAGGAGCGTATTCGCTTGGCGAGATTTTAAAGGAACAAGGATACTACAATGAGTATATAACAGGCGCTGACAGAGCGTTTGCGGGAGCGGATTTATTTCTTACACAACACGGTGATTATGATATTTTGGATATCAATGCTGCTATTGAAAAGGGATATTTACCAGAAGGGTATCATAAAAATTGGGGCTATGAAGATGCAAAGATGTTTGAGATTTTAAAGCAAGAGATAACAGAAAAGTATAATAATGGCGTGTTATTTAATATTATGGCATCGACTCTTGATACGCACAGTGATGAAGCATATATATGTGACGTGTGCGACCCGCAAATTGAAGAATACCACGAAAAAACGTACCGCTGTATTGACAGACAGATTGGAGAATTTGTTGAATGGTTTGAACAGCAGCCATTTTTTGAAGATACGACATTAGTTATAACAGGAGACCATATGAGTATGTCTCCAACGTATTTTACAGATTGTGACGACTATGATCGAACCGTATACAGTGTTTTTATTAATGCACAGGTTGAGGATAAAAAATATATAAAAAATTATACAACGCTTGATATGTATCCATCAACACTTGCTGCGATGGGCGTCCGTATTGAAGGGGACAGGCTGGGAGTAGGAACAAATATCTTTTCAAATACGCCAACGTATATGGAAATGTTTGGAAAGTCCGATTTTAGTGATAGTTTGGCACAAAATAATACATTTTATAAGGAAAATATAGTAAAAGGTAATGTTGAGGATGTGCTGGGAACAAATGATGATTAAGGTTCGGATGGTTAAGGTTCGATAGGATAGTTAAGTAAAATTTAGCTGATAATTTATATCTGCGTTGCTTGACATAAAACTGCCAAGAAACAAAATTTTTTGCGCAAGAAACGGCTCAGAAATAGAAAATAAGAGGAATGAAATGAGGATAATTGGAATAAAAACAGGAAAGCAATACATAGGAGGGGTTCATATATGATAGGTGTTTGGGATTATACAGTAATATTAACGTATTTAAGCGCATGTACATCTTTTTTTGGTATGGCTTTCGCTATTAATAATCACTTTAATACAGCAATAGTATGCTTGGCTATATCTGGATTGCTGGACATGTTTGATGGAAAGGTTGCCCGCAAAAAGAAGGATAGAAGTGAGGAAGCGAAAAAATTTGGCATTCAGATTGACTCTTTATGTGATGTGATTTGTTTTGGTGTATTTCCAATTGTAATTTGTTATTGTATAGGAATTGGCAAAGGAAAAGATATTGTTGGGTTGATTTTTTTATTTTTCTATGGAATTGCAGGTATTGTAAGATTAGCATATTTTAATGTAAAAGAAGAGATGCGACAAAAAGAAACGAATGATAATCGAAAATATTATCAAGGTTTGCCGATTACCTCGATTTCTGTGGTCTTACCTATTATATATGTATTAAGTCCATTTTTTCCAAGAGAAGTATTTTTTGTTATCCTACGATTTATCATGTTGGCAGTAGGCGTATTGTTTATTACCGATTTTAAATTTAAAAAGCCATCCAATGCACAGATTGCAATTCTTGTTTTGATTGTTGTATTTGCATTAATGATTATGTTTACAAGTCAATGGCTTAAATGGAAACGCTAGAGGGGGAAAAGAACGATGGGGAAAGAGTTAAAATTGTTTGTGCCAGGCAGACTATGCCTTTTTGGAGAACATAGTGACTGGGCTAGTATTCATCGATTGATGAATTCAAGCATAGCGCCCGGAAAGGCTATTGTCACAGGTGTGGAACAAGGAATCTATGCAACGGTTACAGAATCTGACTTATTTATTGTAGAAAGTGAGCTGCCAAGTTTTAAAAATGAATCGTTTGAGTGCGAGATGGATGTAAAAAAATTAAGAGAAACGGCTCAAAAAGGCGGCTTTTTTTCTTATGTTGCAGGTGTTGCCTCATATGTTCTTGACCATTATAGGGTAAAGGGATTAAGGATTCATGTAGATAAAATGGATTTGCCAATAAAGAGTGGTTTATCTTCAAGCGCGGCTATCTGTGTGATTGTTGCAAGGGCATTTAATGAGATGTATGACCTTCAGCTGAATACAATGGGAGAGATGAGCATTGCATTTTATGGTGAACAAAGGACGCCTTCCAGATGCGGACGTCTTGACCAAGCTTGTGCGTTTGGCGTGATGCCTGTCAATATGACATTTGACGGCAATGAGGTTTACGTTGATAAAATTAGAGTAAAAAAACCATTATACTGGGTATTTTCGGAATTAAATGGAAAAAAAGATACCGTAAAAATTCTTTCCGATTTAAATAAATGTTATCCGTTTGCGGAGACAGAGTGTGAAAAAAATGTACAGAAAGCATTGGGCGTTGACAATCAACATTTGGTTGAAAGAGCTGTCAAAGCAATTGAGGAAGGCGATGCAAAAGAAGTTGGCAAATTGATGTTAGAGGCGCAGGAACGCTTTGATAAGATGGTTGCGCCAGCTTCGCCAAAAGAGCTTAGTTCTCCTGTGCTTCATCAGATTTTATCCGATGAAAATATTTATCCGTTTACGTATGGACAAAAAGGTGTCGGTTCACAAGGGGATGGCTCCGTTCAGTTTATTGCAAGAGATGAACAGACACAGCAGCAATTGGTGGATTATCTAAAAGAACAATACAATATGGATGGGTTTAAGCTTACCTTAAAGCCAGGAAAAAAGATAAGAAAAGCTATTATTCCAGTTGCAGGCTTTGGCACAAGGCTTTATCCAGAGACGAGAACGATTAAAAAAGAGTTTTTCCCTATTATTGATAAAGACGGATTTGTAAAACCTGTTATTATGAATCTGTTAGAGCAGTTAGAGGAATCAGGAATAGAGGAAATATGTATTGTTATAGGCGAGGAAGAACAGCGTCAGTATGATGAGTTTTTTAGCCCGTTGACACAAGAACATTTAAGTAAATTATCAGAAGAAAAACGAGCGTATGAAGAGAAAATTTTAGCGATTGGCAAAAAGATTAAGTATGTGTATCAAAAAGAGAGGAAAGGGTTTGGACATGCAGTCTATCAGTGCAGGGCGTTTGCTGACAATGAGCCTGTATTGCTTTTGCTTGGCGATATGATATATGAATCGTTTGAGGAGAGGACTTGCAGCAGACAGCTTATTGACGCCTATGAGGAGTGTGGAAAAACAATGATTTCCATGCAGACGGTTCCTTTAAATGAGGTGTCGCGCTATGGCATTTTATGCGGGAAATGGGACAATGCAGATGAGACCATTTTAAAAGTTACATCCATGATAGAAAAGCCTGATGTCAGCTATGCAAAAGATTGTCTTAAAGTAAAGACAAAATCAGAAGGAGACCAATATTATTGTGCGTATGGACAATACGTATTAACGCCAGAAGTATTTGAAGCGCTAGAATATAATATTGAAAATAATATTACAACAAAAGGCGAGATACAGCTTACCGATGCGTTGGATATGGTAAGAGAGCAGATAGGAATACGAGGCTTTGTATTTAATGGCAAAGTCTTTGATGTGGGAACGCCTGAAATGTATAAGCAGACAATAGCTGAATTTTAACCTTATCTAGGTGGTTTAAGCAAGCAGCATAGCAGATTGCAAATATCCGCTTAACTTCATTCCTGCAAGCAGTGAGTTTGATGCTCATGTTTGCAGGAGTATTTGACTGCTTCAAAAGCGCGGTATGGAGATAATGATGTATGGAAAATTTACACACAAAACAAGCGAATGATAATCAAAAGGATATACAACAAAAGGCGCTGGAAAAGAAGGAACAACAAATCAAGAAATCAGAGACTAAGGGAATAATAGGACTATTTATACAATTTTTTAAATTTGGATTAGTAGGTATCTCGAATACACTTGTTTCAGGTGTCATATATTTTTTAATGAATGAGTTATGGTTTCCTGGAAAGTGGTTTGCCGCCAGTCTTGTAAGCTGGGTTATCAGTGTATTAAACGCATATTTGTGGCAAAATATTTTTGTTTTTAAAGAAGATGAAACGAAAAAACATAGGGTATGGTGGCAGACCTTGTTTAAAACCTATATGTCCTATGCTTTTACAGGATTGTTTTTAAATAATGTACTGCTGTGGCTGTGGACGGATGTTATTGATATTGCACAGTTTTGTGGGCATATTATTGATTTCTTTGCGAATATACACATTGGTTTTCTTGGAAATCCAGAAACGTTTTCAAGCAATATGGGATGGTTTATTAATATGATGATTTCAATTCCGCTGAATTTTATTATTAATAAATGTTGGGCATATCGACAGAAAGAAAAGAAAGTAGAGTAATATATGTATTTTTCATTAAGTCAGTATGTATTTTTCTTTTTTACATACGCATTCTTAGGCTGGATAGCCGATGTTGTTATTGCAGCGTTTAAGTATGGCAAGTTTGTAAATAAAGGATTTCTAAATGGTCCGGTATCCGTTCATTATGGAATTGGCATGGTGATAATTATACAGGATATAAAGGATTTAGTTTCCCATCCAATGTTTCAATTTGTCACTTGTCTGTTTTTAGCATTTTTTATGGAATATATGTCAGGCGCCCTTTTAAAATGGATTGCAGGCAAGCGTTTTTGGGATTATTCCAACCATAAATTTAATTTATCAGGTCATACATGCCTGCTTAGTATCGTTGCAACAGGTTCAGCAGCGGCAATTACTTTTTGGCTGTTTCATCCTTTTTTATGTATTTTATATAATCTTGTGCCGCAACGTGTTATGCAGGCAATATTAATTGTCCTTTTAATACTGCTTACGATTGATGTGCTTGTTACAGTAGCCGCAGTAAGAAAATGGCATAGCATTCATATGGTTTACAAAAATGTGGCAAAAGGATTGACGGATGCAAA
This sequence comes from uncultured Eubacterium sp., assembly GCA_947088865.1. Classification (GTDB taxonomy): domain Bacteria; phylum Bacillota; class Clostridia; order Lachnospirales; family Lachnospiraceae; genus Lachnospira. Next base: position 20,141 of record CAMUHY010000012.1, on the reverse strand, counting down.
GAAAAGCATTGGCAAAAAAACGTTTGATATGGTGTCAAAGCGTATTTATAAAGCATTTCCAGAGATGGAACACCAGGAGAAAAATGAAAAAGTGGGATTTGGCAAAACAAAGGACAGAGTGTTTGCCAATGGTTTATGTTTTGATAAGCTGGTGTGGGTATTTTTTGTAAGCGCATTTTTAGGAGATTTAATTGAAACGGTTTTTATGTTGATGACTACAAAGACATTGATGAGCCGAAGCAGTCTTATTTATGGCACGTTTAGCATTGTCTGGGGACTTGGCGGCGCGTTGGCATCCGCATTGTTATATCCTATTAGAAAGAAAAATTTAGCTGTTATATTTGGGGCTGGCTTTGTACTTGGCGGGGTATATGAATATACTTGCAGTGTATTTACAGAGGTTGTATTTGGCACTGTGTTTTGGGATTACAGTCATATGAAATATAATATCAATGGGAGAGTAAATCTGCTGTTTTGTGTATTTTGGGGCGCTGCTTCTATTTTATGGATAAAATGGATTTATCCTATGATGAGCAATAGTGTAGAGAAGTTTCCTGTTGTTGCAGGCAAGGTTGTGACATGGGCATTTATTGTCTGCATGGCGCTTGATATTCTTGTCTCAGGCGTGGCAATTGGAAGATACACCGCAAGAAAAAATGAAAAAGAAGCGGCAAATTATGTGGAACAGCTTTGTGATGAATTATATAAAGATGATTTGATAGAAAAAGTCTATCCGAATATGAAATTTAAGTAGAGAAAGTAGAAAAAACACTATTGCAAAAAGAAAGTTATTTTGCAATAGTGTTTTTATATAGGTAAATATATTTACAGCAGATTAAAAATGATATAGTTTTGTTAGGAATTTTTAACGTGATTAATCATTGTTTGAACATCATCACAAACATTTAGTGGAATTAATTTTATATTGGGATGATTTTTGGGATATATTATAAAAAGTTCATGAGCAAAACCTTGACCAATATCGTCAATTCCCTCAAAATCTAATTCTATTTCTTTAAATTTATCGAATCCTTCACATAATCCCCTAGCTTGTGAACGTGCAACAGGATACATATCAAATATATTTTTTAATGGGATTCTTGTTTTAATAAAACCTTCATCTTGATTAGAAAACATATCAAAGACCTCCTTTGTTGTTCTTTTGCTAAAATTGGATAATTCCATACATACAGTAGTGCCTTTGTCATTAACTTTAAATTTAGAAATGTCAATATCACCAGAAATATCAAAATATTTATCATGGGAAAATAATTTTTTATCGGATATTAAAGCAAATTTATCCAACATTCTTGATGTAAAGAAAATACCTTCACCAGAATGATTCGATGAATCAGTTGTCATTTTTCCTTTGAATAACATGTTGATAGAATCTTCAAGAGTTTCATAATGATAGTATTCTTTAATTTTTTTAAATATACCAATGCCATCATCGTTTAATAAAATAGTAGTCGTAAGATAGTCTTGCCATATGCCTATCTGTACCGTGTCAGCTTGAGAATGTTCGATTGCATTATTCATCATTTCTGTAAAAGCATAACACCATATTTTGTAAATATTAGTTGACAATGTTTTAATATATTTCTTTATATACTTTTCAAAGATATCATATTCTTCAATACGTTCATTTGCATTTAAATTGATAGAAACACAATTAAATGATTGAACAAAATTTATTTGCTGTCCATGATGAAATATTATATAATCTTTTTTTAATTCTTTAATATAACGATAAACTGTGTTTTGAGATATATTAAATGTCTCACATGTTTTTTTAACTGCATTATTGGGTTCTTCTTTTATTTTCTCCAAAAAATAATGTTTTATTTGATTTCTTTTTTCTGATGTAAAGCTCATATGAATCCTCCATTTTAAAGTATAGCATGGAAATTGTGCAATAAAAAAATGGCTAAAACAACTGTAAAGGTAAGTTTTATTATTACATTAATCTTATTTGTACTACTTTCACATTATTATCTATAAATTAACTATAATTGATTTTAAATTAATCATAATATAATTATAATAATTTGTAAAGATAATTTAAGTTAGGATTAGTTATATTAGTTGAAATATAAGTGGGGGACTTGTGTTAGGATAGCTATTAGATACTTTGAACAAGTAGCAAACCGGATTGCGAATATTTGCTTGATTGTATCTTTACTGGTTTTAGTATAATAATTTTATAAGAAATTAAAAATTTATCGAAATTAAAGAAAGGTTGTTTTTATAAAAAAGTTAAATGTTATAAATATAATACATAATAATTGTGCAAAAGTAACAAAAAGATTGGTTTATATAGGATTAAAAGTGTTGCTTAAAAATAAAATATCTCAAATGAAATATAAATTGTATTAATTTTAGAACAATATATAGTTAGTATTGACGAAACATCAGAAAAAAGAGTAAAATAATAAAAAATGGTGTTTTATTTGCAGAAAAATAAATAATTTAATTTATAATTTTTTTATTTGACTGCAAGTGATAATTCACAAGGAGGTAAAATGTTATGAAAATGTTGAAAAAGGCTGGTGCGGTGTTATTGGCATTGGCAATGATTGCTGTGATGATTCCACAGATAGGAAATAAGGTGGCAAAAGCGGCAGGACCTTCACAGACGGCTGTATGGACTGCTACAACTGCTGATTCAACAGGGATTATTCAAACGGTTGGTTCAGCAACAACTAGTAATACAAAAACAGACCCTGAAGATGGAACACAATATACAAAAGCATTTAAGACACAGAGTGCAACCTATTTTAATATTGTAGTCCCTGAAGGAAAGTTTGTAAAAGTGAGTGTTGTTGCTGTTGCAAATAAAACAGATGGCACAGCGGCTGTGGTACAATTAGATTCCAATGCTTCTACAAATAAGACTATCGCAGCTCAAAGTAATGGTACGACAGCAGATAAGGTTGTTATGGCAGGGCATTTAACAGCAGGTACACACAAATTAGCACATTCAGGTGCACAGCTTTTAGTTTTTAAGATAGTTGCAGAAGTATATGATAATGAAGCAGATGTTCCAGCAGATGCTGTGGTTAGTAAAGTGAAAGTATCAGGTACTGTTAAATCTTCTATTTCCTTAGCAAACGGACAGATTAAATTGGGTTTGCTTGCAGGGGATTTAACCCTTAAAGAAGGCACAACAGATGAATATACATATGAGCTTGTAGATGTTGAAGGTGATGGTGCAGAATATATGGTTTCTATTATTGCACCTGAAGTAACAGAAAGCTTAAAGAATATTGATTTAACTTCTTTTGGAGCAAATGGTAAAATTCAAGTTGGTTCAGAAGACAAAGTGGCTGATTTCACATTAAAATTTATTGATTTAGATGGTTTGGTTTGGGATTTTACCAATACATCTAAAAATTGGCAGCCTATGACATATGAGAAGGATCCATCTTCAGGTATTTATAAAGGGTTAACAGTTGATGCAACAGCTAGTACAGCAAAGTTTGATGTTCAAAGTGACCGTGTACAGATAAATGTGGGAACAAAAGTAAAGATTCCAGTGTCAGGCTGGGGAACTGTTACATGTACTTTTAGTACTGATAAAATGACAAGTGCCACAACACTTGGAGAAACAGTTGGTGTAAGCAAAGCAAAAACTATAACATATAATTATAAAAATGCTGAATATGTAGAATTAAGTATTGGTGATGAGGGGTTATATCTTACAAAAATTGAGGTTGTTCCAGATACTAATCCAGCAGTAAAAACACTTGGTGCTTCTGTTCGTCAAGAGACAGCAGATTGGGGCAATGGCATTCGCTTTGGCGGTCAGTTAGACCTTACAAAAGTTGATAAAGCAACTTGCACAAGCGGTACATTGATAGGTTTAGCGTCTACTGTTGGAAATGGCAATGAGATGACTTTAGAAGATGAAGGAAAAACATGTATTAATGTAGTACGTAAAACATGTATTACAGAGACAGAGGCAGCATTAGAGTATGCAGCAGCACTTATTAATATTCCAGAGGAAAATTTAGAGACTTCAATTGTTGCAAGACCATATGTTACTGTTAATGAAACAACATATTATGGTGAACAAATAGAAACAACTTACAATAGTGCAACAAAAATTGTGAATGAACAATAATTTTTGTATAATACTATTGTCGTAAATATAAAAAGGAAGTTGTCATGTATGATAACTTCCTTTTTTGTTGTTTGTAGTTTTATAAAATAAAGTGAAATTTTTATTTTAAATTAGGTTAAAATGTCGTTTTAGAAGTTTCCTCATTTAAAAATTATTTATTGTGTAAAAGTGACAAAACCAATATTTTAGCAGTGGCAATAGAGTGGTATAAAATAGAAAAGAAAAATAAATCAATCTCAAATTGTATTAATTTAAGAACAATTTATAGTTAATATTGACGAACCTTTAAGGGGGGGGGTAAAATACAGAAAATGGTGTCTTTGTATAAATAATAAAAGGTAATTATTTTTGTATTTTGTTATTGTTTTTGGTTAATAAGACACAAGAAAGGGGCGATTTATTTTATGAAATTATTAAAAAAGGCTGGTGCTGTGGTATTGGTATTAGCTATGATTGCTGTATTGATGCCACAATTAGGAAGTGTGGTAAAAGCAGCGGCGACAGGAACATATGTGTATAATGTGTCAAAAAAAGATTCTTATTTTACTTTAAATGAAAATGGTGCTGGTGCATTGGCTACTAACTCAGGTGCAAAGGCAACAAATTTTACTAGTGGAGGTTATAAAACTGGTAATCAAACTTTTGATTTTACAGTACCAGCAGATAAATATGCAGTTGTAGAATTTAATATGTTGTTAAGATATAGCAATAAGCCATGCTATTATGTTGTAAAAAAAGGTACTGAAATATTGGCTCAAGAATTAACAACACAATATCCAGATTTAAGAATAGGACCTACACAAACTTATGATTCAACAACAGTCGTTGATTCAGAACATTTTATCTTACCAGTAGTATGTGAAGCTGGAACTTATACTATAGCAAGAGATGAATCAACTAAAAATGAAGCCGTGTTATATCAAATTAAAGTGACAGAGTATGATACACAAGAAGAGGCAACAACTATTGTAGATACATATGTAAAAACAATAACAGAAAAGCCAAAGTATACTTTATCTGGAACAATTACTTCTGAAGTTGATTTGACAGATGGCACAGTGTCTTTGTCAAGTAAAACCGCAGGAGCAAGTGCTGCAACAGTAAATTTAACTTCAAATGGCAATAATACATATAGTTATACAGTAAGTGATATGGTTGGAGGCGGAGCAGTATATAATGTTTCAATAGAGTCTCCTGCTCTTGCAAAAGCAAAGAAGCTGGTTGATAGTGCTGCGTTAGCTCAAATTTCATTTACATTAGACGATGTAGATAAAACAGATGCGGATTTTACAGTTCCATATAAAGATATAACAAATATATGGGATTTTTCTACCATAGCTGATTGGTCATCATGTAGTTATCAAGGTAGTTCTGAGGAGATTCTTTATAAAGGACTTCTTATTGATGTATCTAATACAGCTACTAGCGCTAAATTTGCAACAAATCAAGATAGTCAAGGTGTTGGACGTATTCAAATTAATAAGGGAACAAAAGTAAAAATTCCAGTATCTGGTTGGGGAACCGTAAAATGCACATTCGGCGGAGCGCCTAATGGCAATACAACACTTGGTACAGCAACCGGAGATGGTACGAATAATGGTTCCATTTCTTTTAATTATGAAAATGCAACTTATGTAGAGTTATCTGTTGGAACAGATAATGATAATTTGTATCTTAAAAAAATTGAAGTGACTCCAGATACAACAAATCCACCAGTATCAACGCTTGGTGCTTCTGTTCGTCAGGAAACAGCAGAATGGGGCAATGGCATTCGTTTTGGCGGACAGTTAAATTTGAATAAAGTTGAAGAAAATTCTGCAAGTGGTACATTAATAGGGTTGAAATCTGTAGTAAATGATGCTACAATGACATTGGAAGATGTGCAGAAGACATGTATTAATGTTGTACGTACAACATATATTACACAGGATGAAAGTTCATTAGAGTATGCAGCAGCACTTATCAATATTCCAGATGATAATTTGGATACAGAAATCGTTGCAAGACCATATGTTACAATTGGTGACAATACATATTATGGTGAACAGATAACAATAACTTATAATACTGCACAAAAAATTGTCAATGGACAATAACATATTAAGGAAAGGATTGAATACAATGAAAAAAGAATATGAAGTTCCACAGGTGGACATTGTTAAATTTAGTATGGATGCAGATGTTATGACAGGAAGTGTGGATTCAGGAGATTTTGGTGAATTGCCAACTACATAATGAACGTGTTGGACGAATAACCGTAACGTAATATGAAAAGTAAAAGTTGCTCTGTATATTGCAAAGCAGCTTTTATTTGTTAAAAGGGAAATTTTATGAAGTGGGAAGCGTATAAAAAATATATTATAGGTGGAGCTGTTTTTGCTATTATAGCTATTGTGATTATTGTATTAGTAGTATCAAAAAGTCAAAATGATGCAGATAAAACACAGACAAAAGAGACAACTTTACAGTCATCACTTCAAACAAATAATAATGCTTCGTCAACATCAAAAGATAATAATAAAACACAGAACAATAATACAGAGAATCAAATGAATAATACAATAGATACAAAAGCAGATGTTCAAGGTGAAGGTACTAATCCTACTTATAATGCACCAGTGGTAGATTTTAATGATTTACTTAATTTGCCTGGAAATGTTAATACAGATGGGGAAAATCATACAGAAAAAACACAAGCAACAGAAACTACAAAAGCGACAGAAAACGATTCAACGCATGAGGAACACTCAACAACTCATGCAGACCCAGATGGACCAGGTTGGTCAGATTGGATAATGCCATGAAGTTAAATTCATTCAATAAGTATGTTTTAGTTCTATTGGTTTTTATAATTGCAGCATCTTGTTATAGTGTTGTAGTGTTTGCTAAGATAAATGATGATGTTGTTGACATGGAGGATTTAACTAAACTTACGACAACTCAAAACAATACACATGAGGATAAAACTGTTGTTCCAGGAAGCAGAGGAGATGTAAATAAGGATGGGCGTATTGATATACGAGATTTGGTTATGCTAAAGAAACGCCTTGCAAAGTATATGGATATCACAGTTGTAGAGCAGGCATGTGATATTGATGGAGATGGTGCCGTTGATGTGAGGGATGCTGTATTATTAAGTAAGCATCTGGCAGGGATTCATATTAACTGGGGTGATGAACAAGAAGAGACAAAATACCCCGAAATAGAAAGTACATCAATAATAACTGCAACAACGCCGACACAGTCAACATCAATAGAACAGCAAACAAGTACAACACATCCTGACCCAGATGGACCAGGATGGTCAGATTGGATAAAACCATGATTAAATTGCATTTATTAATAATAAAGATAATAAAGGGAGTGAGAAAAAGTAATAATTATTGTTAAAAGCATATTTAATCATTGTTATATAAAATTTATGATGGGAGGTTTGCAATGAGAAAGTATTTTAAGAGGTTATCAGCTGTTGTGATGACAGCGATGCTAACAGTGACAAGTTTCACTGTAATGCCGCAAAAAATGTTTGCGGCAAGTGTAGCTTTTACGAATGTAGGGGGATGGAATGAGAGCATTTATGCTCAAATTTCAGGAGTTCAAGATGCAGATGTAACAGGTGTTTCATACAGTGGCACAACATCGGGTAGTTTGACAGGCGATGACTTAAAGTATTTAGTAAGAGATAATAATGGTGGTGTTCGTCTTGATATACCTGGTGTAAAGCCTGGTACATATACATTGAAGGTGACAACGACTTCAGGTGAAATTAGTAAGTCTGATATTGTTGTTGATGCATATGACAGGTCTGGATATGCACATTTTAATTATACACAGGGTGTTGGCGCCTATAAAGATGATGGAACACTCAAAGACAATGCAATTGTTCTTTATGTCACAGAAGAAAACAAAAATACAGTAACTGTAAAATCAAAAGATGGAACGACTGTGTCTGGTATTGGTAACATTCTTAATTCAGTAGGAAAAGAATCTAGTGAAAAGCCAGGATATTGTAAGAGAACAAGTGGCGGTAAGACATATTGGGGAATAGCAAATAGCAATAAAGGTATTATTGAAAAGCTTGCTAAAGATGGAACACCTCTTGTAGTAAGAATTGTTGGCAATGTGACAGCACCAGAAGGGCTTACTGCATTTAATGCTTGGGATTATGGCGGAAGTGTGGGCGATAATGGTTTTATGGCAAGGATGCAGTCTGGCAAAGATATTACAATTGAAGGTATCGGTTATGATGCTACAGTAAATGGCTGGGGATTCCATTTTATGTGCGGAACTGATAATCCAACACTAGGAAAAAGTTTTGAGGTTCGCAATGTAGTATTTAGAAATGTACCAGAAGATTGTATTGGTATGGAGGGTGTTCAGGAAGGCAGCAATATTACAGCAAGCGTTGAACGCTGCTGGATTCATAACTGTGAATTTTATGTACCGCATATTTCCAATCCTGCTGAGTCTGATAAGGCAGAGGGTGATGGCGCATGTGATTTTAAGCGTGGACAATATTTTACCAACAGTTATTGTTATTATGAAGGGTATCACAAGACAAACCTTGTAGGTTCTTCAGATTCAAGTTTACAGTATCATTTGAGTTATCATCACAATTATTGGAAGAATTGTGAATCAAGAGGACCGCTTGGACGCCAAGCGAATATGCATTTTTATAACAATGTATATGAAAATCAGATAAGCTATGCTATGAATACCAGAGCAAATGCTTATATCTTTTCAGAATACAATTTGTTCTACATGGCAAAAAGCCCACAAGATGTTGCTTCAGGGGCAATTAAGAGTTATCATGATTCGTTTTCATCTTGTATCAATGAGATGGGAGGAACAATTGTTACAGATAAAAATCAACCAGTAGCAAGTGGCAATAAGTATGAGAATTTTGACACCAATCCACAGCTTAGTTACATTCCATCAGGCAATTATCAGCTACAGGAAAGCGTGACAGAGGCAAGGAAGGTGATTTATTCAAAGACAGGTGTTATGAAAGAAAATCCAGTTGCTGTTAAAGATGTAACTATGAGTATGATTTCATATGTACCAAGTGGTGTTACTCCAGAAGTTATAACAACATTTCCATATACTGTATCAAATCAAAAGTTTACAAAGACGGTTAAAGCATTTACAGTAAATGGAAAAGTGGATGTTACAGTATCCTATGCGGATGCAGCAAAATCAGGTATTCTTGTAAATGAAGCGGGTGAAGCTTTATTGACAGGAGATGGAACGATAAGAGGTCTTGAAGCAGGCACTTATATGATACAGCCTATTAATTTTCAGCCAGGTACTGCATCGACACCAGGTACATTTAAAGAATTTAATATTGCCTCATTAGAGATTACTCCAAATGACCCTAATGCGCATTTTCATGATTATAAAGTTACAAATATTGTAGAAGCAACTTGTACAGAAAATGGCAGCAAGACATATAAATGTGAAGGTTGTGGTGATACATATACAGAAGTCATTGCAGCAGGTCATAAATATTCATCATCATGGACTATTGATGTAGAGCCTACGGAGACAACACCTGGAAGTAAGAGCCGTCATTGTACAGTATGTGGCGCTAAGACGGATATTACTGAAATTCCAGCAGGAAGTTCAGGTGATATTGGAGATATTGTTGCAGGAGAATATACACATAACTTTACAGAATCTGGAACGGCAAGTAAAGTGTATACCATAACAGGAAATTTATCGACTGCAAAAGGCACAGTATCTTATGGTGGATTACAGCTTACACAATGTTTAAAGATGGAATCAAGTACCAATATCAATTTTACAGCTCCTTCTGATGGAAAGCTGACGCTTGTATTTGGAGGAAGCACTTCCGCTGCTGGAAAGGCTGTCAATGTAAATGGAACAAAGTATACTTGTGATAGTAATGGTATTGCAGAAATAGATATATCAGCTGGAGCAGTTGAAATTAAAAAGGCGGATTCGATTAATTTATTCTATATGAATTTTGAGCCATCAGGTACACCAGACCCAAAGCCAGATAATCCAGATCCAGTAGAAGGAAAGCTTGGAGATGTTAATGGAGATGGCAAAGTTGATATTCAAGATGCAGTATTATTAAAAAAACATGCTGCTCAGATGATGGTTACTATTAATGAGAAAAATGCAGATGTTAATAAAGATGGAAGCATTACTTCAACAGATATCGTTCTTATTTTGAAAAAGTGTGCAGGCATGGATGTAGGATTTTAAAAATAATGATTGTTTGAATATAGTAAAGCTGTTGTATTGAGAAAAATATAATAACTCTTAATATAACAGCTTTATTTTTGAGTAAAAGGGGGAATATTTCAATGAAAAAGAAATCCATTAAAGGCGCTTTGGCAATTGCTGTTGCTGTAATGATGGCATTTACACTGCTTGCAGTAGGAAAGACATCGTTTGTTGCAAGAGCAGCAGAGTTTTCAATCAGTGAGAGTTCTGGCTGGTTTGAAAGTGCATATGTAAAGTGTTCTCTTGTGACTGGTGCAAAGGGATATAAAGCTTATATAAAGGCTGCAAATGAAGGTGATTCAGCATATAAACAAATAGACAATGAGCTGATAAGGATATATAAAAATTATGTAAGAGTAGATGCAGTTGGTTTAAAAGCAGGAAATTATATTATAAAAGTTGAAGCAGTCCTTTCAAGCGGAACAGTGACTGTTACCAGTGAAACGCTTACAGTGTCTCCTTATGATAGAAGCGGATTTGCATTTTCTTCGGATTCTAAATATAAGACGGGTTCAGGCGCTTATAATGATGATGGTACATTAAAGAGCAATGCGCAGGTTGTATATGTTTCAGCAAAGACTGCAAAGACTTGTACTGCCACAGTAAATGGAGTAAAAGTAACAGGTATACAGGCAATTTTGGATGCAAAGCAAAAAGGCGACACCTCACCAATTGCTGTGCGTATTATTGGTCTTGTTACTAGAGATGATTTGGATAGTTATACAAGTAAGGCAGAGGGCGTTCAGATTAAAGGAAAAAGCAATTATGCAGAGATGAATATTACAATAGAAGGTATTGGTGATGATGCTGCTATTTCAGGTTTTGGATTTTTAGTTCGATATGTAGGAAATGTGGAATTTCGTAATTTTTCATTGTTAAATTTTATGGATGATGGTATCTCATTAGATACTGGTAACTGCAATGTATGGATACACAATGTTGATTTGTATTATGGAGCCGTAGGCGGCGATTCAGACCAAGCAAAGGGTGACGGTTCTATTGATTTGAAAGGTAATTCACAGTATATAACTATTTCTTATGTACATTTTTATGATTCAGGAAAATCCTCACTTTGTGGTATGACAAAGGAAAGTGGTCCAAACTATATTACCTATCATCACAATTGGTTTGACCATTCCGATTCAAGACATCCAAGAATAAGAACAATGTCCGTACATATATATAATAATTACTATGACGGCAATGCAAAATATGGCGTAGGTGTTACAATGGGGTCTTCAGCATTTGTGGAAGCCAACTATTTTAGAAATTGTGCAAATCCAATGCTTTCATCAAAACAAGGTACCGATGCCAAAGGAGAAGGGACATTTTCAGGTGAAAACGGAGGCATTATCAAAGCATTTGCCAATGAAATTGTTGGCGGGCAGCCAGTAATCTATGCAAATACGGCTAATGGAAATAAGACAGATTTTGATGCGTATCTTGCTTCATCAAGGGATGAGAAAGTACCAAATACGTATAAAACGGTAGCAGGCGGCACAACATATGACAACTTTGATACAACAGTTGACTTAGGGGTAAACGCTTCTGATGTAGATGTAGCCAAAGATGTTCCTGCAAAAGTAAAAGCAAATGCAGGCAGTCAAGGCGGCGGTGTCGTTGCATGGACATTTGCAGATTCTGAAGATACCAATTATGCTGTTATACCAGAATTAAAGGCAGCAGTAACAAATTATAAAAATACAGAGTTGGTGTCTGTTGGCGGTATGAACAATTCAGCTGAAGAAGACAACTCATCAAGCAGTGAAAATGGGACAACAAAGGGAGAAGATGTTACAACAGGCAGCGGAGAGAGTAAACCAACAAGCAGCGGTGAAGTGAACGGTTCATATTTACACAATTTTACGGAATCAGGAAAAAACAGCAATGTATACACCATTGTTGGTAATCTTTCTAAAGATAAGGGAACTGTAACTTATGATGGAAAAACGCTTACACAGTGTTTAAAGATGGAATCAAGCACCAATATAAAGTTTACAGCGCCTTCGGATGGTAAGCTGATATTAGTATTCGGCGGAAGTACCTCTGCTGTTGGAAAAGGTGTAAAAGTTAATGGAACAAAATACACTTGCGATAATAATGGTATTGTAGAAATTGATGTGAAAGCAGGTTTGGTTGAGATTATAAAAGGAGATAGTATAAATCTGTTTTTAATAAATGGTATTTTCTCAAGTACGAAACCAAGCGAAGAGGGAACTACCCCTAAACCAAGTGAGCAAGAATCAACACCAAATAATCCTGTGATTAAATATGGAGATGTGGATGGAGATGGAGATATTAATGTAAAAGATGGCGTTCTTATCAAAAAACATCTCTCACAGATGGATGTTAAAATAAATAAAGTAAACAGTGATGTAAATGGTGATGGTGATGTCGATATTCAAGATGCTATCCTATTAATGAAACATCTTGCACAAATGGATGTTATTTTAGGACCAAAGAAATAATTTGAAGTTAAAATTAAAAGACCTCTTAAAAGTTTTATTGCTTTTAAGGGGTTTTTTGATTGGTTTTATAAGGAGATGCCTTCTAAAGATTTTATCCATTTATTTTAAGTTTATTTAAGGTTTGAATTTTATATTTTTTTTATTAAATATTATTTTTTTAAGATTTTAAATCGTATATAAATTTAGAATACAAAGGAGAATTTATAGGAATTAAAAATACAAGCTGGGAAACTGTTTTGTAAGAAGCTTTTAGCAGTCATTTTTTAAATACTAGGACATATTTAATAGAAAATGGACTTTCAGACTGTGGGTTAATGCAAACTCCAGAAGATAATGTAGATATCAATGCAAGATATTTTTATGTTATTGTTGATAAAGATGGTGATATAGCAATCGTTAATAATACTTACAATCGTTCAATCCGACCAAAAAAAGCTGCTAAATATTATCAAGAGGCAGTAAAATTAGAAAATAATGAGGGATTTTATAATGGATATTAATATAAACTTTATGGTGAGAAGGATAGAACAATAGCCATTTTTTTGCTTAGGACAAGCATGATCGATGATATAAAAAAATACCCCAATCATTAATTGTTATTTTTGTTCTTGCACTTAGTGTGATGTTTGTTATATTAATTTTTATTTCTAAACGAATGGTAAGACCAATTGCAAGGAGTTATAAAAAATAGAAAGAATTTATCACATCAGCAATCCATGAGTTAAAAACGCTGCTTATAGTGATTTTAGCTGATTTAGATATATTACAAATGGAAGATGGAAATAATGAATGGATACAAGATATTCGGCTTCAGGCTGAACGATTAACAGGAATGACAAACAGTTTTGTATCACTAGCGCGTATGGACGAAAAAGGCGAGCATATAAATCGTATTGATTTTTCTATTTCAGATGTTGCAGAAGATGTTGTACATTCATATAAAGCAATGGCTATTAATCAAGAAAAGACATTTTTATATATGATAACACCTAAAATAACTTGTTTTGCCAATGAAAATTCAATTAGACAATTATTTACGATTCTGTTGGATAACGCATTTGAATATTGTAGTGATAAAGGAGAGATTCAATTTAGTTTAACGCAAACAGGCAATATAGTAATAATTTCTGTAAAAAATAATGTGGAATATATAGATGAAAAACAGCTTGATAAAATCTTTGACAGATTTTATCGAGTGGATGCCACGTCTGCAAAAGTTAGCAGATAAAGATAATGCTATTATTTTTAATGTTTCAATTCATACAAAATAATTATACAAAATAATTTATTTATATATACATATAAATATTTTAATTATACTAATTTAATTGATTATTATATGTGTATATGATAATATTTATTTATAATAAAATAAATAATATAAAATTTCGAGATAGTATTATTTAATATTTTATTATGTTTTATATTGTGATATTAGTTAGAAAGGATTGAAATTATGGTTAAAAAATTTTTGAAAATAGCAAAATCAATTATAGCAACTATGTCGATAATAACATTAATTGGCAGTATTACAGTGTTTGCAGATACTTATATAAATAAAGATTTTAAAGATGGTTATGGAAAGTATATGTTAGATGTAAATTCTTCATCAGGCATGAGGTCATGCGAAGCAAGGGCATGGGGATCAGATAATTATAAATATAAAATTGAGTTGACAACCGTTTTGTATGATGGACAAGAAGTAATAAATGATACAGGTTATAATAATGGAAATTCATATATATTTCGATCTTATGAATGGGCAGAAGATTATCAGGCACGAATGATTGTACGAGAGGGTGTATATAATAGACAGACTGTTGAAGTATCAGGTAGTTAATTATATTGTTTTGCTTTAAAAGATATTTTTATAGGGATTATTTTTAAGGTGTCTTGAGGGGAAAAGTTATGAAAAGAAAAGGATATGTACTGATAATTAGTTTTTTAATAGTATTTACTATTGGGTGTAATAGTAACATATCTGAAGAAATAAAAACACAAGGATATGATGCAACAATAGAAAATCCTAGTGTAGATATTCAAAATAATAATGATTCTCTTAGCTCATTTTACACAAATTTTACTATTAAAGATAATTATAGAGTATATAAAATAATACAAAAATCAGAAGATTTAGATATTAATATAGCAATACCAAATTGGTCACCTAAAAATGATATGGTAATTGATACAGCGGATTTGGTTAATGACCTTGATGATAAAATGTCTAGTAATACATATAAAAGAATTGATTTTTTGGAAAATAAATTAAAACCAAGTGGAATGTCTATAAATAGATTGGATGAAAAAGGATGGCTTGTAAATTATAAAATTCCATATATAAAAGAATATGAATCAAATATAGTTGCTGAGGCTGGAAGTGATAGAAGAAGAACAGGGAATATAGAAGTATGGGATTTTTTGCTTCGTGATAATAAAGAAACAGTAGATAAATATGATGTGGTTTGTATATCTATCAATATGTATGAGGGATTTTATAATAATTCAAATTCAACAAAGGTATTTATTTATGGAGTTCCAGAATATACTTTTGAGAATAATTTAAGTATAGAAAATGGAAGATATAAATATCCTAAGACAGATGTGATATTAGAAAAATATCATACAGGAGAATGTTCATTAGATACATTAGCTGAAATAGAGCTTACAGAAACTGGCAATTATTATATAGATTTTTCAGCAATTATAGAAAAAGATGAATATAACGATATGATTATAGAAATGGAATTGACAGGTGATATAACGGACGAGTATACATATATATGGTATGGATTTGGATATAAAATTGCTAATGAACAGGTTTATCAAAGTTGGAAAGAAAAAAATATAGATAAATTTATATATTGAAAAATATAGATAATATCATTAAATTTTTTCATAAATTATTTATTTAATATTTATTATTAGAAAGCTTACTATAAAAGATTAACGTGTATATAAAACACAGAAAATTACAGAATAAAGTTCTATTTATAAGGTAAAATTGTCAGAAAGATTAACAATAATGAAAAAATAATTATTATTGTTATATATGATAGTTAATAAGAGTAAAGAAGAGAATTAATGTTATTTAGATAAAAAATGATTGAAGAGCAGATAGTATAGAA
Organism: uncultured Eubacterium sp.; assembly: GCA_947088865.1. Classification (GTDB taxonomy): domain Bacteria; phylum Bacillota; class Clostridia; order Lachnospirales; family Lachnospiraceae; genus Lachnospira. Next base: position 4,170 of record CAMUHY010000012.1, on the reverse strand, counting down.
ATATATAGTTTGCTCTTTTTTTGCAGATTTTTGGTTGAATAATTGATTAATTTATTAAAATTAAATTTTCTAATTAAGAAAAACATTGTTTCCTAAATGGTATTAGGAAAACATCTTGCCCTTTTTATACACCTTTGTTATACTTGTGGCAAGAATTAGCAGAGTAATCATGATAACAGGAGTGATTATGTATACCTTAAGCAAACCATTTGACAGATATAAATGGAACACATCTTATTTGAATCTTGGACAAGGAACAATTTATTATATCAGTAAAAATAAAATTCCTTATTTAAAGGTCGAAATTGATACAAATAGTTGGAATACATTTAATACAGAATGGTTTTTTGAACAATATTTTTGCATTGGCTGCGGTGATATGGTTTATTTTATTGATTTAGAAACATTGAACGTCAAAACATGTTCCTGTGATTTATATTTTGGATATTTTTATATTTATCAAAAATGGTTATATATTGCATCAGATTCAAAGTTATTTTGTTTTGATGAAAACTGTGAATTATTTTGGCAATCTGAGCGCATTGCTGTTGATGGAGTGATAGTTGAAAGTATTTCAGAAGATTGCATTGTGGTATCTTGTGAAGTAGACCCACCGAATCATTGGGTACAATGTCAGCTTTCTACTTATAATGGTAAAAAAATAAGTTGAATAAATGGAGAAATTTTATGATATTTACACAAAAATGGATTGAAGATGCCATAAGAAAAGTATTGAATTGTAAAGATGAAGTCATTACCGATGAAGATATTGCACAAATTAAATATTTGCGTATTGGAGAAACATTTGACAATCAATTTTTTATTGAGATAAGTCTTGAAAATCCACCATTGCCATTTGCAAGTACAAGCGGTGGTGATGAATGGGGATTTTGTTGTGTTCGAGACGATAATTTGAAAAGTTTTATAGACCAGACGATAGCGGAAGAAAAAAATAGTATAGATATACAATTAAGCTTGGGACTCAGTGATTATAAAGATGAAGAGATGCGTCAATATGCTTATTCAGATAAAGCAAAAAGAGCATGGAATACATTTAAAGAAAGCATTACATCAAACTCTTATTATAAAGAGTTTGAAAATGATACGGCATATGATACTTGGTATGAACAAAGTCAAATCAATATAGCTAAAGATATTGTTCATTTTAAAGGTGTTCAAGTGCTTAGAATTAATGGATTAGAATTTGATGATTTTAAGGTGTTTAAAAAATTGTCAGAACTTAAAGTATTGGAGTTGGTCGAAACGAATTTTCATTCTATTAGTGAGATGGAGGAGTTGAAAAAGCTAGAGCAGCTCTGTTGTTGGTTGGATTGAGAAAAAACAGCATAAGGTAATGAGCAAGTGGCGTAGCGGATTGCAAATATTTTTTGATATGGATAATATATTTTTACTTTTTGAAAACTGGTATCAGAATAATAAAGAGGATTGGAAGAAAAAAGGGATATTATTAATCAATTCCTCATATGAATGGGAAATGCGGCATAGTTATGCGCTTTTTTTTGAGACGGCTGATAAATTGGGAGAAGGACAAATCATTCTTTATGAAAGCAATGGAATTTACTGGTTGGATTTGGAAGGCGCCAATTTTTTTGAGGGTGATATGTATATAAAGGCAGATATCCGAACAATTGATGAAAAAAGCTTAAAGAAATATAGTGAAGAATTTTTTAATCATATGATAAAAAGAAAGTAGTTGATAGAAAAAGAATTTTGTTATATGGTATATTTTGAAACATATAATTAAATCATTATTGGAGGTATGTACATATGGCTGAACAACATAAGAAAGGTTTAGATGCACAATTAATTTGGAATGATTTAGAGGATTGTTGTTTACAGGAAACAAATTGTGGACAATGTAAAAAAGAAGCATGTATTATAGGCTTTGCAAAAAAATGTGTAAGCGATTATATGAAAGAGCCTAAAAAAGAAGTTGCAGGCGGTTCCGATAATATACCAATAACGGATTTTAAGGTGTTTGATGAGCCTGAATTAGAAGCAGCGATTGCACATATTTTGAAAGAATGTAAAGACTGTAAGGAAGACCATACAGAGGATTGTATTATTAATATTATCCGCAATTGTTATGAAGTTGGATTGTTTGGCGATATCCATCCATATAAGGGAAGCGTATTTCAATATCTGATGTATTTAAACAGTGAATTTCCAGATAAATCTGCACGAATTGCACAGCTTTATAAAAGTTGATGGCATATGGAGAAGTAAATAGTTATTGTGATTGATGTGATAGTCTTTTATTTTTATAGAAAAGATTAAAAAGAAATGGAGGCTTTTTATGCTGGAGATGATAAGAGGCTGCAAAGTGCCGTTTATAGATAAGCTGGAGCAGCAGTATCAAGTTCAGGAGCAAGGAATAATTGCAAATGTTGGGGCAGGCAAAATACAAGAAGTTTTTGAACATTTTATAACACTGCAAAATGAACCTATTTTTTTTATTTTAGAGCTGCCAACAAATCAAAAGGATGAACAGCGTTTGCGTAAAAATGAAAATTCTTCTGCATATAAAGATATCTATTATATAGATGGATTAAATGCACAGCAGGCATTACAGATTTTTAGAAAGTATAAAGAGCTGCTTATCCATGACGGTATGTGTCAGTTTGGTTTTGGTGTTCACGATTATTCAGCAGAAATAATGAAAAATAGTTATAATATTGTAACGATTTGGACACAAACTCCAGACCAATATAAAGGAGTTTTTGAAGAGCATGGCATAGAAAAGACCGATAAATTAATTACAGCATGGAATACATTTAATTATGATAATCCTGGACAATGCCGCATGATTGAAGTGGATGGAATGTGCGTGTATGATTTGCCAAAAGAGTTCAAACAGTGGGGAATATATCTGGCAGAACAGCGACCCGAATAAAAAAGTAGATAAATATTGAAAAAGTAGTTGACAAAGGTGTGTATGTACTGTATATATAAATATATACAGTACATACACACCTTTTGCTGCAATAAATGGTGATAAGTAAAATGGAGGCGATAAAAATGGAGTTCATAATGGTTGAATGTAATCATATCAATAAAAACTTTGGGAGTTTTTGTTTAAAGGATATTACATTTTCATTTCCAGCAGGGTATATTTTGGGATTGGTTGGTGCAAACGGTTCAGGCAAGACCACGCTGATTCATATGCTGTTGGGCTTGTATCAGGCAGACAGCGGTTATATTCATATTTTTGATAAGGGTTATCAGGATAAAGAAATTTGTATAAAGCAAGAGATTGGCTTTGTATTGCAGGATGATTTATTTTATAAGCATTTGAATTTGTATCATAATGCGTGTCATTTTGGAGAAAAGTATAAAAATTTTGATAATAAAAGGTTTGTTGAATATTGCAGACAATTTGGTCTTGACGAAAGAAAAGTATATTATAAATTGTCAAAAGGAGAGCAATTAAAATTTCAGCTTGCATTTGCATTGTCCTATAATCCCAAGCTTTTAATTTTAGATGAGGCTACGGGCAATTTTGATTTGGCATTTCGGGCAGAGTTTCAAAAATTGATAACAGCGTTTATTCAGGACGGCAAACACAGCGTCATATTTTCTTCCCATGTATTTGATGAGATGGAACGAATTGCAGATTATATTTTGTTTATGGATAAGGGCGAAGCTGTTTTGTATATGGACAGAGAATCAATTATACAACAGTATCGAATAATATGCGGCGAACCGTATAAAATCAATAATTTGCCTAGTCAAAATATTATTTATAGGGAAGGCGATAAAGAAGAAGTCAAAGCTTTAGTCAAATATTCAAAATATGATAAATATGACAAAGAGCTTACTGTAAAAAATGTAACCATTTCGGATTTGATATATTATTATATGGCGGCAAGGAAAGCAGGAAAAATCGGAAAAGGAGGTTACTAACAGTTGAATAAAAATTATAAAAAGTTATAAATATGCTATTAACTTTTGCATTTTAATATACTGTAATTATGTATAGAGGTGATAAAATGAAATATTATACTATACATGAAATGACTGAAATTTTAGGAGTAACAGCACAAACTCTGAGGAATTGGGACAGATCGGGAAAATTAAAACCACATCATACGAGTAAAGCAAAGAAGATGATAAAGGAGCTTACAGAAAATGATTAAAACCATAAAAGTA